>CAZMSH010000012.1:0-95225 GCA_964568875.1 uncultured Rikenellaceae bacterium | reverse complement strand
GGTATCAGGTACCGGGTATCGGGTATCGGGTATCAGGTACCGGGTATCGGGTATCAGGTATCGGGTATCGGGTATCAGGTACCGGGTATCGGGTATCGGGTATCAGGTACCGGGTATCGGGTATCGGGTATCAGGTATCGGGTATCGGGTATCGGGTATCAGGTACCGGGTACCGGGTATCAGGTACCGGAGATCGGGTGCAGGGTGCAGGGCAGTGGATTTCAGATATCAGATTGCTCCCGATGGTCGCGAGCTCGGCCAAGGCCTCGGTTAACGATATCAGATTTGCGATTTGCTTTGGTTATCTCCCTGCGGTCGACAAGGTTTTTGGTAAGGGAAAAATTACCAGAAAACAGCTATGGTGACACCATCGGTTTTGCTGCTCCAGTTTCTGACGGGGATGGTTCTGCCGTTGAATTCGGCCACCCAGGTCTCCTCTGCAATTGTACCTATTGGCACGTCGGCGCCCCTGAGGAAGGGCATCGACAAAAAGAGTGCTATTGGCTCTCCTGTTCCCTGACCGTCATTACGATCATCGTAACAAAACAGTGAAATCATGGTTGACTGTGCACCTGCGAGTGCCGGTGTTGACAACCTGATACCGTTCAAAGAGAGGTCATCGCGGCCGTTTATGACTGCCTGGCTTGATGAGAAGATGCTGATTACAGAGAGGTCATCATTATTTGGCAAGGCTGCCAGCAACAAACCCACAGGCGACATACCGGAAGGAAATGTACGCAGGTATACAAGCGGATTATCCCGCTCAAACGGCTCGAAATAGTAGTTAATCCCTCTGAAGCCGGGTCGTTCAGAACTCAGTCTGAAAAGGTAGTGATGATCAGGGCTGACCTCAACTGGCCCCCAGTTGCCATTGGCGGGTACTTTCAGGGTAGCAACCGGCTGACCTGAAGGATTCCCCCTGTCATCAGCCCTGAAGATATCTATGATCGTGCCCTCAGCCGGCTGATTGGTACCAAGGGAGAGACATCTGCCACCTATGGTTATACTCTTCAGAGGTAAAATATCTGTTGTAAGCGGGTCGGAATTATTGAAAAACCTGTACATATGTGCAAATGTTTCGGCAGAGGTGGCAACCTGGTAGTGGTCCAGTCCTGTCAGCTTTACATTCAGTGCGCCCGGAATATCCCCACCTGGCACTACCCTGTCATCTGTTGAATAAATGTTCATTGTTGATATATTACCCCCTGGTCCGGCAGGTGCCTTATTGGCACCACTGCCGATATGAACATACGAGATCACCTTTGCTGCCCTTGCAGGGTCGGCAAGATAGCTATACCCTCTGCCACCTCCTGCAGAATGGCCGGCAAGATGAACCTTTTCAGCACCGGTAACCATAAGTACGGAGTCTATGAACCTGTCGAGAAGAATGTCGGCGCCTCCTCCCCCGAGGCTGTTCCAGTCGAATGCAAAAAATCTGTCTGCACAATGACCATTTGATGCAAATCTCTGAACCTGAGGGGCCCATGTGTCTCCGCTTCCAAGGAACCCATGCACAAAAACGACCGGAGGATGGCTGTCGTCACATGGTCTTATTGCTGATTGCTGCCCATTTACCTGTGTTGCTGATAAAACTGATCCCAGAATAAACCCAATAGATATATTAACTATTTGCCTGTTCATATCAAACTTGTTTTGAGCCAAGATAATTAAAAACAGAGAACAAAAAAATGTCCCGCACAACCAAATCGGTCCACCAACACATCGTCTAAAAACTACGAAACTATAAATTATTATCACATTTTCTAATTCGCTAATTCTCACATTAACTCTATCCCCATTACCGCCAGTCGCTGTCGTTCCTTTTCAGGCCAGATGCTGACCTGAACCTGTCCTATATGCTGTTTCCTGAGCATGAACATACATACCCTTGACTGGCCGATACCACCGCCTATGCTTTGCGGAAGCTCTCCGGCAGCCAGCATTCTGTGGAAAGGAAGTGCCAGCCTTTCTTTGCAGCCACATTCTGAAAGCTGAAGCAAGAGCGATTTACCATCAACCCTGATACCCATTGATGATAACTCAAATGCAGATTCAAGCACCGGGTTCCAGACGATTATATCACCATTGAGCCCCAAGGAGCCCTCCTCATTCCCTGTAGACCAGTCATCATAGTCAGGAGCCCTTCCGTCATGCCTCTTGCCATCAGAAAGTACTGCTCCTATACCGATAATGAAAACAGCTCCATATCTTCTGGCAACTATATCTTCCCGCGATTTGGGATCAAGCGAAGGATACTGTCTTGCCAAATCCTCAGCGTGAATGAAAGTTATCTCATATGGAAGAAATGGCAGGAATCCTGTCACTTCCTTGCAGACCAGCCCTTCGGTGATGCAGAGCGCCTGGTAAATCTGGTTAACCTCTGACTTCAGGAAGCCAAGGGTTCTATCGCCGGAGAATATATGTTTCTCCCAGTCCCACTGATCGACATATACCGAATGGAGCGGAGAAAGGTTCTCGTCAGGTCTCAGAGCCCTCATATCGGTTAAGATTCCTTCCCCTGGGGGGATTTCGAGTTCCCTTAAACGAAGCCTCTTCCATTTTGCAAGCGACTGCACCACGGAAGCCCTGTTGCCGTTCATTCCCCTAATGCTGAAGGCTACCGGCTTTTCAATCCCGTTAAGGTCATCGTTAAGGCCGGAAGTCTCATCAACAATAAGAGGTGAAGATACCCTCGAAAGATTCAGCCTGGAGGAAAGCTCCCGTTCAAATGTCTCTTTTACAAACCTGATCTCCTGTTCGGTTCTGACAATCTCTTTCATTTATTTTACAGTTTTATATTAACAAAAAAGCCCCCCGTCTTTACGGAGGGCCTGCTTATATCATTGCCTGATTACTTTCTCAGATGATACAATACCCTCCAGGGCCGGCATTATTATTATTCCGGTTTGAATTGAGGAGGTTATTGTTTACTGACTGTATCATCTTACTAATAAAAAAACCTGACGCCGCAAATATATAAACTTTTTTGTTGCTTTACTATATTTTATAAATGCTTTTTATGTTTTTGTTTTATTTTTTCTATATGACAAGAGCCGATCGGTCTTTATCTTCTCATTAAAACAGAACTTTTGTGCTCACAAGTACTAAAAAGCCAACTATATATAGTATCAATACTATCGCTATAAGCCTGAAGAAGTATTTCATATTCAGAAATGCCATTTCGATTTTACCGGAGTCAGAGCCGGCAAAGGCATCACTGATTCTGCCGGAGAACCTGTTGAGATAAATGAATGCAAGGAGGTAAACCACTGAGACTGCCATTAGCGAAACACCTGCAACAAGCGTAGTTGTGCCTATAAAAAGCTCATTTTGAATCAGCCCGATTATGATGATTGACAGCATGCCTATGCAGATCATTACAAACATAACAAGCATTACAATTCCTATAAACAGAGCCAGTTTTCTGATTTCGTTCAGGTGTACCAGAGAACCCTGATTGAGATCAAGACCTGTCTTATTGAGGACGGGATTAACAATCTTTTCCATTTTCAGATAGTTTTAGGTTAACAATACAGACTTAATTACAAAATTATTAATCTGCAGTCTTCTGCAGCGAAACATAGTAAAATTAAAAAAAATTGAATACAACACCTATTCATGGTACAATTTTTACTCACGATCCTCTTAACTTTCGCAGGGTTACAATAAAAAAAGGCCAGCCACCTGAGTGACCGGCCATCAAAAATCTTTTTCCGGGTCGTTATCTGAGTGCAAAAGCCGCACCAAAGAGGGCTATAATAATTATGAGTAAATAGATTGCCAGCACTACGATGACAAGAATACCCATGAACTTGAACATCATCTTTAGGTATCTCATTGCCTCTTCAAGCAGTCTACTGTCATTTCCGTCTATTGCCAGCTTTGAAAGTGTTGAGAATTTCAGCAGATAGTAGATAGGAAAGAAGTATAGAAGTGCAAACAGCAGGAAAAATATTGTTGCAGCAGCGCCGCCGAAGAAAGGCATATCAGGGATCAGCGAAGATGCCGTTAACATAAAAATGGCAGCAATCAGCATAAACCCGATTCCGATAAATCCGATAATTGACAGGAAAAGTGTCCATCGTCGGGTCTCATTCAAATAGGTTACACTCCTTTCTGAAAATTCCATACCTGCCGTGGCGTTTTGTGTTTCATTGAGATCTTCCATAAGAGTTAAGGTTTTGATTAGTAATATAAATCCGGGTTAAGTAACATATACAGATCATAGTAGTTGATCAGCCGGGTTTTCAATTTTAACACATTAAGATCCAATAACTGTTTTATCTTACAGGATTTGTGCAATAAATGAAGTACTTTGCCCAATTCGGTCCACCGAAGTCATAACCTGCAGCCCAGGCTGTCTCACTGCCTTTAGTTACCGGAACACATACCCCGGGGAAAGTAATCACTGCAACCTGGGTAATGGTCTTCTGTACGGGAATCGGCTCTCCTCCTTCTCCGCTGACTGGCACCAGCATTATAACAACCTCATGGCCGCATTCAGGCACATACCCGGGCGGCGCATTTTCAGCGAGCATCAGTATTTCATCAACCCGGGTCTGGCTCCAATCACCCAGTCCGCTCTCTGAGACATCATTGTCAACCAGTTCCCAGATTGCCCGCTGCACATCGCCGAAGGTGTAAACGGTACCATCAGAAGCAGTCTGTCCAACGAAATTCCGGTTAATTATCCAGTTAACCTTTTCAAGATTTTCAGGCTTGTCAACTACGCCTGAAAGGTCAGCATCGTAACCTGAGATAACCTTAGCCAGATATTCTGTTCCGGAGTAGATGGCATTACCTACATCAACACACCATCCGGCATACGAGCCATCAAGGATGCCTCCGTTGGTTACCGTGGTGGTAAAATATGATCCGGAACCGGCCTGTGGGTAATCAACCGATATTGTTACATATTCAGGCAGCTGTACAGAGATTGCCGGGATATCAGTTTTCCAGCCGGTAACGCGCTCCACAACTGCATGTGCCATTATATAGAGGCTACCATTACCATCAACCGGAATGCCACTGTAAGTGTATGAACTTACCTGGGGGTAGTGTTCATTTTTGTATTTGAACAAACCTATTTTCGGATTGAGGTTCATTGTTGCCGGAATATCAGAGAGTGATGCCGTAACCGACAGGTGCGTCTCTGAAATGACCCAGTCATTCCCTTCAATCTCATATTTCACCGTCAGGTATTCACCATCTGTGGTCACCCGCACCAAACCTACTTTTGTATTCTTGCCGGCCAGCAGGTCCGAAACCAGTTCGCCTCCGCAATAGTTCTGGACTACCAGGTGGATATATGAGAGGTCGTTTGGTTTGGGGTTCTTCGGGCCTCCCTTTTCCGGCGGGCCCTTTTCACATGATATAATTGCCGCCAGAATTGCGGATATCAGCAGTGCAAAGCGAAAGATCCTTTTCATGTTCTTCGTTTCGGGTTTGTATTTGTCTGATCAAAAACAAATGTACGAAACAACTTCCTCAAAAGCAATCAGGGACATCTGCTCTTCATTGATTTCCTCCACAAGAAGAAGGGACCCTTGTATTATCTATTCCAGAGTGACGCTTCCTGCCCCACCCATAAAAATATCATCACTTACAGGTGAATGACATTCTAAATCCCGAGGCATAAATTTACGTGTTAATAATACATTTATTATCTTTGACTCTGTTCATATGATCTCTGCCAACATAACCTGTTCATATGATCCCTGCCAACAAAACCTGTTTATTATGAAAACCACCACCAGACTATGTTTTATCACTTCAATAGCATTGCTCAGTTTTATCATGGAGGGATGCACTCAGAAGGAATTCACCTGGACCAACCCCTTAAACGGGCTTGAATTCAGGGATACCCATATTATTCCGCATGACGGCAGGTTCTATGCAGTCGGCACCTGTGAACCCTTCTGGGGTGGACCCAATCCCGGAGTAAAGCTTTACTCGTCTGATGATCTGAGGAACTGGAAATTCGAAAAGCTGCTTATCGATGCTTTTGCCCTCGACTCAAATGTCTGGTACCGGGACCGTTTCTGGGCTCCGGAGTTGAGGAAGATCGGCAGCACCTGGTATCTCACCTTCAATTGTCAGAATAACAGCGGCAGTTATGCTGATCCTGACATGAAGCACTTTCATGCATGCGGTGTGGCAACAGCATCTGAAATAACAGGTCCCTATACGGTCAGAACACACGAAAAACCATTAACATCATTTCCTTCAAACGATATCTCCCTTTTCGAGGATGAAGACAACAGGGTTTACGCCTTCTTCAATAACGGATGGACAAACATTCACAAAATATTCGTAGCAGAACTCGATACGGTAACGGTAACCCTTAAGGAGGAACCCGTGGAGCTTTTCTCACAAAGTTCCGGCAGCGCATGGGATTCGAACGGTATTGAAGGGGCACACGTCATAAAGCATGAAGGAACCTACTACCTCTTCTACTCTTCATGGACAATGGGGTATGCGGTAGGATACGCAACGGCAACGAATGTTTACGGTCCCTGGAAAAAATATGACAAGAACCCGCTATTCGGGGCCTATTCAAGGGATGGAAAGTCATACATCGTCAGAGAAGGAGTGGTAATCGAGGATCCTCAGTCCCCGCTGATCAACGCAGGTCATAACCAGGTGTTTACAGGCCCCGACGGCAGGATGTGGACTTCCTACCACGGCAACATTAAAGGCGAGGCCAAAACAAAAACCCTAATTGATCCGTTATGGTTTGAGGAGGGTGTAATAAAAACCACCGCCCCGGGTTATACCACCCGGAGTGTTCCGATAGCACAAAAAATGCTCAGGAGATTTCCCGGACTGGCAATGACAGAGAATAGAAAACTAACTGAATAAAACTAAAATGAAAGATTTTGAATTTTACAATCCGGTCAACATTCTGTTTGGCAGGGACCAACTATTAAAAATTTCCGAGCTGATACCCAATGGCAAGAAGATAATGCTCCTTTACGGAGGAGGCAGCATTAAGCGAAACGGTGTTTATGTCAGGATAAAGGAGGCACTGTCAGGCCGAACCATAGTTGAGTTTGGGGGCATTGAACCAAATCCGTCATATGAAACCTGCATGCAGGCCGTAGATAAAATAAAGAGCGAAAAGGTTGATTTCCTGCTAGCCGCCGGAGGAGGTTCGGTAATCGATGCAACAAAGTTCATTGCAGCCGCAGCATTGTATGATAACGGCGACCCGTGGGATATCCTGGATAAGGCCGCCCCTGTTGAGCGTGCCCTGCCGCTGGCTGCCGTGCTGACACTCCCGGCCACAGGCACCGAGATGAATAAGAACGCTGTTATTAGCCGCAAATCGACCACTGACAAGAGGGCATTCGGCTCTCCGAAGGTATTCCCGCAGTTCTCGGTTCTGCTTCCCGATGCAGCAGCCAGCCTGCCAAAGCACCAGGTTGCAAACGGTATTATTGACGCTTTCATCCATACTACCGAGCAGTATCTTAACTACCCTGTTAACGCACCAATCCAGGACAGGTTTGCCGAGGCGGTTCTGACAACCCTTATTGAGGAGGGGCCGAAAGTATATGCCAATCCTGCCGACTATGAGGCCATGTCCAACCTCTTCTGGTCTGCAACGATGGCTCTCAACGGCCTCCTCTCCTGTGGCGTTCCGGGTGACTGGTCGGTGCATACTATCGGTCATGAACTCACCGCCCTTCACAATATAGACCATGCCTGCACCCTTGCCATCGTGCTGCCGGGCATACTGATGGTGCTGAAGGAGGAGAAGATGGGCAAGCTGCTGCAGTACGGAGAACGGGTATGGGATATTACTGAGGGAACTGAAGCCGACCGTGCCGAAATGGCAATCACCAGGACGGAAGAGTTCTTCCGGTCTCTGGGGGTAAAGACAAGACTTGGTGAGTACGGTGTCGGTCAGGAGACGGTTGACGAAATAGTCAACAGGTTTGTGGAGCGCAAATGGATAGCCTTCGGCGACAGGAAACTTGTTACGCCTGAGGTGGTAAGGAAGGTTCTGGAGAGCCGAATCTGATGATTTCAGATATCAGATATCAGATATCAGATATTAGAAATCCCATTTTGAAGTTTCGATTACCTGCCAGACTCTGGTTTTTGTCTCTTCCGGTGTGGGTAACAGTTCAGAGGTTGTAAAGCTTCCGTTGTCGGGATCGATACGTTCGAATACCATCAGGTAGAGATTGAATATTATCTCGAGGCTGAGGCGATAGCGGGGACCAAGCATAGGGCAAACACGTTCCATTACCTGTAGTGTCTCAATCCTGTACCTGTCAGCGAGAGCCATGTACTCCCTCATCATTGACCTGAATCCCTCCGACAGATTCTCCCCGAATGCCATCCTTCGTAGTCCTGACCGTGTAAGACCGTGCTTCGCCATAATATCTTCTGCAAAGTAGTTGAGGTTGTTACGGTGATCTTTCTGAAAGTCTCGAATTATATGCACAAGGTAGCTGAACATTGCGCAGGGGGTTGCGGTGTCGCGCACGTCAAACTCCGGGAGCAGGTAATGGCCGCCATTGCTTCGAAGGCCGCTCAGATGCACGAAGATGCTTGCAGGAGCAACCGAAGCACCCCTGGAATAGTCGATATATGCCTGCAGCGTTTGGAATCCGTCGTTATTGATGTCATAAATCATTGATCTTGCAAAGTCTTCAAGGGGCCAGAGGGGAATGCGGAATCGCTCAATCGTTTCCATCAGTCCGGCCTGCAGGGGGTCATTCCTGCCGGAATCGAGGAATATCTGCA
Organism: uncultured Rikenellaceae bacterium; assembly: GCA_964568875.1. Lineage (GTDB taxonomy): Bacteria > Bacteroidota > Bacteroidia > Bacteroidales > VadinHA17 > SLNP01. Next base: position 86,468 of record CAZMSH010000012.1, on the reverse strand, counting down.
GCCATTTTTCCACATCGGCAGTAAACTGTTCCCTTTCGTGAGGGGCAATGGCTCCGCGTTCGGCCTTATGATTATCAATAAGATCGTCGATGTATCTCATTATCCGATAGCAGACCCGGGCAGCATGGTATCTCTCTGGTTCCCAGAAATTGGCTGAGATAAGTATGTTGGGGTGGTCGATTATCCTTTCGAAATCTATCGATTCAAAAATGCCGATAATCTCCTGTTTATGACGGCTTTGGGTTATTGTTTTCATTATCTTTCTTTTACGTCATCATTCAGAATCCTTTCGGTAACAAGTTTTGCTGACAGCAGTATCATGGGTATTCCGTTTCCGGGGTGAGTACTGCCTCCGGTGAAATAGAGGTTACGGTATCTCCTGTCGCGATTGTGAGGGCGAAAGTACCCCATCTGCAGTATATTATGGCCCAGGCTTCCGAACACCGATCCATGGGTCACATTCAGCATGCTCTCCCAGGCTACGGGAGTACATGGTATTTCAAACCTTATATGTTCTTCTATATCGGTCAAACCAGCTCTTTTAAGCTTATTGATGACAGCTGTACGTGCATTCTCCTGCATCGCCTGCCAGTCATGATTGTCTGAGCTGCGGTAGTGTCCGGCCCCGATGACTACCGTGAGTGCATCACACCCCGGAGGTGCTGCCGTCGGGTCGGTACGCACGGGAGCGTGAACATAAAAACTCGGATCCTTGCCTATTGAGCGCTTTTTGAATATGGCATTGAGTCCGTCGCGGAAATCATCAGACAGGAAGATGCTGTGATGCCCGAGCTGCGGATATATCTTGTCGACGCCCCAATGGAATACCAGTGCTGAGGCTGAGTACTTCATCTGCCTGAGCTTCCACGATTTGAATGATGGAGGCAGGAGTTCGCGATAGACATATGGGAGATCGGCGTTGGCTATTATCACGTCGGCTTTTGCTGCGGTTCCGTCGGCAAATTCGAAACCGAGGGCGCGGTTCCCCCGAACAGAAATGTGCTGAACACTCTTGTTGTAATGGAATTTCACCCCCTCTTTTTCGCATAGGGACATAAGCTTTTCAACCAGACTGAACATGCCACCACGGGGGAAGAGTGAGCCTTCGGTGAGTTCGGCGGCGGGGATCATTGAAAAGAGGGCTGGCGCGGAGAAAGGACTCTGGCCGACGTAGATATTCTGAAAAGTGTAGGCCATCTGAAGGTGCGGATTTCGGAAGAATCGGCGCGTGTAACGGCTGTGTGAGATGTAGGTCTTCAGTTTTACCAGGAGAAGTGTGTTTCGGAGGTTGATGAAGTCTGTTATGCGAAGGAAGTTACGGCCCAGGAGTTTACGGAAACCCAGTGTATAAAGCTCATGGCCTTTTCGTACATACTCACGTTCGCGGGGTGCGCTTCCCTTTTCGAACTGCTCGAGTTGGTCTGCCATACGCTTTTCATCTGTAGTGAAGACCAGCTTGCTGCCGTTGTCGAACCAGACCGTATAAAGATCTTCCATCTTAGTGACGGAGAGTTCGTCTTCAAGCTCTGTACCGAGTGAACGGAAGATATCGCGGTATACCTCTGGCATCAGCATCATGGTAGCGCCCATGTCGAATCTGTAGCCATCGCGGGTCATCTGGCCGCATCTTCCTCCGGGGAAGCTGTTCTTTTCGTAGATTTCCACACTGTATCCGTTGCGTGCCAGGTATAGAGCGGTGGTTATGCCGCCGATGCCGGCGCCTGCTATGATTGCGCTCCTCGGGTTGTTCATCAGGTTTGTTTTCGAACAAATATATATGGTATTCAGCATATTGCTGATAATAAAACCCGCAAAGTAGGCCAATGGCGGTTTGCGGTCGGTGAACGGAGGAATGCCGGTGGTGAATGAAGCAGGTAACTGCCGGGGCACGGCGGAATTGCTGTGGGGAATATGGCAGGTGGCGGCAGGTGAACTGATGAATGGCGGTGGTAAATGAGACCTGGGTAGCCGGTAAATAAATTCAGATAAATACTATTTTTGCGGGGTTATGTCATTTATGATGAACTTCGATTCATGGAAATCCCGGTAACAGAAACCCAGTCAAAGCGCGTGGCGGCAAATTCAGGGTACAGCCGGCGTCTGTTGCTGTCATCCGGCATAGGCCTTAATGTCGTGGAATTTGACAACTGTCCTGGTGAAGAGAACAGAATGTCTGACATTCTGTTGCTGCCGGGACTGGGGTCGGTGTATGAGAACTTTCATGAAACGGTAGAGGCCCTGGCTGAAAGGCACAGGGTTTACTTTCTGGAGACACGTGAAAAGGGATCATCGGTGATAAATGGCAAGGCGGGCTTTTCCATCCCGGGAATCGCCTCAGATCTGCCGGAGGCGTTGGAATTACTTGGTCTCCAGGCCGGAGGTTATATCATTATGGGTTATTCACTCGGGACAGCAGTGGCTGTTGCTGCGCTGAGGCACCTAAGAAAAAAGCCTGAGGCCCTGGTACTTATTGAGCCTTCCGCCTCATTCCCCTGGCCATGGTGGCTTCCACCACTTGCCAGGGTTGCAGTGCCGCTTTATCCTGTTTTGAAGCCCTTCCTGAAGTGGTATATGAAAAAGTTCCACATTAATGAGGAGGGAGACTACGAGATGTATGAGATCAACGCCCGCATACTCGACCAGGCCGATCCGAAAAAGCTTGCCCGGACGGTTGTTGATGTATCGTCGTATGAGATATGGGATGATCTCGGCACTGTTGATGTGCCGGTATTGGTAATCGGTGTCTCTCATGACAGGTTTCACAGCCACGATGAGGCCTCAAACATAGCTCAGGCCCTTCCTGGCAGCAGCTATTTTGATGTAGAAACCAACAAGCGTTCACACAGTGCTGAGGTGGCTGATATTCTGACCGGATTCATATCGGATCTTAACGAAAGTCAGAAGGTCTCAGTTTAAATCCTACCGGCTTTATATAACCGTTTTTTAAGGATCAGAATGCCCTAATGGCTCTTACATTGACAAGAGACATAGAATCTCCTGACTTAATTATGCCCCCGGCGTACTCCCACCGAAAATGGTAAATGTAACCCAGATTTGGTGTGGGATGCTGTGTTGAACTCCAGTATTCTTTATCTGCATTGAAATTACCGATGCCCTTTTTATGCAAATTGGAATACATCAATGTCAGTTCATCAATCGAAGGCAGATACCAGTCCTGATAACCATTCAAATCGAGTTCATCACACAGTCGTGCCGCTATACCGGGTGTCGGGCATGCAGAGAGTATGTTGATGGTGTTTTGGTTACCGGTACCCACTGCTGCCGATGTTGACACTGAAGTGCCTGCGCAACCCCATTCGGCACCGCTACTTTGGTCGGCAGGAGCCGCAATGAGACCATGCTCACCGGTTTGATCGAGATAGAAAATAATTCCTCCTCCATATGTCTGGCCGATACTGTACAGTGGGGTACGAAAGCTTAACTGTTCCCCGTAGCCTGTTCCGGACCTGTTAGTGGCATACGCCCTTACGTAATAATCAGTACCTGGCTGTAGTCCGGTTATTGTAAATCCAAACTGGGGGTTTCCAAGAGTTTCAAATATTTTGTTTCCGCTTATATCAGGTTCAGGAGACGTACCCCAGCAAATACCTCTTTCAGTTATATCCACACCCCCGTCAGCGGTTATTTCTCCCCAGACAAATACTGAAGTGGATGTGAGTTCTCTGTAATCCGAAGTAACTACTGTTGGTATCATTGCTGCTGACTGGAAGGGCAGTGTTTCTCCGTATGAAATTCCAGCCTCATTTATGGCATATGCTGCAACGAAATATGTTGTATTATACTCAAGATTGGTCATTATGCCTATGAAATCCTCTGCCCCGGGGCCGAGAGTAGTTTTGAAATTACTGGTATCTACGAACATATCTGTGCCCCAGCAAATCCCCTTTGAAACTATCTGAGCATCACCGTCGGCAATAATTTGTCCGCCGCTCCGGGCTTGATTGCCTTCTATGTTGGTCACCTCAAGGGTTTTGACGACAGGTGGCTGTGGCTGGGTACAGGAGGATACCTGTATCAATATGGCAAAAGCAGTTACAAGCTTAAGGATTCCTAAAGTTTTTTCTTTTCTCATGATTACTGGTAGAAGGTTAAAATTTTACAGATATCAGGTTTTGCAGGGTGGTTATGGTATCATCCTCACTGCAATTCGCAAAACTAACTTATTCAGAAAAAAACACAAATAATCTTTTATGATTGTTAATAATTATAATCACGTTTATGGTCAGAAAATGTACGGGAAGCTGTCAGATGCCATTACTTACACCTGTCAGCTTCCCGTTACTTAGTTTTTGAATACTACACCCCTGTCTGAATCCTGCAAAATCGTCAGGAGCTGCTATATTACACTATTACTTCCCTGGTTTCAGAACAAGTTCTGTTATCCCTGAGCCAAGATTAAGCGTAAAGGCGCCTCTCTCCTCAACAAGGTTTGATGGAGCCCCGTACACACCCGCTCCTGATGGTCGGGCAGGTTGTTCAATCCTGATGCGAGCCTGTTTAGTATTTACCGTCGCCGGATCAAGTCTTACGATTACCTGGCCATTTTTTGGGTTCAGCGATACGCTTTCAAACTTTCCGGCGTCGAGCGTCAGCCAGAGGCCCATGGGTGCAAGATATATCCTTGTGCGGGCCGCTGTTGTTGGTCTGACCGTTATAAGTTTTGATGAGATATCCGTGTTCCCTCCGAATGAAAGCCAGCCAAACTCTTTGTGCTGTGTCAGGTATGTTCCTGAGTTGACAACATAGCCAAAGAACCCCGGGCCATAGTCACCTGTAAGATGGTCTATTCTTAGTGTATTAGGATATGCATGGAATGCTGAAGGACCAAAACCTTCAGGTGTTATGTTCGAGAGAGCTCCCATCATACCTGCATGACCAACCCTGAGGAGGTAGAAATCGTCAGGGTTGTCCCTGAATTCGGTAAGAACAGGAATGGAATTCAGGGCTGAGCCATAGTGATGCAGCTGACGCTCTATCCGCCTCAGTTTTCCCGCATACTGGAAATCCCAGTACCTGCGTGCGCTGCCGTTGTACCCCCAGTGAGGCACTGTAGGCATGTAGGCAAGAATCGCGTTTAGGGTTACATCAGCCTTTTCATCATAACCGAAGTACTTCGACCACATGTACACCTCTTCCTGTCCGGTTGAATCCCACGGCATTTCACTTCCGAACGGGTATTTAAGAGCATACCATACATCGGCACGCTTTTTCATAACCTCTTCGAGCTTAACCGCCATTTCAGTCATACCCTCGCGCTGCAGGTCAAGAAGAATAAGGAAGAAAATGGTTCCTTCCATCTGACCGAACTGCGCGTAATAGGGAGCCTGCTGAACCATCGCTACTGAGGTATGGAACGCCTGTTCAAGATACCATTCCCAACTGGCTCCCGTTACAAAGCCGTTGTGGTTCCGCTCAAGCTGGTACATTACCCACCAGGCAGCAGCGACGTGCGGATAATTATAGGAACGGCCTGTCGATTCAGCCTCCTTCTTGTTCCATGCCGACCATCCTCCGTAGTTAATATCCGGACTGTATGTACCTTCGGGCATATTATCAGGATCATAATAAAAGAGACTTTTCCTGACACCATACTTCCTGTCACCTTCACTGTACTGTATACCACCCCAGAGAGTGTTGTGTACAAAGGCCTGCATCTTCTTCATCTCTTCTGCGTCAGGCTGAATCAGCTGTTTCATCATGGCGCCCAGCCATGAGCCTGCGCCACCCTCATCACTCAAACCGGCTACCCACGCCCTGCTGTCTTCAGTAACCTGCTGCATGCGCCCGTAGTCGTAGCTTATTACTGACAAATGGCGTTTGAAGGGATCATCAGGATTCTCATACCACTGTTCGTTGGTGTAGAACCTGCCCATATCATTCACAACCTGCTCCTCCGGCTTGATTACATTATAATTTATTGACTGCCTTAGTCCGTCGGCATACGTTACTGTGAGCCTTGCACGGCCCCACTCTTTGCCGTTTACCATATATGTTTTCCATCCGTTTGCAGTGGTCGGACCTGCAGTGATGTCGAGAGCTCCTCCCGGATGCACATCAAGCGACTTAATCTCACTTCCGTGTTTGAGGAAAAGTCTGGCATCAACGTCCATCGGCACGACATAGCCTGGTACACCTATCGCAACCGGTCGGCTGTGTTTCAACAGAGTAGATTCAATATCACGCAGTGACGGTGCAAGGACGAACTTCAAACCATAATCGCGTGACTCACCCGGATTAAGTCTGGTCATAGTAGGATGATTCCATGGTTCGGCAACCGACCAGTCTTCAGCTGCATGAGCCCTGCTGTGGGCCATCCACTCATAGAATCCCTCAAATGTTATTCCCCTTGGTGTGCGATCGTCAAGCAACGGATTGTATGCTTCAAACGGAGTGTCTCCGTAAGGCAGAACCAGAAGAACCTGGCCAAGACCATGCAACCTTGCCACCTGCAGGTAACCTGCATCCTGCCCGATATAGGGGTCGTAAAATGAGCATATGGCATGTGCCTGTTCAAGATTCTTCCCATCGAGAATATTATTAAATATTAAAGGCATTCCAAGGGAACCAATCTCTACCGGAAACGAAGAATTGTTTATAATTCTGAACCTGAGAACCAGATCACCGTTTTGATTCTCCCAGTAGCGCTCAATCTTCAGAGGTATTCCATCTGCAAAAGTCGATGTTATATCAGCCGCCGCTATCACGTTGCCACCTGCCGAAGGTATGGCCTTCACAGGAGCCCGATCGAGGGCAGATGAAAAGCGCATCCACTCCTGGGTATCCACAGCCCTGACCCTGAGATTAAGGTCTCCCAGATGATACAACCTGTTACTCTTCCTTGATTCAAGCCTGTCAGACGGTGTAAAATCAAAGCCATCCTCTCCCTTTGGCTGCAAGGCAGTAAGCAACTGCGATTCCCTTATTATTTTCAGGTTGAAACCGGCCGTCTCTGTCTCAATAAAACCACTCTCAAGACCAATTGTACCCTCTTCGGCAGCAAGAACCTGCCACCTGTTCTGACTATAAGCATTGCCTGGCATCAAAAGTGCCACTGCAAATAAAATCCATAAAGACCTCTTATTCAACGACATTTTCATAATATAACTGTTTATTGGTTATCATCATTTTTAGAAGTGTAATATATACATTTATATTTAGATTTTCCAAATTGTCTGTCCATTTTATGTTAATATGGTGTTAAAGTTTGGTTATTCACACAAAATCTGAAGCATTTCCGGTCTTTTTCCGTCTTTGCGACGAATTCTTTTATTAACCTTAAACACCTTGAAATGAAAAAAAAATTAACATTCATCGTTCTTTTTGTCCTTATCAGTTTAGTTACCAGTTCTTTTAAGATTCTGGCGCAGAGAAGTCACCTGGAAAAAGCCCGCAGTGAAGCCGCAGCCTTCAGACTTAACGCTGCCTTGTCGCACCTTGACACTGCCCTGTTGTCAGAACCTCATTCTGTTGAAGCTACCTACATTAAGGCTGAGATATTATTGCTAAGTGGGAGTCAGACCTATAAAAAGTATTTGAGCAGTCTTGAACAGTTGAGCTCTACAGAGGAGTGTACTGTTTTACGAATAAAGGAGGCGATTCTTATAGGCAAAAGTGAAGCATCTGATATGCTTGCTGATGGATTATCATCATACCCCGGAAATGGCGAGTTGAAATATCTTGAATGGCTGCTTGATCTGGATAGAAATGGTATTGAAGGAAGAGCGTGGGAGGCAGGCAAACTTTCAAAAGACATTATTGTGAAACCCCTTCCATGGATTGCATTGTATGGTTATGCCCGGGATACTGATATAGCCCTGAGTCTGGCGTATCTTGATACCCTTAATTCAATGGCAATATCATCTTATCAATTAAAAGACCGTCCATTGCTGGAGTTGCTTACTACACTTCCCAGGCCATCAGGTATAAGTGGTGAGATAGAGTTGGAATATGCAGACTGCGGGCCAGGTATGGGGTTTTTTATGTATGATAAAACAGGCAAAAGAATAAAAATGGAACTCGATACCGGTTCAGGAAGTAATCTCTTCACTATACATAACGATTCAGTGGGAGCCTCTCTTGAGGGACAGGATCTTCTTTCCATAACTGATGGAATATGGTATAATTACATGGAAAAACCTGCTGACATTCACTATAAGACAGTTCACTTCAGCAATCCGTCGATAAATAATGTTGTTACAGGCTATTTTGATAGTTCCTTCAGCAAAGCCGACGGGTGTTTTTCTCCATTTTCACTTGGACCGTGTGCCATTACTATTGATCCCCTGAACAAAAAGGCATGGCTGCGTGACAGCACTGCTTTGGATACATACCTTAAGAACAATAATTCTTACACCTGCGTTGACTACATTGTGCGAAACGGCTGGATCTACGTACCATGCAAGGTAAACAACCAGGAGGTCCTTATGATGATTGAAACCGGTTCCCGTGACGTTAACCTGAACAGTATATCAGCACCCCTGCTTGGCGTTGAGCCATATCAGGGCTCGGTAGTCTGGAGAGGGGCAGATTATCCGGTCACAATGGCTGACTTCACTCTTGAGGTAGGAGATATAACTTATGATGTCAAATCTGGTCATGTTCCTAATTTTGTACTTGGCAACAAATATACAGGGCTTGGTGCGGCCGGTGATATCGGTCCGGATTTCTTCCGGAATTTCATCTTCACCATCGACCCTTACAGCAGGAGATTGATAATTGAGCTCCCTGAAAGTCAGAAATGAAGGCATTCTGATGCTGCTACAGGTCATAGTAAATAGATGGAATTGTAACGAAAATAGGGTTCCCAATTGATCTATTTGGTATTTTTATTGCGATAAACAGGCAAGGGTGATATGTAATGACCTCACCCTCCGCAACTTACCTGAGGCATGAAAAAAACCATTCTGCTTTTCACACTGCTGTGTACAATATACCCGGCAGTTAAGGCGCAGTCGCAGCGCATCTTTACAAGACAAGACACTCTGCGTGGTTCTATAACTCCTGAAAGGGCGTGGTGGGATCTTACATACTATCATCTCGACATAGTCGTTGATCCTGATAATCAGACTATCGAAGGAACCAATACTGTCCACTACAAGGTATTGCAACCCGCAGCGGTAATGCAGATAGATCTTCAGGAGCCTCTGGTTCTGACCAGGGCCGTTCAGAATGGCACAGACCTGATCATAAAGAAGGATGGCAATGCTCATTTTATTACACTTCCTGATCCACAACCCAAGGATGCAATAAAGAACATTGTTCTACACTATGGAGGTAAACCAAAGGTTGCTCCCCGACCACCGTGGTCAGGAGGTATATCATGGGACAAAGACGACGACGGCAACCACTTCATAGTCTCCACCTGTCAGGGTGATGGTGCGAGCCTTTGGTGGCCGTGCAAAGACCATATGTATGACGAGCCAGACAGTATGCTTATCAGCGTCAATGTGCCCGCAAATCTCGTCAACGTCTCCAACGGACGACTAAGGAAAGTTGATCGGGAAAGCAACAACACCAAGACATGGCACTGGTTTGTCTCAAATCCCATCAGCAACTACTGTGTCAATATCAACATCGGTAATTATGTAAGTTTTTCAGATATCTATCAGGGTGAACTGGGTTCGCTCGACTGCGAATACTGGGTCCTGCCCTACAATCTCGAGAAGGCAAAGGTCCATTTCAAACAGGCCCACCTGATGCTTGAAGCCTTTGAACACTGGTTCGGTCCGTACCCGTTTTATGAAGACAGTTACAAGTTGGTAGATGTACCCTACCCCGGCATGGAACACCAGAGCTCGGTAACCTACGGCAACGGATACCGTAACGGATATGGCGGACGCGATCAGAGCGGAACCGGCTGGGGCGACCTTTTCGATTTCATCATAATCCACGAATCGGGGCACGAATGGTTTGCAAACAATATTACATACATTGACATTGCAGATATGTGGATACATGAAAGTTTTATTAACTATTCAGAAAACCTTTTTGTAGAATACCACTACGGCAAAAAGGCCGGAAGCGAGTATGTTCTGGGAACACGCCGCAGCATCAGGAATGACAGACCGATTGTAGGTTTATATGATGTAAATTATGCCGGTTCCGGCGACATGTATCCAAAAGGGGGCAATATGCTTCATACTCTCAGACAGTGGATTAATGATGATGAAAAGTGGAGAGATCTGCTGCGCTCAATGAACAGGGATTTCTGGCACCAGACAGTGTCAGGCGCACAAATAGAGGAGTATATGTCCGAAAAAACCGGACTCGACCTAAAGCCTTTTTTCGATCAATACCTTCGCGACGTCAGAATACCGGTGCTGGAATATTATGTCAAAGGGAAAGAGCTGACATATCGCTGGACGAACTGCGTGCCGCGCTTCAATATGCCGCTGAGGGTTACTATATCAGGTACCACTCATCTGCTGACGCCATCGTCGCGCTGGACTACCCTGGACACAGGTAACGTGAATCCTGTACTGGTTCCTGATGCCAACTGGTATGTGGCAACAATGAATATGACAGGGAAATAACTCTAAAGGGATATAAGATTTACGATTTAAGATTTACGATTTAAGATTTACAAAGGCTAACTCCTTGCTGTAGAGAGGTTTTATGAGTGCGGGACTCAGGGATCAGGCGGAGCGAAGCGGAGTCCTGCACCGAAGGTCGGGAGCCCAGTTCGCAGGGCATCGTTTACCGTCTACCGTTCACCGGATACCGCTTCACCTTTCCTTACTCAGTGTCTGCAGTAGAATATTCAGGTCTTTTTCTGTTGTATTATAGTTTGTTATACAGGCTCTCAGGGTGTTTATGCCTCCTGTACTGTAAACCGATATCCACACTTTCCCGCTGTCGGTGACCCTGCGGCAGAAACGTGTCATCTTTTCCTGATTGTCTTCCAGGTCTGAAAGTCCGAAGTTAACTATCGGCAGTTTAGTGCTGTTGTATATATTCCACCCTTCATCCTTAAGTTTATTCCGCAGCAAATCACCTGTTTCAAACTGACGGTTAATAACCCTTTCGTAGCCATCCCAGGAATATATGAGCATAGCCATAAACAGTTTCAGTCCGGTAAAACGCCTCGACCACTGAATGGAGTGAGTAAAGGGATCGATGATCTCAAACTCTTTACCCTCTCTGGGCATATAGTCAGCCGTAATTCTGAATGTCTCCAGCAGCGCGCCGGGGTGACGTGTTATAATCATACCGGCAGCCATTGGGACAGACATCCATTTATGCGCATCAAATGTTATAGAGTCGGCAAGGTCAATTCCATCGACAAGATGGCGGTATCTGGAAGAGAGAGCAACTGCACCGCCCCAGGCAGCATCAGCATGATGCCACATATTATATTCACGGGCCACACTATCTATCTCTTTAACAGGGTCTATAGCCCCCATGCCCGTTGTACCAAGAGTCGAGACAACCATTACCGGCAAAAACCCGGCTGCGATATCGTCTTTGACCTGCTTTCGCAAAGCAGCTACATCCATTGCATATGATTTCAGCGTCGGAATATTCCGCACACTTCGGCGACCCATGCCTGAGAGTCCTGCTGCCTTTACAAAAGAGTGGTGGCTCTCTTGCGACACATAGATGACAGGCCTGCTGTCAGACCCCGAAAGTCCCTCCTCAGCAAAACCGGGAACAAATCGTGTCAGGGCCATCAGAAGAGCAGTGTGGTTTGCCTCGGCACCGGCATTGGTAAAAGTGCCGTCAATTGAATCAGGCTTATATCCGAATTTGCGCCCAAACTCCCTGATAACATGATTCTCAGCCTCGACAGCAAACGGAGAGTGCGACCAGGCTGCCAACTGAGGATTATAGACGGCGGTTATGGCATCTGCAATTATTCCGGCAAATGCCGGACGTGGATTGAAAAGGCCATAATAACCGGGGTGTGAAGTGTGAACAATAAACTGATCGAGGCCGGCTGTAACATAGTCTATGGCATCGTTCGGCGGCACTGGAGTATTAAAATCAACAGCACAATAGTCGCGGACAACCTCTGGGTCGAGGGGTGGCGCTACCCTCACCTGTGAGGGATCACTGTAATGACGTTCAAGTTTATCGATAAGATAATTCCAGGCCCTGCGCCGATCGCCTGCTGAAAAATCAAAGTCATAATTTTCCATAAAATAACACTCCTTTTTTTAACCCTGGCACCTGATACCTGATACCTGATACCTGATACCTGATACCTGATACCTGGCACCTGGTACCTTTCTACTTACCTATTTAACCAGTTTTCTGTATTTTATGCGTGTAGGACCCTCAGCATTAGTCCTTTTCATATAATTATCTTCATATTCAGAATAAGATCCTTCAAACCAGACCACTTTTGAATCACCTTCAAATGCCATTATGTGTGTTGCCACCCTGTCAAGGAACCATCTGTCGTGTGAGATAATTACAGCACATCCGGCAAAATTCTCAAGACCTTCTTCAAGTGCACGCAGTGTATTTACGTCGATATCGTTGGTAGGTTCGTCAAGAAGAAGAACATTGGCTCCTGATTTAACCGTAAGGGCTAAATGAAGTCTGTTTCGTTCACCACCTGATAAAACAGCGCATTTCTTCTCCTGATCAGCGCCTGTAAAGTTAAACCTTGCAGCATATGCCCTGGCATTCACCGGTCTGTTTCCGAGAACAACCTCATCGTAACCACCCGAAATAACCTGATAAACTGTTTTATCAGGATCAATTGCCGAATGTGACTGATCGACATAACCCGCGACTACCGTCTCTCCAAGAATGAACGTTCCGGAGTCGCATTTCTCCATTCCCATTATCATACGGAAGAGGGTTGTCTTTCCGGCGCCATTCGGGCCGATAACCCCGACAATGCCGTTCGGAGGGAGTTCAAATGAGAGGTTTTCAAACAACAGTTTCTCTCCAAAAGCCTTTGACACTTTATCAGCTTTTATAACCTTGTCTCCCAGGCGCGGGCCGTTGGGAATTACCAGTTCAAGCTTCTCCTCCTTCTGCCTGACATCCTGATTCATAAGGCTCTCATAGGCGCCGAGGCGGGCTTTCGACTTGGCATGTCTGGCCTTCGGGGCCATCCTCACCCATTCCAGTTCGCGCTCGAGGGTCTTGCGTCTTTTAACGTTACCTTTCTCCTCCATCTCCAGTCTGCGGGCTTTCTGTTCGAGCCATGATGAGTAGTTCCCCTTCCATGGAATACCCTCTCCCCTGTCCAGTTCAAGTATCCAGCCGGCTACATTATCAAGAAAATACCTGTCATGTGTAACGCATATTACCGTTCCCTTGTACTGCTGCAGATGAGTTTCAAGCCAGTGCACCGACTCGGCGTCAAGATGGTTGGTAGGTTCATCAAGGAGCAACACGTCAGGCTGCCTCAGCAGAAGACGGCACAGTGCCACCCTGCGCTTTTCTCCTCCCGAAAGAACATTAACGGGAGTCTCTCCTTCAGGACACCTCAACGCATCCATTGCCCTCTCAAGTTTATTCTCGAGATTCCATCCGTCGTGAAAATCGATCTGCTCCTGCAGCGTAGCCTGCCTGTCCATAAGCTCCTGCATTTTATCAGGATTCTCATAAACTTCAGGATCGCCGAACCTGTTGTTTATCTCCTCGTACTCCTTCATAACGGAAGCAATCTCCTGCACGCCCTCTTCCACTACTTCGCGAACCGTACGGGTCTCATCCATAAGCGGCTCCTGGTGAAGTATCCCGGTTGTATAGCCTGCGCTAAAGGCAACCTCGCCCTGATAGGCCTTCTCCTCTCCTGAAATAATCTTCAGGAGGGTTGACTTCCCCGATCCGTTAAGTCCGATAATGCCAATCTTGGCACCAAGGAAAAAAGAGAGGGAGATATCCTTCAAAACCTGCTTATGAGGCGGATAGGTCTTGCTGACCCTGTACATCGAAAAGATGATTTTGTTGTCTTCACTCATGACGAACACTATTAGCCAGCAAATTTAACAGATTTTTTACGGCCGCTGAGAAATAGTGGCGTTTGATTATTTTTGTTTGCTTTAAACCGTATGAAAAAAATATCATTCGTAGTAATGAAAAGTAAAACTGTCTTTCCCATACTTCTTGCTTCAGCAATTCTGGTGTCATCCTGCGCATCAATGATGATGCCGAAGGAGAAGGGTCGTTGCATCAGTTTCAGGGCTGAAGGACTAAGTCTCGGAGAAGCCCTTCCGTCATCAGTCAAATATCTCAGAAAATACTTCAGCCTCAACTGGTGTGCTTCTGACAGCCTTAAGACACACTTTGCCCGTCAGTCTGAATTGCTCAAAAGCAATAGCAGTTCAGACCTTACTGGCAGAGAGGTCGCCACCATTGCCTTCGTAGGAGATATTATGTGGATACGTAACGGATGGAACTCATTCGCAGACAGTCGACTGACAAGCAGACTGGCTGGATATGACATGGTTTTCGGCAACCTCGAAACACCTGTTGACACCCTCTCCGGGGTGCCATCTTTTCTGCCTGACTATGTACGGTATAACTCAGCGCCGGGACTCATCAGGTCGTTCAGGAAAAGCAACGGCAGCAATATCTTTACGGCTCTGTCACTTGCCAACAATCACGCATTCGACATGGGTGCTGAAGGTCTTTCGGGAACCCATGGGTTCCTGCAGAATGAAGGCATATATGCGACCGGAGCATCCCTTCCGAATGACACCATGCAGTCGTATGTCATAGCTGAGAGCAACGGACTGCGAATTGGATTCTATGCTGCCGGATGGGGTATGAACAACCCGGATCTCATTGAGCAGGGGATGCTTAAAATGAATATAATCTCAGGGATAGCTCCTTACAGTGAGAATGATGCCGGCATAACAGAAATTGTTACGATACTGAATAAAATGGAGGCAGACTCGGTTGACCTTAAGGTGCTATTTATGCACTGGGGTTATGAATATGAATTATACCCCGACCCTGTCATTGTACGGCTGGCCCGGAAGCTCGCTGAAGCCGGGGCAGATATGATTATCGGAAGTCACCCGCATGTTATACAGCCGGCAGAGATATGGGAGAGCTGGCCTGATAAATCCGGATCAGAGGCATCGCCTCACAGAACTTTGATTGCCTATTCGCTTGGAAACTTCACCACTGCAATGTATTCTCCTGCTCATCGTCTGGGTATGGTTCTGCCGGTCACGATTAATATTGACGACACCGGAAAACCAGTATGGCGCGCAGGAAAGCCCTGGTTTGTATATAATCACGTGCGTGGCCCGGCCGGCAGAAAACGCCGGCTGATGATCTATGATGACTATATTGGTGAGATTAAGTTACGGTCCGTGCGCAAGGCTGACAAAGTATCAGACAGGCTGGAGCCTATACTTCAGCTTGCTTTTTGAACATTTCTATGGTCTCATCCTGCAAAAGGACCCATATAGTATAAACGCCGGCCAGTGTTCCTATCGGGATATTGAGGCAGCAAACGGCTGCTACAACAATTGAAAGTATCCTTGCCCACCCCTTGTTTGCCAGGAGGCCTACAGCTCCGATAATCCCCAGTATTGAGATCAGTGCAACAACAAGGAAGATAAAAAAGACGAGGCCCTGGACAAATGGCATTACCAATTCCGGCATCTCCTCAACAGGAACAAAATCGAAGGCGAACCTTACTGCAAGGCTGGCAATTATTATTCCTATCAGACCCAGGGAATGCAGTGCTATCCTGATGGCAGCAACAGCAGTTACATGCTTTTTCATTCGGTTTTCTTTCATGGTACTATTTTTTTTGCAAGTTATACATTTAAGTTCTATATGACAAAGACTGTCTGCTCCCGGGTATTGCTGCATCGCATTCCGGCTTATGCTAAAAATTGTTAAATTCAATGCATAACATACCCTGTGGCAACTTAGTTTGCTATAAATTTCTTAATATGAGCTGTTTTTTAAACCTTACACCATGATGGATATGAATTACAGAAAGAGACTTTTGATCAATGTCCTGGCGATGATGATGGTACTGCTGCCATCACTCCAATCATCTGCAAGGCAGAAGGTTCCGATTACCTTCGATAAATACCATGGTTATACAGGAACCGTTGACTACCTCAAAAAGGTGGCGGCGGCTTACCCCGACATAACCGAGCTGATGCAGATCGGAACCAGTGCACTGGGCCGCCCTATTTATGTACTGGTTATTTCAAACATGAAAACCGGCACCACCATTGACAAGCATGTTAACCTTAAAAACATGCGTAAGGAGAATATCCGGAACGTACCTACCATGAAATCGCATCTGGGCAAGCCCGGACATTTTATGAGCGGGGCCACGCATGGTAATGAATATACGGGCACCGAGGTATGTCTTTACATAATTGACAAGCTTGTGTCAGGTTACGGAGATGATCCATCAATAACCAGACTGGTTGACAGGGTTTCCTTCTACATCTGCCCGATTGACAATCCTGATGGTGTCTACAATAGTGTTGAAATGGGCATACCACAGCGGGCAAATTCAATGTACCGTACCTCTGACCTTGAAGGAAAACCGGTGCCGGATGGCCTGATTCCTCAGTTCAGATACAAGCATCCTGAAGGAGAATATGTGATTGATGACATTGATCCCCGTCTTATGGTTCGGCTCAGAGCTGATGAAACGACTTCAAAAGAACGTTACAAGGTTGTAACCACCTATTTTGATGATGCCGGAAACATCAGGAAAGCACAGGAGAGATCAGACGGCATTGATATGAACAGGAACTACCCGGAGGGCTGGTGGACTGAAGACGGGAAACCCGGAGGTACAGGTTTTTATCCGACATCAGCTTCCGAAGTACATGCAAGGGTTGAGTTTTTCATGAACCACAGGAATATTCTTAATGCACAGTCTTTTCACACATCAGGTGGTTTTACATACCGGGCCATGGGAACGGCACCACATACAACCATGAATGAAACTGATGTAGCCTATTTTGACTTCATAATGGGCAAAAAATACCTCGAAATTCTCGGAGAAGAGGTTCCGGAAGCGTGGCTTCACCCTGAAAAAATAGACCAGCTCCGTGAAGATCTAAAGGAAAAGGGCGCCAATAAGTACGCTCAGCTTCGTGGTTATGAACTTCCACGGTACTGGCGCGTAAGCTATAATGAGAATGCCGACAGGCGTTACGGCTACGGTATGGACTCTGACTGGCTTTACGCTCAGCTTGGTATGTATGCGGTTACAACAGAGCTATGGAATGCCTCAAAGGACATACCAGGGTTGGTGATTCCTGAAGGGTCCAACGGACAGTTGGCACTTCAGCGTGCCCTGTTGAAATATCAGGACGAAAAGTATAGCGGAAGGTTATTTGTCAACTGGAAGAAAGCCAGGCATCCCGAGCATGGTGATGGAGAGATGGGAGGATGGAGAACCATATATGCCTCCAATAATGCTTTTCCGGGAGAACCCCTTCTGAATGTATGTGAAAAGCACTGGCAGTTTGAGAAGTTCAGGGCAGAATTGCTCCCCGAGATAAAAATTGCCGCAGCCTCAGCAAAAGTTGTTCATTCGGGTAACACAGCCGAAGCGACCATAACATCCGACGGAAACATCTTTACCGTTAATAAAGGTAAGGGTTCAGGCCGTTACCGGCTGGTTGAAGTCACCGCAACCATTGAGAATACAGGCAGTCTGCCTACACAACTTGCCCGTGCAACATCATTGCCAAATCTAAGGGAAGATGTGGTTTGGCTGATCACCGACAGTGATAAAGTCGAATTCATAGAAGGGTCTGTCTGGCAGAATATCGGAGTACTTGGAGGAACAGCTTCAGTGCCCGGAATAATCCGTGGAGGAAATAACAGTCGTGAAGTGAAGTGGCTGATTGGTGTTAAGGGAGATGTACCACTGAAGATCGTTGTCTCTTCCCAGAAAGGCGGAACGGTGGTCAGGGAATTAAAAGTAAACTAGGGAGGAACCGACATGAAAACTTTAAAGAGACAATTTACATTCGCTGCAGCAGCACTGATCGCATTGATTATTCTACTGCCGCAGCCGGCCAGAGCCCAGAAGAATCTGCAATTGAATATGGGAGGCTATAAGGGAGATCTTGACTTCCCCATTTCATGGAAGAGGTATTACAACTATGCCGAATGGACAAAGATAATGCATGACCTTCAGAAGCAGTATCCTCAGTTAACCGACATACAAAGCATAGGCAAAAGCCGGATGGGTCGTGACCAGTTCCTTCTGACCATTACCAGCAAGGTAACCGGACAGCACGGCGACAAACCAGCCATGTGGGTTGACGGAGCCATTCATGGAAATGAGGTAAACGGAATTACCTGTTCGCTCTACCTGGCATGGTACCTGCTCACAAGATATGATTATGATCCCTTCATTCATAACCTAGTCAACAGATATACATTTTACATATTGCCCGGTCTTAATGTTGATGGCAATGAAGGTTACGTTGCATTCCCAAATACAGAGAACAACCCAAGGGAGCCCTACAGGCCCGAAGACAATGACAGAGATGGTTTATTCGATGAAGATCTTACCGAAGATGTTGACGGTGATGGTGAACTTACAGTTATGTACCGTGAAGATCCGAAGGGTGACTTCAGGCTGTCGGCAGATAAGAGGAGGTTTATCAGGGTAGATGATGACAGCTATGTGGGACTCAGATTCACCCGCATAGGAGCCGAAGGATATGATAACGATGGTGACGGAAGGTTGAATGAAGATGATTTAGGCGGCCCTGACCCCAACCGTAACTTCCCCTATGGCTGGAACCAGCGTGACGGTGAATATTATCCTCTTTCAGAGCCTGAGACCAGAAATGTCTTTGAGTTCCAGATGAAGCATCCTAACATTTTCGCCTCATTTCATTACCATAATACCGGTCGCCTGATAATGTTTCAGGCACCACCGGCAATCCGCACGTCAGCAGATGCACAGGCACAGTACAGTGAGACAGTTGCCTCAAGGCTGGCTGAGATGCGCAGAACCAATCAGTATGCACAGCTTTACACCAGGCAGGTGGCACCCGAGTACCGCCACGACATGGATGTACAAACCAAAATTGTTTCGGAAGGAGCCTATATTCTCAAGAATTACAATCCGGTAATTGGAGGATTGTCAGGGCAGGCCCATGCAGCTGCCTATTACATGCTGGGTGCTTACAGTTACCTGATGGAGTTATGGGGTTCACCTTCACCTTTTGCCGACATTAATAATGACAACAGAGTGAGCGATGAAGAGTTCCAGAAATGGCTTGAGCTTGATCTGACCGAGGCCGGATGGCTGGTTCCCTACCAGTTCGATCACCCCGACTTTGGACCCATCTGGATGGGAGGAACGGCACGCAAACATATCGGACGCACACCCCCTTCAAGGTATATAGAGCATGAAGCAGAAAAAAATGCCCTTTTCGTACTCTATTGTGTCAACCAGTTCCCGGTGGTTAAGATAGACAATGTCGAAGTTGAGCCTGTCAATGCCGATGTCTACAAGGTAACCGTTACCGTCGCAAACGATAAGGTGTATCCTACCGCCTCCGACATGTCTGTTCAGCTTGGCAGGGCAGTACAGGACAAGCTTACGATGAAGACAAGCAATAACATCTCGGTTATGCCTGTTGGTACTTCGGGACGAGGTGGCGCCAGGGGAGGTGCGCAGGCAGCAGCAATGCGTGGTGGAACCGGAGACTCACAGGCGCGAATGACCAGCAGCAAGGAGCTGCAGTTCCGTCTCAGAGGACAGGAGAAACTCTCTTATACTTATCTTGTATCAATGACAGGAAATTCGGGCTGGATGGAATTTGATCTCTGGTCAAAAAACGGTGGCACAGATAACAAAAGAATGGAAATTAAAGTAAAATAGATTTCAATCTTATTGCAGAGCAGAAATCCCTCTTCCCGGAAAGAAGAGGGATTTCCTTTATTAATATTTATGGCTCTGATGCTTGTAAAGAAAAAGCTTCTTATCTTTGATATATAATAGTTACAGACTATGAAACGAAAAGTGGCATATGCAATCTTTTTCATCCTTGTTGCCGTCTCAGTCAACTCTTGTGAATTGCTGCTGCAAAACTGCATGACATGTAAGATGGTCATCTATAACAACAATGAGGTTTTCCAGGAGTATCCGGAGTCGGTTTACTGCGATGAACAACTGGCCGAAATACTGGCGAAGCAGCCGATTATAAACGGATCGCAGACAACAAAATGGGAATGCAGATAACACCCTTATTTTAACTAAATACCCAATACCTGATTATGAAGAGAATCGTTCTATATGCAGCCGGTTTTATTCTGATGGCAATTTCTCTTTCCTCGTGTGAGAGTCTTTTCCAGAACTGCAAACTCTGCAAGCAGGTTACCTACGACGATGGCGATATTATTAATCAAACATCCGAGACTGAGTATTGCGGAGCTGATCTTACAATTATTCTGGCAACGCCACCTGTCGTTGTAGGTTCTCTAACCACACAGTGGGAGTGCAGATAATCAGTATCTCACACCTATAAGGGTTACATCATCTACCTGAGGATTATCACCCTGCCATTCAAGGAAAAGGTTATTCAGCACCTCTCCCTGTTTAATCATGGGCATATCTGAAATTCTTACCAGTTCTTCTTTCAAACGGGCTGACATGAATTTTCTTTGCTCCGGTCCTCCAAACTGATCAGCATACCCATCAGAAAAGATGTAAAAACAATCTCCTTTCTTTAAGTCAATTGTATGAAGAGTAAAGTCACCCATACGGTAATGTATTGCTACGGGCATCTTATCGGGCCTGTAGTGGATAAGCTCCTTACCCCGTATCAGATAGAGCGGATTGTTTGCTCCGGCATAGTATAGTCTGGAGGTACTGAAATCAACAACACATATTGCCATATCCATTCCATCCTTCACCTTGTCATCCTCTTCAGATTGCTTAAGAGAAGCTATTATCTCACCCCTGAGGTTATTCAGTATCTGGTCTGGCATAACAATATTCTTGGCCAGCACTATTTCATTGAGCATTGTGACACCCAGCATACTCATAAAGGCACCGGGAACACCATGACCGGTACAGTCAGCGGCAATTATCATCTGAAGATTATTACGGCGGCTAACCCAATAGAAATCACCACTCACGATATCCAGAGGCTTGAAGAGTACAAAATGGTCGAGATCATCACTGAAAAGCTCAAGTGACGGAAGCAGTGCTGTCTGTATTCTTTTCGCGTATTCTATACTGTCGGTTATATGCTTCTTCTGGTACGCAATCTGGTCGCGCTGCATGGCTGCAATGTCACGTTGCTTCTCAATTTCATTCTTTTGAGCGGTGATCGTCCGGTTCTTCTCCTCAAGCTTAATATTTGCCTCCTTCTTGATACGGTAATTGCGATAAATAATATAGGCGAGAAAAATGAACAGAATAAGCATTAAGGATACAAACCACAGAATCAGCCTCTGCTTTTCAAGAGTGGCAAGCTGTATCCTTATCTTCTCCTCCTGTTGATTTATAAGTAACATCTGTTCGTCAAGCTTTGCCATTTGTACGGCAATCTCTTCCCTTTGGGCTGCAAGCACCTCCTGCTGTCCGGCTACTTCCTTTTGCTGATTCTCAATCGTTGATCTCTGAACAGTTATCTCGCGCCCTTGTCTGTTGATCTGTACCATCTGCCTGTCAAGCTGCTGTTGCTTCTCTAACAGCTCCCTCTCCTTTTCCTCTATCGCATTGTCAAGACTGTCAAGCAGCGCTTTCTGCATTGCTATCTCGGCCTTCTGTGATTCTATTACTAACTGTTGTTCCCTTATCTGCTGCTTTTGCAGCTCGATCTCTTCCATAGCCTGGTCAAACAGATTCTCCCAATCTTCCTTGGTTTTTATTGCCTGGAAGAGGAAATTGGAGTTTACAGACATCCCTGCTTCTATTATCTTGTCTTCATGAACCTGGTAACGTGGCTTGCCCTCCACAACAATGAAATTGATCATAGACTCATTGAAGTCATAGCCTTCGGTAATCAGCATTGTCTGTTTTCCCGCTATTATTTCCTTCACTTTGCTGAGATCAAACCCGCTACTCTTATTTACATACAGTATTTGTGTCGGGATTATCTTGCTCTCTTCCCTGAAATACACAATATCAACCGGCTTCTCCTGTATTTTGGTACGTGTGCGGGCGAGATTTCCCATCTCCCAGAATAGGGCTGCATTGTTGTCAAGAATCCCGATTCTGAAAAACTCCTTATCTGCCAGTCCGTCACCATATTCAATATAACGGGCCATATCGAATATATAAAGGGCCCGGGTGGAATTATTAAATCCTTCCTGTGATAGTGATGTTACTGTCACAAAAAGATATGCAACTGCCACCAAGGTCAATCGTGCATTTTTTATAACTCTTTTCATTTCAGATGGTTTAAACAGGCTTACTATCTACTGATATCAAAAATAGTAAATTGAGCTTATACATCATAATATTTTTTATGTTAATAACTTGTTGAAAACTGCGCCCGAGAACTACCTTCACCTCGATTCCAGTTACTATTTTTACATAATATTACAACCAGCTCAGCAAATCAGCAATGTTGAATTTTTCCCTGTCGGACCTCAGTAACAAGAACATTATTATTATTGACGATGATGTCCCTTCTGTAAAGTACTATGAGACTCTTTTGAAAAGTACCGGAGCTGAGATCACAATATTGAAAAACGGAAGGGATTTCAATGAGCTGATTTCACAGGAAGCCCTCAATGTTGATTTTATCATCATGGATTTTCTTATTCCGTACATCAACGGTATTGACTGTATCAAGCTGTTAAGGAAAAGAGACAAGGAGACACCGGTAATAATGGTTACAGCCTACAGTTCTGACCAGATAAGGAGAGAAGCATTTGTAGCGGGCTGCAATGAGTTTGTCCTGAAGCCATTGTTCCCGGAAAGACTTCTCAACCTTATTGAAAAATACCTTGTAAGGAAGGAATACGCACAATAACAATCATTTTTCGATTTAATCTCCCTCACCGTAAGACCTGCGGATTATCATAAATGAAGCGTAAAGCTCCTCCATCTTTTTATTGATTTCACCTCCTGTCTCCTCATGGCCGTTTGCAACAAGTGCATCAACAATCTTTGATACATACTGCATAGATATCTGTATCTCATACCCGGCAGAGTAAATAAACCCTGGAGACTGAGCAAGATAGTATTCTATCCGCCTGAAGAAATAATCTGTACCATCTTTAGCTATCTCGAGCGCCTTTTCATCAATGCCTGAAGCAAAACAGGCTGCCACCAGGTCAGAGGTAAACATATCATACGGCAATTTGCTGAAAGGAAGCTCACTAAGACAACGGTCTATCACTTCAGCTGCCTTATCGGCTTTGCCTTCGGCAGCAAGTTCTGCTGCAAGCCGTGCATAATGCAATCTTGCCTTAATAACGGTGAGGGTTCTCTTATGAAAATAATCGAGGTATACATCCGGATCGCTTGCTCCTCTCCATCTGAATCTGTTCATCATGTTTTCATAAAGAATTCCGGTATCGACTCTGCCGTAATCGAGCCAGTTCCTGTTATGTGACTTAATTGGAACGAGTCTGAAAGCAATCCCTTCAAGCTGAAAATACTCCTCAAGGCCAAGGGCATCATTATGGTATCCTGAAACAAAATATATCGGTCTTTCCCAGTCGTTATGAGCCAGCATATCCAAAACCATCAGCTGGCTTTTCAATATAGCATTTCCTGTAAGCTTTATTTCTATGTAAGGGACTACAAGCTCTGCATCTTCAGGTCTTACAGTACCATTGGCAACTACCTTCTCCCTGTCAACGGGTATTCTTATCGTTCTTGCAGGTATATAATCAATCTCCTCAGTTGGAGAGATTCTAATCTTCGATGCAGGGTCATTGCTGCGTACGAAGTCGATAACTGCAGAGGCATCAGCAGGTTCCTTGTATCTTTCTACTATATATACCTGGTTATTTACACCTTCATAATACTTTTCTGCAGGAAGAGTCAGTGGCAACGGGTCAGATTCGTAAACCTTCATCTTCATCTGATCGATGTACCAGTCTGTATTGAGCAGCATCAGGTTACATACCCGCACATCAGTTCTGACACCTTCCACCTCCTGCACATACCAGAGAGGGAAGGTGTCGTTATCACCATTGGTGAAAATTACGGCGTTGGGTGCACAACTGTTCAGATAATTTGAAGCCACATCGGTTGTAAGGTACCTTCCTGACCGGTCATGATCTGCCCAGTTCTCCTTTGCCATTATTACCGGTACGGCCATAGAGAATGTGACCGCAATTATTGCGGCGGTTCTTCTGTTCATAAACTTCATCAGGAAATCATAAATAAACAGGACGCCCAGCCCTATCCATATTGCGAATGCATAGAAGGAACCGGCATAGGCATAATCCCTCTCTCTTGGTTGGTTAGGATACTGATTCAGGTAGATGATTATAGCGATGCCTGTCATTATAAATAACAAGCTAACTATCCACCAGTTACGCACATCGCGGTTTAACTGAAATATCAACCCAAACATTCCGAGTAATAGAGGAAGCAGATAGTATTTATTACGTGACGGGTCGTTTTTCATCTCATCAGGCATTCCTTTTACGGTTCCGACTCTGATACGATCAAGAAAGTCAATACCTGTTATCCAGTTTCCGTTAACGGTGCCGCCATGACTCTGTGTATCATTCTGTCTGCCTGCAAAGTTCCACATGAAATACCTGAAATACATGAATCCTGTCTGATATGAAAACATAAACCTGAGATTCTCACTGAACTTTGGTCTTCGCTCAACACGGCGCTCTCCGGTGGAAGGGTCTGTAACCTGCACCGGGACACCTTCCACCCTGCCCCACTCTTTATACCTCTCAATATGGTCGGGCGAATCACTCCACATCCTGGGAAAGAATGTTTTAAACCGATCATCATAGACTCTTTCGATACTCCTGTGAGTAACTTCATACCTCTTCCCAATCCTGTTGTATGTAGGCTTTCCTTCTGTCTTGTAGTCGGTTACCGGCGCGTTGTAATACTGGCCATAAAGCAGGGGTCTCTGTCCATACTGCTCACGGTTAAGATAGTATATCAGACTAAAGATGTGCTCAGGGTTGTTTTCATCCATCGGAGGATTGGCGGAAGATCTGATTAGTATTATCGCAAAAGAGGAATAGCCGATAAGTATCACCAACAACGAGGTAAATGCCGTATTGAGCAGATCGCGCCTTTTTTGTGCAGCAAGCCATACCAGAAGGCCCAATACACCCAGGGCAATAATGTTTATAATTACCGATTCTGATAACAACCACATTCCTGACAGCAATACTGCAACTATGGAGATCAGAGTGAGCTTCAACCTGCCAGTCTTTAACATTGAGAACCTGACAGCCATAATAACAAAGAGGCCAAGAAGGATTACATGTACCAGCACGCCTGTATGGAAAGGCAGGCCGATGGTATTGATCAGGAACAGTTCAAATTGTGATGAGACATTAAGAACTCCGGGTATTATGCCGTACATTATCAGAACAAGTATGGCCACCGATACGACCAGTGAAACTGCGAATCCTTTCCACGAGAAGGTATATTTTCTGAAATAGTATACAAATGTTATTGCCGGTATTACAAGAAGGTTTAACAGATGCACCCCCAGAGAAAGACCCATAAGATATGCTATCAGGATAAGCCATTTGTCGGCGTGTTCTTCCCCATAGCTCTCTTCCCAGCGGAGTAATGCCCAAAATACTGCTGCAGTAAAAAGCGAGGATGTAGCATATACTTCACCTTCAACAGCCGAGAACCAGAAAGTATCTGAGAATGTATAAGCAAGTGCGCCAGCGGCGCCTGCTCCCATCACCGCAAGTATATTCGATGTTGTAAAGTGCTCTGCCTCTTTCAGAATTATTCTCCTTGCAAGATGAGTTACCGACCAGAAGAGAAACAGTATTGTAAATGCACTTGCAAGTGCAGACAGGGCGTTGGCCATCAATGCAACCCTTGTGACATCATTACCGGCAAAGAGAGTAAAGAACCGGCCCATGAGCATGAATACAGGAGCCCCCGGTGGATGACCAACCTCCATCTTATATGCTGAAGCAATAAATTCACCACAATCCCAAAGGCTTGCAGTTGACTCCATTGTCAGCAGGTATGTTACAGCTGCTACAAGGAAAACTGCCCATCCGGTAATATTATTTACTAATCTGAAATTCTTCATCAAGATCTCCTTTCCGCATCCAGGGGTTTGCCGGACGAAAATATGAAATTTGAATGGTATTCTGATACAAACTGTAAGATTTCGGACTGCAATGCTATTGGCAGTAAACCCTCTTCGAGTGGGGGTGTAAACTTTATTATGGTATTAATTGTTAATTTTAATGCCTACTTTTCGGTGATGAACAGATTATCCTCTCTATTAGCAATCCTTATTATACTGGTTGCCCATACACGAACGGCAGCACAGTTTTATGAGACAGGAACCGATCCGGCGTCAATCAAATGGAGTCAGATAAAGGGAGACAATTTCAGGGTAGTTTTTCCGTCACCATATCGCGATGAAGCCTTCAGAACACTCTTTTATCTCGAGAATGCTTACGGGCTTATGAAGAATATTTACCGTCAGCCGGTTCGGTCCGGAAGAAGTAATGTTATAATGCATAACTACTCATCCGAATCAAACGGCTACGTAAGTCTTGCACCGGACCGGATGGAGCTCTATCCTATGCCGGGACAAAACAGCACGCCAACAGACCAGCTTCTTTCACTTACATATCACGAGACTGTGCATATCATGCAAACAAGGGCTCTGAATACCGGTTTTACAAGGTTTATGTCATTACTGACCGGAGAGTCATTTAGTGGAATAACAGCAGCATTGCTCCCCATGTGGTTTTACGAAGGTGAAGCTGTGCTCTACGAGAGCATTCTTACACCTGGTGGCCGGGGCGACAATCCCTCCTTCAACAAGGACCTCAAGGCCCTGTACCTTCAAAAGCCCGGAGGATACAGCTATAACAAGATTCTTTTCGGATCGTATCGCGATTATACCCCTGACCATTACAGATATGGCTTCAGGATGACAGAATATGCAAGATCAAAATATGGTGAAGAGCTCTGGAGAGATGCCGTAAAAGCAACAGGATCGAAAGCATTTCTTATTAATCCCATAAACTTAAGTCTCAGGAAGTCTGCTTCTTTAACCAAGAAAAAGCTTTATGATGAGACATTTTCAGAACTAAGTAAATTATGGAATTCTGAAATGGTACAGGAAATCCCTGTCGGGTATACCTCCCTGAGGCCTTTTAATCGTGATTCCTATGTTAATTATATGTCACCGGTGCAGATTGGCGCTGACTCAATTATCAGTCTTAAAACTTCTTTTTCAGAGCCTCCTGCAATAGTGTTGCTAACAAACAACGGGACCAAGGAAAAAAGAATCCTATATACAGGATGGTCATGGCCGTTCTACATCTCGCATGGTGCCGGGAAAATTGTATGGTCGGAGTTACAATACGATCCCAGATGGGAAAACCGGAACTTCCAGGTAATAGCAGTTCATGATCTGAAATCGGGTATTACTTCAAGGTTAACCAAAAGATCACGATATGTTGCACCGGCAATATCATCAGACGGATCAATGATTGCCACAGTAGAAAACACTCCCGCCGGAGAAAACAGGCTGGTTTTTCTCGACGGTTTGACAGGGGAGATAATCAGAGAGGTAGCCTCCCCTTCAAATGGTTATCCACAGCGACCAGAATGGTCTGATGATAACACAGAGATTACTGTAATTATGTTAACAGACAAGGGAGAAGGAGTTTATAATTATAATGTTAATGAAGATAGATGGATGATGGTTCTTGAACCTGGCCGCCATGATCTTCAGGCCGCACAGATGAGGAATGATACTCTGTTTTTTATTTCATCGGCAGGCGGAACAGACAACATTTTCATTAAAACACCTGAAAAGACAATTCATACTATTACCAGATCGCGATTCGGAGTGGATGGTCTCAGCCTGTATGGTAACAGGGTATTATTTTCAGATTATAATCATTATGGCTTTAACATAGTATTCACCGGAATTAAAGGAAGCCTGTTCGACTATGAAAACACAGAAAAACCGGCTTCATCTCTGCTGGACAAGATAGATCTTCCTGATTCTGATCCCGGGCTGCCGTTCCTGACAGGTGATAATTCAGAATGGGATAGTATACCTGACTACAAGGTATCTCCTTACAGAAAATGGCAGCATATATTAAATATTCACAGTTGGATGCCCTTCTATTTTGATCTTGACAGAGTTTCCGCAGATCCCACATCGATAAGGCCGGGGTTAACCCTTCTGACTCAGAACCTCCTAAGCACTGTAATCGGCAGTTTTGGATATGAATATTCTGATGGCGATCACAAACTGCATACAGGTATAACCTGGAAGGGATGGTATCCTGTTGTCGATTTCAGGTTGTCATATGGGGGAGAACCCGCTATTTTCAGAGGAGGTCAGGATGTAAATCCATCTGCAATTTATCGTGCCATTTCGACCAAAACAGAAATATCACTTCCATTGAGGTTTAGCACAGGGGCATCTTCCCAGTTCTTAAGATTTTCGGTTGATCACTCCTATGAAAACAATTACATATACGATCCTTCTCTGTCAAATTTTGACTATGGCCAGTCCTTTCTTACAGGAAGGATATTCTTTTCAAACAGCCGTCGTTCAGCACGACGGGATATTTTCCCTCCTCTGGCACAGGTACTGGACATAATACATACAGAAGCCCCTTTTGACGAAGAAACATACGGTCCGATTACGACTATCAGGATTGCATATTATCTGCCGGGAATAATAAAAAATCATGGTCTCAGACTCAGATTCCAGGCTGAATGGCAGAAACCGGTACGCTACTATCTTGGAAACAGAATTGATTTTCCCAGGGGGTATAGGGACATCATTTCTGAAAAGATAGAGAATATCAATGCCGATTATGTATTTCCGATAGCCTATCCTGACTTTTCTGTCGGCAGTCTGCTTTACATAAAGAGAATACGTGGAGGATTGTTCGGTGATATGGCACAGAGTACCGGGACATATTACATTAACGATCGCAGATTTGTAAGCGAGAAGCAGATTTTTACTTCATTTGGCGGAGAGCTGCTGGCCGATTTTCATGTATTAAGGATCCCTTTTGGTATATCAGCCGGAGCCAGGGGCGGATACATTCCCGGCGAAAATAGGTCATTCATAGAGGGGGTCTTCAGTGTCGACATATATGGTTTCAGCGTCGGCGATCGAAAGAGATCAGGATTTCCTCAGATTTCTCCCTGATGATGTCCCATGCTTCATTCACGTGTCTTTCAGCGACATTAGTCTGTGATACAGCCATCCTTAGTATATAGTTTCCATCCAGAACGGTATGAGTCAGGTATATCTTGCCGGTGTCGTTAACCGTATGGTTAAGTTTTTCATTCAATTCATTATATCTCAGCGGATCGAGGCTCTGGGGCGCAAACCTGAAACAGACCAGATTGAAAACCGGCCGGGTAACAAGTTCAAATGATGGATCTGAAGCAATCTGCCGTGAAAGCCCTGCGGCAAGGTTTATATGGTTTCTTATTTTTGTTCTCAGGCCTTCAAGACCATAACACCTGATAACTGCCCACAGTTTGAGAGCCCTGAACCTTCGTCCGAGAGGAATACCCCAGTCGCGATAATCATTTACCTGGCCTCTGGTACGTGTTTTTAAATATTCGGGCAATATTTCAAAAGTATTTATCAGGTGTGCGGCGTCTTTAACAAAGTACACAGAACAATCAAAATTGGTGAACATCCATTTATGGGGATTGAATACGAAGCTGTCGGCACGACTGACTCCTTCAGAAAGATGCCTGAACTCCGGCAACAACATGGCGGTACCTCCCAGGGCTGCATCAACATGAAGCCACAGGTCATATTTACTGCATATTTCACCTATTTCGTTCAGCGGATCAACGGCTGTTGTACCTGTTGTGCCTATTGTTGCAATGACACAGCAAGGTCTGTACCCGGCTGCAATGTCTCTGACTATAGACTCCTCAAGGTCTACCGTGTCAATGGCATAATCTCCGTTGGTCCTTACCTTAACGAGGTTCCTCCTTCCCAGTCCTGCTATCTTAACGCCCTTTTCAACAGAAGAGTGAGCCTGGGCTGATGTATATATTCTGAGTGTGCCGTTGCCTGCAGCACCCAGTTCATTGTAACTGTAACGTGTAATCTTTTCACGGGCAGAAATAATTGCGGTAAGTGTTGCCGTTGATGCTGTATCATGTATTACCCCCTCAAATGATTGCGGAAGCCCCATGCTGTCTCTTAACCAGTTCATCACTCTCTCTTCGAGTTCTGCCGCTGCAGGTGATGTTTCCCATATCATGCACTGAGCTCCTATTGTTGCTGTCAGCATCTCGGCGAGTATTGACGGGGGGCTGCTATTGGCCGGGAAATAGGCAAAAAAACCCGGACTCTGCCAGTGAGTGATGCCAGGCATCAGTATATCCCTGAAATCGTTCATCAGGGCCTCGAAACTCTCAGGCTGCAGAGGCGGGGAATCAGGTAAAGCCTTAAATATTTCTCCGGGTTTAACCTGTGACTTAACGGGAAACGTCTCAACATTATCCATGTACCAGGCCATCCACTCTACAAGTTCGTGGGCGTATTTCCTGAATTCTTCTGTAGTCATGATATTATAAATGAGCTGATTCTGCCAATAGTATTATTCGATTCATCTTTACCTCGATCAGACCTCCGCTGATTTCAAAAAAGAGGTGTTTGCCCTGAAAATCCACAACAGTAACAGTTCCGTTCTCCAATGTTGATATTATCGGGGCGTGATCTCTGAGAATCTGAAAAGACCCCTTTGTTCCCGGGACCCTTACAGATCTTATCTTACCTGTATATACCGCAGAGTCTGGTGTTATGATCTCGAGTCTCACCTAAGGCCTGTTTTTAATGGGTACCTGCTATTAGTTTCTCTCCCTTCTCAATAGCATCTTCAATAGTTCCTACCAGCAAAAAGGCTGCTTCAGGATACCGGTCTACTTCTCCGTCGAGTATCATATTGAAGCCTTTTATTGTATCTTCAATTGACACCAGTTTCCCCGGTATATTGGTATAGGTCTCGGCTACATGAAATGGTTGCGACAGGAATCTCTGAACCCGTCTGGCCCTGTGAACAACCTTCTTGTCCTCTTCCGACAGCTCGTCCATACCCAGTATGGCAATTATATCCTGAAGTTCATTGTAACGCTGAAGTATCTCTTTTACTCTCTGTGCACAATTATAGTGGGCTTCTCCAACTATTTCGGGAGTAAGTATCCTGGAGGTTGAATCGAGAGGATCGACAGCAGGATATATTCCCAGTTCCGATATTTTTCTGCTGAGCACTGTTGTCGCATCAAGATGAGAGAAGGTAGTAGCCGGAGCAGGGTCAGTAAGGTCATCTGCAGGCACGTATACAGCCTGTACCGAAGTAATTGATCCGTGTCTTGTCGATGTGATTCTCTCCTGCATTACTCCCATTTCGGTTGCAAGAGTAGGCTGATAACCGACTGCCGATGGCATTCTCCCAAGTAACGCTGAAACTTCAGAACCTGCCTGGGTGAACCTGAATACGTTATCCATAAAGAAAAGAATATCTCTTCCTCCTCCGCTCTTTTCGTCACCATCCCTGAAATGTTCTGCCACCGACAATCCCGAAAGGGCTACCCTTGCCCTTGCTCCCGGAGGTTCATTCATTTGTCCGAATACCAGGGCAAGTTTAGACTCTTTCAGAGCATTATAGTCAACCTTTGAAAGATCCCAGCCGCCTTTCAACATATCTTCGAGGAATTCCTTTCCATAATTTACAACTCCGGCCTCCAGCATCTCCCTCAGCAGATCATTACCCTCACGTGAGCGTTCGCCGACTCCGGCAAAAACAGATAGCCCTGAGTAGGCTTTTGCAATATTATTTATCAGTTCAAGAATGACAACTGTTTTGCCAACACCTGCACCACCAAAGAGCCCGATTTTGCCTCCCTTAGAATATGGTTCAATCAGGTCAATCACCTTTATTCCTGTATAAAGCACCTCCTTTTCCGTTGACAATTCTTCATACTGTGGTGGCTTGCGATGGATCGGATAACCTGCAGTCTTGTCGAGAGGCTTCATCCCGTCAACGGGATCACCGGTAACATTCATCAGGCGACCCCTTATCTGTTCACCTATGGGCATGGTAATAGGTTTGCCGGTAGCTGTAACTTCCATTCCCCGCCTTAATCCGTCTGTTGAGTCCATGGCTATTGCCCGTACAGTCTTTTCGCCGATATGCTGCTGACACTCTACAACCAGCACAGAACCATCATCACGGCTTATTTCAAGGGCATCAAGTATTGAGGGCATCTCTTCTCCCTCTCCGGGAAACGAAACATCAATTACAGGGCCGATTACCTGACTGATGTGACCTTTAAGATTTAACATGAGACTGTATTAATTATGAATTATACAAAGTTAATTTTTTTTGCCAACCGTATCAAAAAATCGTTTCTGCATGCAGCATTTTATCATTTGATATTGAGGTTTAAGTCAACCTTCAAAGGTTGTTTGTCAAAAAAATATTGCAAATACAATTCTTTGACATAAATTTAAGGAATAAAACAGAGTTCCAACTTTTAAAAAAACCCAATCCATGAAAAAAGTCTTCTTCTTGTTCCTTTTAATCTTTGCATCATTTATCGTCGCAGAAGCTCAATTGACAAAAGCCGGCGGAGGCCTCGCTTACGGAACAGGTGTATGGTTCCGTGATGAAAGCATTGATTTAAGCCATAAAACCGGTAATCCGGCTATTAACTTCAAGGCTATATATGAAATATCCCTGCCTTTTCATATCTCACCATCGGTAAGCATCTTCATGCCACGAGTCACTAAGGAAGATTTCATTGAATATTCTTACAAGCAATCCCTGTCAGCATTTCTTTTTGACATAAATGCCCACTATGTGTTCAACTCTCTTGACAGGTTTGAGTTTTACGGACTAAGCGGAGTGAATGTTACACTACTGAGAATGAGATTCAAGGATAGTTTTCCGGATGGTAACCAGGCATCAACATCATCAGAATCAGCAATCGGCCTTAATCTGGGTGCCGGGACTTACATGAAGATGACCGAGCAGCTGGATGTTTTTGCGGAACTGAAATATATACTTAGCAAGCGTGATCAGTTCATGCTTACTGCAGGAGTTTTGCTTAACCTCGACTGGTTGAAGAAGAACGAGACCAAAATATTCTGAGAGTTATTTTTCACGACCGATAAGTGAAGTAAACATCTGAACTATTACCTCCCTGCGTTCTGGCTTGACAGATATTCCATCAAGATATCTGAAGGATTTTTCGATATAGCCGGAAGCAAGCTTCCCGGATATTTCCTTTACGCCTAAAGAATTATAAATGGCGGTAACCTCTTTTATCTTTTCAGCCGGATCGAACTCTTTCATTGCCAGCAATTCATTAAGCCTCTTTTTTAAGTTGCCTGTTGCCAGTTCCAATGACTTAACCAGCAGGTAGGTTTTTTTATTTGATACAATATCGCCGCCTGTGGCTTTACCAAAACGCTTTGAATCTGAATAGACATCAAGAATATCATCCTGTATCTGGAAAGCAAGACCAAGGTTTCTCCCCGATTCATACAGCATATCACCATCACTGTCTGAAGCCCCCCCGATAATAGCACCTGTTTTCATGCATGCAGCAATCAGGACAGCAGTCTTAAGCTCAACCATCCTCAGATACTGATCACGGGTAACGAAAGACAATCGTTCGAAATCCATATCCATCTGCTGCCCTATGCACACCTCAGTAGCTGTCTGGTTATAGAGTCGAAACACTTTCGGAAGGACCTGCATTGGAGCCTGGCCGATGCATTCGTTGGCGATAAAGGCCATTACGTCACCCGACAATATTGCCTGATTTACTCCCCATTTCTCGTGGACTGTCGGTAAGTTTCTCCTGACAGAAGCGTTGTCCATGATATCGTCATGCACCAGGGTGAAGTTATGAAACACTTCCAATCCTATTGCAGGCATCAAAGCTTCAACCGGATTATCGCTGTAGAGGTTGCAGGTCATCAGAGTCAGAAGCGGCCTGAGTCTCTTGCCTCCCATCGATAGGATATATTTCACCGGTTCAATCAGCTTTTCAGCCTCATCATTATAATGAAGACCGGTTATAGCTTTGTTAATAATATCGCTTAATTCCTCCTTTGTATACATTAGCGTACTATTTAGGCAAAGAGTTCAAATTTAAAAATTAATCCTTATCGGGGCACCAGGATCGTAAAAACAATAGAACAGACAGGTTTGTTTTGCCAAAACAAATACTTAAATTGACTTCTGTAAATTATTAGCAAAATATTGTTTCAAATGATGATTGTTCTTATTAAAAATGACTGCTAATTTTATTTTATTTGAACCCGGTCCAACACGCATCAAATGGAATACAGGATTATTGACTTTCTGACACTCATTGGTTCACTCGGTCTCTTTCTTTTCGGAATGAAGGTAATGAGTGAAGCCCTGCAGAAAGCTGCCGGAAGCCGTATGCGGCAGGTTCTTGCAAGCATGACATCAAACAGGTTTAAGGGTATCCTGACCGGTTTTCTGATAACCACACTGATACAATCTTCTTCGGCTACGACGGTAATGATAGTAAGCTTTGTCAACGCCGGTCTCTTGTCTCTTATTGAGTCTATAGGTGTGATTATGGGAGCCAATATAGGCACGACTGTTACTGCATGGATTATCTCCATTCTTGGTTTCAATATGAAGATCAGCGTTCTGTCATTACCTCTTATTGGAATAGGTATGCCGCTGCTATTTACAAAAAGCAGCAAAACAAGATACTGGGGTGAGTTTATTATCGGCTTTGCCTTTATATTTCTTGGTCTTGAATTTCTTAAGGAGAGTGTTCCGGATATCAAATCTCACCCCGAGATCCTTTCCTTCCTTCAGAACTATACCAATATGGGATTTGTCTCAACCCTGCTGTTCGTTCTTCTTGGCACGGTGCTGACTGTTCTGATACAGTCGTCATCAGCAACAATGGCACTTACTCTTGTTATGTGCAATAATGGATGGATACCTTTTGAGATTGCAGCAGCAATGGTTTTGGGAGAGAATATCGGGACAACAATAACTGCCAATATAGCTGCACTGGTAGGCAATGTATCGTCAAAGAGGGCAGCCAGGGCACACTTCATTTTCAACATGATAGGGGTGTTGTGGATTCTGGCGTTGATGCCGTTTTTCCTGAGGACAATCTCTTCAATAATGGTTTCTTCAGGAATGGGCTCTCCGGAAGAAACCTTCACGAGCATTCCGATTGCCCTGTCAATTTTTCACTCCTCATTCAATATTATCAACACTGTCTTGCTGATTGGAATGGCTGGAGTGATTGAAAGAATTGTGATATGGATGGTTCCCCAAAAAGAGGATGACGAAGAGTTCAGGCTGAAATACATCAGTTTCGGGCTGCTGACAACTTCTGAGATGTCAATATTGCAGGCCAAGAGTGAGATAAACCACTATTCCCGGAGGATAGCAAGGATGTTCGGATTTCTCAGGAAAATGTTCAACGCTACAGGCAATAAGGAGCGGGAGAAGTTTGTTGAAAAGATTGCCAAATATGAAAAGATAAGCGACAATATAGAGATGGAGATTGCAACTTATCTGACCCGTATTCTTGAAAACCGTGACATTACCGATGTCAGTTCGAGAAGGATAAGATCGATGTACAAGATAATTGATGAGATTGAGAGCATAGCCGACTCGTGTTACAATATTATGAGGACTTTAAGCCGCAAGGCTGAGTCAAAGTCTGCATTCTCGCAGGAACAGAGAGATAATATCAATAAGATGTTTGACCTTATTGAGCTGGCTTTTGATGTGATGCATGAAAATATTGAACTGGGATACAAGCACATTGTTCTTGACAAGGCCCTTGAGGTGGAAGAACAGATAAACGATCTTCGCAATAAGTTGAAAACCGAGCATCTGAAGAACATTGAAAAGAAGAAATACTCATATCTGGCCGGGGTTTATTATAATGATATCTACTGTGAAGCTGAGAAAATGGGCGATCACATCATAAACGTGTCGGAATCAATATATGAAATTCTCCACCCGGCAAAGACTTAGCCCTTCAGGGCCTCAGCGCCGCTGACAACTTCCAGTATCTGTCTGGTGATTGATGCCTGTCTGGCCTTGTTGTACTGCAGTGTCAAACCTCTTATCAGTTCGGTTGCATTATCTGTAGCCAGATGCATTGAGGTCATTCTCGCGCCGTGTTCGGCAGCTGAAGAATCAAGAAGTGCCTTGTAAAACTGCACCTTAAGTGTTTTAGGAATCAGCTCCTTCACTATCTTTTGCTGATCGGGCTCATAAATATAATCACTGATTATAGGAGATTCGTCATCAGGCTCAGCTATTTCCACCGGAAGAAACACCTCTGTGGATAGTCTTTGAATGGCTGCATTCTTAAACTGATTATATACTAAAAGTACCTTATGAAATCTTGCATTGGCAAAATCAGTCATTATTGCCGATGCCAGCTTTGAGACACTTTCGAAGCCCAACTTATTCAGGAGGTGATTGTACTCTTCAATATCACAGTTTTCTAATTTCCTTAGAAAATCATATCCCTTTTTTCCTATGGCAATGAATGAAAGATCTCCCCTTCGGTACTGTTCATTATAATCCTCACTTATCAGCCTCTTTACTTCCCTGATCACATTAGCGTTGAAACCACCACAAAGACCTCTGTTGGAAGTAATTACTACGATAAGGACCTTTTCGGGATCAGACTTGCGGCTATAGATGCATTCAGCTCCCGTTTCAGACAGACTGTGTGCAAGGCCTGACAAAATCTCTCTCAGCTTGTCGGCATAGGGACGCATCATCACTATTCTGTCCTGTGCCTTACGGAGTTTTGCGGCAGCCACCATCTTCATTGCCGATGTTATCTGCCTTGTTGACCTTACTGACACAATCCTGTTCCGTATCGTCTTTAGATTTGCCATCTCAGTTCTGCTTCATTCTTTCCAGAATCAAAGTAGCGGTTCTCTCGAAAACAGAAGTGATTTCGTCATCAATCTGGCCTTCCCTCACCCTGTCGAGAATCTCCTGATGCGATGTCTCAAGCTCCATTAAGTATTCAGACTCAAACTCCTTTACTTTTTCTATATCCAGGTCCCTGAGAAGCCCGCGCGTTCCACAATATATCACTGCAACCTGCTTTTCTACAGGAACCGGACTGTACAGTCCTTGTTTAAGTATTTCGACGTTCTTGGCGCCCTTGTCGAGTATTGAAAGGGTAGCGCTATCCAGGTCTGAACCGAATTTAGCAAATGCTTCCAGTTCCCTATACTGAGCCTGGTCAACCTTAAGTGTGCCTGCAATTTTCTTCATCGATTTAATCTGGGCGTTACCTCCCACGCGAGATACCGATATACCGACGTTTATTGCAGGACGGATTCCGGCGTTGAAATATGAAGATTCAAGAAAAATCTGCCCGTCAGTTATTGATATGACATTTGTAGGTATATAGGCAGAGACATCACCAGCCTGGGTTTCGATGATAGGCAGAGCTGTCAGAGACCCACCTCCCTTTACCAAAGGTTTAATGGAATCGGGAAGGTCATTCATATCAGCAGCGACCTTATCTGATTCAATGATCTTCGCGGCACGCTCAAGCAGCCGTGAGTGAAGATAGAAGATGTCTCCCGGATATGCTTCCCTCCCTGGAGGGCGGCGAAGCAGCAGGGACACTTCCCTGTAAGCCACAGCCTGTTTAGACAGATCATCATAGATAATAAGGGCATCACGGCCTGTATCTCTGAAGAACTCTCCTATTGCGGCCCCGGCAAAAGGTGCATAGAATTGTGCTGCAGCAGGATCGGCAGCAGTAGCAAGAACAATTACCGTATATTCCAGTGCTCCGTGTTGCTCGAGTGTTGTCGCTATGTTGGCCACTGTTGATCCCTTCTGACCTATTGCAACATATACGCAATATACCGGCTTTCCCTTCCTGAAGTTCTCTCTTTGGTTAATAATTGTATCTATGGCAATTGCTGTCTTTCCTGTCTGTCGGTCGCCAATTATGAGCTCACGCTGACCACGGCCGATAGGTATCATGGCGTCTATTGGCTTTATGCCCGTCTGAAGAGGCTGCTTGACCGGCTGGCGGAATATCACTCCCGGCGCTTTCCGCTCGAATGGCATTTCATATAGTTTCCCGGTAACAGGGCCTTTCGCATCAAT
This sequence comes from uncultured Rikenellaceae bacterium, assembly GCA_964568875.1. Lineage (GTDB taxonomy): Bacteria > Bacteroidota > Bacteroidia > Bacteroidales > VadinHA17 > SLNP01. The sequence continues at coordinate 48,188 of CAZMSH010000012.1, read as the reverse complement.
GGGTTTTCCAAGCGTATTCACGACCCTGCCTAACAGACCGTCACCGACCATTATAGAAGCTATCCTACCTGTTCGTCTGGCAATATCTCCCTCATTGATCTCCTCTGACGGTCCCAGCAATACTGCACCGACATTGTCCTCTTCAAGATTAAGCACTATGGCATTAATCCCGTTCTCAAACTCGATAAGCTCGTTTGATTGAACGTTTGAAAGGCCGTACAGTCTTACAATACCGTCACCAACCTGTATTACGGTTCCAACCTCATCAAGAGAAGTTTCAGTGTGAACTCCCTGAAGCTTTTCCTTTAGTATTCTTGATACTTCTGCTGGTTTAATACTAGTCATATCGTTAATTTGAAATCTCTTTTCTGATTTTCTTCAGTTTTTCCTTAACACTTGCATCAAAGAGCCTGTCTCCAATCTGTAAAACAAAACCTCCAATGATGGCAGGATCGACAACTTCTTTCATATCAATTTCTGACTTCAGTGTCTCCTCAATCTCGGCTCTTATCATTTCCTTTGTCTTTGCTCCCGGCTCCGTAGCTGTAGTCAGTACAACCGTTGTTATGCCCTGTTGTTTTCGGCTCATTGCAATATAATTTCTTGCTATACCTGCAAGATATCTTTCACGGCCATTTCTTATAACCAATGAAGCAATATCGATAGTGAGCTGGCCGACATGTTCGCCGAATACTTCAATGAAGAACTCTGTTTTCTTTGCGGGAGGGATAGAAGGATCATCTGTGAAGTAACGGAAATCAGGCTGCATACCAACCTCCAGCAGCAGCTTCATATCCTGTTCTGTCTGTTCGAGCAATCCTTTCTCAATTGCTGTCTCAAACAGGGCCTTTGCATATCGTACCGATATTCTGCTCTCATCCATCTCCGATCGGTTTCAATTTAGTTCCTGCCTTTATCAAATTCACTGAGATACTTTTCAATAAGTTTCTCCTGTTCTCCGGTGACAGACAATTTCTCCTGGAGAACACGCGAGGCTATGTCCATTGAAATTGAAGCGACCTGTTGCCTGATTTCAATCATCGCAGCATCTTTTTCTCTTTCAATTGCCTGCCTTGCTTTGGCAGTTATTGCATTCGCTTCTTGCGACGCTCTCTCTCTTGAGATGGCTACTATCTTTTCTGCAGCCTCCCTGGCCTCCCTTACAATCTGGTCACGCTCTTCCCTTGCTTCACGGAGAATGGCTTCATTGTCTGCCTGAAGTCTTATCATCTCTTCGCGTGCTTTTTCAGCTGCAAGCAGAGAACTCCTGATTCTTTCATTTCTGGCATGAATTGCATTAAGCACCGGCGGCCATGCATATTTTCTCAGCAAAAAGAAGAAAATAAGGAATATTATTGTCGTCCAGACGATTAGTCCCAAAGCCGGAGTTGCTAAGCTGTTGGCGGTTATCATGGTAAATTAAGTTTTTTCAATTAAGGGGAGGCCAGCAGCCAATCGCTGCAGGAGACCTCCCGAAATTGGTTTTTAATCCAGCAGGGCCACAACGATTGCAAACAGTGCTGCACCTTCGATCAAGGCGGCCGAAATGATCATTGCCGTCTGAATCCTGGATGCAGCCTCTGGTTGACGTGCGATAGCCTCCATGGCATTCCCTCCTATCTTTCCGATCCCGAGGGCGGCACCAAATACGGCTATTCCTGCTCCGATTGCTGCTAATGATAAAGTCATAGCTTCAAATATTAGTTAAACATTATTAATGATGCTCCTCGACTGCTATTCCAATAAACAGAGCCGAAAGGAGAGTGAAAATATATGCCTGAAGGAATGCAACCAGCAGTTCAAGACAATCCATAAACAACACGAACAGAGCTGCGCCTGGTAAAACCCATAGAGTCTTGAAAAGGAATATAATACTGATTAATCCCAGTATAATTATATGGCCTGCCGTAATATTGGCAAAAAGACGTACCATAAGAGCAAAAGGCTTTGCAATCAGTCCTATCATCTCAACCACAATCATTATCGGGAGTAGCCAGAAAGGCACGCCGGGGGTTGCAAAGACGTGTCTCCAGTACTGACGGTTTCCACTGAACTGGGTAACCAGGAAGGTAAATGATGCAAGCACGAAGGTAACCGCAATATTACCTGTAACATTGGCACCAAACGGAAAAAAGGGGACCAGGCCTAACAGGTTGTTAATAAGGATAAAGAAAAAGACGGTGAGCAGATAGGGCAGAAACTTCTCATGTTTCTTCTCCCCCATGTTCGGGATTGCGATATCTTCCTTTACGAAAAGAATTATTGGTTCCAGCAAACCCTGAATACCCCTTGGTTCGGAGATACCTGACTTCCGGTAGGAACGGGCTAGTGAAACAAAAAGCCAAAGACCTATGGCAACTGCAACCATCATGGCAGCCACATTCTTTGTTATTGAAAAATCAAGAGGCATATAAAACAGTTCACCTTCCTTTTCAGCTGTCTCCTCAACTATTCTGCCCTTCTGGTCTCCTTCTGTGGGTACTGAAAACCCTTTGTAACTGTGCCCGTGAGAAATGTACCGGGAAGAGAAGAGATGAAAGCCGGAGTGCTTACTGTAAATGATAACGGGAAGGTAAACCGACAGATGCTTTCCTTTTGGTGTGGTTAAAATATGCCATTCATGCGAATCGGCAATATGATCGAGAATGAATTCTGTAGCTGTAAACTCCGCGTCATCGTGGGTACTTTGACCGCGATCATCATTGTTATGCTGAGCAAAGAGTGTAACTGTTGAAAACAGCATTATCAGCGTCAGGTATTTCAATCTGCTCTTTGCCAAAACTGCCGTTAAGTTAAGATTGGTTTTCAAGGTTTTTCACAATTAGCACTACTGTCGCTATCGAAATGGTTAAATATACAACAAAAAACAGTATTACATCGGCACGGCTGCTCTTTTTTAGAACAGCAAACCATACTACAGCAAGTACAGCCGGCAGTAAGAATTTTAATCCTACTGCAGCCAGTGTGAATAGTGTCTGCTGTTCAGTCTTCCTGTTTCTGCCAGCATGACTCAGCCCAAGCGTGGCCAGATTTATTGCCAGAAAAGCCGGCACCAGAGCAACTGCGCCGGCAGCGGGTGCAAAAAAGCGGGTCTTAAGGGTAAGAACCAGAACAATAACGAACAGCAGCCCTGCCAGCATAGTAATAACCATCGAATCCCTTGCATACCGTTTCAAGGCAGACAGATTATCTTATCAGATCCTTTATTGATGTATATATTGCTGCAGCGACACCCAGCAGCGATAGGACTGCAGTGAACACAGGCACTTCTGTTCCTGCAAGTTCGTCAAGTTTTCTTCCGCCCCAGACTGAAACAAGAATGATGACGATCATCTGTACAGCAATACCGCTGTACCTTGTATATGTTTTTACAGGGGATTCGGGTTCCTTGTTATTGGCCTTCTTTCCCTTTTGGGGCTGCATTTCCTCCATTATTCACGTCCTCGCTCATTTTGCAGGTGCCCGTGAATTTGGCACCCGGCTCAATTGAAAGCCTGGTGGTAATAATCTCTCCGATTATCTTTGAAGTTGACTTAAGATTCAATAACTGTTCAACCGCAAGCTTACCTTCTATTGTACCTGAAACCTCAACATTCTTACAATATAATTCGCCTTTTGCCCTGCCTGTCGGACCTATTACCACTTTCCCCTTAGTCTTCAGATTTCCTACCAGCGAACCGTCAATACGGATATCACCCGATGAGTTGATATCTCCGGTTATTTCCGTGCCGTTACTGATAAGGTTAATAGCTGTTGTGCTTTCTGCTTCGTTGATCTTCGCCATTTTTCCCCGGTTTAATAAATAATCATCTTGTTCAAATAACTCACAAATATAAAAACTATTGCGATAGAAAGGGAAAAAGTTGGGCAGAGTATACTAGATAGACCATTTGATATAGACCGAGCCCCATGTAAAGCCGCCTCCGAATGCTGCAAGTATTATTTTGTCACCCTTGTTAAGTTTTTGCCTGTAATCGTTCAGGCATAGCGGTATTGTTGCAGCGGTGGTATTTCCGTAATTTTCAATATTGACCATTACCTTCTCAGGAGGAAGCCCCATTCTCTTTCCTGTTGCATCGATGATTCTCAGATTGGCCTGATGCGGAACAAGCCAGGCAATATCTTCTGGTTTAAGATTATTCCTTTCCATAATTTCAACTGCAACATCGGCCATGTTTGAAACTGCAAACTTGAATACACTCTGTCCTTCCTGATATACGTAATGCTCACGGGCATCGACGGTTTCATGCGATGCCGGTCTAACCGATCCTCCGGCTTTCATATGGAGGAATTTCCTCCCTGAACCGTCAGCACGAAAAATATAGTCTATTATTCCGTTATCATCAACAGAAGGTTCAAGCAGGACGGCCCCGGCTCCATCTCCGAACAGAGTACATGTTGTTCTGTCAGTGTAGTCTGTTATTGACGACATTTTATCTGCTCCAACTACAATTGCCTTCTTCACGTTTCCCGATTCTATATAGGCTGCAGCAGTCTTGAGGGCAAAAATAAAACCTGAACAGGCGGCCCCGATATCGAAGCTAAAACCGTTCCTGATACCGACTTTGTCGGATATAATATTTGCCGTTGCAGGGAAAAGCATGTCGGGGGTAATAGTAGCGCATATCAGCAGTTCAATTTCATCAGGTGAAGTGCCTGTGCTTTCGAGCAGACCGCTCACCGCCCTGGCTCCAAGGTCTGAAGTTCCTGCACCCTCTCCTTTGAGAATCCTTCTCTCCCTGATCCCCACCCTCTGCATTATCCATTCGTCGGAGGTGTCGACCATGGTCGCAAGCTCATCATTTGTAAGCCTGTATTCAGGAACCCATGTGTGCAGTCCTGTTATAGCTGCTCTAATCTTCTTTTCCATTTGAAAGTGTAAGTTTAATCCGGCCGGCCAGGTCTGCTTTCACAACATTAACCGTCTCGAGCAGCATGTTTGCAATGGCCTTGCGCTTTGAGATACCATGACCGATTACAATGTTGGCGTTTACACCAATAACCGGGGTTCCCCCAATATTCTCGAAATCGAAACGGTCAAAGAATGGATCATTGATGTTCTTCGATTTGAGAAGAGTAAAAAAAGCTTCTGCCTGCTTGATTATAACATTACCGACAAAACCGTCACATACCAGAACTTCAGGCATATCGGCACTAAAAAGGGCGCTCCCCTCAATGTTGCCCACAAAATTAATATCAGGGTGGTCTTTCATCAGCTCATATGCCGAACGTACTGCCATTGAGCCTTTGGTCTCCTCCTCGCCGATATTTATCAGGGCAACGCGGGGATTCTCAACTCCCATCACGTGCCTGACATACATTGTGCCCAATATACCGTATTGTAACAGGATATCAGGCTTAGTGTCAGGATTGATTCCCACATCAAGCAAAACAGAGGACTTTCCTGATATAGATGGAACCAGGGCAGCCAGCGCCGGCCTGTATATTCCAGGAATAACATTGACGGTATAACTTGCTCCAACAAGCATCGCACCTGTATTCCCTGCACTCGCGAACCCATCAATCAGTCCTTTCTTCAGCATCCCGAACCCAACGGCAATACTGGAATTTCGTTTTTGGGAAAAAGCTCTGGCGGGGTGGTCAGCCATGGTAATTACCTCACTGGTATGAATAACATCGAAATGAGACTTTTCAACGGAAAGCTCATTAAGAATAGCCGTTATCTGTGGTTCGTCACCAATAAGCACTATTCTTGTCTTATCATCAAGCTTTGGCAGAGCATCAGCTGCACCTTCAACGGCAGCCTGGGGAGCATAATCCCCTCCCATTGCATCCAGACCTATTCTCATGGAGCGAAGGTTATGTTTCTGATTATGCTGTTACGTTCTTCTCAACAGCAAGTTTTCCCCTGTAGTGACCGCATTCAGGGCAGACGCGGTGATACAGAATAGCCGAACCACAGTTTGAGCATTTCCCCAGCGTCGGAACTTCAGCCTTATAGTGCGTCCTGCGCTTATCTCTTCTTGTCTTTGAGTGTTTTCTCTTTGGATGTGCCATTTCTCAATTAATATATTTTAATTATCATGTAACAACTCTCTAAGCTTATCCCATTCAGGTCTGCTTCCTGCATTGTCACCTTTTACATTTGATATTCTCTTCAGCATCTCGGGGTCACATAAACTCTTACCGTCCTCTCCCACAGGATGAATCTTCCTTATGGGTATGGCAAGATGTGAAAAATCATAAATAAACTGGCTAAGGTCAAGCTCTGACTCTCCTGCCGGAATGATAAGCAGGTCGGGATCACTGTCATCAAACTTTTCCCCGGTCTTAACGATAAGCCTGTTTTCGCTCTCAACTGCATGCATGAACTCCCCGAGGCATCTGTCACAGACTACCCGTACCTGACCGCTGAGAAGGAAACAGAGATTATACTGGCCAGAAACCTTCTGCAATTCCACAGTTAGTTTAAGGTTACACTCTCCTATCTGAGACCCCTCAAATGCCCTGAAGAAATCAGCATCTACCTCATAATCATATGTGTAGTCACCGTCCTTCAGACCATTTAGTGGTATCGAATATAATCGTGACATTCCCCGGAATTTGGTCTGCAAAAATATAAATCCTAATGCAATAAAAAAAATTATCAACAAAAAAGTAACACGACCCCTCTCTATCCTTCGTTTACCGTGTAATTCAGGCCATTCACCGAATAACCGGTCCGCGGTTCCTGCATTAGCATCTATTTTTGCTGCATATTCATAACAACTCAATCAAATATTATGAAACAGTTCAATTCAAAGCGCAATCCTCTCATCGGCTTCGGTCTCTTTCTGATAGCCCTGGGACTGATGCTGCTGGCCGCGACACTCGATCTTCTTGGCTGGGGCAGCATTCATGAATACTTCAGATGGGAAATGCTCCTTGTCTTTATCAGTCTGATAATGTTCCTGAACGGAAACCTGACAGGCGGAGTAATCTTCCTTGCAGCCGGCTCATGGTTTCTACTTCCCGACATCTATGAAGAGACTCCCGATTTGGTAAGGGTGGGCTTCTGGCCTGCAGCACTTGTACTCACCGGCATCACCTTCCTGATACCGTCACCAAAAAAATGGTGTAACAGAAAAGACAACTAAACAATAACTTATTAATTTTGACAAACATGGAAACTTACAACAATCCCGACAAGCACAGGCACCACACCGGAAACCGTGCAATAATAGGAGTAGTGCTGCTGATGGCAGGATTATTCCTTCTGCTCAGAAACACCAACATCTTCCCGGGCTTCATTGACAATATAATATTCAGCTGGCAGATGCTGCTTATTGTCATAGGCCTGGTCATCACCATAGGAAGCTCAGACAAAACACCAGGAATAATAGTAATGGCCGTTGGCGCCTTTTTCCTGCTGCCCCAGATCTTTACAGACATTTTCGGCGCATACCGTTTGTTCTGGCCTGCAGTCTTTATTACACTCGGTATAATAGTCATCTTCGGCGGGCAACGTGTTTCGCGAAAGCTTTTTCACAGGTCTGATTCGGGCACAGATGATTTTCTCGATATAGTAAACGTCTTCAGCGGAAGCGACCGCCAGATAATCAGCAACAACTTCACCGGCGGCGAGATCACATGCGTTTTCGGTGGAAACAAGATCGACCTGACAAAATCTGAGCTTGCTCCCGGTGTATCTGAACTCGAGGTTACCTGCGTTTTTGGTGGAACCGAGATTATTGTGCCAGAAGACTGGAACGTGGTGCTGAAGATAACTCCCATACTGGGTGGATTCTCAGATGAAAGGAAATTCTCACCCGGAAGGACTTTTGATCCGGGCAGGCAACTCGTCATAAAAGGAACTGTCATCTTCGGAGGCGGAGATCTGAAATGTTACTAATAGTTACCGATCGTAAACTAAATGGGACATCCGGTTTTTGAAAGCAGGACAAAAACAGTGATATGGTGGCTGGCATGGCTTCTTCTCGGAGCCGGCCAGTCACTGCTTTTCTATTATACACATGATGCTGACATCATGTTAACCGTCACCGACGGATTTGTCTCAATGATGATATACTCGGTTCTGGCCCTGGCATCATGGTATCCGGTCAGTTTTTTCAATAAGCAGATCAGCAAAACCTCAGGTCTGATATTTAACCTTATTGCTGTGTCGGCGGGTCTGGTTATCATATGGCTGCTGCTGAGCCGTTTGATAATCAATGCAATATTCCCTGAACCAGGCCTCTATTCAGACTATTGGAACAACACATTTATCTACAGGGCCGGACTGGGAGTGCTGATATGTATACTTGTACTGCTTACCTATTACCTGATAATAAGCTATAAGAGACTCTCTGACAAAAAACTGGAGGAATCGAGGCTCGAGAACCTGCTGAAAGAAACCGAGCTGAAAATGCTGCGGTCACAGATTAATCCCCATTTCCTGTTCAACAGCCTCAATTCGGTAAGTTCACTTACCATAACCAATCCTGACAAAGCCAGAGAGATGGTGATAAAGCTCTCTGACTTCATGAGGTACGCACTGTCAAGAAAGGATGAACAACCTGTCACACTTGGCAGGGAACTGGAGAACCTGCGGTTGTACCTTGATATTGAAAAGACAAGGTTTGGAGAAAGGCTGACAACTGCTGAGGATATTACTGAAGAATGCCTTGATGCAAGGATTCCGAACATGCTGCTGCAGCCTCTCTATGAAAATGCCATTAAGCATGGTGTACATGAGAGCACAGGGGTGGTGAACATTACCACCAGCATAAGATGTACACGGCAGATACTCGAAATAGTTATCAGTAACAACTACGATCCTGAAGCGGTACTGCCCTCAGGCACAGGCACTGGCCTCGTTAATGTTCAGAGAAGGCTGGAGCTGTCTTACGGAAAGGAAGCCTCTCTGACAACTGAAAAGAGTAACGGACAATTTATTGCAAGGCTCAAAATGCCGGTATTGAAATAATTGCCACAGGTAAATACCATGAAAGAGATGAACCCGATAAAAGTACTGATAATAGATGATGAAGCTCCTGCAAGGGAGATACTCAAACACTATCTTAAGAACCATCCCGACCTGCAGCTGACAGGAGAGTGCCCTGACGGTTTCGCCGGACTCAAGGCTATCAGGGAGATAAATCCTGACCTCGTTCTTCTTGACATTCAGATGCCAAGGCTGACAGGATTCGAGATGCTTGAGGTGATGGATGAAAATCCGCTTATTATATTTACAACCGCCTATGACCAGTATGCGCTCAAAGCATTTGAGATGAACGCTACCGACTACCTTATGAAACCGATATCGGCTGAGAGGTTCAACGACGCGATTGCCAAAGCCCGCGAGAAACTGGCTGCAGGCAAAGAAAGTATCACCAGGGCTGCTGATGTTATCGAAAAGAGACCTTCTGATGCACCATCACTGTCGAGAGTAGTGGTAAAGAAAGGCAGCAATATTAATATAGTGCCTGTGGAGAATATAAACTACATTGAAGCACAGGACGATTATGTAATGCTTTATTATTCAGGCGGAAAAGCTCTCAAGCAGCAGAGGATGAAGTTTTACGAGGAGACACTTCCCCCCGGTCAGTTTGTAAGGATACACCGCTCATATATTGTAAGGGTAGACGCTATTGCCCGCCTTGAACCATATGGAAAGGAAACCTATGTGACGGTTCTGAAAAGCGGAGAGAAACTGCCTGTGAGCAAATCGGGTTACAAACTCCTGAAAGACGAACTGAGCTTCTAATGATCCTTCAGCCTGTTGCACTTACTATGGCGCTGAAGCAGAGATGAAGGTGGTCTGTATCTGCGAAACAGTATTTTAGGAACAGGATCATAGCCGTGTGTTCCGCCCGGCCTGCACCGCAGGATTCTGTTGGTGCCGAGAAGAAAGCCTTTCCAGGGTCCATGATGCTTAAGGGCGTCGATGGTATACGCTGAACATGATGGCACGTGCCGGCATGAAGGCCCAAGCAGTGGAGATATAAACCACTGATATAGCTTTACCGGTATCATCAGCAGCAGTGATAATATGTTTGTTCTGCCTGACATGAGCTGCAAAGATAGGTCAAAATCAGGCAAAAGAGATTACCGGTATGACAGTAAGGCAATTCTCATCCCTGCAGGGTGATGCAGAAATCTGACAAAATGGCTAACCTGAGGCCGGCTCAGCTGTTGGCAGGGGTTTTGCTATGGTACGTAAACAATAAAGGAGGAACTGAAATGACTATATGGATAATATTTGGTGCATTTATGATTCTGAGCTGGATTGTAAGCAACCAGCTCTCATCAAGGTTTAAGAAGTACTCAAAGATACCTTTGCCAGGTGGACTCACAGGCAGGGATGTGGCGGAAAAAATGCTTCGCGACCACGGAATATCAGGAGTTAAGCTCGGCAGTGTTGAGGGTCAGCTCTCTGACCATTACAATCCGGTAACAAAAACCATTAACCTTAGCCGCGACGTATACTACGGTAACAGCGTTGCTGCTGCCGCTGTAGCTGCTCACGAGTGCGGTCATGCGGTTCAGCACGCTAAAGCATATGCATGGCTTACCATGCGTTCAAAGCTGGTACCGGCAGTGAGCTTCTCATCGAAATGGGTACAATGGATATTGCTTGCAGGTATACTTACCATGCAGAGGTTTCCTGAGTTATTGCTCTTTGGCATTGGCCTTTTTGCGTTAACAACCCTTTTTTCAATAATTACACTTCCGGTTGAGGTCAACGCCAGTAAAAGGGCACTGGCATGGCTGTCGAATGCCGGAATAACAGGGTATGGTACGCATGACAAAGCTGAGGATGCCCTGAAGTGGGCAGCATATACCTACTTCATCGCAGCTTTGGGATCTCTTGCCACCCTGCTGTACTATGTTATGATCTTCTTGGGCGCAAGGAAATAGTGTCAATAGCCTTTAAGGCTCTTTATATAACGCTGCCTGGCGGGAATGTTCTCGTCAGGCATGAGTGCCGGTCGCTCCCAGTTGCCGTACATGGGATTGGGGAATACAATATACCTGTTGCCAAAAAGCGAAGCAAGTGAATCAACATCGTCAAACCCCAGGTTCCTGTCCCTCTTTTCAAATATACTGCTGTGATCGGCCAGGTTATCTCCCAGAAGGAGAATGATATCGTGAGTCTCGAGAATAGTATTACGCCGATCTGTTTTTGATGATGTTGTCGTCTTAAGCAGGAGATGTGCTGTATCGGCAAACGGAAAGCCCAGTCTCCTAAGGTTTTCGAGAGTGGAATTAAATGCATCGTCAACGGTACGGTTAGAGACATAGAAGACATCAACACCAAGACTCTCGGCCAGCCTGGTAAATTCCAGTGCGCCCGGAAGGGCTTCTGCCTCTGCCCTGTCAGTCCACTCCTTCCAGTTGGCCTCGGAGAATCCGTTTCCGGTTTGTACCTGCCAGACTTCATACCTGCTGTTATCGAGTATTGTCTCGTCAAGATCGGCAACGACGGCGAGTGGCTTGTCTCCCTTTCTGCTGGCGACGGCCTCGGTAAGCCTCTCTGATGCAATGTTGTAACCCTGCACGAAAAGGGCACGCATTTCAGCCGATTTCTGGAACCACAGAACCGACATTATCAGATGATCCTGATCGCCCGGCCGGGTCTCTGACTGCCTCCTGTTACATGCAGCACCCGCCACTACTGATAAGAGAGCGATGAACAATATAAAGGATGTTTTTCTCATTTTTTTCATTTTTATAAATCCTGTTTCTGTTTCCACATAAACAAAAGTAGCCAAAGCCGGGATATTCCAAAAACAGAAGAGGAAGAACTTTTTAATTCTATCTGTTAACAGATAATTAAAGATTTTCTATCTTTAACAGGTTATATCTAAATCAAAAAGAGAATGGCAAGTCTTAAGTTTTCTCTGGGGATGATCCCTTCCACTTCAAAAATCGAACAACAGGAAAAGGCTCTGCTTGAGGAGTATAATAAGCTGCAGGCATTCAAGGAGTCAAATGAACTGGCACGTTATAACGAACTTGACTCCCTGGTAAATTCTGCAGGATTCCAGCAAGAGAAAAAACAGATTGAAGCATTGAAATATGCTGGTTCGACTGAATTTCAAAAAGAGAAGGAATACAACTCTCTCTCAAAATCGAAGGAGATAAGACTATACCTCAAAACCCGTGACAGTGCTGAATTGAAAAGTTTCAAGGAACTTGACGGCTCTGAAAAGATCAGAAATTTTGAAGAACTCGGGAAATTTATCTCCACTCCTGCATTCAGGCAGAAGCAGAAGATGAAGCCAATAACATTCAAACAGAGTGATGAGTACAGAAAATTCCTTGAGTACAAGACACTGAAGAAATCACCCGAGGTAAAGAAACCCGACAAACACCAGGGCTCACCCAGACTTGAAAGGTTCAGGGAACTCGAAGCATTTGTGACAAGCCAGGAGTTCCTGACAAAGAAAAACATGAAACCCATAACCTTCAAGGATTCAGAAGAGTATGCTAAGCTGCAGGAATACAACAGTCTGAAAGCCTCACCAGAAATAAAAGGGTACTATGCATTCCTGAAATCAAAGGAGTACGCAAACTTCAAGAAGATAGACGGGTCGGCAATGTTTGCCAGGTATGAGGAGCTAAAGGACTATGTTGCATCACAGGAATTCGTTGAAAGAAAGAACTACCTTCTCGACAAGAAGAGATTTGAAAAGACAGAGATGTTCGCCCAGTTACAGGAATATGAAACCCTTAAGAAAAGCGATGACATAGTATGGTATTTCAAGGTAAAGGATTCAAACAAGTTCGATATTCTTAAGACAAGAGAGCTTACCTTCAGCGACGACTTTGATGAAACCGGTGTTAATGATAAAAAATGGCTCACAAGCTACTATTGGGGAGAAAAGTTGCTCAAAGACAACTATTCCCTTGATGGCGATCTGCATATTCATACTCCGGCGAGCAATTTCTCGGTACGCAGCTCTGTACTGACAATCACCACCAAGCCTGAAAAGAAAGAAGGCAAGGTATGGATCCCTTCATCAGGATTTGTAAAAAGGGAATTTGCATATACGTCAGGGCAGATAAATACAGGTGCCAGTTTCCGCCAGAAGTACGGAATCTTTTCTGCCAAGATAAAACTCGATAATCCATCTGCCAAAAATGCATTCTGGCTTCTTGGAGACACTATGACACCGCATATTGACATATGCCGCACTGGCAAGGGCAAGGTTTGGTTCGATATTTTCCGCTCTGAAAAATCATCCGCCAGATCATCTCTTCCCGGGAAATATTCAGGTGGTTTCTATATCTATACCCTTGAGTGGACACCCGACAAGCTTGTATGGAAAGTGAACGGTGAAGAGGTCTTCAGGCAAACCGGCAATGTTCCACAGGAGCCGATGTATATATCTCTCGCAGGCGGCACCAGCACCCAGCTTGGTACAGTAGCAAACATGGAGATCGACTGGGTTAAGGTGTATAAGATGCTATAGGGGATATAAGTTTTACGATTAACGATTAAAAGTTTAAGGTTTGCAGACTTCGGTATGGGGTATGCGGTATTCAGTATGACCTGATACCTGATACCTGATACCTGATACCTGATACCTGATACCTGATACCTGATAACTGATAACTGATAACTGAATATTGCTGCATCTTTTTTGTAACTTTCCCGTCTCTTAATACGTCTCAGTTTTGTAATCCGGATTATGACAGTAAAAGAGTACAATAAAGCTGTTGAAGAGTATTCTGACGGGGTATACAGGTTTATCCTCAAAAACCTCAGGGATGGTGACCGTGCGTCTGATGTGGTGCAGGACAGCTTTGAAAAGCTGTGGATGCATGTTGCGGAGATAGATTACAAGGTGGCCAGGTCGTGGCTTTTCACAACGGCTTACAACCAGATGATTGATATGCTGAGACGGGAATCAAAAATGGTGCTGACCGGAGAACATAATGACAGGGAGCTTTATTATGAAGGTTCCTATACAGACCTTTCCGAGGTTCTCAACCAGGCTCTCGCCAGGCTGCCGGAGCAGCAAAGATCGGTGATAATGCTTCGCGACTATGAAGGCTACAGTTACAAGGAGATCGGAGAGATAACAGGCATGAGTGAAGCACAGGTAAAAATAAGCATATACAGGGGCCGGATGGAGCTTAAAAGATATATCGGCACAATAGAGGCAGTAGTGTAAAGTAATGAATAAGAGCAGGCAACATATCGAAGAATTGATGGAACGCTACCTGGCAGGCAGTCTCAGCGAGGAGGGCACCAGGGAGCTCTTCCGGTTCCTTGAAGAGGAACCCGGTCTCTTCGACAGCTTGACGGGCGATATACCTGTAATTTCTGCTCAGCCAGAGAAGAAATACCCTTTCAAGAGCCGGCTGCTGAAAAGCTACTCCGACCTTAGTGAAGAACAGTTTGAATACCTGTGCATCGCCTCGGCAGAAGGCGATCTCACCGCAGAACAGCAGGAGGAGTTTGAATCTTTTGTGCTTGCCGATGAAAAGAGGGCTGTAACATATAATTTATATAAAAGGCTCCGTCTCCCGGCAGAAGATATCTCTTACCCTTTGAAGAACGGCCTTAAAAGGGTTACCCCGTTTGTGAGGGTGACCAGAGTGGCTACCCTGGTTATGGCAGCCGCAGCCTCAGTGGCAATACTTGTAATAGCCCTGACCAATAATTCAACCGATCCGGCAGTCATTCCTGCATCCGAAGTTACAGCCTCCGTCAGCGGTACGGTGCAGGAACAGGAACAGAAACAGGAAGAAGAAATTCCGGCAGACAAAACAATCTCTCCGGTTGAACCGCAGAAATCCCAGGTTGAAATTGTAAGGGTGGCGGAGACATTGATTGAAGCAGCAGAGGTTGAGAAACCGGAGGTTATTGAGAGGAAAATTATCATGCCGTTGGCAGGTGAACCTGCTATGGTAAGGATAGCAGGAAATTTTGAGACCCCGGGTCTTACAGACATCTACACCACAGCTCCGGTGGAATATCAGGGCCCTCTGACACTGCGTAATTATCTTGCAATGGCATTCCGTGAAAGAATACTGGGAGAAGAGATTCCTGATCGCTCACCCATAAAGGCCTATGAGATAGCATCAGCGGGAATTACAGGAGTCAACAAGCTTCTCGGCTGGGATATGAACCTTGAATTCGTAAAAGAGGGCCGGGATGATCCTGAGGCAGTAATGTTCAGCTCAAGACTTATCAAATTTCAGGCTCCGGTAAAAAAAATCACAGCTGACCAGTAACTTTTTCAAGGGATAGTTCGTCCCACAATCAAAACCAGTTAAATTTTTAATCTTAATAATACCATGAAAAGATTTGTTTTATTAACAGTAGCATTTACCCTGGCTTACCCTGCAATCACTCAGGATGATTCGACCAAACTTGTTGCATCGACAAGGCCCGGGTCAGAAAAAGTTATAACTGACACAAGAATAACTTTAGGCGAAGAGATGCTTTCATTTAAAGGCACACCCGAATCACAATCACTGCGTATAGGTAACCGCGGAATCGAAATCCTCGAGATGCTGGAAGGACGGAGAGTATCGGTAAAAAAATTTGAGGAAGATTCTGAGGAAGAAATTTTCTCAAGAGAGTTTAATTCCGGGAGATCTGATGAGGGTAGAAGGCCCAGAACCTACTTTAAGGGTAGCTGGGGCGGAATAGAAATAGGGTTCAATAATTTTCTGACCTCAGACTACAGCATGGTCCTGCCTGATGAAGATTACTATATGACGTTGAACTCTGGCAAGTCAATAAATGTAAACCTCAATTTTGCCCAGGTTAACATAGGTATTACCAGGCGTATTGGTCTGGTATCAGGAATAGGTTATAACATGAATAATTATTTCTTTGAGGGTAACAACAGTATCACAAAGCAGGAAAACGGCATTATAGAACCATTGTATCCGCCTGAAGGTATTGTTTATGAAAAGAGCAAGCTTGCCACAAGGTATCTTTCCGTTCCCTTACTATTGGAGCTGCAGATACCGGCAGGTTCAAGATATGTTAATCTTGCCGCAGGACCGATCGGAGCAGTAAAGATAGGTTCAAACACCAAGACCGTTTATTACTGGGAAGGCAAGCAGAAAGTAAAGGAACAGGGTGATTTCAGTCTTAACATGCTGCGCTATGGATTTACAGCCAGAGCCGGATACGACGACATTAATCTCTATGCAACATACTATATGACACCATTGTTCCGGGAAGGGAAAGGCCCTGTGTTAAATCCCTTTGAAATAGGTGTCTCCTGGACCATCTGGTAAAAACAGTTAGTGAATACTACGGGGCGTAACGGCTGGCATGCCGTTACGCCTTTTTATTTATCTTTGTCTCAACACGCAATTACTTGAAGCGGAGGGACAGAGATGCTCACTGAAAGGGAGAAAAGGAGATTTTCAAGACAAATAATGCTTCCGGGCATAGGAGAAAAGGGACAGGAAGCTATCAGGCAGGCAAAGGTGCTGATTGTCGGTGCAGGCGGTCTCGGTTGTCCGGTGCTTCAGTATCTTAATGCCGCTGGTGTTGGTTTTCTGGGGATAGTAGAATTCGATATGGTTAACGAATCGAATATTCACAGACAGATACTATACGGAGGCCATGATCTGGGTAAACTAAAGTCTATTATTGCCAGAGATATACTTAACAGGCAGAGCAGTCTGACAAAAACCGAAATATATAACATCAGGCTCACAGCCACCAATGCTGAAAAAATTATCTCTAAATGGGATATGGTGATTGATGCAACAGACAACTACGAAACCCGTTATGTGATCGATAATGTCTGTTCCAAAACCGGCAAGCCAATGATCCACGGAGCAATTTTCGGCCATGAAGGACAAGTTTCGGTATTCAATTACAGAGGAAGCGGATCCTATCAAAGCTATAATCCGGTAGATCCGGAAAAAATGCGCGATCCTGACCCTTCACAGGCCGGACTCTTCGGAATGCTTCCGGGAGTTACAGGAGCCATGATGGCCTTTGAGGCAATTAAGATAATAACAGGTTACGGAGAGGTACTGGCAGATAAACTACTGACATTCAATATTCTTACACACCAGTATATGCTTACCCGAATTAGGCGCAGTAACATTGAACAACAGAGATAATTTCAGAATCATTAACTCTTAAAACAATAATTATGAGACTACTACTTATCAGCAATTCGACAAATGCAGGCGAAGAGTATCTTGACTATCCGAAGCATAAGATAAGGGAATTTCTGGGGGAAAAGCCGGTGAAGGCATTGTTCATCCCTTATGCGGCAGTAACATTTTCATTTGACATCTATGAAGAAAAGGTCCAGAACAGGTTCAGAGAAGTCGGTCATGATGTAATATCGATACACAGGTTCAAAGACCCGGTAAAGGCGGCTGAGGAGGCTGAGGCAATCGTAGTTGGCGGGGGAAATACCTGGCAATTGCTGAAGATGGTGCAGGATAACGGGCTGGTGGAACCTATAAGGAAAAAAGTGCTGTCAGGTACTCCTTATATTGGCTGGAGTGCAGGTTCAAACCTCGCATGCCCTACTATCCGTACAACAAATGATATGGCAATTACCGAACCGGATTCATTCAATGCTTTCGGCTTCATACCTTTCCAGATAAATCCGCATTATCTGGATGCCAATCCTGAAGGACATGCAGGAGAAACAAGAGAACAGAGAATAGAGGAGTTCATCGAAGTCAATCCGGGCATTTATGTTGTAGGCCTCAGGGAAGGTACTATGCTGCTGGTTGAAAATGAGCGCATGAAGCTTATCGGGCCCAGGAAGGCGAGAATTTTCCTTCGTGGCAACACCCCGGCAGAAATGGATGTAAGCGACAACCTGTCATTCCTGCTTCAATAATTATAAGTTGAATCACTGACGCTCACTGATGTCGAATGAAAATACTGCGAAAACCAGTACGTTTGTTATTATTTGCTGCCGGTCTTATACTAATGACCCTGCTTGTAATTACAATGGTTTACAAAGACAGGGTTGCTGAGATATTCATCAGTGAAATAAACAACAGATCGGAGCTAAAAACAACAATATCTGGTTCGAAACTGACTCTTCTCAAAAGATTCCCAAGGGCTTCGTTTGTACTAGAAGATGTCACAGTAAGGGGTCCTGAAGCGGTAAACGGGAACGATACAATTGTAACCGCATCCATGGTATCTCTTGAGTTCAGAATAATGAACCTCCTGAGGAAAAACTACACAATAGAATGGGTAGGTATTGCAGGAGGTAATATTAATATACTTACAGCAGAAAACGGGATGTCAAATCTCCCTTCATTCGAAACCTTACCAGGAGATAATAATCAGATGGTGTCGGTTAATCTGAAGAATATCAGGATCAATGACATCACGGTGAACATTGTCAACGAACTTAAAGAGGTTTATAATGAAACCAATATCGGTATGGCCCGTCTTAACGGGGCCATCGCGGGCTCCGATATAAGACTCAGGGCTGAGGGGTCTTTCAGGCTTCACAATCTTTCGATGAACGGCATTAACATCAGAAACAGTGTCGACGGGTCACTCTCTCTCGATCTTCATAAATCTGACACTGCAGTTACTCTTAACAAAGGGAAAATGGAACTGCAGGAAATGATCTTTTCGATAGAGGGCTTATTTGCAACAGGCACCGGAAGAACTGATATTACCATAAGCTCTGAGAATACAGATATAAAGTCATTGTCAGGCTTTCTGCCCGACAAACTCAGTAGCTGGCTCCGATACAGGCCATCAGGCAAGCTAAACGCTGTTTGCCATATAGAAGGAATTCATTCAACCGAATCAAAGCTGAAGTATGAGGTGGCATTTTCTTTGAATGGAGCGGGGTTTGAAGTCCCGGGAACCGGAATACGGTTCATTGAAAGCTCGTTATCAGGATTCTATACAAATGGCGGGAGTCTGAATGCAACCTCCTCTCAGCTCGTGTTCGACAAGGTCGATATTAATACCAGTAATTCATCAATAAGAGGCTCTCTTTCATATACTGACTTTACAAGACCTTATCTGAAAGCAGACATAAACACGGTACTCGATCTGGCTGAAATAGCAGAAGTACCAGGTGGTGCCTTCCCTTCAGATGCAACAGGGAATGTAAGAGCTTCTATTACGTTCAGCAGCAGGCTCCCTGAAGATGGAAAAGTCACACTCAGGGGCATTGCAGCAATGAATCCTGTTGCCAACCTTTGGCTCTCGTCAGTATCACTTAGCCTGAATAATTACTCCCTTTCAGAAATTAACGGGAACCTGATGCTTTCAGAAAACCTGTGGGTCGACAGCCTGGAGATAGGAGTAAACGGGCAAAAAATCAAGGCTGACGGCGAAATACGGAACTTTGCACGATGGGTAAGAGGAGACGCGGCTTTGGTTGAAATAAACGGTTATATTGAATCGCCCTTTTTGACACCAGAGATGCTTAAGCGGAAAGGTAACAGCGAACGGCATGACAGTACCGGTTCCTTCAGATTACCGCAGGGGTATATGGCAGATGTAAGTTTCTCAATTGGTGAGTTTCATCACAAAGCCTTTTCAGCATATGATGCATCGGGAAGCATTGTTTACTCTGCGGGAAGGCTTCTTGTCGATGACCTCATTCTGAAATCAATGAATGGAGAAGTAAAAGGCTCGGCCCTGCTTGCCGGAAAAGGCGACGGGAGTTTCGGTATTGACACACGACTGACTTTTAATTCTATAGACATCAACAATGCATTTGTCTCTTTCAATAATTTCGGACAGGACTTTATTGTAGCTGAGAACCTGAGGGGCTCACTTACAGGAAAATATGATATGCTGATGGATCTTGATGAAAAGTTTAAACCTGATTTGTGGTCAATCTCGTCAGAAGGTTCCTTTTCGATTGATAACGGCGAACTGCTTAAATTCATGCCTGTTATGAACCTATCGAGGTTTATTGAGATCAGTGAACTCGAGAATATCAGGTTTTCAAAACTTGAAAATGAATTCTATATCAGGGAAGGGACCTTTGCAATACCGCAGATGGAGATAAGGTCGTCGGCAGCTGATTTCGGAATAAGCGGAAAACATAATTTTAATGGTGATTATGAATATCACCTCAGGGTATTGTTGTCGCAGATACTTAGCCGCAAGGCTCCCGAAAAAAGCACCAGCAATGAGTTCGGCATTGTTGAGGACGATGAGCTGGGCAGAACGTCACTCTTTCTGGTTCTTAGCCGTAAAGACGAAAAAGAGGTAATTACCTATGATGCAAGAGCCGCCAGGAATAACATCAGGGAAGACCTTCGAAAAGAAAAACAATCTCTGAAGGTAATCCTTAAAGAGGAACTGGGATGGTATGGTAAAGATACAACCATAGTCAGGCAGGAAGAGCAGAAACCCAGGTTTAAACTAATATGGGATGAAGTAATTGAGCCAGATTCCATTAAAGCCGACACTGCTAAAAAGGACCAGAGGAGCAACCCGGTAAGGTCATTATTCAACAAAATCATTAAAGGCTGAGTCTGTGAATATATACCGGCGTAAAATATTGCTGAAGGCATTGCTGATCGGGGTCATTGCTCCGCTGATAGGACTTGCATCGGCAAGATACACACGTAGCCTTGTCAAGCACCTTGAAGCTGAAGAGCGCAGCAGGGTAGAATTATGGGCCATGGCCACACGTAAGATTGTTACCGCCGACGAAAATGAGTCTGAAGATCTTGAGTTAACCGCAACCATAATAGAAAACAACTCCACAGTCCCGCTTATACTTACCGATGGCCGGGGCAATATCATTTCATCAGCAAACTTCAGGGAAAGCCGCATTAAAAAAGACCCTGATTATCTCGTAAATGAGTTAAGGAAGATATCTGAAAGGAGGGAGCCGATAAGGATAGATCTGGGCGAGGGTCATGTAAATCTTATCTATTATAAGGATTCCATCATTCTGAAGAAAGTCAGATACTATCCCTGGATTCAGTTCGTTGTTATCATCTTCTTCGGAGGTGTCTCATATATGGCGTTCAGCTCTTCACGGAAGGCTGAAGAGAACCAGGTATGGGTCGGAATGTCGAAGGAGACAGCTCACCAGCTTGGTACGCCGGTATCATCACTTTCAGCATGGCTTGATTTATTACGGGAAAAATATCCGGATGAGGAGCTTTCATCAGAAATGCAGAAAGATATTCAAAGACTTGAAAAGATAACCTCACGGTTTTCAGGAATAGGTTCAAAACCCGAGCTAAGAAGTCATGACCTTGTTGAACTGACAGAAAATACTGTCAATTATCTGAAAAAAAGAACCTCATCGAAGGTCATGTATAGTATAATCAACCAGACTCCTGAAGGAAAAGCAATTGCAGAGATTAACAGCGAGCTTTTCGAATGGGTTGTTGAGAATCTGTGCAAGAATGCAATAGATGCCATGGAAGGCAAAGGAACAATTTCCATAATCTTCTCATCACTCCAGGATTATCTTATGATTGACTTTTGTGATACCGGAAAAGGGGTGCCCAGGAGGGCATTCACCTCCATCTTCAGTCCCGGATATACGACGAAAAAAACAGGCTGGGGGCTGGGACTTTCTCTTGCCAAGAGAATAATTGAAGATTATCACAAAGGCAGGATATTCGTTCAATCATCAGAGCCAGGCAAGGGCACCTGTATAAGAATTGCATTGAACAGTGACGGTAGTAACACTGTTAAAGCAACCAGAAAGGCTAAAACATGAATAGATCAGATTTTGAGATAATGTCCCCCGCAGGTTCGTACGAATCACTGACAGCGGCAATACAGGGAGGTGCAGACGCTGTTTACTTCGGTATAGACCATCTCAATATGAGAGCAGGGTCGGCAAACAATTTTTCCATTGACGACCTGCCGGGTATTGTTTCGTTATGTAATGAAAAGGGAGTTAAAACTTATCTGACTGTTAATATTGTGGTTTACGATCGCGAACTGAACCTGATGAGACAGGTAGTTGACGCGGCTGTAAAAAGCGGTGTCAGTGCCATAATTGCATCAGATATAGCTGTGATTGAATATGCCGTAAGCGCAGGGGCCGAGGTACATCTCTCTACCCAGGTGAACATAACCAACAGTGAGGCTTTACGGTTCTATTCAAGATTTGCCGACGTTATCGTTTTGGCCAGGGAGCTGAACCTCGACCAGGTAAGAACCATTTATGATAATATCACAACGGGTAAAATCACAGGGCCATCAGGCAGGGAGGTCAGGATAGAAATATTTATCCACGGGGCCCTCTGCATGGCCGTATCGGGCAAGTGCTATCTCAGCCTGCATGAGAATAACACTTCTGCTAACAGAGGCACCTGCTGGCAAACATGCCGCAAGGGATACATAGTAACTGAAAAAGAAACCGGCCATGAGCTTGAAATAGATAATGAATACATAATGTCTCCCAAGGACTTATGCACCATCGGGTTTTTAAACAAAATTGTTGATTCGGGAGTCAGGGTGATGAAGATTGAAGGCCGTGCCCGGTCAGGGGAATATGTCAGGACAGTCACAGAATGCTATAATGAGGCTCTTAACTCAGTTCTTGAGGGGACCTATACCCAGGAAAAGATAGAGGCGTGGAGAGCCAGACTGGCAGGTGTCTTCAACAGGGGTTTCTGGGATGGGTACTACCTTGGGCAGAGACTCGGGGAATGGAGCTCCAGATATGGCTCCTCTGCAACAAGGAGAAAGACGTATCTTGGCAAAGTGACCAACTACTTCGCAAAGTCAAAAGTAGCGGAGATTAAACTTGAAACCGGTGACCTGAGCATTGGTGACTCCATTCTAATATCAGGACCTACCACAGGTAGTCTGGAATACACAATTAAGGAGATAAGGGTCGATCTTAAAGGAGTCAAAACAGCACGTAAAGGTGAGTTCTGCTCCATACCTGTTGAAGAGTTCCTCAGAAGGTCAGACAAGATATTCCTTTGGAGTGAGCAGGAAAGATCATAATAAACCTTTTAGGCGGGCCATTTCAAGCACGAGATCAGCGTTCTCTTCCGCATTATCAGTGTTGGTTTCAAGCCGGCATACAAGGTTTGAAGGATGTTGGCTGAGGGAATGGAAATATGCTTTATCGTAATATTCCAGGGTTATTGAGGCTGCCTTTTCAAAATCACCGATATCTATTGCCTCCAAAGCCTCCCGCGTACGATCCCCACCCAGTCTCCTGGATATCTTTCTTACTGACTCCCTCAGCTGTTCAGGGGGAAATACCGAATACTCCCGAACCAGCCTGGGAAGTCTTACCTGAGGCTCAGATACCAGGGCAATTTCTGCAGATTCCTGCATATTCCTCCAGAACTGTTCGGGCAGAAAGACACTGCCGATATTTCTGCTCTCATCCTCCAGCCATATTGTTCTGTCATAATCAAAATCTTTCCAGGCGTCGAAAAGAATATTCGCAAAATGCTCGGTTGAAGGCTGACTCTCCTGTCCAAGCGAGCCGAATGCAGAACCCCGGTGGTGCGCCAGCGCTTCAAGGTCGACAACCTGCTCACCTCTTTCAGCCAGAACTTTCAGAATAGCTGTTTTCCCACTTCCTGTGAGACCTCCAAGTATCAATGTTTTCCGTTTAATAGCCAGATTATCCAGGATACTGTGCCTGTAAGCCTTGTATCCACCACTAAGCCTGAATACTTTCAACCCTGCAACAGAAAAAAGCCATGCCATTGACTCAGAACGCATCCCGCCTCTCCAGCAATAAATCATCAGTTTACCATCAGATGCCACCCGCTGCGCATCCATGAGTTTTGACTGAAGCTTTGGGCCGGCATAACCCAGACCCTTGATTATCGCCTCAACACGTCCTTTTCTTTTGTAGGCAAGACCTACTGCTGCTCTTTCGTCGTCGCTGAAAAGAGGTATATTGACAGCTCCCGGAATATGTCCCGAAAAAAACTCCGATGGAGTACGCGTGTCAACAACCGGGTATTTACCGCAATATTTCAGGAACTCGTCCGGCTCGATCGTTTCAACTGGCATCGGTTCCGCTTGATTCAAAATACTTTCTCAATAAATGTCGTAACTGCTCAATCCTGACAGGCTTACCCAAAAACTCAACTATGCCTGACATTTCTGCTTTTTTACGCGAATCAGGCATATTGTCAGCTGTTAAGGCAACAATTATCACATCACTATTATGTGCCAGTATATTCCTTGATGCTTCATAGCCATCCATATCCGGCATTATCAAGTCCATAAATATTATATCGTAAACCTTGCTTTCTGTCATACTACAAGCCTCTACTCCATTTTCTGCAAAATCAGGTTCATGCCCTAATGAACGAAGCATACCTCCTATCACCTTCGTGTTTAGCTTATTGTCCTCTACAACAAGAATATTCAGTGAGGCCAGAGGCTTATCTGAAACATGATGTGTTTTGAGGGGAAGCAAAGGGAATGAAAGAGTAAGGACTTCTGTCAGCTCCTCCTCACTAACAGGTTTAATAAGATAATGGTCGACACCCATTTTTCTGCATCTCAGATAATTACCTTTCTCATCCGTTGCGCTTACCATCAATATCGCAGATTTGGTGTGAAGATCGTTAAGCATAATGGCTTCCGCGACTTCAAAACCTTTGATATCCTCATCATCCATTATTACCAGCAGGTTGTAGCTTTCTTCTGCCAAATCAAAG
Source organism: uncultured Rikenellaceae bacterium (assembly GCA_964568875.1). Taxonomy (GTDB): domain Bacteria; phylum Bacteroidota; class Bacteroidia; order Bacteroidales; family VadinHA17; genus SLNP01. The sequence goes on along the minus strand of CAZMSH010000012.1, from coordinate 23,627 downwards.
TTTGCCTTAATCTGGTTAACTGTCGATCGGTTGTATGTTGTCATGGTAGCACTTATGCCCTTTTTATGGAATAGTGCAAGCAACTCTTCATCGCGATCCTGCATACCTGTTATTACCAATACCCTGACATCTTTTAAGGAAGTTATACTGTCCCGATCATATGATTTCTGCACCAGGTCATCAGAGTAAAAGTTTACCGTAAAAAGGATGCTGGTTCCCGGATGCTTCGGATCCCCGGTCAGGCCTGACGGCGATGATGCAATAAGCTCACCTCCCATTATACGTACCATCTGATTTGCAAGTGACGTGCCCAGGTTTACACCATCTAATTGTTCTGAAGAAAGAGGTTCTTCATGCATATAATCCCGGAAAAGATTTCTGAGCTCGGCTTTGTCATATCCCCGGCCGCTATCCTTTATATTAAACTCAAGTGTCAGGACACCTTTATCTGCTAATTTATTGCGGCACGAAACAACGATTCTTCCTGAATCCGTACTCTGCACAGCGAATTGGATAAGATTGGATAAGATCTGGCGAAGCCTGAATGAATCTCCTATCACTTTTTCAGGAACATCTTCAGCTATCTCAGAAATGATTTTTATCTCTTTACCATCCAGCCTGCTGTAAGCAAGGTCAATACAATAGCTAAGTTCATTATGAAGATTAAAGGGCCTTTCATCAATTATCATTCTTCCCATTTCAATATTTGAGAAGTCAAGAATGTTGTTAACGATCTGCAATAATAACTCCGATGAACGGCGCAGTATCCGAACCATTTCCGATGCCCCACTGTCAAGCTTGTAATTTGTCAGCAGATCAGTCATGCCAATTATACCGTTCAGAGGTGTCCTGATTTCATAGCTCATTCTCGCAAGAAACTCTGACTTAGCCATATTGGACATTTCCTCCTGTTTCCTGGCAGCTTCAAGTATTGTAACATCGATGAGAATTTCCATCTCAGCCTCCTGATCCATATACCTGACAGGTATGCTGTTACGCAAAAGCACTCTTTCCCCTGAATCACCTGGTATTATTACAAACTGCTCGGGACTGAACTTGCCGCCAAGATTCTTTGAGAAATAATCTGATTCATTTGAAACCCCGGTCTGCTTCAGTATCGTACCCCGCATCTCACCCTCGCTCCTGTAATTATAAAATCCCGCCGACAAAAGGTTTGCTTTGAGGACTTCCCTGTCACTGTTGTGTATTACAACACCTACCGGCATTTCATCAATAAGACGATTAAGCATCTCTTCTGCCTCCCCGGTTCCTATCATCATAGACTTTTCGCGATTAGCGGAAATGCGGAAAAGAAAAATAATCACCAGGATCATTAACAGATTAAGTCCCCCTACCAGGGTTGAGTTTCTCTTTATAAAGCTCTGGAAAAAGTCAGTTGGAGCTGAAAAGACAATACCGTATTCCATGCCTGCCAACAGGCTGACGGGACAAAATGAGGATATGATTGTATGGCTTTCATTGTCAATATCCACCCTGTGCCTGATATTTCCGGTAGAACCGTCAGTTATGGAAGAAATGATCCTGTCAATATTGTGGTAGGTTATCTTACTTCCCTGGTATGCTTCATTGAGATTATCCTGTAAAATTTCTCCACTCTCACTGACAAGCCATTGCCATTGGTATTGTTCCGTCTTGAATCTCTCAAAGAGGTACGTAAAGTATTTGTTATGATCGACTGATATTCTGAAATTTGCCACAACATTACCCGCAGGATCAACAACCGGCTGATAATAATAAGATCTGGATCCCTCTTCTGCTAATATCTCCTGTTCATAGATCTTTTGCTGTTCATGTGTCTGGAAAGTATTGACAAGCCAGTAATCATCACTGGTAAATACACCCCTACGGAAGCCCTCCCTTGACTCATCAAGAGTCATATTGAAGACGTCAGTCTTGTTATTGATAATAGAGATACTTGTGATAAAGTCCTGATATTTAATATAATAAAGCTTAAGCCTTTCAGTAGTCCTTCGGTTTACCTCGGGGTCATCGAAAAAACTGGTGATATCTTCTGAGAAATCTATCTTTGAAAGATCGCTGGTAATAAAAGTGTTGAACTCATCCACTTCCTGTCCGGTCATCTGCACCTGGCGGTCGAGAAGATCTGATATGTACCTGATCTGGTTGTGATAGAGACCTGAAAAGTAAAAGTAATTTGCCACCCCCGTAATAATCAGCAGGATCAAGGAGATTATTGTTGCTCTTCTCATGTTAAGAATTTTGATTTCAGGATGGATATAAAGTTATGGTTAATAAACAAGATATTCAAAATCATCTGTATTTGCTATCGTCTCCCTCGAGAATACTTATGTAGCTTCTATACCTGCTCCATGCCACAGATCCGCTGTCAAGGGCTTCGATAACTGCACATCCGGGCTCATTTACATGTAAACAATTATGAAACCGGCAGTTGGCTGCCACCCTGAATATCTCAGGGAAAAAATGATAGGTCTCGCCCTTTTCCAGGTCAATCACACCAAATCCCCTTATTCCGGGAGTATCAATCACTGCGCCGCCGAATGGCATAAAATGCATCTCGGGAAAAGTCGTGGCATGCTTTCCCTGCCTGTGATAATCGGAAACCTCTTTAGTTTTAAGTCTCAGGGAAGGGTTCAGCAGGTTCAGCATCGATGATTTCCCTACACCTGAATTTCCTGACAGAAGAGAGACCTTATCCATAAGCAGCGATTCAAGCTTACCGGTATTGAAACCGGTTGCTACTGATAATGAAATGGTCTGATAGCCAATACCTTCATACAGTTTTACAAGATATTTATGTAGATCTGAGGCGTCATCATCGTACAAATCAGTCTTGTTAAACATTACAACAGCCGGTATGGAGTAAGCCTCGGCGGTTACAAGGAACCTGTCAATGAACTCTATTGGTGTCTCAGGATTTGCCATTGAAACCATAATGATTGCCTGATCGAGATTTGCGGCAATAATTTGTGCTTCATGGGAAAGGTTAGACGCTTTTCTTATGATATAGTTACGACGGGGCTCCAGCTCAAAAATCACACCTTCATTTGTGCCGGTTGTTCTTGAAAAGGCAACCTGATCACCTACAGCCAGAGGATTAGTGGTTTTTATTTCTCTCGTCCTGAACCTTCCTTTTATGGAGCATGAAATAACCTCTCCACCTGAAGTGCGGACATTATACGCTTTACCTGTCGATTTTACTACAGTTCCCTTCTCCAACTGAACATTATTTGTCAATGACAGCTATGGTGCTTCACTTATAAGTCTTTAGTCAACATCAATACTCAGCTGCCATCAGGAAGAAAGGCTTCATCTCAAAACTATGGTAGAATGGCCTTAACCGCTCAGTATTATAGTAATCAGATACCTTTACCACCTTCTTTGATGCTGTCACAACATCTATCGGAACGTTGTCATATCTTCCATTCTTCAGAACAACCACTCTTCCGTGTATTCCCTTCAGAATAAGGTCAAGGGCGAGGTTACCGTATGCCATTGGAACAATTGAATCTACAGCATCGGGGTCTCCACCCCTTACAAGATAACCCAGTTTCTGATTTATGATGTTGATTGTCTTTCCCTTATTAAACTTATGTGTAAGGTTCTTAATCTCATTTGAAACCACATCACCTATTCCTCCGAGTTTAGCATGACCATAAGCATCCTTTTCATTGCTGGTAAAGATCATTTCACCCCCCTTAAACATGGCTCCCTCTGAAATCAGCAACACTGAATACTTGCTTGGATTCAAATTACGGTCTTCAACAAGGAGGTCAGTCAGATGCTCAATATCGAACTTATACTCTGGTATTACACATCTGTTGGCGGCACCTGCCATAGTAGGCAGCATAGCAGTAAATCCTGCATAACGGCCAAAAACCTCAAGTATCATAATTCTTTCATGAGATCCCGCAGAAGTTCGCAGGCTGTTAGTCATCTGAATGGTACGTGTGACACATGTACTGAATCCTATGCAGTAATCTGTTCCAGGCACATCATTGTCCATCGTCTTGGGTATGGCGACTACCTTCACTCCCTGCTTGTACAGGTGAACACCGTAGCTGAGAGTATCATCTCCGCCTATCGGAATGAGATAATCTACGCCCAGCCATTCGAGATTCTTTACTACCTCGGGTGTAAGATCGTTTATGTCATTGGGGTATTTATCCTTCAGATGTTCGGGAACACTTTCCTTTGACACGTGGCTTGGCCTTGTCCTTGATGTATGAAGGAATGTGCCTCCTGTACGGCCGGCCTTATTGACCAGATCATCGGTAAGAATCTGGTAACAGTCGCTGTTGTCTGCCTTGCCATCCCTTTTAAGCTCCATAATGCCGGCCCATCCTCTTCTGAGTCCGATTACCTTGTACCCCTCACGATTGGCCCTGATAGTTACAGCCCTGATAGCAGGATTCAGGCCGGGAACATCACCTCCTCCGGTAAGAATTGCAATTACTCCCCTGTTCTTTTTCTGATTTGCCATAATAACCCCTTTATATATTAATCCTAAGCTTTTATAATGCGGTAAAAGTAAAGGTTTTTTGTCAAATTTTCCCAACATCAGCGTGGCAATATAAGGAGTGATAATGACACTGACAGTGTCTCCTTCCGAAATAGTCATAATATATTCTTAAATTTGCATTTGTCTTTGAATCATCTCACTGAGACAACTTTGAATATGAAAGACAAAGAGAGTGAAACCAATTATCGAGTATCTCTGGCTCTTGAAGCCTTCAATAACAAGTACAACTGCGCTCAATCAATACTAATGGCCTGGCCCGAGCTGATAGCACCAGACAGGAACCTTGCCCTCAGACAAGCTTGCGGTTTCGGAGGAGGAATGGGGCGTTTGCAGGGAACCTGCGGAACGGTTACCGGTTCGTATATGGTTATCGGACTAACCGCCGGAGCGGAACTTCCCGACGATCTTATCAAAAACGAAATAGCTGTACTTGTAAGGGAATTCACAAACAGGTTCCTGAAACTCAATCCCTCTACATTGTGTCGTGAACTTATTGGTGTTGACCTTAATACAGAGGAAGGCAGAGAGGCATCAAAACAACCAGACATAAAAGTTGCCATTTGCAGCAAATGCGTCGCTGATGCTGTTTCAATACTGCAAGATATTCTATACTGATGAAAGAGAAGGCTGTAAATACCGAACCACAGGGCAGGGTTCTTATTACCGGTTCGGGAGGAATGACAGGATTAGCTTTGACCAACAGGCTTGAAGCTGCCGGATGGGAAGTAGTGCATCTTCACAGAGGCAGGAAGCCTGCCCGTCACAAGACGGCGTCATACTACTGGAGTCCTCAAAGCGGTTATATTGATACTGCCGCTTTTAACGGGATTACCCACATAATCCATCTCGCAGGAGCTGGAATTGCTGATAAAAGATGGAACTCCGCGAGAAAAGCTGAAATTTTATCATCAAGGGTCGATACTGCCACACTCCTGTTTGATACGGCAATGAAAGAGGGTGCAGATGTAAAATGCTTTATTTCATCGTCTGCCACGGGTTACTATGGCAATGATACTGCCACCAGGATCCTCACTGAAGAGTCTCCTGCCGGAAAAGACTTCCTGGCGATGACATGTGTAAAATGGGAAGAGGCTGCTGACCTCTTCAGAAAATCGGGCATCAGAACGGTCAAGATCAGAACAGGAATAATAGTTTCAGCCAGAGGAGGCTTTCTGAAGAGGATAATGCCACTGATCAGGTTACATAAAGCTCTCTGGTTCGGCTCAGGAAAACAGTATTTTCCATGGATATATAATGACGATCTTTGCAGTATTTACATGAAAGCACTCGTTGATACAAACATGGAGGGCCCGATCAATGCAGTAGCTCCCGTGCAGGTTACACAAAGGGAATTCATCACCGCTATAGCCCGGATTAAAGGTAAACCTATTGTCAGAGCCGGCATCCCTGCCATTTTTCTTAAGATCATCCTGGGTAAGATGTCATCGATGCTGCTCAACGGTAACCGCGTGTCAGCTACAGCACTTGAAGCAGCAGGATTCAAATGGCTGTGTAAAACCCCTGAAGATGCAGTCGGTATGATTCGCAACCCTTAGCGGTAATTCAGTACCGGAAAGTATATACCTTCCCTGACTACAGCTCTTCTGACCATCCTTCTTCCGCCATAATTCATCTCGACATTGTAAATACCAGGCTCAGCACGGTTAGTATTCCAGTATATTTTACCAATGCCTTTCGTCTGGCTCACCTCCCTCCTGAATAACTCACGCCCGTCAAGGTTTGTTATTGTTACAAGCGCCTTACCGTTACCATTCTCCCCGAAATAGTACCACAATTCCAGCCCGTTAGGTTCATTGGGGGTGCGGTGGTGATTGCTGCCCGTCATATGATAGTTACCCCATTGCGCCTGCTGTGAATAGTTCATCCTTGGCTTTGATTCTACCTCAAACAGGTGGAATTCACTATTTTCCACCTCTTTTGTAAATTGTTGCAGGGGAGAGATGTCAGTTATCCATGCAGCCCTTCCGTAAGTGCCTACAATCAAATCATTCTCACGTGGATGAATCGTAAGGTCACGTACAACTGCAGGCGGCATGTTTGAACGCAACGGCTGCCAGCTGACAGCTCCGTTCAGAGTTACATATACCCCCTTATCATTGCCGATGAATAGAAGATTGGGATTTTTTCTGTCTTCAAATATCACATTTACCGGACTATCGGGCAGATCAGAAGAGATATCCGTCCAGGTTTTTCCGAAATCTGTGGTTTTATAAATATATGTTTTGAAGTCATCATTGTGGAAGCCGTTTTTGGCAACATAAGCCGTTCCGGCATCATGCCATGATGCAAAGACTGACATCACCCACCTGTCTGCCGGAGCTCCCAGCCTTGTAATGTGATCGGTAACTTCATACCAGTTACAGCCATGATCAGTGGTTACATGTACATGACCGTCATCAGTGCCTGTCCATATTACCCCTGGTTTTACCGGTGACTCTGAAATGGCAGTAATAGTACAGTACATAATATGGCCGGTACCGGCAATCTTTACCCTGTCGTTGTCTGTCAGGTCAGGACTGATCTCGTGCCAGGAGTCTCCCCTGTCTAAAGACCTTAAAAGTTTCTCGCCTCCGGTGTATAGTATCGAGCTGTTGTGTGGTGAAAGCACCAAAGGAGTTACCCAGGTGTATCGGTATGGGTCGGCCCCTGGGGGCGGTACAGGGGCTATGGAAACCCTCTCTCCCCTGAGCTGGTCAACACGGTGATGAGAACCAAACTGCGTCGTAAAATAGAGCCACCTGTTATCCTCAGGGTCAACACGGCAATACATGCCGTCCCACATGCCTACGATTACCCAGTCTGCCAGGTTCACCTGCCCCGACCAGCTGTTAGAGGGGCCCTTCCAGGTTTCATGATCCTGTAAGCCGATGTAAATATTATACGGCTCTGCATTATCAACCTCAACATTATAGATCTCACCCAATGGCAGCTGATAATGGTGATTCATTGTCAGTCCGCCATCCCAGGTGCTGTAAATACCGCCGTCAGAACCGAGAAGAATGTGCTTCGGGTCCTCAGGATTGATCCAGAATGATCTGTTATCACCAAAATTCGTGCAGAACCTGTCCTGATTCCGGCCAACCGGCCACGTCTTGCCTCCGTCAAGAGTATAAAACATTCCGACACCGACTATATAGATCTTGTCAGGATCGACCGGATCGATATATATCTTGTTGAAACTGTAAGCAGCCTTACCACTCACGTCAACAGACGGATCGCTTATTTTTTCCCACGAATCACCGGCATCATTGCTTCTGTAGACCTCGCCGCCGATAACATGATCGAGAGAACGGTCGGTGAATACATCAAAGGGAGGAAGCTTATCAGGATCCACTCCGGGTTTTGGATTAAGATTCTGAACAACCGCAACCAGAATGTCAGGATCAGCCCTGTGGATATCAATACCTATGCGGCCCAGGGGGCCTCCGGGCAGACCGTTGGTGAGCATCTGCCAGTCATCTCCGCCATTTGCAGTACGGTATATCCGGCTTCTTTCACCACCAGGTTCGTATGTCCATGCCGTTCTTACCTTTTCGTATGCAACTGCATATAGTATTTCCGGATTTGTTCTGTTGATTGCCAGATCAATAACTCCGGTCTCGTCATCAATGAAAAAAAGACGCTGCCATGTTTCTCCGCCGTCAGTAGTCTTGAAAACGCCTCTCTCCTCACACCTTGAGAAAAGGCCTCCCATGGAGGCAACATAGACAATGTCAGGATTCTGAGGATGTATTATTACCCGGGTAATATGCTGAGTGTTCTCAAGGCCCTTATGCTTCCAGCTTTTCCCACCATCTGTTGATTTCCATATTCCGTTGCCGTAATAAGACGACCTTGCATTAAAAGCATCTCCGGTACCTACCCAGACTATGTCGGAATTTGAGGGAGCAACTGCAATATCTCCGACAGTTGAAACTCCGAAACCATCAGATATACATGTAAATGTGGTTCCGTTGTTGACAGTCTTCCATACTCCGCCCGATCTGGGTCCTATATAAAAAGTATATCTGTCCTCATCATCAGGGTTTTCTGGAACGGCAATGCTTCCAACCCAGGCGCTTAACCTGAATGCGCCAAGGTTTCGGTAATTAAAGGCCGTAAAAGGATCACTGTCACTGGATGATGAAGGAATAACCTGTGCCTGCAGCAAAGAGGCGGACAACATTAGTGTAATAATTACATTTATTTTTCTCATAACAGGCATACGATTGATTAAACATATATCAGGGTGAGCGTTATATGCCTCCGATCTGCATTTCCCGTACCCTGAATGTAGGAGCGGCAAATGTTCGCTGCATATCTATGTCATTGCCCATCATGTCGATTCCGTTCAGTATCTCTGATGCAGAACCGGCTATTGTAAGTCCCTTTACAGGGTGTTTTATCTCTCCTTTTTCTATCCAGAATCCGGTTGCTCCACCGCTGAAATTACCTGAAACAGGATCGATTCCGTAACCTGTAACGCCTTTTAGCAGCAATCCTTTATCAGTAGCTGCAATTATCTCATTAGGAAGATATTTACCAGGTTCCAGATAAACAGAATGTGTACTTATTCCCGGAAGTGATGTAAATCCTCCCCTGCTGGCGTTACCGGTACTTATAGTACCTGCTCTTGCCGCAGCTGAAGAATTATAGATGAATCCCCTTGCCACACCCTTTTCGACGAGCAGTCTTTTAGAGGTTGGAACACCTTCACCGTCAAAAGGCCGGCTGGCCATTCCCCTCTCAATGGTGCCATCATCGTAGATTGTCAGCAATTCTGAGGCGAATTTTTCATTAAGAGAGTTCCCGAGGAAGCTTGCTCCCTGATTTACCATGTCACCATTTAATGCCTGTATCACTCCCCCGAAAAGAGATCGGGCCACATCAGGATCAAAGACCACGCTGGCTCTCTGCGTCTTTACCATGACGGGGTCTATTAATTCATAAGCCTTACGTGATGCTGCTGCAGCTATTTCTGTCAGAGGCAGGAGGTCGTTGAAATAACGGCGTGAGCATGATTCACCCCCGGTATTTTTCTGATCACCCTTTTCTGCCACAACGCTGACACTTACAGAACATGCTGATGATTTATATGATTTCGACAGTCCGTTCGAATTGGCAATAAAAATCTCTGTTTCGCCCTCACCGAACCCTGAGCCTGAACTCTTTGACACTCTTGGATCCTTAAGAGCCAGTGACTCGAGCTCCTTTGCCATATCGATCTTCTGTTGCATAGGGACATCGATTATAGAAGGGTCATACAATCCGTTGACCTCTGCCATCCCTTCTTCTGAGGGCAAGATATTGAACTCATCGGGGGAAGTCAGTTTTGCAAAGGCAATCGCCATATTTATCGTATCGTCAAGAGCCTTTGACGAGAAATCGTTGCAATGACAGAAACCGAGTCTGTTATCGACAATTACTCTTATGCCCACACCGGCGGTAGCTGCTTCCTGAATAGTGTCAACTTCAGAGTTCAGTATTCTGACCGAGAGTCTCCTTCCCGTTTCGATATAAACCTCAGCGGCATCAGCTCCCGATCGCAGGCACTTCTGAACGAGTTTTTCCGAAAGATCTTTATAGTTCATAGTCTGTTTCTTTTTGAAGGTTTGACATTAGGCTCTGCTGCCTCCGACATTAATACCCCGTATTCTTACCGTAGGCTGTCCTGCCGTAACCTCTGCACTCTGTCCCTTTCCGCATATTCCTGGTCCAAAATCAAGGTCATTGCCCACTGCATCTATATTGGAAATTACATCCATGCATGAGCCAATGAGGGTTGCTCCTCTTACCGGCTTTGTCTTTTTACCGTTCTCGATAAGGTATGCCTCACGACAGGTGAAGTTGAAAACACCGGTAACCGGATTGACACTTCCACCGCTCAGACTCTGAACGTAAATACCTTTCCTGGTTGATGCCAGAATATCGGCAGGATCGCTTTCGCCCTTCTCTATGTAAGTATTCGTCATTCGGGGAATTGGCAGATATCTGAAAGACTCTCTTCTTCCGTTTCCTGTGCGCTCCATCCCCAGTTGCTTTGCACTAAGCACATCTGTCATGTACCCCAGCAGCACTCCATTCTCTATAAGTACATTCTTCCTCGCCTGGGTTCCTTCATCGTCAAAATTAATAGTGCCCCTGAAGTTAGGTATAGTACCGTCATCAACCATGGTAAAGAGGTCACTGGCTACCTTTTTACCAACCTTGCCTGTAAATGCCCCTATACCTTTTGCTATGTTGTCAGCTTCGAGGGGATGGCCAACGGCCTCATGGACGAGTACACCACCCCAGCCGTTCTGCATTACAACATCCATAATGCCGGCAGGTGAAGCTTCTGCGGAAAGCATTGCGATGGCTTCCCTGGCTGCATTTTCAGCGACCTGTTCAGGAGTCACTTTTTCGAACATTTCAAAGCCGGAATGATAACTAAGACGCTCCCTTGCCATATGGCGGGCGTTGCCATCATCACTCATAGCCTGAACGATAAAGAATAAAAGTGGCAATTCGTCACGCAGGTAAACTCCTTCGCTGGTGGCTATAACACGGCTTCTTACCTGGTCGTAATAATCCACCATAGCCATTTTAATACGGGGATCATAGCTTAAAGCCGCATCGTTTGCCCTCTCAATAACCTCTATCCTTTTCTCGTCAGCGATATCGGCCAGTGGTTTTTGTACTGTCACGAAACTTTCTCTCTTTGCCGATGTAAGATCAGCAGGTGTATGAGCTCCGCCACCCTGAGCAACATAAGAAGCCACTTCAGCAGCCCTCATGAGCTTCTCAGGTGTTATTTCATCAGTATATGCGTAACCTGTCTGGTTGCCGGCGATTACTCGTACTCCGGCGCCCTGGCTGATACCATACAGGCCACTCCTGAATTTTGATTCCTCCATTATTATCTGCCGGGAAATACGGTTTTCTATGTAAACATCGGCATAATCACCCCCTCTTGCCAGGGCCCTGGCAATTACCTTTGAAAGTGTCTCCTTGTCCATGTCAAGTCCGGGAGCCTTCCCCCGGCATGATACCAGCTGTGTCATAAGAGCAGGAGTGGCTGCAACCAGCACTCCACCCTTTAAGCCGAGGCCAATGAATTTCCTCCTTGGTATGTCCCTGATATTCAGTTTTTCCATACTAGTATAGATTTAATTTTAACCTTCTGATGCTATTGCAAAATTATCATAAAATCCTGTTCGGTCAACTGGCCTGCCCTTGTTGTGTTGACAGCTGCCTTGCCTTTTAGGGTTGTTTTTCCATAGACCCTTACCGTAAACGAAACTGTAGTTGACTTACCTCCGTCGGTATGGCCAACATCTCTTCCCAATGTCCTTCTACCTGTAAGGGCTTGCTCTCCACGACCGCCACCTGCAAATCCGCCACCCCTTCTCTGGCCAGATGACTGCTCTTCTATGATCCTGTAGCCCTTCTCACCTTCTGGCAGTTGATCAATAACGGCAGAGAACCTGTCTTCCCTGACTATCTTCACTAACTGTGCCTGTCTGAAGGCTGTAGGAAGTCTTCCGGCATTGCTGAAAGTGAAACTAATCTGGTAGTCTGTCGAATCAGCCCGGTAAGACTTTATCTTTTTCGAGGTAACCCCCTCCCATTTAAGCTCAGGCAGGTATTTTACCATTTCGAGATTAAAGAGAGCCTGGTTCTTTGCCCACGGCAGAAGGTGTATAGAAGGTGCATTCTGACCGAAAAACTTGGGATCCCACCCACCGAATTCTACTTCTCCATACTCAGGGTGATGTCCTGATGTCCATTCAATAAATGCCATTCCTTCATTCTCCTGATCATCCCAAATCAGTCTGTCGAGTTCATTTATTTCACCATCTCCGTTATAATCATTTGTAATCCGACCGCCGTCCCACAGTTCATCTCCATACCAGACTGACCCATAATACCAATAACCGAAATCAGGTCCGTGACCAAACAACGGTCTGCCTCCGCCGTAATCGCTATATACATCACCTGCGCGGGTATATCCGGTTATGCTCTTTCCTACCTCATCAAAATGTCTGTACCATTTCAGATCTTCAGGATACATTCTCTCCTCTGAAGAAGAAGTTGACGGAGGTCTCAGATGCATCGGCACCCTGGTGTCCATGGAATTAACAATGTAAACATTAGGATGGCTAAGCAGAAATGTCACCACCGAACGGGTCTCAATCTCACTCAGCGGATACTCACCTGCCCCGCCCTGAGTCCATCCCCTGCCAGTGGCTTCCACGCCCGGCATCGGTCTCCAGTTCTCAGGATAGTTACGGTGAAGGTCAAGCCCGCCAATACCGTCTTCGTTAATGCGTCCGTCGCCATCGTTGTCAATGCCTTCGCTGGATACCCTGTAAACACCCTGACCTGCAGGTACAGATTTCATAAGCCTTCCTGAGGGGTCAGCAGGATCAATAATATAATTGCCGTTTTCAGGGTCTTTCCATCTCATCTGGGTAATGACGCCATCACCGTTAAGATCGTCAGGACTATCCTCATCGAGAAGGCCGTCACCGTCGTTGTCGTATGGTCTTACGGTGCTGCGGTTGCTTTGCGCAGTATGCATGTAGAGGTTATGACCGTCAGGATTGTTCACCGGTCTCAGGTAGAATGTACGCGTATCAACCAGCCTGGTAATCTCCGGATCCTTGCCATAGTTCTCCAGCAGGTGCTGCATCAGCCACATTACACTTTCAGAGCTGGTAACCTCGCCACTATGCCTGTTGCCTTCGAAAAAAGCAGCCGGCTTATCGGTATGCTTTCCATTTTTTTTATTGGTAATGGTCATCTGAAGAATCGGCCTCCCTTCAAAGCTCTGTGCAATTTCGTACAGCTCGACAATTTCAGGATACTGTTCGGCATACCTGATCATCCAGGTATTGATGACACATGTAGTATGAAATTTGTCAAAGGTAAGCTTGTTGCCGGCCTCGTATTCTACATGCGGACTCCTTGCCTTGGGAAAGAAGCTGACCCCATGCCGGTACCCTTCAACAGTATATACACTGGTGCTTTTGTCGGCCTCAGGCCATACTTTAGTTTCGGCAGGAATATAACCCTGCGCGGCCACAGTCAGACCAACTGACAGTGCCATCAAAGTCATTACGGTTATTCTCATGGATGTTGATATTAAATTCGGTGGAATTTACACCATTTTTCCTTTCTGTTCAAACCTGAGGCAAATGTTGTGGAACACAGTATTACAAGATACCCTTTACTAGCCTCTCATGGAGATCATTTCAAGCTTCGGAAAATCAATTATCTCTATCATCTTTCCTTCAGTCCTGACAATATCATCCCTTTTAAGTTCAGAAAGAGTCCTTATTACATTGGCAGTGCTCATGCTTATGAAATCGGCAATCTCCTTACGTGACACAGGCAGTTCAAACACTCTGGAGTTGTAAATCTCACGTGAGAAATAAAGCAGCACATACGCAACCCTTCCCGTAAGATTCCTGGTTCTTATGTCGAGCGACTGCCTTATAATTTTTTCATTTACCTCAGCGACACGGCTAAGTAGTCCCAGGGCAAGGTCAACATTGCCTGAAAATAACTCTTTCATGAAATCAAGTCTGACAATGCAAACCGTCGAATCCTCCAACGCAGATACCGAATAGTTATATGTCTCGTCAGAGAAGATGCTGATATTGCTTACAAATTCAAATGGCCTTGTGATAGTAACTACCTGTTCATCGCCGTTTTTACACTCGCGATAGATCTTAACCAATCCTTTTTTAAGATACTTAAACTCTGTTATCCTTTCACCTTCCCTGTTTATGATCTCACCCTTCCTGTAAGTTCTCTCCTCTTTGTTCTCACATAGCCTGAGAATATTTTCATCATCAAGATATCTAAATACTACATTACGGAAGTCGCAGTTTTCACAAATACATATGCCAAGGCTCTTATCCACTTTGGAAGTTTTATGCAAATTTAATCATATGGATAACAAAATACCATCTCTGCTTGTTTGTATTATTGGATTATTTAATCCTATTTTGAATTTTAACGGAACCCATGGCATATATTACAGACTACCATATTCACACCTGTTTCAGCGATGGCAGGGCTGCGCCTGAAGAGTACATTGCAGCAGCCCGGATTAAGGGTCTGAGCGAACTGGGGTTCTCTGAGCACCTTACCCTGACAGATGAGAGAGATGACTGGAGCATTGACCTCGCCAGGCTGCCCGAATATGTTGAAAGAATAAGATCTCTTGCCGCAAATACTCCCGACATTGCCATCCGTACCGGCATCGAGGCCGACTATTTCCCCGGCAAGGAGGAGGAGATATTACATTATCTTGAGAAATACCCATTCGATTATGTAATCGGCTCTGTTCACTTCATGGGAAAACAGACAGTAGACCTTGGCAGGGAGTTTTATGAAGGAAAAGATATATCAGTACTATTCAGCGATTATTTTGATCTGGTGGGTATGGCAGCGGCATCGGGTTTGTTTGACATAATTGCTCACCCCGATCTTGTAAGGATTTTCGGTAATAGATATGAAGGAGACGCTGAACCTGTTTACCGTAAACTTGCAAAAACACTTAAAAAGCACGATGTGGCTTTTGAGATCAACACCAACGGTATGAATAAACCGCTTAAAAACTTCTATCCCGACCCGGAATACCTTCACATTTTTGCTGAGGAGGGAGTGCCGTTGTGCATCAACTCAGACTCTCACATGCCTGAAAGAGTAGCCCAGCATTTCGGTGAAGCATATCGTCTCGCCGCAGCAGCAGGGTTTAAAGAAACTGCCATATTCAGGAATAGAGAGCGCTTTATGATACCCCTGGAGCAGCCGCAGGGATTTACAATTAACGATTAACGATTTCAGATTTGCGATTTCAGATTTGCGATGAGTTCCTCCCTGAGGCCGGGAGGTAATGATTGGGTGCATGCCGCCATATACCACCTGATACCTAAAGATGTTCAATAAGTATCCTTACTCCGATTGCGATAAGAATGATTCCTCCCATGATTTCCACCCTGGGACCCAGGCGTTTACCTGCTGACTTGCCGATTCGTATTGCAATCATTGAGGCAATAAACGTGATGGCAGCAATTAGCAGGCTTGAAAGCCAGATGTTTATTGAGAGAAGGGCAAAGCTGACTCCTACAGCCAGGGCATCTATACTTGTTCCTATAGCCATAGTAATGATGCTGGGCAGTGAGGTGATATCGCTGCTTAGCTCTTTTTCTTTTACTCTCAGTCCGTTAATTATCATTCTGCCACCCAGGAAGCATAGCAGCACAAGAGCTATCCAGTGATCAACTGAATTTACACCATCACTGATTACCGAGCCGGCAAAAAATCCTGCCACAGTAAAAGCCCCCTGAAAAAATGCCATGATGATGGCCACTTTCAAGGCCATGCGGAATAGTATCCGGTCGTCGACAACCCCGCAGGTTAGGGAGACTGCAAAAGTATCAAATGATAATCCCAGCGCAATAGCTAAAAGGGTTATTATATCCATCAGCATAATGTTGAGAGGCAGCAAAAATATTTAATTTTGTTATTTTTACCACCCCTGATCCGGAAAAATGAGAGTAGTTATCCAACGTGTATCGGAATCTTCAGTGACAATTAACGGAGAAGTTAAGGCTTCTGTCGGCAAAGGCTTGCTTGTTCTTGCCGGATTCATCACTGACGATAAAGAAGAGGACCTTGAATGGATTGCCGGCAAAATCACACGCCTGAGGATCTTTGATGATAGCGACGGGGTAATGAATCTTGCCATAACCGACATATCAGGCCAGATACTTGTAGTAAGCCAGTTTACCCTTCATGCAAGAACGAAGAAGGGCAACCGTCCTTCATACATAGATGCTGCCGTTCCGGAAATTGCCATACCACTGTATAACAGGTTCGTGGCGTTGCTTGAAGCGCTGCTGCCGGGCAAAACAGAGACAGGTGAGTTTGGTGCCGAGATGGCGGTTTCACTCGTCAATGACGGTCCGGTAACCATAATAATAGACAGCAGAAACAGGGAATGACGGAGAATGAGCTAAAAAGATCGGTGCTTGTTGTTGCCACATTTGCAGCATTTCTTACTCCGTTCCTTGGTGCAGCTACGAATCTTGCCCTTCCTTCCATAGGCAGCGAATTCAATGTCAGTGCCATCAACCTGAACTGGGTGGTAAGTGTCTATATCCTCTCCACGGCAATGTTTCTTCTTCCATTCGGCAGGCTTGCCGACATTGTGGGAAGAAAGAAGATCTTCTTCAACGGCATATTACTATTTTCACTATCGTCGTTTATGGTGCTATTTGCACGCAGCTTTGGTACTTTCATCGCACTTCGCATCATACAGGGCATCTCAAGCGCCATGATCTTCGGCACCAGCCTCGCAATAATAACCTCCGTCTTCCCTCCGGGCGAACGAGGCCGGGCGATGGGCATCAATGTCACCGCGGTATATGTGGGACTTTCGAGCGGTCCATTCCTGGGCGGTTTACTTACCCGGTGGATGGGCTGGCGAAGCATCTTCCTCTTCCTGGTTCCCGTAGGAATCGCATCACTGCTCTTAATTGCGACAAAGATGAAAGGCGAATGGGCAGGTGAACGTGAAGGCAGGTTCGACTGGAAGGGCTCACTGATATATGGAGTCTCGCTGCTGCTGATGATGTATGGTTTTTCTGAATTGCCGGGAACCAGGGGCTTTGTTTTTATTATAACAGGTATCGCGCTCTTTGTATTATTCCTGTCTTTTGAGCGAAGAACGGAAAATCCTGTACTTCCTCTGCGCATAATTACAGGTAACAGGGTATTTGCATGGTCGAGCCTCGCTGCTTTCATACACTACTCCTCAACCAGCGCTATCGGTTTTTTCATGAGCCTTTACCTTCAGTATCTGAAAGGCATCGACCCCGGTCAGGCAGGTATGGTAATGATCTCCCAACCCCTGACAATGGCCCTTCTATCTCCTCTTGCCGGAAAGCTTTCAGACAGGAAAAATCCCGGTGTTATTGCCTCCGCCGGTATGGCACTTACTGCCGCCGGCATAATCCTGATGTGTTTCATAACCTCAGAAACCCCGGTTCCCCGCATAATAGGCCTGCTTATTATGATGGGCACCGGCTTTGCATTCTTTTCCTCCCCCAACACCAATGCGATAATGAGTTCGGTGGAGAAACAGAACCTGGGACTGGCCTCGGGAATAGTTGGCACCATGCGCATGACCGGACAGATGATGTCTATGGGGATTTCGATGCTGTTGTTTGCCCTGTTCCTTGGAGATGAAATTATTAACCCCCTTAACTATCCTGCATTCCTTATGTCAATGAAGACCGGACTGGTGATCTTTGCCGTACTCTGTATTTTGGGTGTCTTTGCCTCGCTGGCACGAACACCGGCAGGAATAAACAGTAATAAAAAGGGTTGATAATTCAAAAAAACAGTATATTGAGGCCCGTAATACTATCTGAAATTTTGCTATTTTTTTAATCTAAGAGGGCTTATAATGACCAAGTTATACGAGAAGCTGATTCACAATAATCAATCTTTCAAAGGAATTGGAAAGGGTGTTGCAGGAGCTGTGGCAGAGGCTAAAGCAGATAAAGACATTGAGACTGTACGGAAACTCTTCTCTCACCTCGACCTGACCTCTCTCAACAGCAACGACAACAAACTAAATGTTTCCGCCCTGGCCACAAAGGTTCGCAATTTCAGACGATCATTCCCCGATATGCCCGACGTGGCAGCAGTATGTGTATGGCCCAATTTTGCAGGACCGGTCAGTGATATCCTTAAGGGTACCGGAGTGAAAACCGCGGTGGTTTCAGCAGCCTTCCCGTCGGCACAGACGTTTCGTGAGGTGAAGATAATTGAAACCACTATGGCAGTTGAAAAAGGAGCCGATGAGGTTGACATTGTGATGCCTGTAGGTCTGTTTGCCGAAAAGAAATTTGACCAGGTGGCAGACAGTATCAGAGAATTAAGGGATGCTGCGAGCAAGGCCACTCTCAAGGTGATAATTGAAACAGGATTACTTGCTACGCCTGAAAATATCTATACTGCTTCTATGATAGCAATGGATGCAGGTGCCGACTTCATCAAAACATCGACCGGTAAATCAGCCATTTCTGCCACACCGGAAGCTGTCTGGGTAATGTGCCTGGCTATTAACACTTTCTATCGCGAAACCGGTATAAGGGTTGGCCTTAAACCAGCCGGTGGCATAGTTACTGTAGAAGATGCAAAGGTATATTACAATATAGTGCGTGAAGCTCTGAGCCCGGAGTGGCTCACAACAGACCTCTTCAGACTCGGGGCAAGCCGCCTGGCGAACAATATTCTTACTGAGGTGACCGGAGAAGAATCTGCTTACTTCTAGTCCTGTTTTAATAATCGTCTGAATGGATCAGCCGGAACAGACACTTGTCGATACCACAGGTGCGATTACTGAGATTCAAACTCAGGATAGTGTCGTACAAAACATAGTTTATACAACAGCAGAACCAGTCGGTGAGGGCATTCCATTTGCTGAAAACCTTTTTCAGGCAGACTGGATTACAACTGTTTTTGTTATTGCACTGATTGTATATGCAGTTGTAGCTACATTCTCAAGATATCAGTTTACTGAAATAGTAAGATCGTTTACATTCAGAACCTCAGCATACCAGGCCACCGACTCCCAGGGAATTTTCAGCTGGCAGGCAACAATTGCAAACCTTGTCTCATTTATCAATCTTTCGGTTTTTATCTACTTCATTACTCTGCTCTACGGTGATCTGTTTCCTTTCATGTATGACGGATGGCAACGCTGGGGAATAATACTGCTTTCATTTATCGTGTTTGTTACGATCCGCCACATAATTACGGTAATTACAGGTTTAATAAGTAATTCCATGCCGGCTTTTATGGAGTATCTGCATAAAATCTATGTCGGATACAGAAGTATGGGACTGGCAATATTTCCAGTCAATATAACAATCAGCCTGCTCTATGATCCACCGGTGGAAATTCTTTTAAAAACCGGTATAACAATAATATTTTTTATCTATATAATACGGATTATCAGCCTATTAGCCATTTTTCTTAAGAACAGGCTTCCGATATTCTATTTCATTTTATACCTTTGTGCGCTGGAAATTCTGCCACTCGCCCTGCTTTTTAAGCTGATCGCCGGCTGACAGAATTCACCAGAAGGTAAATGAAGGTCGAATTAAATCTTTTTCTCTTGAAGATTAAAAAGGTATTAGTATCCCAGCCTGAGCCCACAAACCCGAAGTCCCCCTATTATGAGCTGGCCAGGAAGTATAACCTGAAAATCGATTTCAAGCCGTTTATTCAGGTTGAGGGAATAGGTGCTAAGGACTTCAGACAACAAAAAATCAATTTAAATGATTTTACTGCTGTAATATTCACATGCAAAACAGCAATTGACCATTATTTCAGAATATGCAGTGAACTTCGCTATGTGGTGCCCGACACCATGAAGTATTTTTGCATAACCGAAAACGTAGCTTTCTACCTGCAGAAGTACATTGTTTACAGGAAAAGAAAGATATTCCATGGCAAATCTCTGTTTCAGGATCTGATAGATGTGATTATGAAACATAAGGATGAGAATTTCTTCGTCCCTCTCTCCGACCCTCATAAAGCTGAGATCCCTGAATTACTGAAAAAGAACAAGGTAAAGTTCTCGGTGGGCATCATGTACCGTACCATAAGCAGTGATTTTTCTTGCCTTTCAGACTTTGACTATGATATCCTGGTGTTTTACAGTCCTTCCGGCATCAAATCGCTTCGCGAAAATTTCCCGGACTTCAAACAGGGAGATATCAAGATAGGAGCTTTCGGACCCACTACGGCTGAAGCTGTTGTTAAGGAGGGTCTCAGACTCGACATTCAGGCTCCCAATCCCGAAGCCCCGTCAATGACCATGGCACTTGATAACTTCCTGAAAGAATTCGGAAAGAACAATAACAGGTGAACGGAACCGAGACCGGCGGGAGCCGGGCGAGCTCGCGACCGATTGGGAGCAAAACGGTGGACGGAACCAAGACCGGCAATAGCCGGGCAAGCTCACGACCGAATGGGAGTACCCAGCCGAAGGCGAGCTCACCGGAGCCTGAAAGGCGAAGGTAAAACCAGAAACCTAACCCTGGAAAATGTCCCCGCGATTCAGAAAAACCGAGCGACTATGCAGCCGCAAAAGCATTGCGGAACTCTTCAGTAAGGGTGATTCCTTTTTCAGTTATCCATTCCGTGTTTTGTGGAAAGAGACAGATGAGATGCTGCCTTTCCCTGCTCAGATGATGCCCGTGGTTCCCGGTCGCCATTTCAGAAAAGCTGTCACCAGAAATCTCCTTAAACGCAGAATAAGAGAAGCTTATCGCAGAAACAAAGAGGATTTTTATTGCAGCCTTGAGAACAATAATTGCAAGATTCTGATTATCATTCAGTATACTGAAAGGGAGATCAAAGACTATTCAACTATTGAGAAAGGCATTTTAACTGCATTTAATAAACTCATCTTAAAAGTGCAGGACGGCAGCAAAGGGTGTTAAAGTTCATTTAAAACATTGACTCAATGTCTGCATTCTGAACGATAATCGTATTTTCGCAGAATCATTTAATCCAATACGCACTCATTTATGAAAAAGAGAGCCCGCTATACGGCAATAATGCTTGTTACCATAGCTACATTGCTGGTCACAGGTTTCCTTCCCCAGGATCAGGGAAGAGATTTCAGGATTGCAAAGAATCTTGATATCTTCTTCTCTCTCTTCAGGGAACTCAATAGTTTTTATGTCGACGAGATTGATCCGGATGTGTCAGTGAAGGCAGCTATCACAGGAATGCTTTCCACAATGGATCCGTACACGACATATTATCCTGAAGACCAGATTGACGAAATAGCATTCATGACAACAGGAAAATACGGGGGTATCGGTGCCATAGTGAGGAGATCGGGAGACTATGCGGTAATAACACAGGTATACAAAGGATTTCCCGCTGATATTTCAGGTATTAAACCAGGTGATATTCTGAAAAAGGTTGACGACAGATCTCTTAAGGGTTTGTCTGTCGACAAGGTAAGTGATAACCTTAAAGGTGATCCGGGCTCTGTAATCAATGTTACAATAGAAAGATCAGGAGAAGAACAGGTAATAAGCATCAAAAGGGAACGGGTATCAGTCAGCCCTTTACCCTGGTATGGGATGCTGGACGAAAATACCGCGTATATAAGATTTACAAACTTTACTCAGAACTGTTCGCAGGATGTAAGGAACGCTTTTCTTTCAATGAAGGAAAAGCACAATCCCAGACAGATCATACTGGACCTCAGGGGCAATCCGGGAGGGTTAATGAACGAAGCCGCTGATATTGTAAATATATTTATCGGTCCCGGTAACGAAGTGGTATCTACAAAAGGTAAGGTGAAGCAATTCGATGCCACCTATAAAACAACCCGCCAGGCACTGGACGAGACAATTCCCCTGGTTGTTCTGATAAGCAGATCATCAGCTTCAGCAGCAGAGATTGTGGCAGGTGCAATACAAGACCTCGACAGGGGGGTCGTAATGGGCCAGCGAAGTTTTGGGAAAGGACTGGTACAGATTACAAGACCTCTTAGTTATAATGCACAGCTTAAAGTAACCACGGCTAAATATTACATTCCCAGCGGTAGATGCATCCAGGCCCTTGATTTCACACACCGGCACGAAGATGGCAGCGTCGGATTTATTCCCGACTCACTTATATCGGAATTCCAGACCCGTAATGGCAGAATAGTGAAAGACGGCGGAGGTATAATGCCTGACATTGAGGTAGTCCCCCCGATGCTGAGTCAGGTGGCAACCGAACTATATGTCTATAATCATATCTTCGATTTTGGAACACAATTCTACTACAGTAATCGGGATATTGTATCGCCCGGACAGATCATCATCGATGATAAGGTATATGAAAGTTTCAAAGAATTTGTACAGGGCAGGGAGTTCTCTTACAAAACAGCTACTGCTGAAGGACTCGAAAACCTCATTGCTACTGCAAAACGAGAAAAATACTACGATCTATACGAAGAGCAGTTTAGACAGCTTCAGACAAAACTTGCCATAGATCTTGAAAAGGACCTTGACCATTTCAGACCGGAAATATCACAGCTTCTTGAGGATGAATTAATTGAGCGTTACTTTTACCAGGAGGGAGCCATTGAAAACGCTGTACGTAAAGACTCAACGGTTATAAAGGCAATTGAACTGCTTAACGACCGGGAAAGATATGCCCAGATCCTTCGTCCCCCGGGGTTCGAAACCAAATGATCCCATTCCCTACACCCACCTGTGGCTTTCATCTTCAAATATCTCTTTCTTCCAGACCGGTAATCTCTCCTTTACCATTTCCACTGTATGGGTACAGGCTCGCATGGCCTGATCACGATGACCTGCTGTCACAACTACCAGAAGTGAAATCTCTCCTGCCGCAACCACTCCGGATGAATGAATAATTGTCACTGTCTTTACATCGCTGAAAGCATGAAGCACAGTCTCCCTTATTGAATCTACAGCCTCTTTGAGCATAGACTCATAGGTTGAATATTCTATTGCCTTTACAATACGTCCTTCGACCATATCGGCCCTGACCTGGCCGGCAAAAACTGATATGCCTCCGGTGGTATCACCTTCAGCAGATTTTCCGATAACTTCTCCGATAAAGCTGCCGATTAACGGTCCATCGACGACATACTTTTCCCGCGACATAATTGTATTAGTTATTTAAGTTTAACCTCCTGCAAAGGGAGGAAGGAATGCAACCTCATCTCCATCATTCAGAGCGGTGTTCTCAAGAGTCATTTCCCTGTTTACTGATATAATGTAACTATACTCCTTTAATCCCTCGATCTCCTCCGCCACCTTCATCTCAAGAGAATTTGTATCCGTAATGTCATTATATATCCGCTCACTGCATCCTGCTCTTTCTGCCAGGACACCGAAAAACAGAACCTTTATCGCCATATATTCTAATTTGTTAATAATACAAAACTACAAAAAAATACCTTATCACTTAGACTGGAATCTGGGCACTGCCAAAGATAAGGGGGGCTCTGTGAATGCTATTAATATTTGACCCCGCTGGGGTCAATTCTAACCCA
>CAZMSH010000011.1:22501-95837 GCA_964568875.1 uncultured Rikenellaceae bacterium | reverse complement strand
TCACTCCATGGAAGTCCGCCGCCATGGCAAAGCCATTGGCGGCAATCTTCTCACCCTGACAGAGTAAGTCAAATGGCTTAGTAAATCAAATGCATCCAGGAGGGTTTTTATTTGTAGTAGAAAAAGTAGTATAAAAATTTTTCAATGAAATTTCTGTACTGATAATCTCATTCTGATCTTCTTTACATTCTTTCAATTAAATCTTTTCTTACCAGATCAAATCCTTCATCAGGATCATAGGTTTCATCAGGCCGAAGTAAAGCAGCCGTGTCTCCAAGGAATTCCGGATCTTTTATCTTATCTTCCAGGTTCTTAAGATATGACAACCTGGAAGGAATTCTTAAGCTTTCATGCTTCATATACTCATGGAACACCTGTATTATCTTCTCTTTTGATAAAGAGTCAGTTGATTTCAGTGCTTTAAAAAGGTCATAAAGATCTCTTCCCTTCTTTCTCTGATAAAGTGCCTTTAGCTTCGTACCCAGCAATTCTTCGAACTCGTAAGTTGTTATATTGCATTGTCCATTGAACCATAATGAATTGACTTTAAATGTCATTTTCTTAAGGTCAAAGACTGAAAAGTGCTCCCTGCAGTTTATCTCTACCTTTAGTTTTAGAATCTGAACAGGCTGCATTTCAGATTCAAAATTAAATATCAACGTAGTATTTCTGTCCTTCAGTTTGATCTTTGGTTCTCCCAGGAAACTCAACAGTTTCCTGATTTGGTCAATTGATGATCCAATTGGTTCTGCTGAAATCTGTACCAAATCTATGTCTTCCGAAAACCTTGGTTGTGGTTCCAGAAAAAGTTTATGTATAGCTGTACCTCCCCGGAAAGCAACTTTTTCAGCTATAAACTCATCCGAAAATAATTCGACAAGTGCCCGGCAGATAATCAGGTCCTGTTCTACCTGCTCATTAGCCTTCCATGGAGCAATTTCAGACCATTCGGTAATATATAGTTGTGGTATCATTCGTCTATTTCAACTTCTGCATTAACGATTACTTTCCAGCGGTTTTCTGATGAGAAACCTTTGGCTGGCGCAGATGCTTTTAACGGTATCCTGAAAAAAACTAAACCATTCTTTTGAGAGGCTCTGAATAGTTCGTTTGCCAGTTTTTCATTGTTTAGAACTCTCTCAATCAAATATCCAAGTCTTTGTATTGCAGTAACAGTAGTTGAAGCAAAAAAAACAGAATCAAACTCTTTAGGTTCAATTTCTTCTACAAGTTCGTTCAATACGGTTGCTGCCCTGTTAATTCCTCCGGATCTTTTTTCATATTGGACAAGATCACTGGCAGTCAGTTCTGGTGAAGACACTTTAAGATAACCTGATTCAGTTTTTCGTTCTCTGAGCAATCGACTTTCAATATTACCTTTACTGATGAAATTTACTTTTAATCCCTTCTTATGAGAAGGTCGAAGGACAGGGAAATCAGTTATAACAAAATATTCCTGAGGCTGCTGGTGTGCCGCTCCGTATAAAGCTGCGGCACTTAATAATCCTACATAATAAGGTCGGTTAAGAAATTTCATGAAATCGTCCATGAATAAAGAAGCAGGCAGAATCCCTCTGGTCGCATATTGTGCAGAGATTATTAAATAGAATCCTTTGTGAAATGATACTATTTTCCCCTTCTTCGATAACCTTTTTAAAGCACTTTTAATGGCTCCTCCGGAGTAGTTCGGTAATTCCGCCTCTAACTGGTTTAATGAAAATGATATTCTTCCCCTTTTCTCGAGGTTTTCAATCCATCGACTTACATTTATGTTAAGCTGTTTTTTCATATTATGAAAAGTGATATTTTGCGAAAGGTACCGATTATCGGCCGTTTTCGCAAAAAATCTATTCAATACTTTTTTGTGTAAAGAGTCATTGAAAGCTAACAGAACACCGACATTTTAAATATGATGTGATTGGCTATTATGCAGCATAATAAACCTATATGTCGTTTTCTCACCCCCATGGAAGTCCACCGCCATGGCAAAGCCATTGGCGGCAATCTTCTAACCGTTAACCTTCAATCCCTTATTGCCAGCACATCCTTGCTTATTACCCGGTATGAATAGCCGTGTCTCTCAAGATATGCCCTGCACTCAGCAGCAGTCGCCGGATCGAAATTAACCTCTTCGTACAAGATTATGTCAGGTTTGATCCTGCTGAGATCGAGCATTTTAATGATTTCATAATCAAAGCCTTCGGTGTCAACCGCAAGCAGGTCTATCTTCTCGTCTCCGAACCTGGCCAGCAAGGTGTCAGGACTTATAGTCTCTATCTCGCGGCTGGCGATAAGCTCATTCTCATCTTCAGGCAAGGTGATGCCCTGCTTAAGTGCCTGCCGCTTCAGAGTACCGTCCTTAATCTTGTTTACCAGTACCTCACGGTTGAAACTTGCCAGTCCGGTTGCCCATCTCTCATTGCTGATGGCCGGCAGGTAGAGAGTTTTGGTTCCGTCAATTACATCAAGGGCGGCATTTATAACAGTTATTTCAGGTCTTTTACTGTGAAGCCGTATCAGAAATTGATTAAATACCTCCGGTTGTGGCTCCAGCATAATTCCCCTCCAGTTATCCCTTTTAATGAACTTATGAATAGGGTCATAGATGAATCCGTCATTAGCGCCAATCTGAAGAAATGTGACGGGACTTTTACTCTTCGAATAGTTGTCAATAAACTCTGCGACAGTTCCTTTCCCTGGCTTGTAGAGATATTTGTAATATGCCAGATAGGCCTTGTTTTCTGCAGCGCTGAGGTTGAAAAGATAACGCTTGACCTTTTTTTGTAGATGGAAGAGTAGGCTCATATTTATGATTGAGATGGAGCTATATTAAATGACTGACCGAAAGCGGTCTGGTATCTTAATAATGGGTTTATCCCTTAACATCCCCGGTTTGTTAAGTGCATAAAACGGCCTGAGAACAGATTGCCTCCGCCTGGCCTGCCTGAAGAAAGAGTCACCATCAACCGGCTGGCTGTTCCTGATAAGCTCAAACAACTGCAGGCGCCTGTCAAAATGCCCTGTCCAGCCCGATTTAAGTAAATCATTATTTCCTGTCTTGCCAACAGACATTTCATAATCAACCATGCCGAAATGGAAAAGAAACAGGTTCGGATCGATCCTGAAATTCCGGCCCTTAATCCGGTGGAACCCCGATCCCCATGTCAGTGGCCGCAGAGCCACAACCGGTTTAGTATACCTTGCCGATACATGAGCGTAACTTCGCTGCTCAAGGAACGGACTGCCAGCCTCAATGGCCTTCTCCTCATCAAGGTGCTGCCCCACATCAAGCCCCAATGCTGAGAGGGATGACCTTCCTGACACAGCCCGAAGGTAGTCTGAGAGGTTTATGTTCACGGCCGGATCAATTACCAGAAACTCATCAATATCATGCGCTATTACAACCTGGTAACGGTGAAATAGAGCCCTGGCGAAGTAAGAAACCATCCGCGCCCTGTTGCGGTCGCCGCGGCTGCGGCTCATCGCAGCATGAGGAAGCCTGATGACGTTAATGGTCTCATGACCTTCCGGCAATGCCTGATCATGCCCGTCAAGAATCAGAAAAAGGTTTTCGCGGCCAAACTGCCTGCCGTAGTAATCTATCCATTTACGGATAAAGAACTCATCATTACGGGCCATCGAAACTGCGGCAATTCCTGCCGGTGTGTCAGAACTCATTATTCATCTGGTCAGTTCACGGCAAAATTGGTTAAAAATGTAAAAAAGCAATACTTTTATATCAAAAAAATGACAGAAGGCGTGCCAGCCAATAATAATCATCCTGTTGATGTTGTAATTACCTGGGTTGACGGTGATGATCCGGAATACCGCGAGAGGATGCTGCCATACCTCGAAAGTGCCTCCGTAAAAGGCAATCCCGGCGCACACACTACCCGTTTTGCATCAGTCAACGAAATAAAGTACTGCCTGCTTTCAATACTGAAGTTCGCTCCGTTTGTCAGAAACATTTTTATAGTTACTGACAGGCAGGATCCCCTGTTAAATGACGACATCAGGAAACATTTTCCGGGAAGAGAGCAATCGATAAGAATTGTCGACCATACTGAAATATTCAGGGACTTTACCCAATACCTTCCTACATTCAACAGCAGGTCGATAGAGAATATGGTGTGGCGCATAGAAGGATTGGCAGACAACTTCGTATGCTTCAACGATGATACGTTCCTGGTAAGGGAGATCAATCCTGAAGAGTGGTTCATCGGCGACAGGCCGGTGCTTCGCGGGCGCTGGATGACAGCTCCTCTGCTCAGGCTGGCATGGAACGGGCTGAAAACAGCCTTAAACAGACTCCTCCTCAATAATCGTAACTATACGCCCAGACCATCTTTTCATCTCGGGCAGTGGGAGGCGGCCAGGTCGGCAGGCTACCGAAACCGCTATTTCGTCTTTGGTCATACTCCACATACAGTAAGCCGCACAATGGCAGGTGATTTTTTTGGCGGGAACCGAAAACTACTGGAGAAAAATATCTCGCACAGGTTCAGAAGCATCAGGCAGTTCAACTCACTTTCACTCTTGTACCATCTTGAGCTAAAGAACGGTAACAGACATATCGAAAGACCTGCGCTGGCATATCTTCAGCCCTTCAACCGGAATGCTGATTATATTGACAAGAAACTCAGGCTCTGTGAAACAGACCAGACAATCAGATATATCTGCATTCAGAGCCTTGAGATGTGCAGCAGTCGCGATCAGGAAAAGATATTCTCCTGGATGGAAGAGAGACTCAGCCACTAAATTGACAGAACATTGGCCAGCTCGAGCAGTGTAGGACTGATCGATTTGTGCAGCTTGACGGCTTTCCTGAACGGAACCAGCACTATGGTGTCATTCTGCAGTCCTACCATGACACTCTTCTGATCGTCAAGCAAGGCTTCAACCGCTGCATTGCCCAGTCTGCTGGCATTGACGCGGTCTACTGCAGAGGGAGAACCTCCTCTTTGGAGGTGACCAAGTACAGATACCCTTACATCATAATCCTTGAAATCATCTTTCAGCTTGTTTGCTATGGCTATGGCCCCTCCCTCTTCATCGCCTTCTGCAACAATAATGATATTACTCGATTTCTTTCTTCTGTTCCCGGTTTCAATAAGTGTTTTCAGATTTCTGGCTTCGCCTTTTAGCTCAGGGATTATAATAGCTTCGGCTCCGGTGGCAATTCCACTGTTGAGTGCTATAAAACCAGCTTCGGCTCCCATCACCTCCACGAAAAACATCCTGTTGTGTGCCGATGCCGTATCTCTTATCTTGTCAACAGCCTGAATGACGGTATTCAGTGCTGTGTCGTAACCTATGGTGTAATCGGTTCCGTAAATGTCATTGTCGATTGTTCCCGGAACACCCACAAAAGGAATGTCATACTCCTCACTGAAGAGACCCGCTCCTGTAAAAGTTCCATCACCTCCTATACACACCACTCCGTCAATTCCGGCCTCCCTGAGGTTCACATATGCTGTCCTCCTGCCTTCAGGTGTCCTGAACTCCTCGCTGCGGGCTGTCTTTAATATTGTACCGCCTCTCTGAATTATGTCACTAACGCTATAAGCCTTCAGGGGCTTGAAATTGCCATTGATGAGACCCTGAAAACCATGCCTTATGCCTATTACCTCAAGGTCGTAATATATTCCTGTCCGTGTTACCGCCCTTATGGCGGCATTCATGCCGGGAGCATCTCCCCCGGATGTAAGAACTCCTATCCTCTTTATCTTACCCATTTCTTCTTAAGAGATTTCATTTTTCCGCGCGAAGGTATAACAATTTTGCGGCTGTTACAACACTCCTGTTTCCAGCTGTTCACCGATTTTCTCAATACGTGCAGCCACCATCTCAATCAGCCATTTGGGGGTTGATGTGGCACCGCACACTCCGACAGTCTCCTTACCGCTGAACCACACCGCATCCAGTTCGTCAGGCGATGATATCATGTAGGCATCAGGATTTTTTTCCCTGCATACGTTGAACAACATTTTTCCGTTGGAACTCTCCCTGCCGCTAACGAAGATTATTACATCATGTGAGGCACAAAAACTCCTCAGTCTTGGTTCCCTGTTTGACACCTGTCCGCAGATGGTACTATTTACAATAAGACGTTCATCAGGGTCTGTGGTACCGGCCGTCTCTGCCATTCTCTGCTTTATTATTGCCGCCAGTCGCCTGTACTCTTCTATGCTCATTGTGGTCTGCGAAAAGAGGAATACTTTCCTGGAGTAGTCTATCTTGTCAAGGTCTTTTTCGTTTTTTATCAGTATAGCACCGTTACCGGTATGCCCCAACAGTCCTATTACCTCGGCATGACCCTCTTTCCCGAAGATGACCACCTGCCCGTCGTTTTCGCTGGCTTCGTTCCATGCTCTTCTTATCCTTGCCTGAAGTCTCTTGACAATCGGACAGGTAGCTTCAATTATAGTTATATTGTTCTGATCAGCTATCTCATAGGTGGAAGGCGGTTCACCATGTGCCCTGAAAAGTACCTTGCAATCGCTAATCTTCATGAACTGGTCACGGTCAATGGTAATAAGTCCTTTACGCTTAAGACGTTCCACCTCTGCGTCGTTGTGAACAATTGACCCAAGACAATATACTTTTTCACCTGCATCAAGCGCCTTTTCTGCAATTCCGACAGCATTCTCAACTCCGAAACAAAATCCCGACCCCGTATCAATCTTTACCTTCATTGATCATTTTATCAATTATACCGCTTATCCACTCCATTTGTTCATTCACACTCATATCACTATTGTCAAGGACAAGTGCATCATCGGCCTTTCTGAGTGGACTAATTTCCCGGGTTTCATCTATATTGTCGCGTTTCACCATAGCTTCCCTGATCTCCTCAAAATCGGAATCAATACCTTTTTCCTCAAGTTCCTTGTGCCGCCGATGTGCCCTTACATCAACAGAGGCTGTCATAAAAATCTTCAGGTCTGCATCAGGAAAAACCACCGTTCCTATGTCACGTCCGTCCATCACAATCCCCCTGAAATAACCTATTTGTCTCTGCAATTCTACCATACGGGTTCGTACCTCCGATATTTTGCTTACCTCAGACACATGCTTTGTAACTTCAACAGACCTGATCTCCCACTCCACATTCTCAGAGTTAAGGTATGTTTCATATTCACCCTTGTCGGGGTTATAAGAGAATGAAATATCTATCATCGGGAGCATGCTGGTGATTTCCTCTCTGTTTATAAAGCCTTCACCGACAAGTCCCTCCCTAATGCAAAAGAGTGTAACCGCCCTGTACATTGCCCCGCTGTCTATAAACAGGTAGCCATATTTCGCGGCTATTGCCCTGGCAAAGGTGCTCTTGCCACATGACGAATACCCGTCGACAGCTATTATAAGCTTTTGTTGTATCATGTTAGTTGCTGTTAATCTGTAATACGCCTGTAAATGCTTGCCGGATTGAATGCCAGGGAAAACTGGTTCGAGATCCCGGCAAGATGATATGTCGCTCTCGAAAACACCAGCCTGAATCCAGAGATATTCACCCCGAAACCCCAGGAGAAACCAGCCGCAGCACTGCCGCTCTCGACTCTTAACTCACTTCTCCTCTGGTAGTTATATCCGGCTCCAAACCATACGCTCTGGTGTGGCAGACACTCTACTCCGAAAAGTGCGTGGCGAAACAGGTTCTCAGCAAACCCGTCCTTTTCACTGGTGGAACCAGGTATTGCTGAAAATGCTGTAGTATCGTAGCTGTGGGTAAGATCATACTTCTGAAGATTTCTCAGGGTAAGTGAAAACCTGAAAGGAGCATGCGCGAGCTTGCCCGAGACACCGGC
The DNA here is from genome assembly GCA_964568875.1 of uncultured Rikenellaceae bacterium. Taxonomy (GTDB): domain Bacteria; phylum Bacteroidota; class Bacteroidia; order Bacteroidales; family VadinHA17; genus SLNP01. The sequence goes on along the minus strand of CAZMSH010000011.1, from coordinate 88,029 downwards.
CAGAATCTCGAAGGGAAGTTTTTCCCTTTCCTCTCCGGCGTATGTGACGGCCTGAAAACCAATGTTTCTGAAGACAATACCTGCAGACAAAAGCGAATTGCGACTGGTGACCGAGGCCCCGATATCAGCTGCAACACCGAAACTGGTATAGCTTTCAAGTTGTGATAATACCGGCTTCAGATTGAATCCGATATTGAATATTGAATCTATCTTTCTGGTATATATAAGATTAAGAGCATATTCGGCAGCCCTGAAAGACCCTGTTATGTTGCCTGCATTGTCTGCCCCGGTGAAGGTTCCGTAATTCAGCCAGTTAAGTCCTGTTGCAATAGTGCCTCCCATTCCCTCGAAAATGTAGTTGGCCGAACCAAATCCCATACCTGCCAGATAGCTCGCATATCCAAGCGAAATCAAGCCATGCATCTTCTCAGTCGCGAGAGCCGGATTACCGGTAATGAACGAAGGGTCCTCACCGGGAATCGATACTATAACACCACCCAGCGCAGACCCGCCGGCCGACCAGGAGAGATTAAGAAATTCATACGTATTGTCACCCCCGACCTGTGCAGCCAGTACAGGTGAGTATAATACGAAGAGCGCTATAAGTACTTTTTTGTTCATCGTTGTTGCGCTTGCCGGGGTGTTTATTCTATGCAAAGGTATATCCTATGCCTTTAAATTTCTATTATTAGCATAAATATAGACTTTATTAAGTAATCAGTGATGAATAAGTGAGAATTAAACTACCCTTGCCAGCAAGGCACAAACACCCTGGCATCGGCAATATTACAGTCTCAGAGGCCGTGGCTTTTAAACCGCGCTACCGGGGTTGCCAATTATCTAACCTCCCGTTGATTTGTACAGAACATTCATGCTTTCTATTTTACCAGCAATATTTGTGTTTTTTATCAGGGTACCTGAATATCTGTATCCAAGCCTCAGAAAAGTCTTGTTCATAGGTATTGAATTCAGTCTTGCTATAGTATAAAGAGTCCTGATACCGGCTCTCTTCATATATTTTTCCATCTCCATAAGCAGGATAACAGAGAGTTTCTTGCCGCGATAATCTTTTGATACGGCAAAGTCAGTCATTTCAGCATTCTGATATTCTCTGTCAATTTCCGATGAGGAGACTGCAATGAGCTTTCCTGTACTGTTCTCTATTCCGAAATACCTGGTTCCGGAACCAAAAGTCTTATAAATATACTGAGGGTCGTTTATCGGGAAGGGATAGGTCATAAAGACTTTGCTGAATACTGATGCTATTCTCTCAGCGTCAGCAGGCTTCAGTTCTTTAACCAGATATTCGTCAGAAATCTCATCTCTGATAATCTTGTGCCTTGTCTTCAGCAAATGACTTAATTCTCTCAGTTTGTCGGTTTCAATATCAAGTAATCTGTCTGAGGTAAGAAACTTTGACACAAAGAAAACAGCTTCAACGCCCCTGTTCATGCCAGGTACATGCGCTTCAATCATGAAACCGTCAGCCAGAAATCCGGGAAGCATCCATACAGGTATTTTGGCGAATATCTTCCCGTAACGGTTTTCCCTGGCTATAAAGGTTATCTTCTCAATAATCGAGGGGTAATCGTCCGGGGCTGTCTTTATCAGGTATACCCTGTCATTTGAATCCCCGTACTGTATTACCGACCCTGCGGGAGTCCTCTCAATGGTATCGCTCATTTCTTTCTTCTTTTATACCTTATGTTATCGCCTGGTATGAGCGAAATGGTTTTACTCTTGTCAGAAAGAAGCTTTTCTATGCCAAGAGCCAGATATTCACTTGGCTCGTTAAGGTCAAGTTCAAGATCACACTCGGCACATTTACGGTCACAGAACCGGGGTTCGTAGCTGTCGGGTTCATTGTAGGTTGTTATGATACCTTCGTAGTTTCTAAGAATAACTTTATTTGTCGACCATGACAGAATATAGTTGGGTGTCACCGGTATCTTACCTCCACCTCCCGGGGCATCAACAACATATGTGGGAACAGCAAATCCACTGGTATGCCCTATAAGGCTCTCCATTATCTCTATTCCCTTCCCGATAGGGGTGCGGAAGTGAGAAAGGCCTTCCGACAGATCACACTGATAGAGGTAATAGGGCCTGACCCTGTTCTGCACGAGCTTGTGCACCAGGTTTTTCATTATCCTCGGACAGTCGTTGACATCAGCCAGCAGTACTGACTGGTTTCCAAGAGGGAATCCCGCGTCGGCAAGCATCCGCAATGCCTCTTTTGAACTGCTTGTAATCTCCCTCGGATGATTGAAATGTGTGTTGATCCAGAGGGGCTGATATTTCTTTAACACATCAATCAGATTATCAGTGATCCTGTAAGGCAACACAACAGGCATCCTGGTGCCAATGCGGATAACTTCCACATGTTCAACAGCCTTGATTTCACTGAGCAGCCAGTCAAGAAGCGTGTCAGGAAGCATCAGGGGGTCTCCTCCAGAGAGCAGAACATCACGTACTGCCGTATTGCCCCTTATGTATTCAATTCCTTTTGAAAGTTGTTCCTTCGTCGGAATGTAATCAATGTCTCCGACTTTTCTTTTCCTTGTACAATGACGGCAGTACATCGAACAAATATTGCTGACATGAAACAATACCCTGTCAGGATAGCGATGTGTGATACCAGGAACCGGACTGTCCTTGTCTTCTGCCAGCGGGTCTTTTATCTCTGAATGATGGACTTCAAGTTCGCGGACACTTCCGAATGCCTGCTTGAAGACCGGATCATTGCGATAGTTTCCCTTGTTTATCAGTGATAAATAATAGGGTGTGATCGATAACGGAAATATTGAAAAAGTCTTTTCCAGCTCCTGCTTCTCATCTTCACTGAATGAAATACCGGTCAGTTCCTCAAATCGTTCTATGGTACGTACAGCATGTTTTAACTGCCACCGCCAGTCTTTCCATTTACTTATAGTTGTATCCTTGTCAATCAGACCAGCCATGGCCTGTTGCCCTTCCGAAAAAATCGACATAATTTAATAGATTATTGGTTCATGGGAGTACAAAGATACTAAAACGGAGGCCAAAATCAAAACCTGGCTACTAACAATAAGATAGACAGTTGATTACGGTCACGTATTTTCTTTGCTCAAAATGCTGTTGCCATTGACCTGGGAAAGAGTCAGACCGGCTATCATAATAATAATGCCGGCATATTTCTCTATTGTTACTGATTCACCAAGGATATGAAATGCATATAAGGCCGTGATAACGGGGAGCAGGTTGGCAAAGAGGTTAGCCCTGGCTATGCCGATTATCCTGACAGAGTATCCAAGCAATATGAAAGAACCGCACGATGCAAAAACAGCAAGTTGAACAATTGCCCTTACTGACTCCTTGTCAAAAACAAGGTGTGGTATCTCTTTCCCGTCAATGATGAGAAAAAGAGGCAGGAAGAGAATGGCTCCTATTATGTTTTGGGTGTTTACGATAAATACCGGACTGTAATTATGTACAAGTTTCCTCAGCAGCAGGCTGTAGCCTGTTGCACACAATACAGCCATAAGCATCAGAATTATACCTGTCGTATTAAATGACAGGTTACTCTCTCCCGAGAGCATGAATACCAGAATGCCGGAAAACGATATTACTATCCCTGAATAATTAATGGCCCTTAATCTCTCATTAAAGATCAGTTGTCCGCCTATCGCTGTAAATACCGGTATTATAGATACTATGACCGCTGCAACGGTAGATGAAACCTTCTCAAGACCATATCCTTCAAAGATGAAATAGAGAAACGGCTCACACAAAGCCAGCAGCATGAAGTACTTATAATCACCTTTTCTGATCTTCTCAAATCCCTTCGTCAGCAGGAGGTATAGAGAAAGAAATGTTATTGCTATCAGCAGACGGCTGAAAACTATGGTAACAGGTCCGTATGTCTCGTTTGCAATCTTAAACCAAACGTAAGAGAAGGCAAAGAATGCCATAGCCGAAATTGCTGCCAGATAGGCTACTGTCTTGTTGTGCACAAAAAGCTGATTTTAATGGCAGGCGAAATTAATGATTTTTGTAATATCCGTATGCCAATTATGAGTATCTTGAAAGATTGCCCCGTGAATTTCGAATATATTGAATCGGGAAACGGAGGTTGCCGTCTAAAGTGCATATTGACAATATTATAATGTCGTGAAATGTTTCGACCAGACCTCAGATAACACTCATTCTTCTATTTGCTTGTCACTCAAAAATTCTTATATTTGCCGGCAATTAAATGGTTACTATCCTGTAACTGACTGATGTAATGTTATTTTCAATCTGTAATAATATTTTTCAAACTAATGAAGATACTTGTTTGTATTAGTAATGTTCCCGACACAACCACAAAAATAAGGTTTACTGACGGTAACAGCAGATTTGACACTACAGGTGTACAATGGGTTATCAATCCCTGGGATGAACTCTCTCTTACACGTGCTCTTGAGCTAAAGGATGATGCCACCACGGGCGTCTCTTCTGTGACTGTAGCCCATGTCGGCAGTTCTGATGCCGAGCCAACCATAAGGAAGGCACTGGCTATAGGTGCCGATGATGCTATCAGGGTTAATGCTGTGGCCGCTGATTCATATTTCGTTGCAGGGCAGCTGGCTGAGGTTGTCAGAAATGGATCATTCGACATAATTCTCTGCGGCATTGAGTCAAGTGATTTCAATGGTTCTGCTGTTGGCGGAATGATGGCCGAGTTCCTGGATATTCCTTCTGTGTCGGGCGTGTCAGATTTGAAGATCAAAGATGGCAAGGCGATCCTTACGCGCGAGATAGACGGAGGCAAGGAGATAGTCTCGGTTCCTGCACCATTTGTAGCAGTAGTACAGAAGGGGATAGCAAAAGAGCCCCGCATTGCATCGATGAGGGGAATTATGACAGCCCGCACAAAGAGTATTATGGTGGTGGAGCCTGCAGGCGTTGAGAAACTGAGTGAGGTAGAGGTGTTTGAACTGCCGAAGCCGAGGGCTGCGTGTCGGTTTATCGACCCTGATAATGCAGGCGAGCTGATTTCGCTGCTGCAAAATGAAGCGAAAGTAATCTGAATCTGAAAAACGAAAAACTGATTGTTATGTCAATATTAGTATATACTGAAAACAGAGATGGTAAATTCAGAAAGCCTGTTTTTGAATTGCTGTCATATGCTTATTCGCTGGCCGCGATGATGAACAGTTCTGTTGTTGCACTGGCGGCAGGTGATGTCTCACCTGACGAGCTTGAGAAGCTGAAACTATACGGAGCCGGTAAGATACTTCATGTAAATGACCCTCTGTACCGCACATTTGACACCCGTGCCTTTACTTCTTTGATTGCCGGGGTGGCTGCTGCTGAGGGTGCCGCGGTGGTATTACTGACGCACAGTACCACCGGCAAGGCTCTGGCGCCTCGCCTGGCAGTAAGGCTTAAGGCCGGTCTGGCTTCCGGGGTAACAGGACTGCCTCTGTCACTGGAGCCATTCACTGTCAACAGAAGAGTCTATTCGGGCAATGCCCTTGCAAGGACGGTAGTCAGTACCAAAGTACGTGTTCTGACCCTTATGCCCAACTCATTTGATCTGGCAGAGAACAAAACAGACGCTGTTGTAGGGGAGTATAAGCCTTCAGATGCCCCTGCCGTAAATACAGAGGTTATTGAGGTTCAGAAGCAGGAGGGTAAGGTTCTTCTCACTGAAGCTTCTGTTGTTGTATCAGGTGGCAGGGGGATGAAGTCGCCCGACAACTGGGCTCCCCTGACCGAGCTTGCATCTCTTCTTGACGGAGCAACGGCATGCTCAAGGCCCGTATCTGATGAGGGATGGAGACCTCATGAAGAGCATACCGGCCAGACAGGAAAAATCATTGCCCCCGATCTCTATATCGCTGTTGGTATTTCGGGTGCAACACAACATCTTGCCGGTGTAAGCTCATCGAAGTACATAGTTGCAATAAACAACGACAAAAGCGCGCCTATATTTGAGGCAGCGCAGTACGGAATAGTAGGTGATGCCTCAAAAGTGCTGCCGGCACTTGTAGATGCTGTTAAGGCCGCCAAAGGCAAGTAGTAAGACCTTTTACCTTACAAAACCGACATAGAAATGACCCGACAACTGATCTTTGCCATTGTACTATTGGTCACGATAGCTGTATTTGCCTGGACTGCGAGAAGGATTATCAGCTACTTCATGCTAACAAGGGCCGGTTTTCCTGTAAAGAATATCGGCAAACGAATAAGGGTGACCCTTGAAGTGGCATTCGGCCAGACAAAGATTTTCAGGGAGCCCGTTACAGGTTTCCTTCATGCCCTTGTCTTCTGGGGGTTTTGCGTAATACTTATCGGAAGCATTGAGATGGTTATAGACGGACTGGCAGGTACTGAAAGGGTGTTGAAAGTACTCGGTCCTGTATATGACGTGATAATAGCATCAGGAGATATCTTTGCCCTGCTGATAGCAGTGGCCATCCTCGTCTTTCTTTTCAGAAGGCTTTTCATGCATGTGAAACGGTTCGAGGGTGCCGAGATGAAAAAAATATCACACATCGATGCGGCCCTTGCCCTTACGATGATATTTCTTCTGATGGTATCGCTGCTTGGAATGAATACCTCCTACATCGTACTCACTTCCCTGCACGGAGAGCAGGTAGCAGGTGTATACCCTGCAGCAATGCTGATGACCTCGCTCTTTGCCGGCGCAGGCGAAGGCACTGTCCATTTCTGGCATGAGTTCTCCTGGTGGTCACACATAGTGCTTATTTTCATCTTCGCTAACATTTTACCTTACTCGAAGCACTTCCATGTCTTCATGTCTGTGCCAAACGTATTTCTTTCAAGGCTGGAACCGTTGGGTAAACTCGATAATATGGAGAGCATCACGCGGGAAGTTAAGCTGATGCTTGATCCCCAGACAGCTTTCCAGGCGGCCCCGGAGAACGAAACCCCGGAGAGATTCGGAGTTAAGGATGCCCAGGATGTGATCTGGAAAAACTACTTCGACGCTCTGTCTTGTACGGAATGTGGCCGCTGTACCGCTGTCTGTCCTGCCAATATTACCGGCAAGAAATTGTCTCCAAGGAAGATAATGATGGATCTGCGGGCCCGCATGAAGGAAAAAGGTCCTTTGATGGTTAAGAATGGCCGCGACTACGATGACGGAAGATCACTAATACGCTCATTGATAACCGAAGAAGAGTTATGGGCTTGTACCACATGTAACGCCTGTGCTATGGAATGCCCGGTGAATATTAACCAGCCCTCGCTGATTGTAGATATGAGAAGATATCTTGTGATGGAGGAGGGATCGGCACCAGGGGAATTGAAAGCGGTATTCAGTAATATTGAGAATAATGGAGCCCCCTGGCAATATTCACCTGAAGACAGGCTGCAGTGGGTTAAGGAACCAGTCCCGGTAATGGCCGACCTCGCTGCGGCCGGTGAGAAACCTGAATATCTCTTCTGGGTAGGTTGTGCAGGTGCATTTGATGACAGATACCGTAAGGTGGCAGCTGCCTTTGCCAAAATACTTAATCACCTTGGTACCAGCTATGCCGTTCTGGGCAGAGAGGAGTCATGTACCGGTGATCCGGCACGCCGTGCAGGTAACGAAATGCTTTTCCAGATGCAGGCGCTACAGAATATTGAAATATTCAAAATGTACGATATCAAAAAAATAATAACCATCTGCCCGCATTGCTACAATATTTTTAAAAATGAATATCCTGACCTCGGTGCTGAAATAGAGGTAATAAACTATACCGATTTTCTCAGCCGTAATATTGAAACCGGAAAGCTGAAGATTGACAGGTCGCTTCTTGATGGCATGAGTGTTACCTATCACGACCCATGTTACCTTGGTCGTGGCAATGAAGAGTATGAGGCACCACGCGGTGTTCTTAAGGCATTGGTGCCCGATATGAGGGAGATGCAGAGAAACAGAAGCCATGCCCTGTGCTGCGGTGCCGGTGGCGGTCAGATGTTCAAGGAGGCCGAGAAGGGAGACAGGGAGGTGTTCCTCGATCGTACCGGTGAAGCTCTTGAAACCGGAGCCTCTGTCATTGCCACAGCATGCCCGTTCTGCATGACAATGATGACCGATGGCATAAAATATAAGAACCGTGAAGAGGATGTCAGGAACTTTGATATCGCTGAACTGGTTGTACAATCGCTTGGAATATAAAATCTTAATGAATATTGTGATGGAAAATGAAAAGGCTTTGAAAAGTGGTGAGTTTCTGGTGAGATCAGTCAATCCTGCCACTGTATTCGTTCCCGAAGAATTCGACGAGGAGCAGCGAATGATAGCTCAAACCTGCAAGGACTTTCTTGAGGCTGATGTTTATCCTAATATGAATCAGCTCGAAAAGGGAGACAGGGAACTTATGAGTACGGTACTTAAGAAATCGGGCGAACTGGGTATGATGGGCATAGCCATACCTGAAGAGTATGGCGGTTTTGGACAGTCTTTCGTAACGCAGATGCTGGTAGCCCAGACAACAGGCGCAGGGTACTCATTCTCAGTGGCATATATGGCTCACTGCGGAATAGGGACAATGCCTATCATGTATTTCGGCAACAACGAACAACGGGAAAGATATATACCCAGGCTCGCAACAGGTGAGCTTATAGGAGCATATTGCCTCACCGAACCGGGAGCAGGAAGTGATGCCAACTCGGGAAAATCAAATGCCACTCTCAGTGAGGACGGAAAGTATTACATCCTGAACGGCCAGAAAATGTGGATAACAAACGCCGGTTTTGCAGATATTCAGATAGTCTTTGCAAAAATCGACAACGACAGGGTGCTGAGTGCATTTATTGTTGAGAAAGATTACCCCGGTGTTGTTATCGGTCCCGATGAACACAAAATGGGAATTAAAGGTTCTTCAACAGCCCAGATCTACTACAACGATGTAAAAGTGCCTGTCGAAAACCTTCTGGGGGCACGGGGTGAAGGCTTCCGCATTGCCCTGAGTATCCTGCATATGGGACGAATAAAGCTTGGAGCCAATGTAATAGGGGCAGCACAAAAGGCAATAATTGATTCAGTAAGGTATGCAAACGAAAGAAAACAGTTTGGCGTACTTATTTCGACATTCGGAGCCATCAGGCAGAAGCTTGCAAACCAGGTTATCAGGACCTTTGCTACGGAGTCGGCTATCTACAGGGTGAGCAAGGATATTGATAATCTCGCAGATCGTTACAGATCTGAAAACTGTGAGAAGTCAAGAGCCTCTATTGATGCAATAAGCCACTATGCTATCGAAGCTGCAATACTCAAGGTCTATGGATCGGAAATGCTGGATTTCGTAGTTGACGAGGCAGTTCAGATTCACGGGGGAATGGGCTATTCATCTGAAATGGACGTCGAAAGGGCTTACCGCGACTCAAGGATAAACAGGATTTTTGAAGGAACCAACGAGATTAACAGGCTGCTGGTGGTAGATACTACCCTGAAAAGGGCAATGAAGGGTGACTTCGACCTGTTCGGTGAGGCTGAGAAATTGTTTGCAGAGATCAATAACATTACCGACGGCAGAAAGGGTGACGAGACATATGGTGACGAAAAACTGAGGTACACCTCCAACTTCAAGAAGGTTGCCCTGCTGGTAACTCATGCAGCATCGAAGACTTTCGAAAAGAAACTTATTCATGAGCAGGAGGTGCTGAACTGCATATCAGACATTATTATGGAGGCATATGTCTCTGAGTCAGTAGCTCTTAGGGTTGTAAAACTTGAAACTGTAAGGGGAGTTGATCAGCTCTATCGTGACATTGCAGATATCTACATCTATAATGCCGCAGCGAAGATAAGAAAAGCAGCTCTTGATGCAGTATGGTCTTCCCTTGAAGGCTCCGATGCCGGGGCAATGGAGCTGGCTGTTACCAAACTGACATCTGTAGCCGGAGTTAACATCAAAGAGGGCGGAAGGCGAATAGCTGATAAACTCATTTCCGATAATGATTATAAATTCTGATATTTGAACGATCAGAATTGCGCCTGGCAATTATGCCGGCGATAATCTTAATGCTCTGGCATGAAAACTATCAGGGTCCTTTTTTCTCCCGCAGTAACGGGAGTACTATTCATTGTTTTCGCAGTTGCCCTGGCATTGGCAACATTCATTGAAAATGACTATGGTGCATCTGCTGCAAGTGGAATGGTGTATAATGCTCTCTGGTTTGAACTGCTGATTGCACTTATCGCCGCGAATCTGTCAGGACAGATTGTAATTTTCAGGTTATACCGCAAAGAGAAACTTTCCGTTTTTTTGTTTCATGCTGCCATATTGGTAATCATTGCCGGTTCGGCTATAACAAGATATACCGGGGAGGAAGGTGTTGTTCACATCAGGGAGGGAGAGGAGACCTCGTTTTACTATTCCGATGACAGGTATATAACTCTTGCGGTAAATGACTCCGACGGAAATCCGGTAAGCAATTCTTTTACTAAATTCAATATAACCTCAATTTCTGTCGATAAGTACCATAAGAAGATTGCTGCACCGGGGAACGAAATTACTGTTGACCTTAAACGGTTTATTCCTAATGTGACAGAGGGAATAGCCGATTCAGAAGGAGGCAGACCGGCGGCGGTTCTGATGATAAATTCAGGTATCTCTTCAGGCAGTGATGTTATTATAACTGATGGAGAAGTAAAATATGCAGGTGATCTTACTATTGGTCTGAACACAGCTCAAAGACATGATATTAACATTGTTGCATCCGATGGCATTTTTTTCATGATCAGTGAAAGAGAGGTGTCTGAGACTTCCATGGATTCAAGGGAGACACTGCTATACCCTGCTGGCGACACTATCAGGTTCAGCCTGATGAATATCTACGTTATCGGCAACGTCAGAATAATACCACGCTCTCTTTCACTTTCAGGGATTGTAAGACCTTTCCCTGTAGATATGGCACAGGAGCGTACCGGCAAGAATGCACTTGAATTTGAGATAGCCTCTGAGTCAGGTTATAATACTGTATACGTCTGGGATAAGGGTGATGAAGAGATATCGGAAACGACAGCGTCATTAGGTAACTATAACGTGATTATATCATACGGAAGGCGTAAGGTGGACATGCCTTTTGCATTAAGACTGAATAAATTTACACTGGAGCGATACCCCGGCTCCAACAGTCCTTCGGGTTATATGAGTGACGTGGTGATTATAGATACTGTGAAAGGCATTGAGGAACCTTACCTGATCTATATGAATAATGTTCTTAAATACGGAGGAGTAAGGTTTTATCAATCCTCTTTTGACAGAGACGAACAGGGAACAATACTCTCGGTAAACCGTGATATGGCCGGTATGCTTGTAACCTATTCCGGATACGGACTTATGATCTTATTTATTATAGTATCGGTTTTTAACAGGTCATCACATTTTCAGAAAGTAACCGGCTTATACTGGAATTCACCATTCAGGAAGATGGTTGTACTATTGTTCCTGGTTTCTCTTGTTTCTCTTCAAAGTGCTAACGCCCAGAGACTTGTTGCAGACAAGCAGATCGCAGATGAGTTTGGAAGGGTACTGGTACAGGATCAGAAGGGCAGGACCAAACCCCTCTATGCCTTTAGCAGCGATATACTCAGAAAGTTGTCAAGAGAGAATAGTCTTGACGGCTATTCTCCCATGCAGGTTATGCTCGGACTATATTATGACTTTGACAACTGGAGCAATTACCCGTTGATTAAGGTTAACGATGCAACTCTTCGCCGGTTCCTGGGTATCAGAAGTGACTTCGCCGCCTTCAGCGACATTGTGAACCTGTCAACCTCACCTCCCACATACAGGCTTACAGGCCTGGTTGACAAAGCCTATGCGACACCTCCCGCATCAAGGACGAAAACCGATAAAGAGGTCATCAAACTAGACGAAAGAGTCAACATCTGTTATATGACCTATAGTGGTGGCCTGATGAAAATTTTTCCCCTGAGGGATGGTACAACCAACTGGGCAGATCCTGAGGAGGCATTAAAGAATGTCTCTACAAGAGAAGACAGCTTGTTTCTGGGAAACATAATGCAGATGTACGGCGAGGCCATAATCTCCGGTGACCATGATGACGCTACACAGATAACCAGGGCCATTGTCGCCTCCCAGGAGAGATTTGCATCTTATGAACTGCCTGACAGAAGTAAGATAAGTGCAGAGATTCTCTATTACAGGATGAAGATATTCGAGAGGTTGTTTCCGGTATATGCAACCACGGGAGTCATAATGCTGATTATCCTTGTTTTTACAGTGATCCTGGGCAGGGGGTCCACCAGTCTCATACTCAAAATAATGGCGTCACTGCTTGCAGCAGCATTCCTGATACATACATTCGGGCTGGGCCTGCGGTGGTATGTGTCTGGTCATTCGCCTATGAGTAACGGTTATGAGACGATGATCTTCATATCATGGGTAACACTTCTTGCCGGTTTCATCTTTGCAATGAGATCGTGGTTTGCAATGTCGGCAACGGCTGTACTTGCAGGCTTGACCCTTCTGGTTGCGCATATGAGTTTTATGGATCCCGAAATAACCGCATTGGTTCCGGTACTCCAGTCATACTGGCTGACACTGCACGTTTCGGTCATAACAGCCAGCTATGCATTTTTCGGTCTGGGAGCATTGCTCGGGCTCATATCACTTTTGCTGATAATCTTCTCGTCTGAACGAAATTTAATACAGGTAGGAAAGACGCTCGACGAACTGGCTTCCATAAACTATCAGACACTTACCCTCGGTCTCTATTTTCTTACAGCCGGAACCTTTCTGGGAGCCATATGGGCCAATGAATCATGGGGCCGCTACTGGGGCTGGGATCCCAAAGAGACATGGTCGCTGATAACCATCATCGTATATGCTTTCGTGATTCATTCAAGGAATATTCCGGGTATGAAAGAACTCTATACTTTCAATGTTATGTCTCTTTTTGCAATAGCGTCAGTGCTGATGACCTATTTCGGAGTCAATTACTATTTGTCGGGCCTCCACTCTTATGCCGGAGGTGATCCTGTTCCTGTTCCTCCATTGGTATATATCTCTGTAGCAGCGGTGCTGGTGCTTGCAATACTTGCATACAGGAAATACCTGTCTGTCGAAAGATATGGCGCTAACCCAAAAGATACTGGAAGCTAACCTGCATATCGTTAATCATTTGAATATTACAGAAAAAGAATAAGGCCCCCTTAAACCAGGGAGCCTTTTTTCGGGTGGAAGACCGGACTCGAACCGGCGACCTTCGGAACCACAATCCGACATTCTAACCAGCTGAACTACATCCACCATTTTTCAGGAATGCAAAGTAATACCAAAAAAATTACTTCTCAAAATCTCATGATTATTTTCAGTCATCACGGCCCGAATTGTTATCTTTGATCCGTTTTTAACCGGCTTTAATCTCAGGGTTGCAATTTTTACGGCCATAATCGGTTATTAATATGTCAATTTAAACTATAGCATTGTTTCGGCTCAGGTTAATAGACAATATCTCAGGACTTCAACTATTTCAGTTGCTAAGATTCGGTGTTTTCCTTATTATCAGTATCGTTTTTACAAAGATTCCCCTGTCACAGGGTGAGATCGGAGCCTGGGAGATGTTTCTATTTGTTGCAAGCCTGCTCAGCTTCTTCTGGGTTACAGGAATAATACAATCACTGCTGCCTCTCTACCACCGTAATCTGACCTATCGTAAGCTGGGGGATAATGGTAATGGCAAATCACCCGAAATCTTTAATGCCTTCCTGTTACTGTCAGGGATGAGCCTCCTGATGTTTATCTTCGGCCATACTCTCAAGGGATCTGTAGATATATACGGCTACAGAGGTAATGTGCCATACATTAATCTGTTGTTGCTATATCTGTTGCTAAGTAATCCGGTTTGCCTCATAGAGTATATCTACCTTCTCAATAACAGGTCATACAGGATATTGCAGTATGGAATATATACTTTCGCGGCCCAGCTGGCCCTGGTTATTATCCCGGTTGTGGCCGGGAAAGACATTATCTGGTCTATCTATGGTCTGCTTGCGATTACAGGAGTAAGATGGATATGGCTAATAATACTGTTGAGGCGATATACCGATATGACAATCTCGGTCAAGTTCATGCGGGAGCACCTTCATTTTGGAGCCCCGCTGATACTGTCGTCGCTGATAAGCGGTTCAGGCCAGTATATTGACGGACTGATTATCACGGGTTTCTATGAAGATCCTGCTCTTTTTGCAGTATTCAGGTATGGAGCAAAAGAGTTTCCACTGGTACTTATGCTGGCAAACGGATTAAGCAATGCCATGCTGCCGGAATTCTCCACCAGGCCACGAATGGCAGAATCTCTGAAGATCATTAAAAAGAAATCGGAGCGGCTGATGCATTTCCTGTTCCCTGCCGCAATGATTATGATGCTCACCACACGATGGATCTTTCCAAGGATGTTTACACCTGAATTCACCCGAAGCGGAGACATATTTATGGTGTATCTCCTTCTTACCATTCCTCGCCTCGTTTTTCCGCAAACCATCCTTATAGGAAGAAAGAAAACCAGGGTGACAATGTTTGCGGCAATAATCGAGCAGGCGGTAAATATTCCTCTTAGCCTCTTTCTTGTAAGACCATACGGAGTTGTCGGTGTCGCACTGGCTACCTTTATCGTCTACACTCTCGAGAAGGCATTCCTGGCATGGTATCTCTGGTATAAAATGAAGATAAAACCAGGTGAGTATATACCGCTTACGGTCTTCGCAATTTATTCTTTTCTGCTTTCCTTGTTGTTCGTGCTTATTGACCACAGAATCATTGACCTTCACTGATGCATATCATATCAGTGCATAGGCGACACTGTCAAAAAGTGACTATATTTGCACCCCTGAAATGTATTGAATAATATATTATAAGATAGATTGTTAATATGAAAACCAGGCAGGATACTGAGGAGTACTTCCGTAAATTCAGGGATGGTATAGTAGGCATTGACGCAACCTACATGACTCCGTATGGTGAACAGAAGATAGTATACTGCGACTGGATAGCAAGCGGAAGACTCTACCGTCCCCTTGAAACCAGGATGCTTGAAATTGTAGGCCCTTTCGTAGCAAACACTCATACCGAGACAAGCGAATCGGGTTCTCGAATGACATGGGCATACCATGAAGCCCACAAGCGTATTAAACAGCATGTTAACGCTGGTCCGTCTGATGTGATAATAACCGCTGGGCCCGGCATGACAACGGTGATTAATAAACTTCAGCGCATACTTGGACTGAAGGGCTGCAACAGCCGTGACCGCAACAGATGTGCAAAGGATGATGAACGGCCGGTGGTTTTTCTGACACATATGGAACACCATTCAAATCAGACTTCCTGGTATGAAACACTGGCTGATGTGGTTGTTCTTGAACCAGATCAGAACCTGCTGGTTGACCCCGCCAGCCTAAGAAAAGAGCTGGAGAAATATTCAGACAGAAAGTATAAAATTGGTTCGTTTACAGCTTGCTCAAATGTAACAGGGGTGACAACTCCCTATTACGCACTGGCGCGTATCATGCACGAATACGGCGGTGTCTGCTTTATTGATTTTGCAGCGTCGGCACCCTATCATGATATTAACATGCACCCCTCCGATCCATTGGAGAAACTCGATGCCATCTTCTTTTCACCACATAAATTTCTTGGTGGCCCCGGTTCCTCAGGTGTGCTCATTTTCGATTCCTCTCTCTATAAGAGTGAGGTGCCCGACCAGCCGGGAGGGGGAACGGTAGACTGGACAAACCCGTGGGGCGAATATAAGTACGTTGACGATATTGAGGCCCGCGAAGATGGCGGAACACCGGGATTCCTGCAGGCAATAAGGGCCGCACTGGCAATAGAGGTAAAGAACAGAATGGGAACCGATATGATGAAATTGCGGGAAGACCAGCTTCTGGAAAGGACATTCGCAGGCCTGCGTGCCATTGAAGGAGTACACATCCTGGCCGATAATGCCACTGAAAGGCTGGGAGTGGTGTCGTTCTATCTCGAACATGTGCACTATAACCTGGTGGTCAGATTACTTAGTGACAAGTACGGCATACAGGTAAGGGGCGGATGCGCATGTGCAGGAACATACGGACATTTTCTCCTGGAAGTGAGTTATGAGCAAAGCAGCAATATAACACGTAAAATAAATGAGGGTGACCTCTCGGAAAAACCGGGATGGGTAAGACTATCGCTGCATCCTACAATGACAGACGCAGAACTCGACCTGGTGCTAAGGGCCATATCAGAGATATCGGAAAATGCAGGTGTCTGGGAAAAGGATTACCTTTATAACTCCCGGCTGAATGAATTTATTCATAAAAGCGACAGTGGAACATCGAAGGAGATAGTCAGATCATGGTTTGAAATCTAAAACGCAAACAGGTGGTAATCAGTGAGGTAAATTCAAGCGAAACTGTAAAGGAATTTATAAACTTCCCGAAACATCTATATAAAAAGGATCCCTGGTGGGTCTGTCCCCTCGACTCGGAAATAGTATCAGTTTTCAATCCTGACAGCAATAAGGCTTTCAGCAATGGAGAAGCAGTAAGATGGATACTCGCCGATGATAAAGGAACCACAATAGGCAGGCTGGCTGCATTCATCGACCACAGACGTTCATCGGCCCAGCATCAGCCTACAGGGGGAATAGGCTTTTTTGAGGTGATAGAATCAAAGGAAGCGGCATTTTTGTTGTTCGATACAGCAGCAGCATGGCTTGCCGAAAGGGGAATGGAAGCTATGGACGGACCGATAAACTTTGGTGAGAACGAGAGTAACTGGGGCCTTCTGGTGGAAGGATTCACACACCCGGGTATCGGAATGCCCTATAATATGAAGTACTATCGTGACTTCTTCGAAGAGTATGGCTTCAGGAATTACTTTGAACAATACTCCTACCATCGCGACCTCACATCGGTTGAAGTGTTCCCGGAAAGGTTCATGAAAATCGCTGAATGGATATCCAAAAGACCGGGATATACCTTCAGACATTTCAGCTTCAAAGATCAAAACAGGTTCATAGCTGATATGGTATCTGTATACAACACCACCTGGTCGGCATACAAGGAGGACTTCACTCCGCTTGACCCCGAAATGCTCAAATCTACCATTGAAAAGTCAAAACCGTTCCTCGATGAGGAGTTGATCTGGTTTGCCTACCATAATGAAAAGCCTGTTGCCTTCTTTATTATATTTCCTGACCTTAATATGATTCTGAGACACTTCAACGGGCGCCTCAATCTTCTGAATGCAATGAGGTTCCTGTGGTATAAGGTCACACACGAAATGACCAGGATAAGAGCTCTTGTTGCAGGTGTAATACCTTCACATCAAAACAGCGGTGTCGAATCAGCAATTTTCTACCATCTCTATAAGGTGTTCATGAGAAAAAGATACTACAGGGAGCTGGAATTATCATGGGTGGGAGATTATAACCCGAAAATGATCTCTATGTATGAGGCAATAGGAGCACAAAAGGCTAAAACTCATATAACTTTCCGGTATATGATCAACAAATCGGTTCCGTTCAGAAGGTTCGTCGAGGAAGAAGCAGAAAGCAAAAAATCCGTCAACACTGCCGGTGCTGAAACAAACTGATTATTTTTTCACTCATTTTGTATTTTACGAAAATACTGGTTATCTTTGCAAACCTTTTTAGAAGATTATATTTAACAAGAAATTATTGAAGAAATGAAAGCAGATATTCATCCCGCAAATTACAGGTTCGTGGTTTTTCAGGATATGTCAAACGGAAATGCTTTTTTGGGAAAATCCACCGCTCCGACCCGTGATACCATTAAGTGGGAAGATGGCAACGAGTATCCTCTTATCAAACTTGAGATATCAAATACGAGCCATCCTTTCTATACAGGTAAGATGAAGCTTGTTGACACTGCAGGAAGGGTTGACAAATTCATGAACCGGTATAAGGATCATGTAGGAAAAAAGAAATAGATAGGCAAACCCTATAGGTGCAATCCCGGGCAAAATGTCCGGGATTTTTTTTCGGCACATTAATTGTCTGACTTTAGGCTATGGTATTGAAAGGATTGTTTTTTTTAATGTGTAATTTTGTCAGCCTTTAAGCAATTCAGATGGAGAAAAAGATCAATATAAATATAGAACAGCTGCTTTATCCCGATGATGATGACGGTCCCGGTGAAATGATGCCGATCATTACAGACGGCGACGACAGTGATCTTGAGAATGTTGAGATACCTGAGATACTGCCTTTGTTGCCTCTGCGTAATAATGTTTTGTTTCCGGGCGTGGTGCTTCCAATCTCAATCGGCAGGTCAAAATCTGTTCAGCTAATTAGAGATGCCTACAGGGCTGATAAGCAGATTGTAACCTTTGCCCAGAAAGATTCTGACATCGATGAGCCTGTGCCGGCAGATCTTCATATTACAGGAACGCTGGGACAGATTGTTAAGTTGCTGGAGATGCCTGATGGCTCAACCACGGCTATAATTCAGGGTAGGATGAGGGTCGAACTTGTTGAGATAACGACGACAGAGCCCTATTTTATGGCAAAGGTAGAAGGCAGACCTGAGGTAAGGCCCGAAGCACACAATAAAGAGTTTGATGCCATCGTAGGATCGTTAAAGGATTTGTCGCTCAGAATAATAAAACTCAACCCAAGTGTCAGTCCTGAAGCATCATTCGCTGTTAAAAATATTGAAAACAGTACGTACCTCATTAATTTCATATGCTCAAATACCGACATCAAGGTTGCTGAGAAGCAGAAACTACTGGAATCCAACAGTCTGCGTGACAGGGGATTTCTATTGCTGGAGTATCTGGTGAAAGAGGTTCAGCTGCTGGAACTGAAAAATGAGCTACAGTCGAAAGTCAAGGTAGACATTGATCAGCAGCAGAGAGAGTATCTCCTTCATCAGCAGATGAAAACCATTCAGAATGAACTTGGTGGCAATCCGATCGAAAAGGAGGTTGAGGAGTACCGGAAGAAAGCGGAAGAGAAAAAATGGAGTGATGAAACAAGAGCCGTATTTGAAAAGGAACTCGATAAGTTGTACAGGCTTAATCCTGCAGCAGCAGAGTATTCGGTACAGGTAAACTATATTCAGACTCTCCTTGATCTTCCCTGGAATGAGTTTACTGAAGATAATCTCGACCTTGGTAATGCCCGTAAGATACTTGATGAAGATCACTTTGGACTTGATGAGGTTAAGGAGAGAATCATTGAGCATCTTGCCGTTCTGAAACTGAAGGGAGATCTTAAATCCCCGATATTATGTCTTTACGGGCCTCCGGGAGTTGGTAAGACATCACTGGGGCGTTCAGTAGCCAGGGCTCTTGGCAGAAAATATGTCAGAATGTCATTGGGTGGCCTTCACGATGAAGCTGAAATAAGAGGACACAGAAAAACCTACATCGGAGCCATGCCCGGAAGGATTATCCAGAGTCTGAAGAGAGCCGGATCGTCAAATCCGGTATTTATTCTCGACGAGATAGACAAGGTTGGCAGTGACTTCCGCGGTGACCCTTCATCTGCGCTGCTGGAAGTTCTTGATCCGGAGCAGAACAGTGCGTTTTATGATAATTTCCTTGAGATGGAATATGATCTGTCAAAGGTTATGTTCATAGCTACCGCAAACACACTCTCAACTATCAGTCCGGCCCTGCGTGACAGAATGGAGTTGATAGAAATATCAGGGTATCTTGTCGAGGAAAAGATCGAGATAGCCGGCAGGCACCTGATACCAAAACAATCTGAAGCACACGGCATTCCCGATGGAATGATGAAAATGGGTTCCGCCATAATCGAGGAGATAATCGAGAAGTATACAAGAGAGTCAGGGGTGAGGGAACTCGATAAAAAGCTGGCCAAAACCGCCCGCTACCTTACAAGGGAAATAGCATCAGGTAAAAAGGGAGGCACGGAACTGAAAAGTGAATCCCTGCGAGATGTTCTGGGCACACCAAAATATATCAGGGACATATATGACGGTAATGATCAGGCCGGTGTTGTAACGGGACTGGCATGGACGCCGGCAGGTGGAGACATACTATTTATTGAAACGTCGCTGAGCAGGGGTGATGGTAAGCTGACTCTTACCGGCAACCTTGGAGAAGTGATGAAGGAGTCGGCAATTATCGCCCTTGAATATCTTAAGGCCAATGCCGATATGCTTGATCTGCCGGATAATTTTTCATCAAAATGGAATATCCACATTCATGTTCCCGAAGGTGCCATACCCAAAGACGGGCCTTCAGCCGGGATCACCATGGCGGCTTCAATAGCATCTGCTTTTACCCAGAGAAAGGTCAAGAAATATCTTGCCATGACGGGGGAGATTACACTGCGGGGTAAAGTTCTTCCGGTAGGAGGTATTAAAGAGAAAATTCTTGCGGCAAAAAGAGCGAAAATTAAGGAGATTATCCTTTCAGCAGAGAACCGTAAAGACGTTGAGGAGATTAAAGACAAGTATATAAGGGGCCTCAGGTTCCATTATGTAGATACCATTATGGAGGTGGTAAACCTTACTCTGCTCAGGCAAAAGGTAAGCAAACCAAGAGACATACGATTTGACTGAACTTTTTGTAAATTGCCATCTAATATCAATAACTGAGTCAGGAGGAATATCATGAAAAAGACCGCCCTTTTCCCGGGTTCATTCGACCCTTTTACCGTTGGCCATGAGGCAATTGTGAAGAGAGCTCTTAAGATCTTCGATGAAGTGATCATTGCTATAGGAGCCAACGAATCAAAAAAAGGAGGTTTCTTTTCTCTTGAGAAGAGGATGACTATGATCAGGGAGGTCTTCAAAAATGAACCCAGGGTGAAGGTTGATCATTATGAAGGACTCACAGTAGATTTCTGCCGGGAGCGAAATGCCGGTTACCTGCTGAGGGGTCTGCGCACTTCGGCCGATTTTGAATACGAGAGAGCCATCGCACAGGTTAACAAGGCAATGGCTCCCGAAATTGAGTCTGTTTTTCTGCTGACAGCACCTGAACATACTCCGATAAATTCAACCATCGTAAAGGATATTCTGCGCCACGGGGGTGATGCCTCAAGGTTTGTGCCTTCTTCAATAAATCTGCGAGACTATCTGTAGTTTTGTATTCTGCTCTCAGCAGACCTCTTTCTTCCTGTCATTGCTGATCAGACACTTAAAATCGTACTGTTAATTAGCTCCGTAAGAGAGTGCCACGCGCTTTCCCTTATAATGCATATTCTTTCCGGTTTCATCCACCTCACTTCAGTAATACCCTCTTCGGTCTGCGGAGCCTCAAGCATCTCTCCGTCGTAATGCATTAAAAACCAGTGAGTCTGTTTAAGGAATGAAATACCCTCGTAAACCCATGTGTGAAAGGTTGGTACCAGTGGCCTGACAATCCGGTGCCGGGTTATGCCGCACTCTTCGTTTACCTCCCTGATAGCGCAGTTTTCAGGAGCTTCGTTCTCCTCCATATGCCCCTTGGGGAGATCCCACCTTCCGTTACGGACTATGAAAAGATAATTTCCTGAGGTGTGTTTTACCAAACCGCCAGCTGCTTCTGTAAACGTGAAATACCCTTTGAATTCCGACCAGAGATGCTCGATGTCATATCCGTAAATGTTCATAGAGAATTCATTTCCTTCCTGGAATGAGGAAATAGCACCATAAAGTTCCCCTGCATTGTGATATCTGTGGAATAAGGTATATTTTTGCATCCGGTCGGGCTCAGGACTGACGGTAATATATCTGTTCTCAAAATATACCTTATACGAAATCATATGGAAGACCTTTCTAAGAAAATTGCCAGTTACCTTCTGCAAATTAAAGCAATAAAATTGCAACCTGCAAAACCTTTTACCTGGGCTTCAGGCTGGAAATCTCCTATCTATTGCGATAACCGCAAAACCCTCTCTTTCCCTGAAGTGAGATCGTTCATTGCTCAAAGCTTTGCCGATAAGATCAAAGAGTTATACCCTGAAGCGCAAATGATAGCAGGTGTTGCTACCGGCGCTGTTGCTCACGGTGCTCTTGTCGCTGACAGACTGGGATTGCCATTTATATACGTTCGCTCTGGCGCCAAAGAGCACGGGCTGGGTAATCAGATTGAAGGCTATTTCGAGCCTGGCAGCAGAGTGGTGGTAATTGAAGACCTTATTTCAACAGGGGGCAGCAGCCTTGGTGCTGTAAAGGCATTGCGTGAAGGAGGATGCCTGGTCATGGGCATGCTGGCAATATTTACATATGGGTTCCCAAAGGCTACCACAGCCTTTGAGGCAGAAAACTGTAGTCTTGAAACACTTAGTAATTATAACTCACTGATAGATATGGCTGTGGAAACAGGCTATGTCTCCAGGGAAGAACTTCAGACATTGATGCAGTGGAGAACGGACCCGTCTACATGGGGTATTTGATATGACAGAAGAGAGTGAGTTTATTAGCAGGACAGGCTCCATTGGTGCCAGACCCGAAGAAGTATTTTCATTTGCTGCCGATATGCGCAATTTCACGCGTTTTACCGGATCAGAAAACATCTCAGACTGGAATGCTGAGAGAGATAGTTGTTCATTTGAGATTCCAATGGGCGGCAAAGTAAGGGTATCTGTTACGGAACGCGAACCTTTCTCAAAGATCAGGTTCGAGGGTCAGGCAATGAACTCGGTTGAGTTCAGGCTGTGGATCCAGCTGAAAGAAGCAGATGACGGTACCACCAGATTCAGGCTTGTGCTTCGTGCCGTTCTAAATCCCTTGTTTAAAATGATGGTTTCTGGCAAGATCAATGAGTATCTTGAAAAGCTGATCGGTGAAATTGAAAGGTTCAGTGACTGGACCGACGTTGCTGAAGATACTCAATCTCCTTGAACATATAAGCTGTCTCACTGCCCGACGCCTCTTTAACCAACAGGCAACCAGAGCTGTCTGTGCCAGTAATCATACCTGTGAACTCAACACCCCTGGCCCTGTACAGCTGCCATTCTCCCCTTTGGTATAACAGGTTATGGTAATCATCATTCAATGATTGCCGGCAATTAGCTGAAAGCTTCCGGTAAAAGCCGTCTATTGAGTCAAGTATCTCTGTCATTAACGCAGATGTGTCATATTCTGTTCCGGTAATCAGTTTCATGGATACAGGATTTGGGGCATCGCTTTTAAAGGTTGTCTGATTTATGTTTATGCCGGCCCCGGCAATTGATTGAACCATGCGGGAACCTGCTATGGAGTTTTCTATTAATATGCCGGCTATTTTGCCGCCGCCGGCATAAATGTCGTTGGGCCATTTGATTCTTATGTCTGATAGATGGCGCAACAGAAAACCTGCTATGCCAAGTGATACAGCTTTGGATATCATAAACTGATCTGCCGGTGGTATTTTCTCTGGATATAACACAATACTGAACAACAGGTTTTTATCCTTTTCGCTTTCCCAGATGTTTCCTGCCTGACCTCTTCCTCCTGTCTGAAAACCAGTGCTGATGACCGTTCCTTCCTCTATTCTCTCTGCATTAAGAATAGTGGCAGCATAGTTATTCGTTGACACAGTTGTGTCAATATGTATTATGTTGGATCCTATCTTCATTATTATCAGTCGTGTATATGCCTGGTTTGTGATAATATGACCTCGCCGGCCATTTTGAAGAGGTTATTGGCACTCAAATTGTAAAAAGTCTCTGGCAGAGACAAAAGTAAGGATAAATCTTGTTAATTTTGCGTCTGCATTTATGCGCACAACAGATATTAAAATTTAATGGTCAGAAGGAAGCTTACAGGAGACGATTTACTAATAGACGGAATTACAAAGGGGATCTTTGAGAAGAAGGGAACAAATGTCGTAAAACTTGATATGCGCATGCTTGACAACCGGGTCTGTGACTATTTTATTATTTGTCATGGAAACTCGGGTACTCAGGTTGACGCTTTAAGTTATTCAGTTGTCGATACGGTGAGAAAAACATCAGGCGATAAACCTTTCCATACCGAAGGACTGGAAAACTGTTACTGGGTTTTACTTGATTATGGCAGTACCATAGTGCATGTTTTTCAGGAAGAGTACAGAAACTTCTATAACCTTGAATCTCTCTGGGCAGACGCAGAGAGAGAGGCTATATATGATCCTGCCGAAAAAAAGGAGTAATAATGAGTGAAGAAAAGAAAATAAATCAGGGCGGTACAAACAAAGGAGAGGGTCCGGGAAAGCCAAAGTTCAACTCCAACTGGATATGGGGCTTGCTGGCAATAGGATTCCTTGCCATTAATTTTCTCAATACCGGAAACACGGTTAAAAAGGTCAATCAGGGTGAACTCAGGAACATGATCATCGCCCGCGATATTGAAAAGATTGTGGTTGTAAACAAGGAAAGGGCAGAGATCTACCTGAAGCCTCAAGCCATTGAGTCGGAGAAATATCCCGGAGCTTCGCCTCCCAGAGGTGGCCTTTCCTCAGCAGCCAAACCACAATTCTACCATCCCTTTGGCACGGTCGAACTCTTTGAGACTTTCATCAGGGATGCACAAACCGAAGCCGGTTATTCTGTTGAGGAGTGGCTGCATCCTGACTATGAGACCAGGAAAAGCTATTTCGGAGAGATTCTGGGGTGGATAATCCCTTTCGGACTGCTGATTGTTTTATGGATGTTCCTCTTAAGGCGTATGGCCGGAGGGGGAGGAGGAGCCGGAAATATTTTCAATGTCGGTAAATCAAGAGCACAGGTCTTTGATAAGGATACAAACGTAAAGGTTAACTTCACTGATGTTGCAGGATTGGAAGAGGCAAAGACAGAGGTGATGGAAATAGTCGATTTCCTTAAGAATCCGAAGAAATACACTCAACTTGGCGGTAAAATACCAAAGGGAGCTCTGCTCGTCGGACCTCCGGGGACAGGCAAAACACTGCTTGCAAAAGCTGTAGCGGGTGAAGCCAACGTTCCTTTTTTCTCAATCTCAGGGTCAGACTTTGTTGAAATGTTCGTTGGCGTAGGTGCGTCAAGGGTAAGGGATTTGTTCAAACAGGCCAAGGAAAAGGCTCCGTGTATTGTCTTTATAGATGAAATTGACGCAGTGGGCCGGGCCAGGGGCAGAAACGTCAACTTCGGTTCAAATGACGAGAGAGAGAACACTCTTAATCAGCTGCTGACGGAAATGGATGGATTCGGCTCAAATGTGGGCGTTATTATACTGGCAGCCACCAACCGGGCTGATGTTCTTGACAGAGCCTTGCTAAGGGCAGGCAGGTTCGACCGTCAGATACATGTTGAACTTCCTGACCTTAAAGAGAGGGAGGAAATATTTAAAGTCCATCTGAGGCCGCTTAAGCTTGAGAAGGATTTTGACATAGGATTTATGGCCAAGCAGACACCGGGATTTTCGGGTGCCGATATAGCAAATGTATGCAATGAGGCTGCTCTTATCGCAGCAAGAAGAAATAAGACCTCCGTTGAGAAACAGGATTTCCTTGATGCTGTTGACAGGATTGTGGGAGGCCTCGAGAAGAAGAATAAGATAGTTTCAGTCGATGAGAAAAGGACGATAGCATTCCATGAAGCCGGTCATGCTACCGTAAGCTGGCTTCTTGAGCATACCAGTCCGTTGCTCAAAGTAACAATAATACCCCGGGGCCGTGCCCTCGGAGCAGCATGGTACCTGCCTGAAGAGAGACAGCTTACCACTACCGAACAGATACTTGATGAAATGGCATATGCCCTGGGGGGAAGAGCATCTGAAGAGATAATGTTCGGCAAAATATCAACCGGTGCTCTCAGCGATCTCGAAAAGGTTACAAAACAGGCCTATGCCATGGTTATCTACTTCGGAATGAGTGAAAAACTAGGTAATATAAGCTTCTATGACTCAAGCGGGCAGTCTGAATACGGATTCACAAAGCCATACAGTGAGAAAACGGCTGAAGTGATAGATGCTGAGGTAAAGCAAATCATTGAAAGGTCATACGAAAGAGCCAAAAAGGTGCTTCAGGATAATATGGCCGGACTGAAGGAGATAGCAGGCTTGCTGCTTGAAAGGGAGGTTATTTTCAGTGAGGATATGGAAAGGGTGTTTGGAAAGAGAAGAGGCGAAGATATCCATCTGTTGCGTGAAAATGGTGTGCTGAAGGATAAGGAGAGTGAACTGCCTGAAAATGTGACTTCCTTAGAAGGTAGTGATGGTGTTGATGGTAGTGCAAAACCAGAGTCTAAATCAAAACCGCGAGCCCATAAGCCAAAAAGTAAAACCGATGGAGAAGAATTGGGCCAAAATATTTGAGTCACCTGATGAGCTTAAATTGGAAATAGCACGGCAAATGCTTGATGACCAAAATATTGAATCTGTTATTATCAATAAAAAGGACAGTAGCTATCTCTTCGGTGAACTTGAACTATACGTTAACCGCGACAGGGTAATTGAAGCGAAATCTGTCCTAAAAGATCTGCTGGCTTGAGCAACCTGCTTACAAGAACACTAACAGGGGCATGGATAATTCTATTCGTGATGGGAGGTTTCTGGCTTCACCCTGTTTCATTCGTGATTGCCGGATTGGTAATGATGACCGGCACCCAGATCGAATACTATTCCATGATAAGGCTGACAGGTGTCAGACCCCAGGCAGTGACAGGTATTGTTACAGGCATAACAGCCTATCTTTTATCCACACTCATAGCTGCCAGAATACTTGAAAAAGAGTACTTTCTGCTTCTGATTCCCATGATGTCAGTGGTAATTGTGATAGAACTATACCGTAAATCAGACAGGCCATTCGACTCTTTGGCACACACCTATTTTTCTATTCTGTACACAGTAATTCCATTCTCAATGATTCCCTTCTCGGCATTTTTCCGGGAAGGACTGAGTTCCCTGCTTCCTCAGGATCTGATACAATTCAGTCCGGGTATTATCATTGGATTCTTTATTTTGCTGTGGACAAACGATACGGCAGCTTACCTTGTAGGTATTACCGTAGGAAAGCGCCGGCTGCTGGAACGGATTAGTCCGAAGAAATCATGGGAAGGTTTCCTCGGAGGGGTAGTGGTAACGGCAGGAATGGGATACCTTATATCTGGCTGGCTCGGAGTGGTGGCCAGGGCCGACTGGGTTATTATTGCTCTTATAGTTTCTGTTGCAGGAACCTACGGTGACCTGGTAGAGTCAATGCTTAAGCGAAGTACGGGTGTGAAAGATTCCGGGACGATTATGCCCGGACATGGAGGTTTTCTGGACAGGTTCGACAGCCTGGTCTTGTCATTCCCGCTTGTATATCTTTATATTGCAGTGCTGGGGTGAAAATTTAAAATAGCTGTTTATGAAAATACATAAGGAGGGACATAAGCTGATTCTTACTGCAGTGCTGATACTAGCTGCATTGAACGCAGTGGTTCTTATTCTCTATGAGGGGGGCTGGATACTGCCTTCAATTGTGCTTCTTCTCTCAATTCTCAAAATAGCTTTCTTCTTATTCTTCTTCAGATATCCTGACCGTATTATCACAAACTCAGACCAGTCACTACTGACGTCCCCGGCTGACGGCAAAATCGTAGTCATAGAAGAGACGGTCGAAAAGGAGTATTTAAAGAAACCTACCCTTCAAATATCCATATTCATGTCACCACTGAACATCCATTCCAACCTCTATCCGGTTTCAGGAACAGTCAGGGAGGTGATATATCATCCCGGAAAGTACCTGCTGGCATGGCACCCCAAATCATCAGAGCTGAATGAAAGATGCACTATCGTTATTGAAACTGAATCGGGTGAAGAGATCGTCGTCAGACAAATAGCCGGATTTGTAGCAAGAAGAATAGTTACCTACGCCCGCCCGGGCCAGAAGGTAAAGCAGGGCGATGAACTGGGATTTATTAAATTCGGCTCAAGAGTAGACCTGTTCACTCCACTCTCTTTTAAAACAATGGTAAAGCCTGACCTGAAAGTAAAGGGCGGCCTGACCGTTATGGGGCAGATCTGACATATTCTTGTATTTTACGTTCCAAACCGGTAAATTTGCTCTCCTGTAAAAAAATGTGACTATGAGCAGACAAGAGGATATTATTATTGATGTAACACATGATGTTAAGTGGATTGGAATACTCGACTACGATATCGTGACCTTCGATATCGTTATGACAACGGAGTATGGAACAACATACAACAGCTACTTCATTAATGCAGAAAAGAAGACACTGATAGAGACAGTGAAGGAGAGGTTTACTGACACTTATCTGGAAAAGATAAAGAGTCTTTGTGACCTGTCAGAGATTGAATATATAGTTCTTAATCATACCGAACCCGATCATTCAGGAGCACTGAGGCAGCTTGTCGATTTGGTGCCGGAAGCTACAGTGGTTGGCAGCGGCAACGCAATCAGGTATCTTAACGATATAATCGGCAAGCCTTTCAAATCACTGGTGGTTAAGGAGGGAGATACTCTCGATCTCGGGAATAAGACCCTGAGGTTTATTTCGGCTCCAAATCTGCACTGGCCCGATTCAATGTACACCTGGCTTGAGGAGGACAGACTGCTGTTTACATGTGACTCTTTCGGTGCTCACTACTGTGATCCTGAAATGTTTGACGACCAGGTTGGTGATTACCATGATGCTTTCAAATACTATTTCGATGTTATACTCAAACCTTTCAGCAGGTTTATGGTAAAGGCAATCGAAAAAATAAGGCCGCTTGATATTGAAATGATTTGTACGGGTCACGGCCCGATTCTTAGGTCTGACTGGAAGAAGATTGTCGATCTGACAGAGAAATATGCCTTTGAATATATTAATGATACCACCGGAAGGAAAAAGCCCAAAGTGCTTTTAACATATGTCTCGGCTTATGGGTATACCAGGCAGATGGCTGAGGCCCTTAGCCGTGGAATCGAAATGTCAGGAACCATCGAAACTGAATTGCTCGATATTGAAACTATTCCTATTGGTGACCTCGATTCGAAACTGGTCCTTGCCGATGGCCTGCTTGTCGGATCACCTACAATAAATCAGAATACCCTGCTGCCGGTATACAGACTGTTTGCCGTAATCAATCCGCTACGCGACAAAGGAAAGCTTGCAGCAGCATTCGGTTCTTACGGCTGGAGCGGCGAAGCTCCGAAGATCATCTCCGATGTGTTGAGGGGCCTTAAGCTTAAACTGATGGACGAACCTGCAGCCTTCAAGTTTTCTCCCGATAACGATAAGGAAACGGCGCTGATCGAATATGGACAGAAATTTTCTGAGAAGTTGCTCGAAGAATGCAACGGAAAATAAAAAAACGCCCCGGCTCTGCTTACCGGGGCGTTCTCTTTTTCATACTAACTCAATTATGAAATCTTAACCATTTTGCTGAGCTTTGCCTTCTCTTCTGTCTTGTGAAGGTCTACCGTCAGTATGCCATCCTTGTAGGAAGCATCAATCTTATCCTGATTGGTGTCTTCGGGAAGATAGAAACTCCTGCAGAAAGAAGAGTAGCTGAATTCCCTTCTCTTGTATCCTGCAACTTCTTCTTCCTTCTCCTGTTTCTGCTCCATCGATATCGTCAGGATATCCTCGTTTACCTCAATCTTGAGATCTTTCTTGTCAATGCCCGGAACGGCAAGCTCAAGCGAATACTTCTTGTCATCTTCCCTTATGTTCACTGCTGGCTTGGTGATGTTCGCACTGTTGGAAAGGGAAGGGAACATCTCATCTTCAAACAGACTCGGCATGAAAAACGGTCTGAAACTCCTTTTTGTAATCATCGGTAACATAGCTTTTTCCTCCTATTTTAGTTTTTAATTCTGTTTTTTTATTCTTTGGTTAATCTAAAGCAAGTTACATACCACTTGGCCAAAGGTGTCAATATGGCATATTATTTTGAATTAGCAAGACAAAATGGCAGTGGGCTGTGTTTGATTCTTGACAGCACCTCAATTTTAAGTAATTTTGTTACCTTATGGCAGGCAGATTCAACCATAAATTGATTTAATTTGTGTTAACATGTTTACTGACCCCAACCAGATATGAAACCTACAATCCGTAATATTCTGATCTTTGCAGGTGCAGTTATCCTGATACTGGGATTCTGGTACTTCAGAACCATAGTGGCATATATTCTTATTTCAGGAGTCCTTTCATTTATTGGCAGACCACTGGTTGATTTTCTGAGCAGGATTAAACTGTGGAAATTTCACATTCCCAAAGCTATATGCGCCCTGGTGACTGTGTTTTTGCTCTGGGGCATTATCTTCATGTCCATTTATATATTCGTACCTCTTCTGAGTCAGCAGGTTAGCCAGTTCGCCTCTATTGACAGCAGTCGTATTGTAGAGCTTATCGAAAGCCCGTTAAGACAAATGGAGAGTGTAATCGCCTTTTTCAACAGCGACCTTGCTCATGAGATAACAGTTGAGAATTATGTAATGGGTAAGATTTCGGAGGTGCTGAGTGCAGAATTCATACAGAACTTTCTTTCGTCACTGATGTCTGTTTTTGGTAATCTCGCCGTTGCGATATTCTCAATTACCTTTATCACATTTTTCTTTCTGAAGGATGAAAGACTCTTCTTTGAAGCAATAATGCTATGGGTGCCGGAGAAGTATGAAGAGGGAGCAAGAAGAGCTCTTGGTTCCATTAAAAGACTACTGATGAGGTATTTTATAGGTATTGTTATTCAGAGTACCTGCATAATGATACTTATTACTACGGGAATGACGATTGTTGGTCTTAAATTTACTCAGGCGCTTACAATAGGACTGGTCATAGGAACTCTCAATATTATACCATACGTAGGCCCGTGGCTGGGTGGTTTTATTGGGATTACAATGGGTATTGCTTCAAATATTGACATGAGTTTTTCCGGGGTAATATTACCCATGGTTACAGGAATGGTAATTGTGATAATAATAACCCAGACAATCGACAATGTTGTCTTTCAGCCATTTATATTTGCGAGCAGTGTAAACGCCCACCCTCTTGAGATATTTATTGTAATTCTTGCCGCCGGTAGTTTCGCTGGCGTGGCCGGTATGATACTGGCAATACCAAGCTACACAGTACTGCGGGTTATTGGCAAGGAGTTTTTCAATAATTTCAAGACAATTAAAAAGCTTACTTCGGGCCTTACCAATGTTTGAAGCATTATATGTATAGTATTTTGAATAAGATTGGGTCTGTTTTCAGATTTTACTATGAAGGGTTCAGGGATATGCCTGCATGGGGAAGGAAGATGTGGCTGATAATCCTTGTTAAACTCTTTATTATGTTTGCCGTGCTTAGGCTCCTCTTTTTCCCTAATTATCTCGGTTCACGCTTTGATACCGACGAGGAGAAGAGTAATCATGTATTGGAACAATTAATAAATAAGCCTGATTCTTATGATTGATAGTGTTGATTTGTCCCTTGTTGACTGGTCGAGGGCCCAGTTTGCCCTTACCGCAATCTACCACTGGCTGTTTGTGCCTCTCACTCTGGGCATCACTTTCATCATTGCAATGATGGAAACCCTGTATGTCAAAACCGGTGATGAAGAGTGGAAGCGGATAACGAAATTCTGGATGAAACTTTTCGGGATCAATTTCGCAATAGGTGTCTCTACCGGTATCATCCTGGAATTTGAGTTCGGAACCAACTGGTCAAATTACTCCTGGTTCGTCGGGGATATTTTCGGAGCCCCCCTGGCAATAGAGGGTATCTTCGCATTTTTCCTCGAATCGACTTTTATTGCCGTTATGTTCTTTGGGTGGAACAAGGTTAGCAAGAAATTCCATCTGCTGTCGACATGGCTCGTGGCAATAGGAGCAAACCTCTCGGCGCTGTGGATACTGGTAGCCAATGCCTGGATGCAAAATCCTGTGGGAATGGTATTCAATCCTGATACGGCCAGAAATGAGATGCAGGACTTCTGGGCAATACTCTTTAATCCTGTTGCAGTAGACAAGTTCCTGCACACAATTACTTCAGGGTTCGTGCTGGCTTCCATATTCGTAATAGGAGTGAGTTCATGGTTCCTTCTGAAAAACAGGAACCATCTGCTGGCTTACAGAAGTATTATTATTGCATCAGTCTTTGGGGTAATCTCCTCTGTGTTTATCATTTATACGGGTGATACGTCGGCACGTACTCTGGCTGCTGTTCAGCCAGTCAAGTTCGCGGCATTTGAAGCCCTTTACGAAGGCACCGCCAATGCAGGTCTGGTAACGGTAGGTGCTCTCAGAAAGTCTGATGAAACTATAGGCGATCTGACGGTTAATGAGTTCATTTTTAAGATAGAGATACCCGGGTTCCTTTCGGTTATGACTACAGGCGATCGCGAGGCATATGTCCCCGGAATAAAGGATTATATCTACGGAAACCCCGAAATGGGGATCCTCCCTGCTGCAGAAAAAATTGAAAGGGGGCGTCATGCCAGGGATGTACTTTTTGACTATAAAAAGGCTAAGGAGGCAGGAGACAATGAGGCAATTGCTGCCCTTAGAACCAGATTTGATGACCCCGACTTCATTCAGAACTATTTCGCTTACTTCGGATATGCATTTCTCAACGGGCCTGAAGATATAGTCCCAAATGTACCTATATCATTTTATAGCTTTCATATAATGGTTGCCCTCGGTTTCTTCTTCCTTCTGCTTTTCGCACTTTCTCTCTTCTTCGTTCTGAAAGGCGACCTGGAAAAGCACCGATGGTTCCTCTATATTGCTCTCTGGTCAATTCCTCTTCCCTACATTGCCAGTGAACTTGGCTGGGTGGTTGCTGAAATGGGACGACAGCCATGGATAATTCAGGACCTCATGCCTGTCTCCGTAGCAGTGAGTCACCTCTCGGCAAGCTCGGTAAAAACTACTTTCATCCTTTTTGCAATTTTATTCACGGCCCTGCTTATCGCTGAGATTTCTATAATGGTGAGGCAGGTAAAAACCAAATCAAACCCGTAGGAGGACTCAGTTATGATGACAGCTCTTTCACATATGTTTCTGCAGGAGTACTGGTGGCTGATAGTTTCACTGCTTGCAAGCCTCCTGGTATTTCTGATGTTTGTGCAGGGTGGACAGACATTCATCTTCTCTCTACCGCGCAACAATATGCAAAAAACGATGCTCGTGAACACCTTCGGCAGAAAATGGGAGTTTACATTCACCACACTGGTAACCTTCGGTGGTGCTTTCTTTGCTGCGTTTCCTCTCTTTTATGCAACCAGCTTCGGCGGTGCATACTGGGTATGGATGGCCATACTTTTTAGTTTTATTATTCAGGCTATAGCTTACGAATTCAGGTCAAAACCTGCTAATGTGTTCGGACAGAAAACATTTGATGTGTTTCTGCTGATAAACGGTTCGTTGGGCCCCTTCCTTATCGGCGTGGCCGTGGCAACCTTTTTTACAGGTGCTCAGTTCCGTCTCAATGAACTCAACCAGGTTACCTGGCAGACTCCCTGGCATGGTCTTGAAGCCTTACTTTCACTAAGAAACCTCTCACTGGGCTTTGCAGTTTTATTCCTTTCAAGGATACTCGGACTGATGTATATTTTAAATTCAGTTGAAGATGAGGATGTTACCAAAAGATCAAGGAAAAAGATTGCGGTAAATACAATACCTTTCCTGGTAACATTCCTTTTCTTTGCCATTACCCTGATTCTCTCGGAAGGCTTTGCGTCTGATCCTGAAACGGGAAAGGTCTTTATGGAGAAGTTAAAATATCTCAACAACTTTCTTCAGATGCCCCTGGTTCTGGCTATGTTCCTGGCAGGTGTATTACTTGTTCTGTTCGGCATCTACAGGTCAGTGTTTTCAGATTGTTATAAACCAGTCTGGTATTCCGGAACCGGTACGGTGTTAACTGTTCTGGCTCTTTTGCTGATGGTTGGTTATAACAATACAGCCTTCTACCCTTCGCTGGATGATCTGAACAGCTCCCTGACTATCAGGAATGCTTCATCAAGCCATTTTACGTTAAGAACCATGTTCTACATCTCGTTTGCTATTCCGTTTGTGATTGCATATATCTGGTTCGCCTGGAAAGCAATAAATAATAAGCGGATTTCTCAGGAAGAGATGGAGACTGAACATCATGTTTATTGAAATTGTCAGGAGTTGCGTTATGTATACAAAAGAAATAATATCCTACCTGTTGTGGCCCGCTCTTATTTTCATCACCTGGGTATTGGTAAAATATGTGCTCAGGATTTATGAAAAAACAGAAAGAAGCCGGCAGAATGACACACTTTAATACTATCGATGAATGGTTTTCAGGCACAGGGCATCCTTTTATTATTGCAGGACCCTGCAGCGCAGAAAGTGAAAGCCAGGTTTTGTCAACAGCAAGAGGCCTGGCTGCAACAGGAAAGGTACACCTCTTCAGATGTGGTATATGGAAGCCCCGTTCACGTCCGGGGTCTTTCTCCGGTGCCGGTACAAAAGCCCTGGGCTGGCTTACTGCCGTAAGAGAAGAAACAGGACTGAAGATAGCAGTGGAGGTGGCATCCCCGGTTCACGTTGAGGCCTGCCTGAAAGACAATGTGGCTGATGTGGTATGGATAGGTGCCCGTACTGTCTCGAATCCATTTTCAGTCGAGGAAATTGCAGCCTCCCTCTCCGGAACAGATATACCTGTCATGATAAAAAATCCTCTTAGCCCTGATATTGATCTATGGACAGGTGCTGTAGAAAGAATCTTCTCAGCCGGAAAAAGAAAGATTGCCGCAGTGCACCGCGGGTTTTCACCATTTGAGAGAACCGCGTACAGGAATATGCCTAAATGGGAGATACCAATAGAACTGCGCCGCCGTCTGCCTGATATTCCGGTTATCTGCGATCCCAGCCATATCGCCGGTAAGGCCGGCCTGGTTCCTGAAATAGCACAGAAGGCACTCGACCTTAATATGAACGGATTGATGATAGAAGTCCATGTGAATCCCCGCGAGGCCCTCAGTGATGCGATACAGCAGCTGACAATAGACCAGTTTGGCTCGCTGATGAACAGCCTGATAGTACGAAAACCTACTGCAGATGATCCCGGTTTTCTGAATCAGCTTGAGGAGCTGAGGAGTCAGATTGATTCAATAGATTATCAGATAGTTGATCTGATAGCTGCCCGTCTTAATGTGTCGGCCAAAATGGGGGAGTATAAGTGCCTGAATAATGTTACTGTGTTGCAGATGGAGCGATGGCTTGAAATACTCAGAACACGAATTGCTCATGGTAAGGCACAGGGACTCGATACTTCATTCGTGGAGATGCTTATGAAACTGCTTCATCAGGAGTCTATAAGAAAGCAGACTGAAATAATGAATCATTTGAAAAAATCAGGTAAGTGCAGGTCATAAGTTTAGCCCTTTGGCAAGCGAGATGAGGAGGTAAAAAGGTATAATCCAGAAAATACCTCCGAACCCGAGAGCAATAACCGCCGTAACCGACAGGATTATCAGTAAGTACCTGTTAGCATTATCACGGAACCTGAGGTTCTTAACCTTCAGACTGATCATCTTTAAAGGAGCCACCATCAATAAGGAGGTTACGGCGGCGTATGCAAAAAGTGCAATATCATTATTGATGATAAAGGCTGCGGTGAATGATTGGTTGTTTTCTGATGAAAGAACCAGAGAAATGACAGCAAGAGCAGCCGCGGGAGAGGGTAAACCGGTGAAAAAGTCTTTTTGCTCAGGTCCGGCATTGAATCTTGCCAGCCTGATGGCAGCAAAAACGGGTAATAGAGCTGCAAATAATATACGCATCCATTCACTTGCCGATTCACCTGCAGCAGAATAGATAATTACACCCGGCACTATCCCGAAACTGACTATATCAGCCAGACTGTCAAGTTGTTTGCCTGTCTCCGACCAGGCCTTCAATATTTTTGCGGCCATCCCATCGGCAAAATCAAATACCATGGCCAGGGCAATAAGCCATGATGCAATTAAAGTTTCTCCTCTTGTAAGAAATATCAACGCCGTAAAGCCGGATATCAGGTTAAGCAGGGTTATCGCATTGGGAATATGTCTCTTCATCAGATAACTGAGGTTCAGATAATATCTTTATTATGAAAATCGTCTCAGCGTAAAGTTATCACTATTTCCATAAGGTGCTTGCCGGTTTTTTTTCTAAATCGATATCTTTACGCAAAAAGTTTTTATGATTGACCTCCGTGATATAAAGATAGCTGTTGACTTCGACGGAACTATAGTTGAACATGAATATCCGTCCATTGGCAAGGAAAAGCTGTTCGCATTCCGTACCCTGAAAGAACTCGAAAAGAGAGGAGCAAGGCTGATACTATGGACAATCAGAACAGGGAGGGAGCTCGATGAGGCTGTCGGTTTCTGCAGGAAAAATGGGATCGAATTTTATGCAGTTAATAAAAACTATCCCGAAGAGATATTCAACGATGAGGTAAGCCGCAAAATCAATGCCGATATATTTATTGATGATAAGAATGTAGGTGGCTTTGCCGGATGGAGTGAGATATGGCAGATGCTCAATCCATGGGAAGAGCAGGAAAAAGCTGCAGAGAAAGTTGTCAGCAGGCGTAAAGGCTGCCTGCCGGGTCTGTTCAGAAGGAAGAAAGGAAAGGAGTAACTGTAATAATAACCTATTATGCCATCTTCATTGTTGATTTCGTTGCTGTTTTGTTTTATGATCGGGGCTTGCGATAGTGGAACCAGAAAGCCGGTTGATGATAAAACCGACCAGGATTCCGGACAAGCTGTAAGACCAGCTGCAAAACCAGCTCCCGATCTTATCAGGTTAACCGACCCTTCGCCTGACTTTGAAACCTCCGCAGGCAGTCAGATAAGGGTAAGGTATAAACTTGCCGGCCGTGAAGTACCTGATTCGGTGGAGGTCTACTTTGGAGGCAGGCTTCTGACTACCGTAAAGGACGGATCGACAGAGGTCTTAATCTCCGGAGAGTCAACCGGAACAACAGGCATCAGAGCCCTGAAGCTTCTGGCATATAAGGAAGCCCGGAGACCGCAGTCTGTCTCAATATTCGTCAAAATATTATCAGATATAGCTCCTGAAAGGTATGGATATCGCGTTGAGCGGGTGCTGCCTCATGATAATCAGGCATATACACAGGGATTGTTCTGGCATGAGGGCTACCTGTATGAAAGTACCGGACAGGAGGGAAGGTCATCTCTGAGAAAGGTTAAACCGGAAACAGGTGAGGTGATCAGAAAGCATAATCTTGAGGCAAGGTTCTTCGGTGAAGGCGCAACTCTTGTCGGAAACCAGATATATCAGCTTACATGGCAGACCAAAGTAGGATTTATCTATGATCTTGAAACTTTTCGGGAGCTTGACAGATTTTACTATAACAGTGAAGGATGGGGACTTACAACAATGGGTGACGAGCTTGTAATGAGCGACGGGTCAAACAAATTATATGTAATAGAGCCTTCCACGTTCAGGACGATAAGAACAATTGAGGTATATGATAACAAGTCAATGGTGACCTACCTGAATGAACTTGAGTTTATTAATGGCGAAATATGGTCAAACATATACCTGACAGATCTTATAGCTCGTATTGATCCCGATACAGGAAAGGTACTGGGATTTGTTGATCTTGCCGGTATTATGTCTGATGATGAAAGGAGGGACGCAGGTGATGATGTACTCAACGGAATAGCTTATGACCCTGAAGATGGAAGGATATTTGTAACCGGTAAAAACTGGCCGAAGCTTTTTCAGATAGAAATTACTGATGTGCCCTGATTTCAGGCAGTTATCTTGTCAGCATTGAAGACAACATTTACTGCAGCGGGTATTATATTGAACTCAATGGGGGAATAGCCTAATGATTCTCCGTCGGCCTCCAGTTGAATAGGAGGTTTACTGTTGATGATTATGTTTCTTCCTGTATGACCCTCAATTTTAGGATGTTCCAGAATCGTGCCGTCATATAGCTTTTTCAAACTTCTGATAATTTCTCCCTTGCGCATCCTCTTGATTATGGTAATATCGAACAGGCCATCATCATGAATGGCATTTGGTGTCTGTTTCATGCCCCCGCCCGAGTATTTACCTATGCCCAGGCTAATTGTAAATGTCTGGTTGGTTATAAGCCTCCCGTCAATAACCACGTCGGTATGAGTGTGTGAATAGAACAAAAGACTCCTTAACAGGTTGTAGAAATAGATCGCCTTTCCGTTCCTGCCCTTCTCCTTCTGTGTATTTGTCCTTCTCACCACAACAGCATCAAACCCCAACCCGGCAATATTTATGAAATACCTTTTGCCTTTTCCCTCATCAGAATGATACTCTACTACACCTGCATCACTTAAGCATGTCTCATTCTTTTTAAGTAAGCCTACGGCTCCTTCATAGTCTGTAGGAATACCAAACATTCTGCCCCAGTCGTTTCCGGTGCCTACTGTTATTATCCCAATGGTAATTTCGGAAGCAGAGATCACCTGCTGCAGGAACACCCCGTTAACCACTTCATTCATTGTGCCGTCTCCGCCTACCGCGACAATTTTCCTGTAACCATCGGCAATGCCCTGCATGGTTATTTCTATGGCATGCCTGGGCTGCTCGGTAAATACAGCATGGTATTTTGTCCCGCTATTGTCAAGCAAAGCAGCAATCTGGTTCCAGTCTTTCTTTCCCCTCTTCCTGCCGGCATTGGGATTGACAACAATCAGCCAATTATCATTTAAATTATCGCTTTTCATCAGGCGTGGTTTGATACAACTGCCATTACAAAGATGGGTATAAAAATTCTATTATGAAACCTGTGCCGCACCCCCGGGCATGTTAATAACATGTTTAAAACCGTGCAGGTTTTGTTTGTAACTACAAATGACCCCATCTGTACCTTATGTCCTTATGTTGTAAATTTGAAACTCGAAAAATAAAGCAAAAAGATACTGATTTTATGGGAAGAATTATTTCTCTGGCGAACCAGAAGGGTGGGGTGGGTAAAACAACCACGGCTATCAATCTTGCAGCCAGCCTGGCAGCTCTTGACAAGAAAGTACTGATAGTCGATGCTGATCCGCAGGCAAATGCCACATCAGGGATCGGCGTAGACAACAGACAGATCAAAACAACGATATACGACTGCCTGATTGATGGTGTTGATCCTGCGACAGCAATACTTCCTACAGGAATAGATAACCTTAAGATAATACCATCTAACATAGACCTCGTGGGTGCCGAGATTGAAATGCTTGAAAGACCTCAGAGGGAAAAGATACTGAGAGAAGTCGTTGCTAAGGTTGCCGTTAATTTTGATTATGTACTTATCGACTGCTCTCCCTCACTGGGCTTGCTTACTGTAAATGCTCTATCCGCATCTGACAGTGTAATTATCCCGGTGCAGTGCGAATACTTCGCCCTTGAAGGTCTGGGAAAACTGCTCAACACCATAAAAATCATACAGAACAACCTGAATCCTGCCCTCGAGATAGAAGGTTTTCTACTCACCATGTACGATTCAAGGTTAAGGTTGTCGAACCAGGTAGTTGATGAGGTAAGAAAGCATTTTCAGCAAATGGTATTCAATACCATTATACAAAGGAATGTAAAGCTCTCTGAAGCTCCAAGCTATGGCCAGCCTGCCATTCTTTATGACGCTGAATCGAGAGGTTCTGTCAATTACCTGAATCTGGCACAGGAAATTATTGATAGGTCAGCTCAGAAAGAGAGCTAAAAAACTTTGACAGCCATGACAAAAAAAAATGCATTGGGCCGTGGACTGGGAGCACTCATTGATGGCGTAGAAAAGGAGGTTCTTGAAAAAAAAGTAGAGGCAAATCTTCAGATACCGATCGACTCCATTGATGCAAATCCGCACCAGCCCAGAACCCGGTTTGACGAAGAATCTCTTAATGAACTTGCTTCTTCAATAAAACAACTGGGAATTGTTCAGCCGCTTACGTTACGTGAAATTCAGGGAGGCAGATACCAGCTTATAGCCGGGGAGCGAAGGCTCAGAGCCGCCAAACTGGCAGGTCTTAGCCATGTTCCGGCTTTCGTGCGGACAGCTGATGACCAGGCAATGCTCGAACTTGCTCTGGTAGAGAACATACAGAGAGAAGACCTCGATGCCATGGAAGTCGCCATAAGCTATCAGAGACTGATTGAAGAGTGCAGGCTTACACAGGAACAGCTTAGTGAAAGGGTGGGAAAACAGCGCTCAACAGTGGCTAATTATCTAAGACTACTTAAGCTCCCTGCAGAGATACAACTTGGTTTGCGCAGCAGACAACTGTCTATGGGCCACGCAAGGTCTCTTATTACTGTTGATGACCCTGACCAACAGATTGAGGTATACTACAAGGTAATCGATGATGGTCTCTCAGTAAGACAGACAGAGGAGATGGTCAGACATCTTCAGACGGTACCGTTAAGAGACCCGGTTCGAACAGAACGAAAGAAGAAACTAAACGAAGATTACAAACAACTCGCTGATCATCTTAAGTCAATATTCGATACAAATGTTACTTTCAGAATAAACGATCAGGGTAAAGGCAAGATTGTTATACAGTTTGATAACAGCGGCGAAATGGAACGCATTCTGGGAGTGTTCGATAAGCTGAATTCTTAAAATATTATCTTTGCGGTGACGTTTATCTTACACGGGCAACAGAGCCCAGGTTATGATATTGAAAAGGACCGCTGAAATAATTGCCCTACTCTTTCTGTTGCTTTGCATAGATACTAATATCATTGCTCAGGACACAACAGCCGTTGACCTTCAGTCTGTAAGAAAAATAAAAGACCCTCACCGGGCTACTATGCTCGCTGCAGCTCTGCCCGGTATGGGTCAGGTTTATAATCGCAAGTATTGGAAAATTCCCCTGGTCTATGCCGGTTTCGCAGGACTGGGTTACAGTGTCTGGTTTAATACTTCAACACATATTCAGTATACCAGGGCCTATCAGGATTTCACCGATCTTATCCCTGAAACCGACAGCTACCTCGACCTGATAAGGGGAGCAGACCCGTCAATTTATGACCCCGTACTACACCCGGAGTCATATAATCCCTCACAGGCTCAGTGGGTTAGAGAGAGACTTCTCTCAGGCGTAGACTACTATAAAAAGTACCGCGACCTCTCATATATAGGAATTGCTGCCTGGTACCTGATTTCTATTCTCGATGCAAATGTAGATGCCAGCCTGTCTGATTATGATATTGGCGAAACCCTTAACCTTTCACTTCTGCCAACGGCTATGCCTGCAATGTCAGGAAACCTGTTTGCTTTTAATCTCAGATTAGTTAAAACATTCTAATAATTACTGATATGCTTAAAACCGGAATCCTTTTTTCCCTCATGCTGATCTTCGTTATGGCAGGTCCTTCAGTTAAAGCACAGGATATTCCTGATGAGGACATTAGAAGGATATCGAGAGACCTTGACAGCCTGGTTAATACATGGTATGTGAAGACCTCCCTTAGCCTGACTCAAAAAGAATATGAAGCCACCGAGCCACATATTCCTGAATTCCCTGATTCTGTATATATTGACAGACTGGGAAGAGTAAACTCCCTCATTACCCTGCCGTATAATAATATCATCAGAAGCCATATTCATGTTTACACTTCCAGGCAATACGACAAGTTCAGGATTATACTTGGATTGCAGGACTATTACTTCCCCATGATCGAGGATATTTTTGCATCATACGACCTTCCCCTCGAACTTAAATATATGGCAGTAATAGAATCAGCTCTTAACCCCAATGCTGTTTCAAGGGTCGGGGCAACAGGGTTATGGCAGTTTATGGCCAGTACCGGCCGTATGTACGGCATGACAATAAACTCTGTCCTTGATGAGAGGCGTGACCCTGTTAAATCAACTCACGCAGCTGCAAGATATCTTAAAGACCTGTATAAGATATATAATGACTGGATTCTCGTAATTGCTGCCTACAATTGCGGCCCTGGTAACGTCAACAAGGCAATTGCACGGTCAGGTAATAAAAAGGATTACTGGGATATCTACTACAGGCTACCGAGGGAGACCAGAGGGTATATACCCCAGTTCGTTGCAGCTCTCTATTCAATGACTTACAACGTAGAACACAACATTGTACCAATACCAATATCATTACCTCTTGCCGTAGATACCGTCATGATAACTAGAGACCTTCATCTGAGTCAGATAGCAGAGGTGATGGGACTGGGTTACAATGATCTCAGAGCACTGAATCCGCAATACAGGACAGGCCTGATACCGGGAAGGACAAAGCCTGCACCGCTGACACTGCCTATGACTCATATAGGCGAGTTTATCCACCTGCATGACACAATAGAAAATCATAAGGCAAATGTCTATCTGGCTTCCACAAACAGGTCATCAAATCCGGCCTCGTCGTCATTCGTGCCTCCTGATATAAAGGGCAAAACAAAACTTGTATACAATGTTAAGAGCGGAGATAATCTGGGTTATATTGCAGAATGGTACAACGTACCTCTCTCAGAGCTCAGATACTGGAACAATATATACCGTAATACAATATATGTGGGACAGAAACTAGCTGTCTATGTCGATCCGTCTAAGGCAGATCACTACGGCCGCGTTAATACGATGACATTCGCTCAAAAGCAGTCCATGTCTGGTAAACCGGTACAGGTAAACAGCAGCGCAACTGTACAGCCCCCGGTATTGAACGATTCTGCCGGCGGTGAATATGAGTATTACGTAGTACGCAGTGGAGACACGGTCTGGGATATCGCAAAGAAATATAACGACGTCTCTGTTTCAGATATCCTGGCACTGAATAACCTTGGTGATACAGGAAAGATAAAGGTAGGACAAAGGCTCAGGATTCGCAGGAAGAGCTGACCCTCCAACTCCTGCCGGACTAAATATGCGACCGTACAGGATATTTATATTTTTTGCTATTGCAGCCGGTATTCTGGTAGCAGCTGCCGTTTATACTCCCTCGCTGGTAAATTACAATATCCGTGAAAACAGAGCATTAGAACTGCTTTTAGCGGGAGGTGTAAAAGCTGAAAAGCCCTTTGCCGCTGATCTTGCTGACACTGTCATAACTACACCTGCCACAGAGTGTGATACTCTTCTTAAGGCCGCAGACTCTGTCGCTTTGTGGCCTGCAGTATCAACAGTCGCCACCCTGGCTCCCCGGTTTTATGACAATGTAATGTCGGGTAAGCCGCAACTCAGAATAATGGTATTCGGAGACAGCCAGCTCGAAGGAGACCGCATAAGTTCCTATCTCCGAACAAGACTGCAGAATAAACACGGGGGTACAGGGCCCGGCCTTTTGCAACCGCTAATGCCCGTAATGTATTCCCGCACTGTGGAAATACGATCTTCATCAAACTGGAACAGATATAATTATCTCTCTTACAGGGACCGATCGCTGCCACACAAAAATCTCGGACCCTTCATGTCGGTATGCAGATTCATGAAGCCCGACTCAGTCTCACAGATTCCGGTAACAGCCACCGTCAGAATTACTCCTTCACTATTTTCAGACCAAAAGGCCTCGGTCTACAACAACTTAAGGCTTTTCTACGGAAATCTTAACGGTATTTGCCTGATACAAATAAATTCTGGCGAAGCTGAAATAGCCAGCGATACCCTTTGTACCGGAAAAGGACCGTTTGAATTCTATGCACCTCTCGGAGGCTCCTCTGACGTCAGAATAAGATTCACAGGATATTCTTCTCCCGATATCTATGCATTCTCAATTGAAGATGACAGCGGTGTAACTGTAGACAATATACCTCATCGCGGCAGCGCCGGCCTCGAATTTACAATGACCGACAGGCAGAACCAAAACGATCTCTTCAAAATGCTTGATCCTGACCTGATCGTACTGCACTACGGTCTTAATGTCGTGCGAAACGTTCGTGATGACTATTCTTACTACAGGAAAGGACTTGAGCGGCAGTTCATGCTGTTGAAAGAGATAGTTCC
Organism: uncultured Rikenellaceae bacterium; assembly: GCA_964568875.1. Lineage (GTDB taxonomy): Bacteria > Bacteroidota > Bacteroidia > Bacteroidales > VadinHA17 > SLNP01. The sequence continues at coordinate 44,241 of CAZMSH010000011.1, read as the reverse complement.
TTCAGCTGATATCATCCTTGTGGGCCTTACTGATATGGCCGACAATTTTGAAGGAACCATGGCTTCCTTTCCTAATATTGAAAGTATACGCGATGCGCAGAAGAGTGCGGCTGCAAATACAGGAATCGGGTTCTGGGATGCGTACTCGGAAATGGGAGGTGAGAACTCAATCCTTAAATGGACCTCCGCGGTTCCCCCATTGGCGCAGAAAGATTATACTCATCTGACTTATGCCGGGGCTGACTCCCTTGCAGAGCTGTTTTTTAATGATTTGCTTGCAGAACCGGTTATTGTTGAGACAGTCCTGTATATGACAGACTCTCTAACTGACCTTTACGCAGACAGCCTTACAATCCCTGATAAGTTGGTCGAGGAGGACTCTTCTCCGGTTTATTCAGATCAGAAAATCCACAATCAAAAAATATCAGCCCAACTGCTCGGAATACTGGCATATGACCCTGCCTCTCCTTTCATCTTTACCAATATAGCGTTCTGGCTTTTTCTTCTTTTGCTGATAGCCGGTTACAGCTTTATTTATAAGATACCATTCCTCAGGAACTTTTACCTTTTCCTTTTCAGCCTCTTTTTCTACTATAAATCCGGAGGACTGTTTCTTTTCCTGTTAATAATCTCGACACTGACAGATTATACTGCCGGCAGACTCATCGCACGCTCTGACTCAAGGTTTGTGAAGATCTTCTGGCTTATTATCAGCCTGCTGGTTAACCTGGGAATGCTGGGGTATTTCAAATACTACGGCTTCGTAATAGATTCAATCAACACGATTGCCGGAACATCGCTGCCATCAACTGATCTGCTTGCTTCAGTCTCTAACTCTTTGTTCCTTACTAATTTCGATGTCAGCTCTGTTGTGTTGCCTGTAGGGATCTCATTCTTTACATTTCAGACAATCAGCTATACTGTCGATGTTTACAGAGGCCGGGTAGCTCCTGTAAAAAACATCCTTGATTTCGGATTCTATGTCTCATTCTTCCCTCAGCTCGTAGCCGGCCCTATAGTAAGAGCATCAGAATTTGTGCCCCAGCTATACGCAAAATTCAGCCTCACAAAAAGAGAGTTCGGTCATGCCCTTTTCATTATAGCTAAAGGACTTGTTAAAAAGATGATCATCAGCGATTATATCTCGGTAAATTTTGTTGACAGGGTCTTCGGTGCTCCTGAACTCTATACCGGAACCGAAAACCTCTTTGCAGTATATGGCTACGGATTACAGATATACTGTGATTTTTCAGGGTATACCGATATCGCTATAGGAGTCGCTCTTCTGCTCGGATTCAGACTACCGGTGAACTTTAACTCTCCTTATAAGGCTACCGGTATTTCTGACTTCTGGAAGAGATGGCACATATCATTGTCACGATGGCTTCGGGATTATCTCTATATCCCAATAGGGGGCAACAGGCGAGGTTACTTACGTACCGGAATCAACCTTCTTGTGACAATGATCCTGGGAGGCTTATGGCATGGAGCATCAGTTAGATTCTTATTGTGGGGACTGTTGCACGGCGTGGGCCTGATCATAAATAAAATATGGAGTCACCTTGTCCCTCCCCGTCGCGCAAAACGACGATTGTTTACTGTCATTCAGATATTTGTTACTTTCAATTTCGTGAGCTTTGCATGGATATTCTTCAGGGCCGAGACAAATGATTTAGCTATCCTGATGATAAAGAATATTTTTACACGGTTTAATCCGGAACATATATCAGGCATGTGGATGTCATACCCTTTCGTGGTTATACTGATGCTGACAGGTTACACCATACATTTCCTTCCTGAAACTATTAAAGAAGCTACCAGGGCCCTCTTTGTGAAGAGCCATCTGATTATTCAGTTCCTTCTGATGCTTTCCCTTGCCGTGATATTAATGAGGATGCAGACAGCAGGAATCCAGCCTTTCATCTATTTCAGATTCTGACCTGCTAAAGATATGTGACATCCCTGGCGTCTCCTTTAAGGAATGGAGCTACGGCTCTGTTATATATGCCCTGTACATATGCAATCGCCATCCCGTAATTTGTTACAGGAACACCTGCCTTTACTGCTGCTCTAAGTCTCTGCTGCAACTGTCGCGCCGTGATCATACATCCCCCGCATTGTATTACAATCGCATAATCAGTTACAGGCCTGGGTAACATGTCCAGCCCGGCAACAACATCGTACTCAAGTTTTCGTCCCGTAAAGGCGGTAAGCCACCTCGGTATTTTTACCCTTCCTATATCATCGCATGCCACATGATGAGTGCATGACTCAAGCAATAAAACCCTGTCACCGTCTTTTAAAGCAGAGATGGCCGGGGTCCCCTTGAGATAATTCTCAAAATCACCCTTCTGACGGGCAAGAAGTATGCTAAAGCTGGTTAAAGGTACCTCTGGCGGAACCGAAGCATCTGCCTTAACAAAAACCTGGGAATCGGTAACTGCCAGCGCCGGCCTTATTCCTGTGTTACGCAGAAAAGCATCAACTTCTCTCTCTTTTAATACCACGGCAACGGCATCATTGTCAAGAATGTCTCTTATTACCTGCACCTGCGGCAGTATAAGCCTGCCTTCAGGAGCTTCAACGTCAATAGGAGTAATAAGTAATACAACATCACCCTGCTTTATCAGGTCGCCGAGAAGGGTGCTCAGCCTGAATGACATGGAAGGAATACCCTCCTTTATCAATCGTATAAGCTCCTCACGTGATCCTGTGTCTAACGCTGAAAATCGCACGGGAGTCTTGCCTGTTGCTGCTTTTACCCTCGCTATGAACTCTTCACCGGGATTATCTATGTCAGCCTTTCCCGACAATACTATGAAGGGGATGTCCTGTTCATTGAATTTCTGTACTATCTCCTCTTCAAAATCACTCCATTTGCCCTCACCTGTTAAAAGGATGGCCAGATCAACCGTGTCAATGGAATGAATGGTTTTATGAACTCTCTTCAATCCCAGTTCTCCTGTGTCGTCAATGCCGGCAGTGTCAACCAGCACAACAGGACCAAAGCCTGTGATCTCAAACGATTTCTTTACCGGATCAGTGGTAGTGCCCGGTGTGTCAGATACTATTGCTATGTCCTGGCCGGCAAGTGCATTGATCAGGCTGCTCTTGCCATAATTGCGACGGCCATATATGCCTATGCGCGGCGTTCTGTCCTTGCCTCTTATTGCCATATTATCCTATAAGTTAAATCTCTTCAAGAGAAAATCCCAGTTTCAGAAGATTGGCAGGCTGAAGTATCTCTTTCAGCTTCTCTTCTTCAATGAAATTCATCTCCTGGTTTACATCGAAAACAGTCATCTCCCTTTCTTTCATCACCCTGGCTATTTCTGATGCCTTGTTATAGCCGATGAAAGGCACCAGCGCGGTTGTAACAGCAGGGCTCATAATTACTTTTTCAAGCGCTTCAGCATGTTTTACCTTAATACCTGAGAGACAATTTTTGCGAAGTGTTATGTTTGCCGATATCAGAAGCCTGAGACTCTCAATCATTGTAAATCCTATCATCGGGAGGTAGGCATTCAACTCAAGGCAGCCCAGCCCGCAAAGCGAAGAAACCAGTTGATCGTTGGCATAGACCCTGTGAGAGACCGATACAATATATTCCGGTATAACCGGATTTATCTTGCCGGGCATTATCGAGCTGCCTACCTGTCGTTCCGGCAGTATTACCAGCTTCGGGTTAAGAAGGTCTGATGAAAGTATTCTCAGGTCAGAAACCATCTTCTCAAGGTTCACAGCATGTGACTTCATTATGGCGTGCACCTCAACCCATTTGTCGAGATTTGAAGTGGCATCAGAGAGATTTTCACTCCTCGACAAAGGCAAACCTGTAAGGTTTCTTAATTCAGGCACTATCTCCATTATGAAAAATCTTGGGATAGCCAGTCCCGTGCCGGTGGCTCCTCCTCCCATATTTACTGTCCTGATTCGTTCAAGGCTCTTTGAAATTCTCCACCAGTCGCGTGAAAGAGCCTCATTGTAAGATCCGAATAACAATCCGAACGAGGAGGGTACGGCCTCCTGCATCTGTGTGTAACCCGGCCTCAGTTCATTGCGGTGTTCTTTCTCCAGGGATTCAAGAATCTGACGCAGGGTATTCACTTCCGATGCAAGATCGTTGAGAAGATTCATTACTGCTATAGTCAACGCTGTAGGAACTACATCATTGGTAGACTGATAGATATTGCAATCCTCAACCGGATCAATAATATTATAACTGCCTGGTGTCTGCCCCATCGATATCAGCGCAGCATTGGCAATTATCTCGTTGATATTCATGTTAATACTTGTGCCTGCGCCACCCTGAATGGCAGGCACTATGAAACTATCGGCATACTGGCCTGACGCTATCTCATCAGCAGCTTTAATAATTGCATCCAGCCTCTTTGCATCGATCTCCCTGACGGCCTTATGAGTCCCATATCTGCCTGAGACTGCATTACTGAACCTCCTGTACGTCCGGTAAACACAACCTTTCACCATTCCCATCGCCCTGTACCATTCATCAGGGAAATCAGCAGTGCCAGGAAAATTCTCTGCTGCACGAAATGAATGAATCCCATAGAGAGCCATCCCTGGAATTGTCAGAGAACCTAATGAGTCCTTTTCCGTACGGTTCATATCACTGTTTGTAAGTTATGCAAACTTACAATAAATGACTGAAAAACGAACCTCTTTCTGATGTAGCGTCTGATTACCGGCTTGAGAAACGCGGATTCACCACATTATTGTAAATAGACCCGAATGAATAAGATATCCCGAATCCGGCCTGGAATGAATATGTGGAACTGAGTTTACGTAGCTGTAGCAGTACCTCCTCAACTGATGCATCACCTTTCAAAACAGCCCGGTCGTCTCTTATGATTGCAGCCCTTGCATTAAAACTCAATGACAATCCTCTGTACACTCTCCATTCAACATCTCCGTTCATGTTAAAACTCCAGAAGCTTGCATCATTCAGAAAATGACCGCCGCGAAACGAGAAATTGCTTGAGCCCCACTGTTGATTGAATCCGATTGCCACTGCCAGCTGGTGGCGGTAGATCATCTCCTCCAGCTTGAAATATCTGGTTGTGTCAATATAATTGTTATAACCTATCTGAACGGTATACTGCACTCTTACCTGCCTCATGAAAGACTCACTGTAGGGGAAGATATTGTACTCAATTGCAGGATTGAAGTTTAGTTCATATTTTATGTTTCCGAACTGTGAACTCGCAGCAGACATATTTGCCCCGACAGAGAAATGGGGCGAGATGCTTTTCACCTGAAGGGTCGTAAATCTGAAATCATTCTGCGTAGTGTATTTTGAGGTGACTCCTTCTGTTGTAATACTCCTCTCACGGAAATCAAAGCGCATATCAAACTCTGACTTAAATTCAGGAGTGACTCTGTCAGCACTGAGGCTGTTGTTGCTTGATATGGTCCCGTAATTTTGATCCTTGTTAATAGATCCTCTGCTTGAAAACCGGAAAACCCAACTGTTCCAGGGGTCGTTTTCTACAACCTGGCTCAATTGCCGGCCTCTGCCTGTTACTTCCCTGTAGTTTATTCTTATATTCTGTGAAAGAGGTGTACGGGCAACATACCTCATAAGACCCATTGACAAAGTGTTGGTCTGGCCCTGCCTGGTGAAATCATTGGTGCTGTTAGGAGGATCAAAAAAAACAAGCGTGTCATTTATGCCTGTATAGTTTTTCTGACCACTGAATGATATCAGATGCTCAGTACCACCACCCCCGGTACTGCGACGTGTCATAATAATAAATACATCGGCATCATCGCGGTTGTTTATGTAATTCACATATGGAATAGACTCTTTTATAAATGTCCTGTCGCACCTGTCACAGTCAAGAAATATTTTCAGTGCATCAGAGCGCTGTGGATCATTGGTGGAAATAGAATCAGAATTAATCGCCTTACCTCCATTATTGGTATCCTGTCCGGAAAGGTTGATAATACAAATCCATGTCAATATAAAGCCGGTAAGTAGTATTCTGATCATCAGCAGTCGATTTAATGCGCAAATGTACTTTATTATGGCAAGGGGAGAATTCAGTTGACCGTTAAAAAAGGTTAAATTGACAGGGTCTATTTATTTGTCTGTCAGCATGTAATGAGAAAAGTGCTGATAGTAAGTTAAATCCTGCCTGAAACAGGGGCAGCATATGATTTTACGTCATCACCTGATATCTGGTCCCGGCTTAATATTATAAGCCGCTCAAGGACGTTCCGGAACTCCCTGATATTGCCTGACCAGTTTATCTTCTGCAATTCATTAATGGCATCTCTGGCTATCTTCTTCGGACTCATCCCATATTCGTTGCAGATAACGTTATTGAAATGTTCGGCTAACAATGGAATGTCGTCAATACGCTCATTAAGTGTTGGGACATGTATCAAAATTACGCTAAGCCTGTGATATAGGTCTTCCCTGAACCTGCTATTGTCAATTTCATCTCTTATGTCCTTATTGGTTGCTGCCACAACCCTTACATTGACCTGAATATCCTTGTCAGATCCAACCCTCGAAATTTTATTCTCCTGTAGCGCCCTTAAAACCTTGGCCTGGGCAGAAAGACTCATGTCCCCGATCTCATCAAGGAATATTGTTCCCCCGTTGGCTTGTTCAAATTTGCCGATACGCTGCTTAATGGCTGAGGTGAATGAACCTTTCTCGTGACCAAAGAGCTCACTCTCTATAAGCTCTGAAGGTATGGCCGCACAATTGACCTCCACGAACGGCCCCTTCGACCTGTTGCTCTTCTCATGTATCTGATGTGCCACAAGCTCCTTCCCTGTCCCGTTTGCACCTGTAATTAGTACTCTGGCCTCAGTTGGGGCAACACGATCAATCATCTCCCTTACCTTCCTGATCCCTTCTGACTCACCAACCATTTCATATTTCTTGCTTACCTGCTTCTTCAGAGTCTTTGTCTGTGTTACTAATGTTGATCTGTCAAGGGCATTTTTTATTGTAATCAATACCCTGTTAAGATCAAGGGGCTTTTCGAGAAAATCAAATGCTCCTTTCTTTATGGCATCGACAGCTGTATCTATGTTACCATGGCCCGATATCATTACAACAGGTGTGTCTGCATTTATCTCCATTATCTTCGCCAGTACTTCGGTGCCATCCATTTCAGGCATCTTAATATCGCACAGCACTATATCATAACTGCCTGTCTCAAACAATTCAATTCCCCTGGTTCCGTTTTCAGCAATATCGGCCTCATGATCTTCGTATTCCAAAACCTCCTTCAACGTGTTCCGGATGGCCTTCTCATCATCAATTATTAATACCCTTGACATAGACTGTTAATGTTAATCTGCAAAATTAATAAAATTGAACGGTACACGGTAACGGTAAACAGTACACGGGAAGTAACCGAGCCGCAGGCGAGCTCACCAGAGCCAAAGGGGAAGGTAAATCATAAATCGTTAATCGTATATCTTATAACCCTACCCTTTATATTTCAGCCACTTCCATAACTCCTTGTAAGAGGTTTTCTTACCGTACATAAGTATTCCTGTCCGGTAAATCTTGGCAGCCATCCAAACGAAGGCAACAAATGTTACAACCATTAGTCCCATTGACAGTGCAAGTTCCCATGCAGGTACTTCAAAAGGTATTCTTGCCATCATTACTATTGGTGAGGTAAGGGGTATTATAGAGAACCAGAATGCAAGACTGCTCTCAGGATTCTGCATGGTTCCCATAGCAACCATAAGCGCCAGAATGATAGGGATTGTTACCGGAAGCATGAACTGCTGGGTTTCGGTCTCATTATCCACTGCAGAGCCTATTGCCGCAAATATCGATGCATACAACAGGTAACCTGAAAGAAAATAGAAGATAAAGCTGAATAAAATAAGCCCCCAACTTTGATTTTTTAGTGTTTTAAGAATTCCCATTAATTCAGCAAGCTGAGGGTTTAGTGATGCCTGTTGTGCGGAAGCCTGTGACATCTGCTCATTCAGTTCCCCTGATACTATGCTTTGCGGCATAGACTGCACAGTCTCAATCACTGTTTCACTCTTACTGGCAATTACCTTTGTGAGTACTGTCGCCACCCCTATTGTCAAAGCAATCCAGATCAGAAACTGCGTCAGCCCTACCAAAGCAATACCAATTATCTTTCCCATCATCAGTTCAACCGGTTTTACAGAGGATACCAATACCTCAACTACCCTGTTTGTCTTCTCTTCTATAACACCTCTCATCACCTGTGATCCGAAGATGAAAACAAGCATATACATCAGGAATCCTCCAAGATAGGCCATCACCATCGCCACACCCGTACTTGTCTCCTTTACCTCACCTGCATCGTCAATTCTAATGGTCTGAATACTTACCCGGCTTCTCACATTCTTCAATATCTCGTCAAGATTCTCAATATCATAGGCAAGCAGTTTCTGCTTTTCTATCTCTTTTTCCATTACGGAAGAGATATAAGTTGTCAGATTTAGTGGTGGTTGCTTTTTTGATATCAGCTGTACCGCATTAGGTACATTTACCACAAGGGGTGAAATATACAAGATACCATAATAACCTGCTTCGCTGAAGTTCGATTTTATTTCATCTATGTCAACATTTTCAAGATAGACAAACTCGGCATCATCTGTCGAGGGTATGGCCTCCCTGAAAAGGTCTGATCCATCTTCAACCACCGCTATCTTCTTGAATTCCTGACTCTCGTTGGTCATTATAAGAGTAGGTACGATGAAAATTGCCGCCATCAGCAGAGGTGCAAGTATTGTCATTATTATAAAACTCTTTTTCCTGACCCTCGTTGAGTATTCCCTTTGAATTATTACGCTGATCTTGCTCATATCAGTTTTTTTTGGATGTTAGGCTTTGTTGGTTAGTTTCTCGATTGCACAACTTTAATGAATATGTCATTCATTGAAGGCAATGCCGGATTGAATGAGATTATCTCACCGGCTTTTACCATTATCTGCAAAAGGTCGTTGCTGCCGATAGATGATACAGTTTCAATACGGATTACAGTCTTACCGTTATCTTTCTTTTTGCTAAGTATCTTGTAATGATCATTTTCCTGAAGCACAGAGTCTCCTTTGAACATAATCTCATACTCTTTGCCTGCCCACTCTCTTCTGATATCATCAACGTTGCCCTGAAGAATTACCCTTGCCTTGTTTATCAGGGTAATGTCATCGCACAACTCTTCGACTGAAGACATATTGTGCGTGGAAAAGAGTACCGTGGCACCCCGTTCCCGCAAAAAAAGAATCTCATCCTTAATGAGACTGGCGTTTACCGGATCAAAACCGGTAAATGGCTCATCAAAAATCAGGATCTTGGGCTCATGAATAACAGTTGATACAAATTGAGCTTTCTGTTGCATACCCTTTGAAAGCTCTTCAACCTTCTTGTCCCACCAGTCTATTATTTCAAATTTCTTAAACCAGTATTTGGCTCTCTTCCAGGCCTCAGCCCTGCTCAATCCTTTTAGCTGGGCAAAGTACAGAACCTGTTCTCCTACCTTCATCTTCTTATACAGACCTCTCTCTTCCGGCAGGTAGCCGATCTGGACCACGTCAGCAGGCCTAAGTTTGCGCCCATTCAACATGAGTGTACCGCTATCCGGTCCCGTTATCTGGTTAATGATTCTGATAAGGGTTGTCTTGCCTGCTCCGTTTGGCCCCAGCAAACCATATATGCTCTGCTCCGGCACTGATATGCCCACCCTGTCAAGAGCCAGATGGTTGGCAAACTGCTTTGTTACTTCCGATGCTTCAAGTAATGCCATTATTTATTTAATTATAGTTTTTTAACAGACATCAAATATAGGAAAAACAAGTTTAGGTTCTAAATGATGAATCAGAGACAAAAGAAACCATCATTGTGATGGTCATAAAATATTTTCTGCAAATAACCTCTTAATATCGGTGAAAATCTGTTAAGCCTGATCGAAGTAACTTCTCATCCTCTCAAAAAAGTTCCTGTCATTAATGTCAGGGGCAGGGGTGAAGGAACCGGATTCTCTTAGCTTCTCTATCTGCTTCTGTTCCTCTCTTGATAACTTCTTGGGTATCCATACATTCACATTGACCAGAAGGTCACCCCGGCCATATCCGTTCACCTCAGGAAGTCCTTTGCCTCTTAGTCTTAGTATTTTACCGGCCTGTGTGCCTGGCTCTATCTTTATCTTTACATTGTTGTCAACGGTAGGAATCTCTACAGCCGTTCCGAGAATGGCATCAGGAATGCTTATGAATAGGTTGTAAATGAGGTCATTACCTTCACGTATAAGCTCAGGATGGTCTTCTTCATCAATTACTACCAGCAGGTCTCCGTTTACACCGCCGCGTCGTGGAGCATTACCCTTCCCGCTGACTGTCATCTGCATTCCCTTGCCAACACCTGCAGGAATATTTATTTTAATGACCTCTTCACCCTGTACAATTCCTTCTCCATAACATGAAGTACACTTTTTGGTGATGGTCTTACCTTCTCCTCCGCATGCCGGACAAACCGAAGATGTCTGCATCTGACCCAAAAATGTGTTTGTCACACGTGTAACATGGCCTGAACCGTTACAGGTCGTGCATGTAGTAATGGAATTCTGATCAGCAGCACCGTTCCCTCCACATGAATCGCAGGTGATGTACTTATTGACCTTAATCTTTTTTTCGGCACCGCTGGATATCTCCTTCAGGTTAAGCTTAACCTTGACTCTCAGATTGGAGCCTTTGTTAACTCTACGGCCTCCCCGCCGGCTGCTCCCAAACCCTCCGAATCCTCCGAAGGCATCTCCGAATATATCACCGAAAGAGGAAAAGATATCTTCCATGGTCATTCCTCCGCCAGGGAAACCATTACCCGCTCCACCTACGCCTGCATGACCGAACCTGTCATATCTCGACCTCTTTTCATCATTGCTTAACACCTCGTAAGCTTCAGCAGCTTCTTTGAACTTCTCTTCCGCTTCCCGGTTTCCCGGATTTTTGTCAGGATGGTACTTGATGGCCTGCTTCCTGTAAGCCTTCTTGATCTCCTCCTTTGTAGCACCTTTTGATACTCCAAGTACTTCGTAGTAATCACGCTTTTCCATCCTGTCTCTTGTTCCTCTGTTTTCTGATACCTGCTCTTACTCCCCTACAACGACTTTGCTGAATCTGATCACCTTTTCATTCAAAACATATCCTTTCTGCACAACGTCTACAACCTTACCCTTCAGCTTCTTTTCAGATACGGGTATTTTTGTTACAGCATCATGAAGATCAACATCAAAGTCTTTATTGAGGGCCTCGATCTCCTTCACGCCGTTCTGCTCAAGAAAACTTCTGAACTTCAGATATATCAGGTCAATACCATCTTTCATGGCCTTGCAGTCGGCAGCACTATCCATTAGGGTTATACCTCTTTCAAAATCATCGAGAACAGGAAGCAGATTAAGAAGTAATGATTCGGAAGCAGTCTTTGTCAGTTCTATTTTTTCCCTGAGAGTTCTCTTCCTGTAGTTGTCAAATTCTGCCGACAACCTCAGGTACTTATCCTGCATCTCTGCCAGTTTTACCAGCAGATCATTTTCTGAGGCTGACGCAGTGTCAGCAGGCTTCTCCGTTTTTTGTGCCTCCTCATCATCTACAGTGCCGGTTTTTTGATCACCGGCTGACCTGGCAGAACCCTCCGAGCCTGTTTCCACCGGCTCTTTTACCTCCTGATTATCTACTTTTTTCTCTTTTTCCTCTTTAGTGTCAGTTCTCTTCTTCCTTGTCATCTTATAAATGATTTTCCTAATGGTTTTTTGATTTCTCAAATAGCCTGCCATAAAGGTATATTTGACAAAATGGCATATTAAAAATATATTGGATTATATAAACAGCTGGAAATTAGCCGGGCGTATATGCCTGTATGACTTTAGAACAATGGCCGGGAGTAATTACATGTCAGATAACCGAAATAGCATCTGCTTCTATCCCGAAGCCATAGTGAAGGCTGTTTACAGGTACTATGGCTCTTGCAGGCTTATGTTCTCCGAAGAAACCGGAGAAAACCTCGTTTACTGCAGGCCAGTAGTCAATATCTGAAACGTATATTGTAACTTTTACAATCTTGTCCGGTGAACTTCCCGATGCTTCGGCTATTGTGGCTATGTTTCTGAAAACCTGCAATGCCTGGTCTCTGATGTCGCCGGTTATTTTCTCTCCGCTTACCGGAACCACCGGCAGCTGCCCTGAAATAAATACAAATCCACCTGCTACAACTGCCTGGGAATAATGCCCCTTTGGTATCGGAGCCTTTGCTGTCTCAATCTTCTTGATTTCCATGCTCTTAAAACAAATTTACCAACCCTCCTGTATGCCAGAAGAGTACTGTGTCCTTACTGTTGAAGAAACCCTCTTCAATCAGGCTGATAAGTCCTGCCGCTGCTTTACCGGTGTATGTCTGGTCAAGCAGTATGCCTTCGTTATTGAGAAATAATTCGGCTGCCCTTGTCGATTCCGGCGAGGGAATTCCGTAACCCGGTCCGGTAAACCTGTCATCTATTGTCAGATCTTCTGCCAACAGAGGTTTCAGACCTGTGAACTCCATAATGGGATTGGCTGCCCTCATGGCCTTTTGGCTTATTTCAGCCGGAGTATCATCAGCGCTTATGCCAATGATCTTTATATCATGCATACCTGCAATTCTCTTTCCTGCTTCCAGCCCACCCTGGGTTCCCCCCGAAGAGGTTGCAACAACAATATGACTGAACCTCAGTCCAAGATTTTCCTGCTGCGACTTAAGCTCATACATGGCATTTACAAACCCCGGGGTTCCGACAGAGTCTGACGCCCCTAAAGGTATTATGAACGGAGTTCCTCCTTTTGATTTTATCTCTTCTGCAACTTCAGACATAGCAGGCTGGCGGTCTTCCTTGTTGACCACAAGTCTGATGTCAACTCCCATCATCTTGCTGATACGATAGTTTGCCTGGGGATACTCAGGCTCTTCACCGTTCAGAACCAGCACGCATTTTAGTCCAAGCCTGCGGGCTACCATGGCAGTAGTGCGTGCGTGATTCGACTGAACAGCACCGCAGGTGATGACCGTGTCTGCACCCTCCTCCCTGGCTTTTGCAAAGGAATATTCCAGCTTGCGCAGCTTGTTGCCCCACACCAGGGGTCCAATAAAATCATCGCGTTTAATGAACAGCGAGGGTGATCCTTTGATAGCATCCTGCAGCCGGTTCATCTTCTCAACAGGAGTGTCAAGGGGAGCAAGACGCAGCCTCGGAATCTGATAAAAACGACGTGTATGCATTGTTATGGTTTTATTATATCCTTTTTATTGAAGCGCCAAGCGCATTCAGCCTGGTGTCAATATTCTGGTATCCCCGGTCTATCTGTTCGATGTTGTGTATAATACTCTCTCCCTCAGCCGACATGGCGGCAATCAGAAGGGCTACACCGGCTCTTATATCCGGTGATGTCATTACAGTACCCCTCAGTTTGATTTTTCTGTCATGACCAATAACCGTGGCCCGGTGCGGATCGCATAATATTATCTGTGCTCCCATATCAAGAAGCTTGTCGACAAAAAAGAGCCTGCTCTCAAACATCTTCTGGTGAATCAGAACCGCTCCCTTGGCCTGTATTGCTGTTACCAGAAATACACTTAACAGGTCGGGCGTGAGTCCCGGCCAGATGGCATCGGCAATGGTCATAATCGACCCGTCCATAAAGGTCTCAATCTCGTAGTGATCCTGCTGTGGTATGTAAATATCGTCACCATGACGCTCTAGTTCTATGCCCAGCCTGCGGAATGAGTCGGGGATTATCCCGAGGTTTTCATATGAGACACCCTTGATTGTCAGTTCTGAGTTTGTAAGAGCCGCCATGCCAATGAACGAACCTATTTCAATCATGTCGGGAAGCACACTATGTGTACATCCACCCAGTTCCTTCACTCCGTCAATATAAAGCAGGTTCGACCCTATGCCCTCAATTCTGGCTCCCATCGACACCAGCATGCGGCATAACTGTTGAATGTATGGTTCGCACGCAGCATTGTATATGGTCGTTTTGCCCTCAGCAAGTACTGCCGCCATAATTATGTTGGCCGTACCGGTTACCGATGCCTCATCAAGGTGGATATAGGCACCCCTGAGTCTGTCAGCCTCCACACTGTATATGCCGTCATTGGCATCGTATCTGAAATCGGCACCCAGCTTTTCAAATCCGATGAAATGTGTGTCAACACGGCGGCGACCGATTTTGTCTCCTCCGGGCTTGGGAATGAAGGCCTTGCCAAAACGGGCCAGCAGCGGTCCTACAATCATAATAGACCCTCTCAGACTGGTACTCTTATCTCTGAAGTCGTCAGATCTGAGATATTCATAATCAACTTCACCTGCTTCAAAGGTTACCTCCGATATCGAGTGTTTTGTCACTCTGACACCAATAGTGCCTATAAGATCAATAAGTTTCCTTACATCTATTATGTCGGGAATGTTCCTTATCGTTACTTTATCAGGTGTAAGAAGGGTGGCACAAATTATCTGCAGTACCTCATTCTTTGCTCCCTGGGGTACTATCTCACCACTGAGCTGTCTGCCTCCCTTGACAATAAAGGTGCCCATAGATCAATATTTGTTTTTCTGCTTCTTCTTGTTGTAGGGCTTATTCTGCTTCTTCTTCTGCTTGCCTGGCATCTGAACCTTCTTCTGTTGCTGCGGAACCAATGCCTTGGAATCGGCAAGCCTGGTATCTTCAGGTACTTTCAACAGCCCGCCTGACATCTGTGACAGATCAGAAATTATAGTTTCATCAGAAACCTGACCCTTGTTCCATGTAAGGTAGAGCTTCTTCATCTGGTTCAGGATCATTATAACGAGGTAGTTCTTCTCCTCTCCCTCCTCCATTACAGACACTGTTTTAATCATATCCTGGACGACCCTGCCATAATGAAGGAACCTGATCGGACCCTGATTATAGGGCACCCTTTTGGGCTTTTCGGTGAACTTGGAAGGCTCTGGTTTTGGATAGGGGGATTCTATGTCAAGCTCAAAGTTCGATATCAGAGCCAGATGGTCCCATAACTTGTGCTTGAAATCTCCTACATCACGCAGATGCGGATTCAGATTTCCCATTATCTGTATTATAGTGCGGGCAGCTCTGTTACGCTCTTCCCTGTCTTCAATAGTTTTGATATGATCGATCATTTTCTGAACGTTCCGGCCGTATTCGGGCAGAGCCATTCTCGATCGCTGGGTATTGTAATCGTAATTCATCTTCCTGATTTTCTTTCTGCAAAGCTAACATTTTCCCTTCAATTTATGGCCCCTGATGAAAAGGTTATTAAGATGCTGTTATTTGGCAGACAATGAATGTTATTGCCCTCGAAATTGTTATTTTTGAATACCAAAGTACTTTATTATGATAAGATCTATTCTGATTCTCGCCCTTGTCCTGCTGGCGTCAGCGGCTATTGCCAACGGAAACGGTAAACGTAATTCCGGGTTGGATGTTGTCAGGTACACATTCGATATAACCCTGAGAGATGACTGTGATTCGATTCATGCCAATGCCCTTATTAAAGTAGTTGCACTTAAGCCGGCTGACTCCCTCAGTTTCGATCTCAGGAATGTTCAGGATGACGGAAGGGGAATGGTGGTTTCAGATGTCAGCATTAACCAGTTGCAGACCGGATGGCATCACCGCAGCAACAAACTATCTGCCGCTGTTCCCGGTGGTCTGGAGCCCGGAACCGGTGTGACGGTTTCGATATCATACAAGGGGATCCCTGGCAACGGCCTGGTAATATCGGAAACAAAGTTCGGAAGAAGAGGGTTTTTTGCTGACCACTGGCCCGACAGGGGTAGCCATTACCTCCCCTGTATAGACCATGTTTCTGATAAGGCTGCGGTTGAGTTCATTATTACTGCCCCTGAGGTGTACACAGTCGTGTCAAATGGACTTCTCATGTCGGTAACAGACAATCCTGGCGGTACCAGGACTTTCCACTGGAGAGAAGATGTCCCGGTTCCGGTTAAGGTAATGACTTTCGGAGCAGCTGAATTCGCAGTTGAAGAGGCGGGAATTGCATCGGGCATACCGGTATATTCTTATGTATACCCTGAAAACAGGGAGGAGGGTTTCGATGATTATGGTATTGCCATGGAGCCTTTGAACTATTATTCGAAACTGATAGGTTCATACCCGTTTCCCAAGCTTGCTAATGTTCAGTCCAAAACAATGTTCGGCGGTCTTGAAAATGCAGGGTGTATATTCTATTCCGAGAATTCGGTAACAGGAACAGGAAGGTCTGAGGGCCTTATAGCTCATGAGATCGCCCATCAGTGGTTCGGTAACTCCGTTACTGAGGCAGACTGGCATCATATATGGCTGAGCGAAGGTTTTGCCACTTATCTTACTTCAATGTATTGGGAGATGAAACAGGGGGAGGAGAGACTCAAAGCCGATATGAGAACTGCAAGGGAAAGGGTGCTGAGAGCAGCAGCCCAGAATCCCAGACCTGTAATCGATACTGCAGTTACAGATCTTATGAGGCTTCTGAGTGCAAATTCATACCAGAAGGGAGCCTGGGTGCTTCATATGCTTAGGGACGTGGTGGGCGACGAGGCTTTCACTGAAGGATTGCAGCTATATTACAAGCGCTTCAAAAACTCAAACGCTATGTCCGATGACTTCCGGATAGTAATGGAAGAGGTATCCCGAAAATTTCTGGGGCAGTTTTTCCATCAGTGGCTGATGGTGGCCGGACAGCCGGAGATCAAAACAGAATGGTCATGGAACCGTGAGAAGAAAGAGGCAAGTATTACCGTTACACAAAAACAGGATTACCTCTTCACCTTTCCTCTGGAGCTTGAAATAAAACACGCAGGAGGCTCTGAGATAATAAAACTGAGTGTTACAGAAAGAGATTCCGAAATTATACTACCCATGACGTCAGAACCGATTGAGGTTATCACCGACCCGAATATCAGGCTCCTCTGCAGGCAGGCAAACTAACAGGCAGAAGTGACTGGCGTTAATTAACCTTCCCTTTACCGCTTTATGCTGTTGTTCAGGTGGTTGACGAGGCTTCTAAGCCCCTCAGTGTTTCTGAACCTGATCTTATTAGTGTCGATATACTCACTGGCGAGGCTTCCGTCTTCTCCACATACACTGATTATGTCTCTTATGTTTGCAACTCTCACCGCAGGTTCATCCCCTTTCATTAAAAACAACTCTGTTCCTCCGTCCTCAAATCTTGCCGGCTTGGGTGCATCCTGATAAGGGCCCGGTGGTTCTGCCTTTCTGAACAGCCTGGTTGTCTTCTCCAGCAGCGTGTAGTAACCATCTTCGATTGTGATAAAATAACTTTTATGTATATCAGAATTGATATAATAGGGTTGGTAACTGTACACTGCATTCTCAACTTCAATCTTTGCAATACTGTCAGGTATTCCCAGCGTGAAAATGTTTTCACCCTTTCTGAATTCAATCATGTCAGCATAAATGTCATATCGAAACTCTCCTGAAAGCCTCCTGCCTGATTTCAGGAACAGTATTCCTTTTCTGAATGTGTCATCGTAATATGGTGTGCCGGCAATATCTGAATATGAAAGCTGGTTCGGTCTGTTAATAACATTTTCAATTCGCAGCTTGTCCATGTAATTGTCTATTGCCATCAGGTCCTGTGCTACAGAATAGTGCTGTATCGAAATCAATACTGCGACAATTAATACGAGTCGTATCATGGCTTTTGTTTTCTCAAATCTAGCAAATTTCATGCAAAAGCTTAAATATTATTCAGAACCTTATTTCAATGGCTGCTTCATAAAAGCGGGTTGCAGCTCCATTGACTTTCCTGAAATCAGTATTCAGCAGCAGTTTATTATTACCGGCAAATCTGTAGCATAGCCCTGCAACAACAGACGAGTAGTCTCCTGAGCTCTCACCATAAACATAGTGCCTGTCAATTCTTGACATAAGCGCAAAATTGGTTGGTAGTATTTTAACCTCGCCAAAAAATGAATACCCGTTGTTAACAAATGCCTCACCCTCTTCATCGACATATGTTCCTCCTGCATTGCCGGTACCCTTGAAAATCTGACCGGAAAGTATCAGCGGTCTGCTCTGCCATGACAGGTACAGGTGGTTGAAATGGAAATCGGGCATTGATGGAATGTTCCCTTTTCCATTAGCGAAGTTGTAGCTGATCTGAAGGCCTGGTAATATGTCTCCGAAAGGCCTTAGCGTAAATCTGCCTTCGATCGTTTTGTTGCTGTTCTCCTCAATAGCATGATATCCACCACCATTAAAAACACCTATGGAGTAACTGCCATACAAACCTGGAAGCTGACTGCTTACTCTCTTCTGGTAATCTCCATTAACTTCTCCTCCAATAAGACCGGTAAGAGAGATGCCAAAATCTGCTGATCCGAGTATATCATATTTGTCAAGAAACATAGCGCTCTGAACACGGTAGTCATTTATCTTGTCTTCAAATCCAAACCAAGGCCGGCTTATAAGTCCCAGTTCCCACCAGCTGTTCTTTAGTACCGGCATAAAATGGTTATCTACCCTGATCAGACAGTATTTAAGCCTCATCTCAATATTACCCGCATCGGTTCCCTCCTCATCAAGGGTAATGTCTTGTGTAAACCTCACAGAAAATATATCATTGAACCTCTGGTTGAAGGTTATATAACCCCTGCGAAGGGTAAATTGATTGAAATATTCACCTTCGTTTTCTTCTACCTGGTAAATAATAAACCATTGCCCGCTGAATGAAGCGTTTGAAGTCAATCTCTTTAATAATGACTGATCGGAAGTTTGGGCAGAGGTCGTAAAAACAGCCAGTAAAAAAAATGAAACTGTTAGAAAATAGGTCTTCATATCGGATTTGTTTAAGAGCAGCAAAAATAATCATTTGAAGGTGTCTGCCACCAGAATTCTTTCTGCTTAATGATGGAATCTGGGTTATTTTATCTCTCGTATTCCCCTGCTGTGGTTCTCCATCAGTCTCCTTGAGTCTTCAGTGAAAAGCTTTATTCTGTCGCGGGAGTCTTTATCGGCAGGGAATGTTGTGTTGCCTTCAGATTCCGCCGCAGGTAATACGTAGAACCTCCGGCGCCCATCTTCATACGGTGTGTAGACCCATGTCAGTATGTACCCGGCATCTTCAATTCTCAAGCCATCTCCTCCTTTGCTGAGTGTTACTGATACCATCATACCTCCGTCAGTTCGCCTGTTTCTCTGATTCGACACAAAGTTGCCCAGAGAATAGACTACCAGCCTGTCAGCCACGCACCCGGCACTCCTTTCAAGAATGGCGGGCTGTATAACATGCGGATGAGATCCTATTACCATCGTTACACCCTGTTCAAAAAGCCAGGCGGCAAGTTCAGTCTGACTTCGGTTCGGAACAGTGTCATATTCCGTTCCCCAGTGCAGGAACACAATTATCGCATCAGGCTCAGCCTCTTTTGACCGGCCGATGTCACTTTTTATCACCTCTTTGTCTATCAGGTCAACTACTGCAGGCTCAGGTACCCTTATCCCGTTTGTGCCGTAAGTATAATTCAGCAAGGCAAGCTTAATTCCCCTCTTCTCAATTATAAGGGGAACCAGGGTGTCTCTGGATAAGGAACTTGCATAAATGCCCGTGTGAGTCACACCCAATATGTCAAGCTTGTATGTCGTGGCCATTATTCCATCAAGACCTCTGTCAACACTGTGGTTGTTGGCAGTAACCATAGTGCCTATACCTGCTTCTCTGGCAGCTGCAGCCAGGGCCGCCGGTGAACTGAAGAGAGGGTATCCTTTGTAGGGCGGACCAGCCAGGGTGACCTCTAGATTTGCTATCGCTATGTCATATCTCTTTATTACAGGGGATATGTACCTGAATACATCATTGTAGTCATATAAACCTGAATTCTTGTCCAATGCTGCCGCAATCTGGGTATCATGACCCATTATGTCACCTATAAACAACAGAGACAGCCTGCTGGTGTCCTCTGCTGCAGTCTGAGCCTCAACGATTGCAGGATGCAGCTGAAAAAGAATCATCACCAGACCGGCACGAAGAAAACTCCCGGATGCATCCCTGATCCTGCCAAAACATCTTGCCCAATACTCTTTGGGTCTACTGTCACAGTTCATCTCCGCTTTCTGTTTTTGCTTCCAAATATAATTTTAAAATCGAAGTTAAGATGCCTGACCTGGCTCATCATTCAATATTCCTGTATGCTCTGAGAGCTCTGTCCCTCGCTTCTGAATGATTGACTAACGGAGATGGATATGTGGAAGTCCCGTATTCAGGCAGCCATTTTCTTATATAAGCTTCATCAGGATCGAATTTCTTTTGTTGCGCATCCGGACTGAATACTCTGAACCAGGGTGCGGCATCGCAACCGGTTCCCGCTGCCCATTGCCAGTTGCCGTTGTTTGATGATAGCTCATAATCAAGTAACAGCGATGCAAACCATGCCTCTCCCCACCTCCAGTCACATAACAGGTGCTTAACCAGAAAACTAGCCGTTATCATCCTTACCCTGTTATGCATGTATCCTGTTGCCGACAACTCGCGCATACCGGCATCAACAATAGGATACCCGGTGAGCCCGCTGCGCCACCTTTCAAAGTGTTCTTCATTGTTTATCCACTCAATATTATCATACTTCTTTCTGAAACTTCCCTCTTCAACATAGGGGAAGAAAAAGAGTATGTGCATGAAGAACTCCCGCCATATAAGCTCTGAAGTAAAAACAGCGCTTATATTGAGACTCTTTCTCATCACCTCTCTTATACCGGTGGTCCCAAAGCGAAGGTGTGGCCCGAGAAGCGTCGTACCCCCGGCTGAAGGAATGTCGCGTGTAAACTGGTATCTGCTGATTTTGGCGGGGGAAATATCTGCTTCCTCGACTGCTATCTCTGACCGTTTAAAACCAATAGAAACTGGTGTGTAACCAGACTCGCCGGCAGACCTTAAGACAAAGTTGTCCGAAACCCGTTCTGAAGGCTCTTCACTTATCATCCCGCTGCTGAACAGCGACAGCCATCTTTTTGAAAAGGGAGTAAATACGGTATAGGGCTCTCCGTCTTTTTTAACTACTTCACCTGGCTCAAATATCAGCTGGTCAGAGAAAAGATGAAATGCAATACCCTTAGATTTCAGTATGTTGCCTGCATTCCTGTCGCGCTCTGCTGCATAGGGCTCGTAATCAGTATTTGCATAAACGGCTTTGATCTCGTATCCGGTATGCAGCTCTTTGAAGAAAACTAACGGGTCGCCGTGGAAGGAGAGGAGACTGCTACCCCTTTTTGCCAGACTCTTATTAAGCGAATCCAGTGTGTCGCAGAGAAATGTCACCCTTGAATCATTCCGCTCCAGTCTGTCAAGTATGTTTGTGTCAAAAATGAACAGCGGTAAAACCTTGTAACCCGATGATAGTGCGTGATACAATCCCCGGTTATCACTCAGCCTCAGATCCCGCCTGAACCAGAATATTACAACCTCATTTACATTCATATAATAAATTTACCATGTGCCACTCACCAATAAACTTTTTCCCCTGCACTCTGTACCCGACCTTCGGTGCGGGACTCCGCTTCGCCTGCGCAGCAATTGATGGGGGGTGCCCGGTTCTATTAGTATTGCACCCCTCTGGGGTGCGATTGTTCGGGGTGCGATTGTATTCCGTCCTTTGCATGCCCCATGCCCCATGCCAACACCTACTTAAAATAGGAGAATATCTTTTCCATCTCCTCGTATC
>CAZMSH010000011.1:1404-22401 GCA_964568875.1 uncultured Rikenellaceae bacterium | reverse complement strand
CCCCATGCCAACACCTACTTAAAATAGGAGAATATCTTTTCCATCTCCTCGTATCCGGCCCTTTTTCCATCCTCCTTAATTACACTCCCGCTCCCGTCATCATAGGTAAAACTGACATCCGAATCAATACTCTCCCTGATCATATTGGACATCTTTCCCTGAACGGGCGCAACTATTGATCCCGATGAACTCTTCGTGACTGTAACTGTCAGCCTCTTTCTTCTTCTGCGTATGATTATCTCAGTGGTTTTTTCCGTGATCTGACGCAGAGAGACAACCGAAGAATTATTGTAGGTGGCAAATATTTCAGTTTTCCCTCCGGCAAGCAGAAAAGAGATCAATCCGATGAAATATCTTCCCCTCCAGGGTATCTTGGCAACAGAGATCATTATTGATGTGCCGGGTGAGTCAAAGTTGTTACATTGCAGCCACAGCCACGATTCAGGAAAAGAGACACCCCAGTCCTTCTCAATATATCCATTGCCTCCGGTAAAATCATAAACAGTTCCGTTTACAGACACTGATCCTGTAATGCCATGATCTAAAGATACCACCCCATGGTTGCACTCCATCGACGGGACATAGGAATACCACCCCATTATCCCGGGCATCAGTATGGACTTCGGAAGCCTTACTAATCCTTCATATTGCAGCTTCCCCTCAATCTTCCATTTGTCGTTCTGCAGGTCGAGGCTGATCTCCTCTGACGAGAACTCTGATCTGCCTATTTTTGTCAAAAATCGATGTTTGTCAGATGCAAAATCCTGCGTTTCATATCTGAAATATGCTGTTTTGCCGTTTATTCCATCAATGAACTGAACAAAGGAATGAGGATCATCCGATAGTGAGATTCCTGGAATGAATGCAACTGCATGTTTAAGATCCTTTGATACGTTCTTGAAGTACCATCCTTCAAAGTAGTCACTGAGTCCCTGTGATCCCTGAAATATTTCAGGGTGAAAAATTTTGTATAGCCTCCTCATCATATAAAATTAATTCTCAATATACGAAAACTTCCTTGTCATCCAATTGCCCGGCCTGAAAGATATTATTGCCCTGGTTACTTTCCTATTCACTTTTATCATTTATCTTGCAGCAGAAAAGCTGTAATTTTTTTGGGTTTGTAAGCATTTGTAATAAAGCGATTTAATACTTTCAGATATAAAATGTTTTGGTGTTATGGAGTTTCTAAATAGTAGTATCTTCGATATTGTTGTTTTACCACTGGCAATTTTCATCGCCAGAATTGCCGACGTCTCTCTGGGAACCCTCCGTATAATTTTCGTTTCAAAAGGGATGAAGCGGATAGCGCCTCTTATAGGTTTTATTGAGGTGTTTATCTGGGTTATTGCTATTAGCAAAATTATGCAAAACCTCGATAACTGGCTCTGCTATATTGCTTATGCCGGTGGATTCGCTACTGGTACTTATTTCGGACTTATTATTGAAGAGAAACTTGCCATCGGACACGAAATGGTAAGGGTCATAACAAAACGTGATGCCAACGAGCTGGTGGATAAGCTTAAGGAGGAGGGTTACGGTGTTACTTCTGTTGATGCCCAGGGAGCAGACGGAGACGTAGGGGTAATTTATATAATCGTCAAACGAAGTATGATAAAGGAAGTGCTTGACTATATAAACCATTATAACCCCAGAGCACTATACACTATTGAGAGTATCAAATTCGTAAATAAAGAGATCTTTCACGGCGCTCATAATACAAAAGTGAAATTCGCATTGTCAAATATCAGAAAATAGTATCAAATCCGGTGAATATCTGAAGTAAGAGAGTTATCTCTCAGTTAGTAATTTCCAACAAGAGCAATTTAGAATCATTCTTAATTATTTAACAGGTTCTGTTATTAAATTCACAATCACGAAAAATTATTTAATTTCGCATTTATAACGCAACATATGTAGATAAATACATATGCCTATGAACGAATTTTTTTCTCAGTCTAACCTGAATTGAGTTAATGACAAACCGAAGGCAGTTTATCAGGATTTCCCTGGCCGGAGCAGGAGCAATGGCTACGGGTTTCGCAGGCTGCTCATTCTTTCGCCCCGATGAGAACGCATCTCTGCTGGCGGCCGCCGATCTGGCAAGGACACCAACTTATTGCGAGGTATGTTTCTGGAAGTGCGCGGGTTGGGTATATAAGAATGAGCAGGGTAAAATTTGGAAGATCATCGGCAACGATGAGGATATGAACAGTAACGGCCGCTTCTGCCCGAGGGGAACAGGCGGCGTTGGCATGTATTATGACGAAGACAGACTCAGGACACCGCTGATGAGAGTGGGTGAAAAGGGTGAACAATCGTTTAAGCCGGTGAGCTGGGATGAAGCTTTTGACTACATCGGAGAGAAGATGAAGAAGATCGCAGCCGAGCATGGTCCTGAATGCATCGCACTGTTCACACACGGATCGGGCGGCACCTATTTTGGTGATCTGCTAAGAGCCTTTGGTTCCACCAGTATTGCAGCTCCTTCATACGCCCAATGCCGCGGACCTCGTGAAGTAGCTTTCATCTCAACCTTCGGGGAAGGTGTGGAGTCGCCTGAAATTACTGATATACGCGATACCAGGTGCCTGGTGCTCATAGGCTCGCATATTGGCGAAAATATGCATAACGGACAGGTTCAGGAAATGTCTGATGCCATTGATAAAGGAGCAACAATAATTACCGTAGATCCACGATTCTCAACCGCTGCCAGTAAATCAAAATACTGGCTGCCGATTAAACCTTCAACAGACATTGCCCTGCTGTTGGCATGGACAAATGTCATAATAAGCGAAGAGCGGTATGATAAGAAATATGTGGAAAAGTATACTTACGGATTTGAAGCCCTTCGCGACCACGTAAGAAACTTTACACCTGAATGGGCATACGGAATAACAACCATCAGACCTGATGTAATACGCGAGACAGCTCGTGAGATGGCTAACGCAGCTCCTGCAGTCATAGTTCATCCCGGCAGGCATGTTACCTGGTACGGTGACGATACACAAAGGATGCGGGCCATCGCAATACTGAATGCAATTCTCGGATCGTGGGGCAGGAGAGGTGGCTATTTCAGGCCGGCATTTGCTGAACTGCCCAATTATCCGAGGCCTGCTTTCCCTCCGCCAAAGAGAACATGGAGAGAGGCGTTCCCGGGTAAATACCCGCTTGCAGACCTTGCCCTTGCCTCAGGCATTTGCGATGCCACTATACCAACCCCTGACAGCGAGTGTAATTTCAAGGCATGGATTATCAACGGAACCAATCTGATAGAAACGCTGCCTGATCAGAAGAAAACTATCGAGGCTATTCAAAACCTCGAGCTGATGGTTGTAATCGATACCATGCCGATGGAAATAACCGGATGGGCAGATGTGATACTTCCGGAGTGCACCTATCTCGAAAGATATGACAGCATAAGAACAGGAGCCCATCGAAAGCCGCAGATAGCCCTGAGAATGCCGGCAGCCGAGCCGATGTACGATTCCAAACCTGCTGCCTGGATGGCTAAGCAACTTTCCAAACGGTTGGGTCTCGAAGACTATTTCAGCTGGGATACCCTTGAAGAGGCCCTCGACTGGCAGCTGCGCCAGATAGGTTCTTCTCTCGAAGAGATGAAGCGTGTTGGTGTGAAAACTTTCGAACGTGAATACGACGATCTGTATTTTGCAGAAAATGAAGATGTTGTGTTCTTTACCAACACAGGCAAGATAGAACTGTACTCTACGGCCCTGGCTGCTGAAGGATTCGACCCGCTGCCAAACTACACACCTCATGAAGAGCCTCCTTTTGGCTATTACCGGCTTATTTACGGACGAGCCCCGATGCACACCTTCAGCCGTACCGCCAACAACCCGAACCTGACAGACCTTATGGATGTAAATACTGTATGGGTTAATCCGAAGGTTGCAAAAGAGTGGCAACTCGAAAACGGACAGCCTGTATGGCTCATGAACCAGGATGGAGTCACCAGCCAGTTCTCAGTTAATGTCAGGGTCACCGAACGTATACGATGGGATTCGGTATATATTGTTCATGGCTTCGGCCATGCCGATAAACGCCTTAGCCGTGCATATGGTAAGGGTGCCAGCGATACCAAACTGATAACCAAGGTATTGATGGACCCCATCATGGGCGGAACCGGGATGAGGGGCAATTTTGTCACATTCTTAATTGAAAAACCGGAAAGCGAGGTGGTATCATGAGGTATGCAATGGCTGTCGATACCCTGAAATGTGTTGGCTGCAGCGACTGCGTCGTAGCATGCCAGACTGAAAACAACGTGCCGATAGGCTACTGCCGCGACTGGGTCGTGGAGGTAACTGATGGTACATACCCGCAACTCGAGCTGGAAATACGCTCTGAACGCTGTAATCACTGCGAAAACGCTCCCTGCGTGAGATGCTGCCCCACAGGCGCCAGCCACTACGCCGACGGCGGAACGGTACTGGTGAAGCCCAACAAGTGCATCGGCTGCGGAGCCTGCATTGCCTCATGTCCTTACGATGCACGCTTCCCTCACCCCAAAGGATATGTCGACAAGTGTACCTTCTGCATTCACAGGGTCAAAAAGGGCCTCGAGCCGGCCTGCGTGGCTGTCTGTCCTACCAAATGCATGTACTTCGGCGATCTTGACGATCCTAACAGCGAAGTCAGCATGGTCATAAAGAGGCGTAAGTATAAAACACTTATACCCGAGGCCGGAACCAAACCTCACCTTTACTTCCTAATCTGATCTGCCCTATGAAAGAGGAACTAATCGTAAGCGGCAGGGCTAACCCCCTCATAGACCCGCAATTACATATCTGGCACTGGCCGATACCTCTCTATCTCTTCCTCGGCGGCCTGGCTGCAGGCATTCTCTTCTTCGCCGCTCTCTACTACATCCTGGGCAAGGAGAACACCTTCACCACCATCGTCAGAAAAGCGCCATTCATAACACCATTCCTCCTGATAATCGGTTTGCTGGCTCTATTCTATGACCTTAACCACAAAGCCTGGTTCTGGCAGCTCTATACCACCCTCAAAATCCAGTCTCCAATGTCATGGGGCGCATGGACCCTCATGGTGGTAACACCGGCATCATTTATCTGGTCGGCACTGCACATCAGAGACCTCTTCCCGGACTTCAAATGGCCTTTCTGGTGGCTGAAGGAACTCGAGGCATTTTTTAACAGGTACAAGACCATACTCGCATGGGTTATGCTGATCTTCTCTGTGATCCTGGGTATCTATACAGGGATACTCTTCTCAGCTTTCAACGCAAGACCCCTGTGGAATACCTCAATACTCGGCCCGCTATTCCTGGCCTCCGGATTGTCGGCAGGAGCAGCTGCAATAATCCTGATGTCAAAGGATAAGGCCGAAAGACTGCTGATGACAAAAATCGATCTCATCATCCTCGGCATTGAACTATTTCTCATCACTCATATGTTTATGGGATTCCTGGCCAGTACTGAAGTGCAGATCGAAGCCGCCATGCTGTTCCTCGGAGGACCGTATACCGCGGTATTCTGGATATTCGTGGTATTCCTCGGGATCCTCGTACCGGCTCTGCTGGATATAATGGAACTCAGGGGTTACCACATTCCGGCACTGATTCCGGGAACACTGGTTCTGCTGGGTAGCCTTATGCTAAGATTCATTTTCGCCTTTGCCGGACAGGAGAGCCGGTGGTTGTATTGAAAAACAAATAATAATCAGTCTATATGAATAATCATTCAAATCAGGAAAGAAGCAAACGATACCTTAACCCATATCTGGGTGGTGTATTGCTCGGTCTGGTGCTCCTGGCAGCAAATTTCGTGTCGGGCAGGGGTCTTGGCGCCAGCGGCGCTCTGAAAAGCGTCATTGTCACAGGTATGGAGACTGTAGCCCCTGCTGCATCTGAAAATTCTGGATTCGTCCTGGAGTATAAGGATTCACATAGCGGAAATCCGATGAAATCCTGGCTGGTATTCCAGATGCTGGGAGTGCTGGTGGGCGGATTCCTTTCAGGCGCATTCTCAGGACGCCTTAAACTGAAGGTTGAACACTCACCAAAAATCTCCTCCAGGAGACGCCTGATTTTTGCACTTGCCGGAGGTATACTCTTCGGATTCGGATCGCAACTCGGCAGGGGATGCACAAGCGGCTCTGCCCTTAGTGGCATGGCAGTACTCTCACTGGGCGGTTTCATAACCATGATGGCTATCTTCGGAACTGCATTCGCCCTGGCCTATTTTGTAAGGAAAAACTGGATCTAATACGGTAAGACAATGGGACCACTCGTAGTAAATGAGATAATATCGGAGAACACTAACCTGTTCCTCGCTTTTATAATAGGAATAGGATTCGGATGGGTGCTCGAAGGAAGCGGATTCTCTTCAAGCCGTAAACTGGCCGGGGTATTCTACGGTTACGATACCGTAGTACTTAAGGTATTCTTTACTGCAGCAATTACAGGAATGCTGGGACTGCTTTTCATGAGCCTCTTCGGATGGATAGACCTCGAATGGGTATACGTTAACCCAACATACCTCACTTCGGCAATTCTGGGTGGAATAATAATGGGCGCCGGTTTCATTATGGGCGGATTCTGCCCCGGAACAAGCTTCACTGCTGCCTCTATTGGTAAAATCGACGGAATGGTATTCATCGGCGGCCTCTTTCTGGGTGTGTTAATATTCGGCCTGGGTTATGACATCTGGGAAGGGATATACATGGCCAATTACCTCGGTGAACCTAAAGTGTCAGAAGCTTTGGGCATGAAAGACGGACTATTTGGACTGATACTTATCCTTGTAGCATTGGCAATGTTTTTCGTCGCCGAATGGGTCGAGAAAAAATTCCCCCGCGAAGAGTATTGAATTTATTGAACAATAAATAAATACTACTGTTATATATTTAACAACAATATTTATTAAACAGAAAATCAGCAACAGGAACCTGGGAGCAAACCGACGAGCTCACTACCGAGAGTAGTAAACCAGCAACCAGCAACCAGCAACCAGCAACATTGAAGATATGAAAGCACGTACAATTCTTGCAGCAGCAATCATACCGCTTGGCCTGATAATAGCCGCGGTTCCCCAGAACACAACCAAGCCTTATAAACTGACGGCTTCGCAGCTTCTCGAGGAAGTAAACTCACGAACCCAGTTCGTGGCCCCAGATATGGTAGCAGATATGCTGGTAGCCGATGACCCCTCAATAAGGCTTATTGACGTCAGGGCGCAGGATGAGTTCGAAAAATTCAGCCTGCCCGGTTCGGTAAACATCCCGCTTACAGATATTCTTTCGGATGAATGGACCGACATTCTGAATCAGGATGTGAAGCTGAATATCTTCTATTCCAACGGAACGATAAAGGCCAATGAAGCCTGGATGATTACCCGGCAGCTGGGTTATAAGAACAACTATGTGCTCGAGGGCGGACTGAATTACTGGTTTGAGAATATCCTTAACCCGCAGGCTCCATCTTCGACCAGTCCCAATGAGGAGTTCGCAAAATACGATTTTCGTAAGAGTGCATCCATGGCTCTTGGCGGAGGCGGTATAACCCCTGCAGATCAGTCAACGGCCCCACCGCCTGCACTGCCCGCTATCAGGCCCACCACAGCAAAGAAAAGGGTTGCCGGCGGTTGCTGATAACCTATTTTCTCAGTGATGCAATCTCCTCCACCGCCTCAATGGCCGCATCAATGTCATCTTCGGTAGTGAAGGGCCCTATGCTGAATCTTACCGTACCATGCATCTGCTCGGTACCTAAATGCCTGTGCACCAGCGGCGCGCACTGCAATCCCGTACGACATGCTATGTTGTAGTCCACATCAAGCATTGTTCCGACATCTCCTGCTTCAAAGCCCTTAACATTAAAGCTTATTACAGGATTATGATTGTCAGCGCTAAGGGCACAATAGGTTGTTACCGTCTCATTTCTCTCTATACCCTCCTTCAGTTTCCTCCAGAGCGCCATCTCCCTGTTGTGCAGATTCTCAATGCCCTGCTCAAGAACCCACTTAACCCCGGCATGAATGCCAGCTACCCCAACAAGGTTCAGGGTGCCGGTCTCAAGCCTGTAAGGATATTCGTCAAGATGGGTCGGGTGTGCCGAACGTACCCCGGTTCCACCATATCGTGTATGACGAACAGTCACCCCTTCACTGACATATGACCCTCCAATACCTGTGGGCCCCATCAGGCACTTGTGTCCGGTAAAGACAAAAACATCGATATTCATTGCCTGCATGTCAACAGGTACAGCGCCGGCACTCTGGCTGCCGTCAACTACCAGGAGAATACCCGCCTCGCGGCATATCCTGCCGATCTCAGCCACCGGCTGAATGGTGCCTATAACGTTCGAACAATGGTTAAGTACAACCATTCGTGTGTTTTTCCTGATAGCCCTCCTTATGTCATCGGGATGAACAAATCCGGCTTCGTCAAACGGAAGACGGGTCACTTCTATGCGCCCTTCCATTTCCATATGGTAAAGTGGCCTCAATACTGAATTGTGCTCAAGCATGGTGGTGACTACATGGTCTCCCTTCTCTGCCAGTCCGAGCAGGATAAGATTCAGTGAGTCTGTGGCGTTATAGCTGAAAGTGAGCCTGTTGGGATCACCTCCTCCGTTGAAGAGTTCGGTCAGCATCTTGCGGGTGTTGAACACCACCTCCTCCGTCTCAAGAGCAGCGTCAAAGCCTGAACGGCCCGGATTAACACCGTGCTTCTTGTAGAAACTGTGCATGAAGTCATAAACCACATCGGGCTTCGGAAAACTGGTTGCTGAGTTGTCAAGATAGATAAGTTTGCTCATCAGGTAATAATTTGTTTATGGTCAGGTTGTTTTCTACAGTGCGTCGGCGACAATTTCCGCCATTGTCTTTATCTGAACGTTTAATTTGTATGCCTGGTTTATCTGGATTAACTGGTCAACACAGTTGTGACAGGGGGTAACCACAATTTCTGCACCTGTGGCCCTTATCTGGTCTGCCTTGATTTTGCCTGCACCCATGCGACGCTCGTTGTACTCGCTCATCGACAACTGGCCGCCTCCACCCCCGCAGCAATAGTTGTCGTTGCCGAATGGATTCATCTCAGTGAAACTGCTTACACATTTCTCAAGTATCTCACGCTGCTCTCTCATAATTCCTCCTCCGCGTACAAGATTGCACGGATCATGGAGTGTAACCCTCCTGGTGTTCTTCGACGGGTCGGGCTTGATGCGACCACTGCGTATGTAGTCATTTAACAGCTCAACCGAGGTATATACCTCGAAGGGATAGCTCATGCCAATATAGTTGGGACCCTCCCAGCGGAAAGACCTCGATCCGTGCCCGCACTCTGCAAGAACCACTTTTTCAGCCCCCAGCTCTTTTGTCACATCAGCCAGCCTGTTGACTATCTCTGCCGCCTCGATATCGTTACCCGAAAAATATGCGTAATTGGTGACATCATACATTTTCGTTGAGAGGGTCCAGCTCTCTCCGGCAAGATAAAAAATCTTAGCCATGGCAGAGATTGACAGTGGAAAAAACTTTGGCTCACGGGGATTCAGGGTGTAGATCACCTTCTTCCCCGGTTCATCAAGGGGTATAGTGGCTTTTGGATCATCAAGTTCAAATTGCAGATCCTCCTCGAGCCATTTTATGGTATCAACCAGATCCTCCTTCGGGATGGCCATGTTGTTGCCGGTCTCAATGGCTGCCTTTACCGTGCTTTGTAATGTTGCCGGAACCAGGTCCATTGTGGAAAGCATGTTGCGGCCCAGTCGAACTACCTCAGAAATATCAAGACCAATGGAGCAATGAATTGTACACCTGCCACACATGGTGCAAGAGCCGTACAGAATATCAACCATCTCCTCAATAGTCTTGTCATTAAGTTCCCTGGCCCCTGTTAGTCCCGGAAACAGCTTGCCTGTCATGGTGTTGTAGCGCCGGTATAGTGATGCTACAATATCTACCTTGCGCGCCGGTATGAACCTGGGATCCTTCCCGGCCAGATAGAAAATACAACTCTCTGCACATAACCCACAGTGAACACAACTGTTAAGGTAACTGATCATCCTTCCGTTTCCCTTCCGGCTGATTATCTCAAGGGCTTTCCTTTTCTTGCTCTCTTCCGTCATGCTGCTGAAGGTTTATTATGACCCTTTTCCGGCCATGTGCCCCTGTATCCGAAATAATACCCCAGGTGATACCGGGTCGCGAAAAAGTATATCGCATGTCTGAGCTTCCCAACCGGCAGGTACAGCAACAGAACCGCCACCCACACGTAATAGACCACATCGATTGATATGCCCAGTAGAACCGCTGCCGTTAAGATCTGCACCCCGGTCACCAGTATATTGGATATGTAATCATCCGGATTCGAAAGCGATCGCAGCTCCTTTTTAATTACCCGTTTCATAAGCACCAGGAGACCTGCAATCAGCGTTATGCCAAGAAAAGCGGCAAAAAGCAGTGACAACATAGCAGAAAATTCAACG
Source organism: uncultured Rikenellaceae bacterium (assembly GCA_964568875.1). Lineage (GTDB taxonomy): Bacteria > Bacteroidota > Bacteroidia > Bacteroidales > VadinHA17 > SLNP01. The sequence continues at coordinate 11,927 of CAZMSH010000011.1, read as the reverse complement.
CCAGATAGCAGCAGTATGAACATCGCTCCGGAGATGAAGGTCCCGATGTGATAAAGAAGCCCGGCGGTGTACGTAGGCAGGTGCATATAGGCTGACTCCTTCTTCTTCGGGCTCATGGCTCCCGAGAATGAGTACGCTACTGCCTTCGCAGTATCTCCTGACTTAACTGAAAAATCGACAGGATTGCCAAGCCTGATAAGCCTGATGAAATGAACAGCCAATGACACCAGACATACAGCCAGGGCAACCAGTGAGACTATCTTGTACCACTCCACCGGAATTCAATTTTTAAACACAACCATCAGGTTTTGGCAACCCCGCTATGCGGCAGGCACCCCTCGCCGGCCCCAGCGGAAAGAGCTCATAAACCTCCTTGAGCCTGACTCCGGCATCCTGGCACAATACCCTGACCATAGGGGCGTTGCCCTTGTCCTCAAAATGCCTTCTGATTACCCTGATAACAGCCCAGTGCTTGTCTGTCATATCAATAATGCCGTCACTCTTTGCAAAAAGTACGGCCACTTCGTCATTCCATATCTCGGGGTTCTGAAGAAAACCATCTCCGTCAACTTCAAACACCCGTCCTTCAAGTTCAATTTGTGGCATATAGCTTAAAATATTGTTTTATATTAACTCTCTTGTTCAATTCTCTCAAGTATCTCATCCAGAGTCATCTCGCTGTCGGGCATAATGAAATCAGGACAGAAAAATATCTGGTTCTTTACCCTGTATCTGCTGCATTCACTGTAACCGGGATTATTTCCCCTGCAGTAAGATTTTATATAAATGTCTCTGTTATTACCTTCAATATGCAGGGCAGGGTCATTGACCAGCCTGCAGCCTGCTATGTTCGGACAAAGAGGTTCGGACATTACTGATTGAAGATATACTCAGATATTAATATGCAAATATGTTTATTAAAACTTACAGTAGAATGATTATTGTCAATTTTTTATTCTAAAATGATATACCTGAATAAAAACACAGATCCCGGTGCTGGGTGCACCGGGATCTGACTGACATCTGGCATTAAGAAGGCTACTTCTTCAGAGCCTTCATAACTTTTTCAAGAGGCAGCTTTTTAGTACAGAAGAACCAGTCCTTGCACTCCATTTCACCCTCTTTTCCTTCCATCCTCTCCTTTGCAACATTGCAGTTACCTGCCGGTGATACAATGACATCGTCACCCGGACGCCAGTCTGCGGGCAGCGCAATGCCAAAGTTGTCAGCCGTCTGAAGACCAATAAGTACCCTCTTGATCTCATCGAAATTCCTGCCAAGCGAAAGCGGATAGTAAAGGATAGTCCTGATCTTGCCCACAGGATCGATATAGAATACCGCCCTTACTGCCTTGGTGCTGCTCTCTCCCGGTTGTATCATTCCGTACTTCCTGGCAACCTCCATGGTAATATCTTCAATTAACGGGAATTTTACTTCAATATCTTTCATTCCCTTGAATTCTATCTTTTCCTTAATGGTTCTCAGCCATGCAATATGACTGTACAAACCATCAACTGAAAGACCTACCAGCTCACAATTCAGTTCCTTAAACTCCTCATCCATGGCAGCAAAGGTCATGAACTCTGAAGTACAGACTGGAGTAAAGTCAGCAGGGTGGCTGAATAGTATTACCCACTTACCCTTGTAGTCAGCGGGGAAGTTAATTTCACCCTGTGTTGTTACCGCCTTGAACGACGGAGCATCATCATTTATTCTCGGCATCGCAAATACTTTATCTGCACAATCGCACTCCGGTACAACCTTCAGTACCATACCCTCCTGTAATAATCCATTCTTTTGTTCCATAATAAATAATTAATGAAAATATTTAATTTATAATAATATCAACTCCTCAACTTTATGAACTCTGGTTCACTCTAGTCCCTTTAGTTCACTTTAGTTAACTCTAGTCACTCAATCTCACTCTACAACCTTATCTTTTTCCACTCTTCCTTCATTCTCTCTATGTCTGTAATCCAGGCTTCAATATCATTCTCATGCTCTATCTCGTCATTCAAAATGCTGATTGCCATCTGATGTGTCGCAAAATCCTTGCCTGCAGTAAACGCTGCAATCTCCTGGTACCTCTCTATTGCACATCGCTCACCCTTCAGGTTCTGATCGAGTATCACCTCGATATAAGGATCCGAGGGTACTTCATAGTCGCACCTTGCATGCTTTATCCATTCCTTAGGGTCGAGTAGGGGGGTCCCTCCAAGCTGAACAATACGGTCGGCCACAAGTACCGCATGGCTGAGTTCTTCATCAGCATGGACAAGCAACTCAGGCTCTACTTCACTGCGCATCGGCCCTTCCATTACCCTTGCACCTATCCAGTACTGATAATATGCCAGCCACTCCTCTGCAAGAGCAGCGTTAAGCATTTCGATAAGCTTTTCAACATCAAGTCCCGTAATCTTTACTGCCTGTTTTCCCATAATAAAATTCGTTTATAAGTTAGTATTGTATTTTCCCTTAATGTTTACGGTTATCTCCTCAATATCAAACCCCTGTATGCCTCTCTTCCTGAAGTGACGTTTTAGTAATTTCGACAATTCATTATCATAGTAGTCTTCAATCTTATTTGTATCGGTACAGTATAAATGATGGTGATCTGACCTGATTGCATCATACCTCTGAATGCCATCTTCAGACTTTATTCGCTTAATCACCTTCTTGTCGGCAAATACTTCGAGAATGTGGTAAACAGTTCCGGTTGCCATATTTGGATTAATACGCCTTACGTAACTCAGAACCTGATCGGCGGAAGGGTGATTGTTCAACTCTATTAGTGTCTTTAATACGAGTAACCTTTGCGGAGTGACCTTCAACCCTGCATCAGCAATCATCTCCTTCATGTCTGTTTCGCTAATCATAATATTTCCTAAATAGGAATTATTCAAATTTACGACAACAGATTTTAATTAGCAAATTTTTTGAGAGATTTTATTTCCTGCTCCCTTAATACCCTCAGCACCTCTTACGCCCTTTATGCCTTTACGCCTTTTACGCCTTTATTTACGCCCCTTATGCCTTTATGCCTTTACGCCTTTTACGCCTTTATGCCTTTACGCCTTTACTTACGCCCCTTATGCCTTTACGCCTTTTACGCCTTTATGCCTTTACGCCTTTATTTACGCCTTTATTTTACATATACATCAGAAACAATATCAGCGGCACCGCTATTCCAATGGCAGTCATCCAGGCTCCGCGGCCCTTTATTCCATTTTTGCCCCTTATGATGAAGAGACCCGTAACGGCCAGTAACAATAACCCGACACAGTAAATATCAGAAAACCACGTCCATAGTCTTCCGGGTTTGTTGTAATGCAGAAAATTGAATTCGTAAAACAGCGGCCTCTTCCTTATTGTTTCAATTGTCCCATCCCCCGACTCGGTATTGATCGTAACAGATCCTCCGTCGACAAAAATTTTAATCGTTCCCGGAGAAGAGATGTGTGTCTTGTACTTCAGGTTGTCATCTATTTGCCCAAGCAGACTCTCTGCATATTCCCTGTCCCCGGTATTCGCACTGTCAAGAGTCAGTTCAACAACCTCCTGTCTTATTATATAGTTTGAGTTCCACTCATGCCGGTGGTTTAGTGCAATACCCGAGATGGCGTATATTATGGTCATTCCAAAGAAGAAATATCCAAAATCCCTGTGCAGAACTCTGTTAAGCTTATATAGATTCATGACTTTAATTATATATAAAAAGAGGGTCAGGTGAAAGCCTGACCCTGATAAATTAGAATACCAATGTATTATCTAAGCTCATATTTGACAATTTCAATATATGTTCTTATCGAAGGATCTATCCCCTTCGCCTTAAGTGCTTCAACAGCTGCCTTCTCAGATTCACAGTCATGATCCTCTTCACCTTCATGTTGCTGATGCTCTTCTCCTAATTCTTCCTTGTTGTCGACACTATATTTCAGGACACCTTCCACGACGACCTCTCTGCCTTCCAGATCAACGCTGAATTCACTGGCAAGCTCTCCGAGCATTACCTGAACACTCAGATCAGAGTCATTCTCCTTTACCATCATCTTGTCTCCGCTGTGTCTGCACATATGATTAATAACACCTTCGATCATAACCAGTTTATCTCCGTATTCAACCGGATTGGCGACCAGTTCACTTATCTTATATGTCTCAAAACTGGGTGCTGTCTCAGCCTGGTTTGATGTGTTCTGTCCACATGATGCTGCCAGTATTGCTGTAATTACTGTCAAAAATAACACTCTCTTCATCTCTATTTTTTTTAATTGTTTTTTCTCTTTTTTAACGTATGCAAAAATATATTATTTTATGATAAGTGTATTTTGTTTAGCTAAAAAGTTGTTGGTTCAGATTGTTTTCTTCAGACATTCGTCAACCTGACTAAGAGTCTTTTCGTCGTGTGTGAGAATTAACAAAGTGTCTTTTTCCTGCAGAACAGTCGCCCCGTTCGGAGTCAGATATGAGTCTCCCCGCTTTATCATCATAATAAATGCTGTATGGGGGAACCTGAGATCTACAATTCTCTTACCGGCGATGTCGCTTCCTTCAGGGATCATTATCTCGGTTATTTCCGACATGAAGGTTTCTGACAGCTCTTTCTCCAAAGGTGTCTTTTTTCTTATCCTCACAGGAAGGTTTACGTGCAGAATCCTGGCCATGAATGGTAGTGAAGTGCCCTGAAGTAATACAGATGAGACTGAAATGAAGAAAACTATGTTGAAAATGATTCCGGCCTTTTCCATGCCGGCTATCAATGGATATGTGGCAAAAACAATCGGAACAGCCCCCCTAAGGCCTATCCATGAAATGAACAGCTTCTCCCGGCTCAGCATCCTGAATGGCAACAGGCTTATCAATACACTCAGAGGCCTTGCAACAAACATCAGAAAGAGCGAAATCAGCAGCCCGACACCAACAACAGGCAATACCGAACTCGGAGTGACTAGCAATCCGAGGGTCAGGAAGAGCACAATCTGCATAAGCCATGCTATTCCGTCAAATACCTTTATTATTGTCTTCTTGTGGATAAGGTCCTGGTTCCCCAGAAATACTGCCGCAATATAAACGGCCAGAAATCCGTTTCCACCGGCAAAGTCGGTTCCTGCAAAGGCAAAAAACATTATGGCTATTGCCAGTACCGGATAAAGCCCTTCGTAATCAAGGTGAATACGGTTTATCACATACCGTCCAAGATATCCTGTACCTATTCCCACGGCAGCTCCAATAATTATCTGCTTCAGAAACAACGGCAGAACTATCCATCCGCTCTTCTCCGGATTGGTGGCCAGCATAATGAAGGTTATTGTGAGAAAGTAGGCCATAGGATCATTACTCCCGCTTTCAAGTTCAAGTATTGGTCTCAGACTGCCCTTGAGTCCCGTATTTTTCGAACGAAGTATTGAGAAAACTGCGGCTGCATCGGTCGACGATACAATTGCTCCCAATAAAAGACCTTCAATAATAGATAAATCTGTGATTGACGATACAAAGAGACCTGCCATCAGAGCCGTCAGGGTAACACCCAGTGTCGATAGTGTAGCCCCCTGCCACAGTACCGGACGAACGGATTTCCAGTCGGTGTCAAGCCCGCCAGAGAAGAGAATAACATTAAGTGCCACAATGCCAATAAACTGAGCAACTGACGGGTCGTTAAACTCGAGTTTACCTATGCCGTCACTACCCGCAAGCATCCCCACAAGTAAAAAGAAAATAAGTGTGGGAACCCCGAACCGGTAAGAGGTCTTACCAAACAGTATGCTGATAAACAATAGTATGGATCCTATCAGCAGAACGTTTTCGGTGGTAATACTCATAAAACGGGTCGTTCGGTGGATTTCACCACAAATATAGTATTTCCTGACCTTTAAATCAGAACCTGAACCCCATACTTACAGATGGAGTAGGAAGTACCGGCCAGCAGACGTCCGGTCATAGTCCGTAATATATCCCGGCACCAGGCCCCAGGGGCAGGTGTAACAATATCCATACTACCAGCAATAATGTCCATGCAATGAAAAATACTACCGAATAGGGAAGCATCGTGGATATAAGAGTTCCGATACCGGCCTTTTTGTCATATTTCTCAAAGTAGACGATTATAAGGGCAAAAAAGCTCATCATCGGAGAAATTACATTGGTAACACTGTCGCCAACCCTGTAGACCGCCTGTGATAGCTCGGGCGAATAGCCCAGAAGCATAAACATGGGCACGAAAACCGGACCGAGTATTGCCCATTTTGCAGAAGCACTTCCCATGAAAAGGTTGATGAAACCCGACAGCATAACGAACAAAATGGTAATGGGTATCAGTCCCATGTTAGAATCCTGCAGGAACGAGGCGCCTTTGACTGCAATTATCAGCCCCAGATTACTCCAGCGGAAATATGCCACAAACTGGGCTGCAAAAAACACCAGAACCATGAAGGCTGCCAGGGTCTTGAAACTGTCAACCATGCCCTTGACCACATCGGAGTCACTTTTGAATTTACCGGTGATAACGCCATAGATAATACCCAGTATTGCAGCAAAAATGAAAAGGAAAGCAATAAATCCTTTAAGCAGGGGAGACCTGAGTACTTCATTATTCGGCCCCCGAAGGAACCCGTTTTCAGGTATGAGGGTCACCATAATCAGCACCAATATTATCAATATGGCCGCCATAACCCATTTGATTCCTTTTTTCTCCTTCTTGTTAAGTCTCTCAAGTGGCTCAGGTTCAACATGTCCGGTGTAATGCCCAAGTCGGGGCTCGACGAATCTGTTGGTAACCCAGGTGCCTGCAAAGGCAATTACAAATGTTGAAACCAACATGAAATAGTAGTTGGCGGTAGGAAGCACATAATAATCCGGATCAATTATCCTGGCCGCTTCTGTCGATAATCCTGCCACCAGCGGATCGATGGTGCCTATAAGTAGGTTGGCGCTGAAACCGCCAGATACACCGGCGAATGCAGCAGCCATACCAGCAATCGGATGACGACCGATAGAGTGAAAAATTATTCCTCCCAAAGGAATAATAAGAACATAGCCAAGGTCTGACGCTATGTTTGAAATTATTCCTGCAAGAACCACTACAAAAGTAATGAGCCTCCGTGGTGATTTAAGTACAAGGAGCCTGATGGCAGCACTAACCAGTCCGCTGCTTTCAGCAACTCCGATACCCAGAATAGCCACCATAACTATACCCAGTGGTGCAAAACTGGTGTAGTTCTCAACCATGCCAAGCATGATACGGTGAAATCCATCCTTTGATAACAGGTTTACCGTCGTTATGGTTTCGTTTGTTGCAGGATGCACTGCCGTCCAGCCTGCAATATGACCAATCCATGAAATAACAACCACAAGCAGGGCCAGTATGGCAAACAAACTCGCAGGATGAGGAAGGGCATTGCCTCCAACTTCTATCCAGTGAAGCACTCCGGATAATCTTTTTTTATTGTTTGTCTCTGTCATCTTTCAGTAATAAGTTCGGATTTTCGCAAGAAAGAAATTTTTTTTAACATCCGAAATACCGGCTGCCTACAAAGCTTCGTTAAGACTGCCTGTTCTGTAACCCTCAATGTCAATGGTAACATACCTGAAGCCGTACTCTTTCAGTCTCCTTGCAATCTCGCTCCTTAATGGCTCTTCCGTAAGCATGTGAACCTCATCAGGCTTAACTTCAATCCTTGCAATGTCGCCGTGGCACCTGACCCTTGAAGTTCTGAATCCGTTCTTTATCAGAAACTTCTCTGACATCTCTATCTTGTACAGGTCTTCTTTCCTTATTTCGTTTCCATATGGAATCCTTGAATAAAGACATGCATATGCCGGCTTGTCCCACGTTGGCAAGCCCATGTTACGAGAGTATTCTCTTATCATCTTTTTGGTGAAACCCAGTTCGAGCAACGGACTGAGTACCTTCAGTTCCTTAATAGCCGCCATGCCTGGCCTGTAGTCGCTGGTATCATCGGCATTACTGCCGTCAAGAACATATTTGTAACCCAGCCTGGAAGCCTCTTCGAGAATTGAACCGAACTCGATCTTCTTGCAGTGATAACACCTGTCTGCCTGATTGCTTTTGACTGCAGCCTCAATCTCAGGTGAATCTATTATAATGTGCTTCGCCCCAACCTGCGCAGCCAGGTTCACTGCATCATCAAGTTCGCTGCGGGGTAGAGCAGGGGAGTCTATTGTAATTCCCGCAGCATCATCACCAAGCACTTCTGTGGCAACTGCCAGCAGAAAAGAACTGTCTACACCTCCTGAAAAGGCTACAGCAACCCTGCCGAGCTTCCTGATAAGCCCGGTTAACTCTGAATACTTGTCTCCCATACCTGTGATCAATTACATACCCAGGCTTTTCATCGCCTCGAATACCAGAAAGGCAGGCCAGACAATTGCTTTAAGAAAACCAAGTACCCCTGTCCAGAATGATGTGGCTGCTGATATAAAATAGACTGCTGCGCCAATCAGACCAAGTCCATATACTGCACCTGCCACCGGTGCACTGCTCTGTGAGTCTCGTCTCATCTTACTCCTGTTTTAATTACCTGAAATTCAATTACCCCAAACTTACACTTTTTTTATTATACTGATACTTGCTCATCTCCGCAGACGGGTCAGTACCATCAGACAGTCACTTGCTAAGTCTGTTGTACTTATTCATTATCTCAATTACCTTCTCTGCCGGTAATGCCTCTGATCTCACCCTCCCGTCAGAACTCTTTACCGTTTCTGCTGCAAAGAGTGAGTTAATGATAGCTTCCTCTGTAGTCTCAACTGCTGCCTGAAAAATAATGCCAATACGGTCGCTGCGAAGGTGATTTCTCTCTTCAACAGGACGCGTACCTGAGTTGCTGACCCTGTTTTCTTGTGCTGTCGATATTGCTATTACATAGTCACCGCTGCCATGTGAAGCTATTCCTCCTGCCCTTACCATACCAAAGGAGGCCCTTACTGCAAGCCTTTCAAGATCTCGTACACTCAGCGGGGCATCTGTTATTACAACCATCATGCATGATCCATCTTCCCTGGGCACATCATCACTGGTGCCGTATCGCTGTTTTCCCATTTCAATTCCCACCGGAACACCATCTATCTGAAGCATGCCCCCAAAGTTTGTCTGTACAAGAACACCGACGGTGTAGCCTCCCGATGATTCAGGAAGTTTCCTTGAGGAGGTTCCTATTCCACCCTTAAAACCAAGACACTGTGTTCCGGTTCCGGCACCAACATTTCCTTCTTCAACAGCACCTCCCGTTGCATTTTTTATTGCCTGAACCACATGCCCGGGCTTAACATGACGACCCCTGATATCATTCAGACCACCATCATTGGTTTCACCAACAATACCGTTAACACTTCGTACACCTCTGTTCTCGGGATAGCTGAAAGTGTGGTCTATCAGACCCTCAAGACCAGATGCAATACTCAAAGTGTTTGTAAGTATCACAGGTGTTTCGATGTTCCCCAGCTCTTTAACCTGTGTTATGCCCGCCAGCTTTCCAAAACCATTTGCCACAAAAATAGCCGCGGGAACCTTCTCCTGAAAGATATTTCCCTGGTGCGGAACAATGGCAGTTACTCCTGTGTTGACAGTATCACCCTGTATCAGGGTAACATGACCCACCGTAACCCCCGGAACATCAGTAATGGCATTCATCTTTCCCGGTGTAAGAACCCCGAAGGAAATACCATAATCACGGGGCCTCATCTTCTGACCCGACAAAATCGCTGAAGTAACCATAATCATCCCAATTGTAATTGCTAAACTTCTCATAATCTCAAATCTCAAATCTTACATCTTATATCTTATATCTTATATCTTACATCGTAAATCTCAACCTCTCAAATCGTACATCGTAAACCTTACATCTTACATCGCAAATCGCAAATCGCAAATCGCAAATCGTACATCTTACATCGTAAATCGTAAATCTCACCCTCCTTCTCTTCTTATCGCATAAATTAATTCATCAAGATACTCATCGTTCTTTATAAGAGTCTTTTCAAAACGGCCCTCCAGCCTGAAACCTGCCTTTTCAAGTACCCTTTGAGAACCTGGGTTGTTGCTGAAGGGCCTGGCAAAAATTCTGTCGATATCATATTTTCTGAAGGCGATTTCAACCATCTCCCGTACGGCTTTTGTCATAATACCCCGGCCCCAGTACTTTTCGGCAAGCCAGTAGCCAAGTTCGGCATTCCTGCGGTAAATATCCTGCTGTGGATGTATCCCTATTCCGCCCGCAGGTTCACCTTCAATCTCTATTGCCATCACAGTCATTTCATTGTCGGTGAGTGCCTTCGTAATAAAATCACGACCGTCTTCTTCGGTATAAGGATGCGGGAAGGCATCAGTAAGGAATTTTGCAACATTTATGTTATTTGCATAATGTGCTACTGCCTTAGCATCCTCAATCCTCCATTCTCTTAATTTGTAGTCCATACCTCTTTAATCAATCTTGCCTTCCATTTCACCACGCTTTATGACCTCCGCCCACCGCTCTCCGCTCTCCGCTCTCCGCTCAGCTCTCACCTCT
>CAZMSH010000011.1:0-1304 GCA_964568875.1 uncultured Rikenellaceae bacterium | reverse complement strand
CTCAGCTCTCACCTCTTTTTCCAACCTAATCAAACCTGGCAGTTTCTTCACCGGCTTCATACATACTATATAATTCTGCTATCTGCTCCTTCACTATCCTGTCTTCCGATAACTCTGGCAGATTATCCTTACTGAACCACCCTGCATCAAGTATGTCAAAACCCGGTTGCACTATCCCTTCCTTCAGCCCGCAAAGTATTACGATCTTGTAAATGTAATAGGGTGACGGAGGATGGCTGTGGCACTTTTTGTCATATACCGCCAGAAGCCTTTTTGCCTCCACATCAAGTCCTGACTCTTCCTTTACCTCCTTTACAACAACTTCTGAGGGACTAAACCCTATGTCGGCCCAGCCTCCGGGGATGGTCCACTTGCCGTCAGCCATTTCTCTGACCATCAGTATTTCTCCTTCGTTGTTAACAACAAAACCCCTTACATCAACTTTCGGAGTGGGATAGTCACTGACACCTGTGTAGAGGGCACCAATCTCCTGTGGAGAGTCTTCGGTGACTAATGACATAAGCCTGAAGGCCGTCTCCCTGATGGCTGTATAACGCTCTATGTCAAATGGATTGTCCTGATAAACCAGGCCGGTATCGGCAAGTGATTTCAGCTGCTTCGCAGCTTCAAGAATCTCCCTCCCGGGTGAACCGGCTTCCTTGAAGCCGTCAGATTGCTTACAGCTAATGGTCTCAATATTGAGCTTCAAAAGTACCATTGCTGATATCTGATTGTCACGATAAACCATTCTACCCTTTGCGCCATGATGTGCCATAATGATGTCAAGACCTTTCTTCTTGACTTTGTTATCGGTAATTATCTCCACATAACCTGTTCCCATCAGTGACCTGTATTCTGTCGTCCATCCGCATGCCGTCTCTGAAGGAATTATCCTGTAGGAGTCTTCAATTATGAAACTGACCTTTCCGCTAAGGTTCAACAGGTCAATCTTTCTGCCTTCCGGGGCCGAATGGAACCACAGGCAGTTATCGGAGTAACCGTAATTCAACGGTACAATGTGCGCATATTCTGAGTCACTTATTGCTATGGTACATATCCTGGAATTTCTCAAAATAGTTTTAATAACTGTTTTGTCAGTGACCTCCTTCTCTTTTCTCCTCATGATGGTGAAAGGTTAAAAACGTCTTTTGCACGGTAAGGCATAAAAATACTAATAATTATATAAAAGCCTCCGGCAGTATTATTCGCCTTACATCCATAACAAGGGTACTTTTACCTTCATTTATACTGATTGTCAATCACAATGAAATCTTAATTGCACGGCCGTATAAATAATATAATGC
>CAZMSH010000010.1:72491-108576 GCA_964568875.1 uncultured Rikenellaceae bacterium | reverse complement strand
GGGTTCATATCGGGTAAGGGGTACCAGGTGCCGGGTGTCAGGTACCGGGTGCCGGATACCGGACACCGGACACCGGATACCGTTTGCCGTTTTGCTCGCATTCGGTCGCGAGCTCGCCCGGCTATCGCCGGTCTCGGTTCCGTTTATTTGCATATGAACGAGGCATGTGGTAATTTTAAGTGCTGAAATATGAAATCCCTGTAATGAATATCCCTTCAAGAGTTAATACAAAACATCTATCTGCTGTTCTGACTTTGTTTCTTTGCTGCATTGCGGTTTCTGCCCAGGTTTCACCAGGAAGGCCAAAGGTAGGTATCGCCCTGAGCGGAGGAGGCTCCCACGGAATCGCTCATATTGGGGTACTGAAAGTAATGGAGGAGGCCGGCCTCTATCCCGATCTAATTACCGGGGTTAGCATGGGCAGCGTAATAGGCAGTCACTACGCATTGGGATACAGCCTCGACAGCCTTCAGAAAGTCCTGAAATCTATTGACTGGGACATGATGCTTTCAGACAAGATTCCGGAGAACAAAGTGATATTCCAGGAGAAGAGATACTTCTTCAACAGCCTGGCTTCACTGCCATTGGGAAAAGGATCAATAAACCTTCCGGCAGCCCTTATCAACGGACAGCAGATTGATAATATGCTGAACTACTATCTCTGGCCTGCTGCCGACATCAGCGATTTCTCAGAGATGCCCCTGCCATTTCTGTGTCTCGGTACAGATATTCTCACGGCAAGTAAAGTAGTACTCAAGGAGGGGTACCTGCCAAAGGCGGTCAGGGGAAGCATGGCCATCCCCTCTGTATTCACACCGGTATGGATTGGCAATCACCTGATTGTAGACGGAGGAGTAATAAGAAATATAGCAGCAACAGAGCTGAAGGAAATGGGTGCTGACATAATAATAGGATCTTACGTAGGGTTTCATCCATCTCCGGTAGAGAGAATGGAATCGGTAACCAACATTATGAAACAGGTAGCCATGTTTACAAGCCACCATGACTACGAGTCAGAGAAACAGTTCATGGATATCCTGATTGAACCAGATGTAAAAGATTTCTCTTCATTTGTTTTCGACAATGTTGACACTCTCGTGGAAAGAGGTTACAGGGCAGCTCTGCCTTTTAAGGAGCAGTTTGCAAGGATAGCCGACTCACTTAACAAATATGGACAACGAAAACAACCTGAAAGTCTGCTTCGGAAACAGGTCTATATCTTTGATGAAATTGAGGTTGAAGGGAATGAGCGTACTCCTGAAGACAAAATACTGGGTCTGCTTGACATCGAAACTGGTGAGTCCGTAACAAAAGACAAGATTACTGAAAGCATAGAGCTGCTCTATGGTAAAGCGCTGTTCGATAAAATTACCTACAGGATTGAACCTCGTGACGACAATCTTGTACTGGTAATTGAATGTCTGGAGAAAGCTCCCAACATGATCTACGGCTCCCTCCATTACGATAACTCACTGAGCTCGGGAATGCTCCTGTCAGTGGTATTCAGAAACATACTGTCAACAGGGTTGACCGTTAACCTTGACACATACCTGGGGCAGTACCTGAAGGTGAACCTAAATGCGCAGCAATACCTCGACCGGTATCAGAAATTCGCCCTGGCATTCAACCTGAACACTGAAACCACAAAATTGCTGCAGGTTTCTCTTAATGATGAAACCGGAGCAATGACCGGGAGAGATATTAAAACCGGATTTTCAATCAACAACAGACTGGGTCTTAACCATATGATGAGCTTATCGGGAGACTATAAGGTGATGTATCTTTCACCCGGCTATATTTCACCTTCAGGACTGAGGAGGTTACGATACAATTACCTGACAGCATCATATAATTACAGGGTAAACACACTCGACAACAAGCATTATCCACGCTCGGGAGTGGTATTTAATCTGTCTGCAGAGATATCGAAGCTGACCTCGGGAGTAATAAGGACTGACACATCAAGACTGACAATCAATGAAGGCGACATCAGCGACCTCAGCTTTGAACGGTTCTTTACCTTTTACGGTGACCTGAGAAACTATTTTTCACCAGGACAGAATGTGACACTATGCTTCAAGGCAGCCGGCCTCTTTATCTCAAAAAACAAAACTGCACTCGCTGCCAATAATTTCTATATGCTTGGCGGCATTGAACAAGTCTCAGGCAGATCAATACCCCTCACCGGGTTCCATCCTTTGCAAATACCGGTATCAAGGGCAGCAGGCATTGGCTTCGATACAAACGTTACCCTGGCGCAAGATTTGTACCTCAGTCTTCATTCAGACTTTTTTGTAATACAGGAACCGGGTAACATCAGCGGATTTTCACTACTGGGAGGATACGGTGCAGGAATAGGTTATATGACCATCGCCGGACCAATAAAGCTAGGCGTTATGCACGGCATCTACAACAAAGAAATTTTCTACCCCCCTGTTAAAGGATATCTTTCCATTGGATTCAGATTCTGACCGGCAGTTAGAGTTCAACTGTCGTCATTCAACAAAAAAACCGCCTCTCTGAAATGAAAGGCGGGTTAATGTTATCATACGAGGCCGGCGACTGCTAATTCATCACCAGGTGATAGATAAAGAACTCCAGCATCCTGCTCTGGTTAACTGCTGTATGTCCCATATCAGGACCAACCTGAACCTCAAAGTGCTTTCCGGCCTGCTGAAGCGCCCTGATAAGCTGATATGAGTTCGACGGATGCACATTATCATCACGGGAACCGTAGAAAATCATCAGGTGCCCTTTCAGGTTGGCAGCATAATTGTTCACATTGCCCCTGTCATAGCCTTCCTTGTTGTCTTCCAGAAGATCAAAGAAACGCTCGGTGTATATCGAGTCATAGTTTCTCCAGTCTGTAACCGCCGAGTTGGCCACCGCCGCGTGAAACACGTCGGGATACCTTAAAAGACACATCGCCGAAACAGTTCCGCCATAGCTGGTACCGTAAACTCCCACTCTATCCTTATTGAAATAGGGACGGCTCCAGAGTGATTTAATGCCGGCAGCAAAATCATCTATCTCCACGATGCCCAGATTACCGTAATAGGCATCGGCAATAGCCTTGCCACGTCCCGATCCGTTACGGGCCGTAAGCTGTACCACCAGGAAACCGTACTCAGTAAGGGCATTAGGCATGGTAAAGTTTTCATTGGCACCGGTGCTTCCCGGTCCGCCATAAACACTGAACAGCACAGGATACTTGCGAGACGGGTCGAAACCTGACGGAAAATGAAGGGTGCCATGCAATTCGGTAACCCCATCAGCAGATATAAAGGTAAACTGCTCAACAGGTCTCATACCAGCCTCACTGAATGACGTCAGGTCGCCCTTCGACAATTCGGCCACTACCCTGCCCCTTATATCGATTAATCTCGTCGCCGGCGGAGTGTTGTGTGTCTGATAAGTGTCAATAAAATATTTGCTGTCAGGAGATATGTTCACCGAGTGGTTGAATGAAGGGTCGGTGAGCCTCGTATCGCCCCTGCCGTCAAGACCGACTACATGAAGTTGCATTTTCATGTGATTGTCACCGCTGCGGGCCATGTAATAGAGTTTCTTACCGGGCTCATCTATCTTCACAATACCGGCAACCTCGAAAGGATGATTAGTCAGTGTTGCATGCAGTCTGCCGCTCATGTCATAGAGATAGTAATTGCGGAAACCGTTCCGTTCAGACTCCCAGATAAACCTGTTGTTATCTTCAAGGAACCTGCGCATCGGGGAGTTGTTTGTAAAGCTGGGCAGCCACTCTTCACGTATTATGACGCGCACATTTCCATTATCAGGATTGGCGGCGCACCACTCCATAGTATTCTGCTTGCGATTGGTACGGTGAAAAAGAAGTTCGTTACCGTCGTCTGACCATGAGATGCTATAGATATAATGGCCTGTAACCCTGTTTGAAAAAGGTTCCCCGCTTCTTACATCGACTTTGGTAGTTGTCTTATCTGAAATATCATAGATGTAAAGATCTACAAGAGGATTCTTTGCTCCAACCTTCACATACGGCTCTATCTCAACAACATTCTGAATTTCCAGATGTTTGTTGAGCACATAATAGTCGTCAATGCCAGACTCGTCGAACCTGTAGAAGGCTATCTTCCTGCCGTCAGGTGACCACCACATAGCGGTACTCTGCCCAAGCTCCTCGCCGTATGTCCAGCTTGCTGATCCGTACTTAACCCGATCAGCAGCATTGCCTGCAGTGGTAATTGCCATCTCGTTACTTCCGTCTGCGTTGCTCAGCCACATATTGTTATCACGATAGAAAGCTTTCAGCTTGCCATCGGGTGATGTCGCCGAAGTATACTGACGGCCCCGCGCCGGCCGTTCACCCATTCGTCTTGCTGGCTGACCCGGTCTCTCCCTGTCAGGAGCCTCGATTTCTGTTGACCTGCGCCTGGAGACATTATATGAATATGTGGTACCTCCCTGAGTATAGGTAAATGTCCTGCTGTCTGAACCCCACTCCCCGAACCTCCAGTCAGTAACGGCGATGCCTCTTCTCACCTCCTGCATTTTGCGGTAGTTATCGTATCCCGGCATTGAGGGAAGCCTGTCCTGCGCCTTCATAATAGCGGGAAGAGTGAACATCGCCGCAAGCAGCACTGTCAGATTCCGGCTAAAACCGATTATTGATTTTCTCATAATATAAACAGTTTAATTTTAGATAATCCTACTGTTAGTTATTGTAATATCCTGTTCGTGAGAGTAATTTGTCAAGGTTGGCGATGCCATACACCACAACCGCCTGTACTACTGACACTTGATCCTGATACTCCTTGATACTTTTGTCATAAGTATCACGCTCAGTATGCCATATCTCCCCATAGTTGAAATCATATCCCTTGGTGTCACCAAGTGTAAAACTAAGTGTCGGCACCCCGTTTAATGCAAAATAGGCGTGGTCAGATCCGCCGGCAGAAGTAGGCCTCGGTCCCGGAGGTGTTTCGCGCTTCCGCAACACGAAAGGAAAATCAGGATTGATACTGTTCAGCGGCTTGCATATCTTCTCAAAGTCATCGTACATTGCCTCAGGAACAGTTATCCCTGTAGGAACCGTAGGCCCTCCGTCGCGGTTAAAATAATTGGCAATAAACGGAAGCTTCTCCTTATTGCTTTCTACCCAGTGCTTCGATCCTACCAGCCCGAACTCCTCGGCTGCCCACAGACATACCAGTATGGTTCTTTTTGGCTTGCCACCCGCAGCCATAATAAGCCTTGCCGACTCCATTGCCGGGGTAACACCAACACCACAGTCTACACCGCCGGTTGCAACGTCGAACGCGTCAAGATGGCCTCCCATCATAACATACTCATTGGGGTACTTAGTTCCCTTAATAACACCTATAACGTTATGATATTTAACAGGCCCCGGCTTGAAATGATTACGAATATCAAATTCAAGATAGAAATCCTGCCTCTCCCTAACCTTCTGCTCTATTATCCTGTATTGATGCTCATTCAGCTTTATATCCGGCACGGTGGGAAGGTTTTCGAATGTCATCTTTTCAAGGTTCTTTCTGTCATAAAGAGCCCTTATCGGCACTGTCGACGACTGTATTATTCCCAGAATACCTGCCTCAACCATCTCCTTGTAGAAAAGAGCAGGCTCATCCTTCATCTGAAGCAGTGGTTTTCTTTCACCCTCCGGCAACCTTCTGTTCTCAGCACTTATCTCACGGTTCTGACGGGCAATCTCCTCATTATCAGCCATTACTTTTGCCCTGGCGGCATCGCCCTCAGCAGACCAGTCTATTGGCCATCCCGAGTTAACTCCCGTTATAAGTACCCATGCCCCGTTAAGCTTTCCCTTCATTCTTTCAAATTCAGCCCTTGATTTCGGTTCCATAACGACATGGCCACGCTGACGTCCCCTGGTTCCTGAAGTATAGGATGGCGTAGCAAAGTGAAGCGTCATGCCGTCCTCACTGAGCATGCGGCCAAACCACGGCCCCCTGTTAAAACCGACGGGAACCGAGCCCACCTCGTCAAGGATGACCTCCATACCCCACTCTTTGAATTTCGATGCAGCCCATAATGTGGCATTGGCATAAGCATCAGAGCCAACAAGTCTTCCTCCGATACGGTTAGAAAGCACGTCAAGGTGATCCATGGTCCTGTTGTCAGTCTGACCAAGTTCGATGATCTTGCTCACCACTTTGTCCTGACCGTTTACCGCAGGAACGATCACAACAAGAAGCACAGCAATAAACGCAATTGTGAATCTTTTCATTTGATTGATATTTAATTTGTTTAAAATGGTTTTTAATTAATAAAGTGATGCAATCTAAGCATTTATAGTGTAAAAAACTGTTAAACTTTTTCTGCTTGCGGGAAAAGTGGCAACAACAGCAGAATAAATAAAAATGTTTCCGGCGCTGCGTGGCAACACCGGAAACAATCGCCGAAAATAACGGTATCTATTTTACTTTCAGGATATCGCGTATCTCTGTAAGCAAAACTTCCTCTTTAGAGGGAGGAGGCGGGGCAGCAGGCGCCGGAGGGGCAACCTCCTGCTTCCTCTTTAGCCGGTTAATGCCCTTTATCAGCAGGAAGATGCAGAATGCAACTATCACAAAGTCAATAGCAGTCTGCAAAAACATGCCGTAATTTATCGACACCTCAGCAACATCAGGTGTCGCCTTCTGTATAATGATCTTAAGATCTTTGAAATCAACCTTGCCAAGGGCCAGACCCAGCGGAGGCATCAGAACATCATTAACCACAGAAGAAACAATCTTCCCGAAGGCAGCACCAATAATTATACCGGTAGCCATGTCAACAACATTGCCCTTAACGGCAAACTCCTTGAATTCCTTTATAAAGCTCATCTCCAAAGGTTTTAGTTAGTCCCTAAAATTAGAAATAACAATCGGCAAAACCTATCGCGCGACAGACATTTTTCGAACAATAAACTGCCGTCAGGTGTTGTATATACAACATACCTGGCTTCCGATCAGGATAATTGCTATTTTTGACATATGCGAAGAACATCACCGACATATAAACTGGTTTCCCTGCTGGCAATAATTTTCATTATGGCAGGAACCACGGGCTTTGTGGTATCTTCACATACCTGCAGCAGTTGCGGCACTCAGGAAGAAATGGTTGCCTTTTTCGGGGCTACTGCCGGAGATATCCATGTATCCACTCCCGAAGGAGATAAAGCTTCATCGTGCTGTGCACCAAATCCGGAAAAGCAACCAGCAGACTGTTGCAGCAACCAGGATGACAATTCCAGCCAGGATAAAAATAACAGATCCGAAAATAACTGCAGCATAAATGGAGAAGAGCCATGCTGCCAATATGAGACCGGACTGTTAATCATTGAAACGGTAACAACCGAGAAATCCAGAACCTCAGTTGAACCTGATTTTACCTATGTACCAGTCGTTGCATTCACTGCCACCGCTGAAACAGAATCAGCACGCACGGGGCACGAAAACCATTACGGACACCTCTCAGCACAAGCCGACATAACGAGGCTGGTCTGCTGCTACCGACTCTGATTCATGACATTTCATTTTGATTGTATTCAGGCCACCGGCCTGAATGGTTATTTGTACAAACAAAAAAATGAATGTCATGAAATATATAATTCCAATAATATTCGCTCTTATAACGGTGCAGCTGTCTGCCCAGGGACGCATAGAAGGAAAGGTCCTCGACAGCGACGGTATTACAGGACTACCAGGAGCGAGTGTTTACTGGGCAGGTACGACCACCGGCACCTCAACAAATCCGGCCGGCTATTTTGAACTGCGAAAGCCCAGAAACACAAACCAGCTGGTAATAAGCTTTATCGGATACAGCACTGACACCATTCAGATTGCTGACAACGACAGCTATATAGAGCACATTCTCAAGGCAGGAACAGATGCCGGAGAAGTAACGGTACTGGGCCGTCAGCCGGGAACGTTCATAAGCAGAATAGATCCGATACTTACCATCAACATTGCCAGTGAAGAGTTTAAAAGGGCAGCATGCTGCAACCTTTCAGAAAGCTTCGAGACAAACGCATCGGTAGATGTCAATTACACCGATGCGGTAACAGGGGCAAAGCAGATTCAGTTGCTGGGACTGGCAGGTACCTACGTACAGATAATGACAGAGAACTACCCTGCCATGTATGGACTGGCGTCGGCATACGGTCTCAATTATATCCCCGGATCATGGATGGAGTCTATTCAGGTATCCAAGGGCCCTTCGTCTGTCAGAAACGGTTATGAGGCCATAACAGGACAAATAAACGTTGAGTTCAAAAAGCCTGCTACGAGTGAAAAAATCTTCGTAAACGGATTTCTCAATGATGCTCTCAGGCAGGAACTGAATATTAACTCCTCGGCTGTTTTCAACAACAGACTTAGTACCATGGTTTTAGGACATGCTGCAACAAACAGCAAAATAACCGACCACAATGGCGATGGTTTCAGGGATGAGCCAAACACGCGGCAGTACCACCTCTTTAACCGCTGGGACTACATGACGGAGACTTTCACCTTCAGGACAGGTATCAGAGTATTGCAGGAGGAGCGTATATCAGGCCAGATAACGTATAACTCTGCATCTCCTGACACATACAGTGACGGATACGGTATAAACATTAACACAACCCGTGCAGAAGCCTTCAGCAAAGTGGGTGTGGTATTTCCTGCCGACAGAAGCATGACACTTGGATGGATACAGAATGTAACGATGCACGACCAGGAATCACTCTTCGGAGTACGCAGTTACGGGGGCGGGCAGAGATCGTATTACTCAACACTGCTCTATCAATGGTCGCCTCTGCTCAGCAGGCATACGATAGATGCCGGTGTCAGTTACAAACACGATAACTTCAGTGAATATCTTGACAACAATCCCCTCGGCAGACGTGAGTCAGTACCCGGGGCCTTCCTGCAGTATACCTATAACGATACCTCGCTGGTAACACTGCTGGCAGGTATAAGAGCCGACAGGCACAATCTGTACGGAACTTTCATTACGCCCAGGGTGCATCTGAGATTCAGCCCTGACAGCAAGACTACCATCAGGGCATCGGCAGGAAAAGGCTACAGAACGTCGAATGTGCTCGCTGAAAACCAATATCTTCTGGCCAGCAGCAGGGCTATGATAATATCTCCTGACATAAGGGCCGAAGAGGCCGTAACATCAGGAATTAACGTCACCCGCTATGAGACTGTTGCAGGAAACGAACTCAGGTTGTCGGCAGAATACTACAGGACAGATTTCAGGAATCAGGTGATAATAGACCTCGATGCCTCTGTAAATGAGGCGAGATTCTATAACCTCGACGGAAAGTCATTCTCGAATGTGGTGCAGCTTGAAGCTGCATACCGGCCGTTACCGGGCCTTGACCTTCTTGCAGCATGGCGATGGAACGATGCACGCATGACTATAGACGGAGAGCTGCGTGAAAAACCCCTCACAAGCAGGTATAAAGGTCTCTTTACTGCATCATACCTCGGCAGGCTCAGAAAATGGCAGTATGACTATACCCTGCAGGTAAGCGGACCGGGCCGCATCCCTTCAACCTCTGCAAATCCTGATCAGTACAGGCTTGAAGAGTCATTCAAAGCTTACACAGTAAGTAATGCCCAGATAACCAGGTACTTTAAAAATTTCGAAGTTTACCTGGGGGCCGAGAATATAATGAACTTCACACAACCTCATCCGGTTATTGCAGCCAATGATCCGTTCGGCGACTATTTTGACGGTAGTTTGGTCTGGGGTCCGGTAATGGGAAGGAAGATATACGGAGGTTTCCGGTTCCTGATAAACCGGCCGTAAAAAATTTCAGTATTAACTTTTAAAAACGTGAATCATGAAAACAATAATCAGATTAATGGCAATAGCGGTACTGATAGCAGTGCCAGTGACAATTAACGCTCAGGAGGAGCAGAAAAACACAGAGCAGGATAAAAACCTTCAAACCGTCAGATTTGAAACATCAATCACCTGCGATATGTGCGTAAACACCATAATGAACAGTCTGCCCAAAGAGAAAGGTGTAAAGGACGTTAAGACTGATCTCGAGTCGAAAACCGTTACGGTAACCTACCGAAAAGGTAAGAATGATACGGAAAAGCTCAAACGTGCCCTTGAAAAACTGGGATACACTGCCAAACCACTGCCCGCAGAGAAAGAGAAGAAGTGAAGTTGTAAAACATATCACTTTCATAACGGGAATCATTAATTAAATGTTACTTTACAGGCAGCCTGTTTTTGATAAACAGGCTGCCTTTCTCATTGAAAACCAAAACACTGTCAATATGAAAAGAACCGCCATCATCCTGCTGCTTCTGGCAACCACAATCATTGCCACAGGGCAGAAAAAGAGTCTACAGATAAACGACTACGGACGTTTCAGAAGCGTCAGTGCTGAATTGTCGGAAAAGGGAAATGTTGTTGCTTTTGTCTACAGCACCCCACGCAACGATGACACCCTCTTTGTCAGGAATATGGTTTCAGGGAAGACCGATACTGTTGTGAATGCCAACAGGCCTTCTATCTCTGATGATGAAAAATGGATCTCATACCGTATAAATCCATCTTTCAAGGCTGCAGAAAAACTTCGTGAGGACAGGAAGCCGGTTACATGGAAGGCAGGATTGATGAACCTGTCGACAGGAGTGAAAACGGAGATTACTGATGCCTCTTCAACAGCATTCCCGAAAGGATCAGGATGGTACGCAGTGCAGAAGAACAAGGCCGACCAGAGCGCCCGAACCAACGGACGCGATCTGATTCTCACCGACCTTGCCAGCGGGATGGTACAGCGTATAGGAAACGTATCAAACTATGCCTTCAACAAGAGCGGAACATTCCTGGCATATACAATTGAAGCCCCTGATTCAGCCGGTAACGGACTGTTGATTATGAACCTCGCAACAGGTGCATCAAAGCCACTTGACACAGAGAAGGCACTCTACAGCCAGCTCACCTGGAATGAAGAGGGAACCGCACTAGCCATCCTCAAAGGAAAAACCCCAAAAGGACAAACACACAGGGTCAACTCTCTGATGATCTTCACTGCTCTGGAAAAGGATCCAGTTAAGTTCACCTACGACCCGGCTTCTGATGAATCATTCCCAAAAGGATTTGTACTGAGTGAGAACGGCAGAATAACAATTAGCGAGGACATGAACAGGTTCTTCTTCGGCATAAGGGAACAGGAACCCAAAAAAGAGAGGAAACCCGGTGATCCCCCTGTGGCAAATGTAGATATATGGCACTGGAATGATGAAAGAATCCAGTCGGCCCAGATGAGGCAGGCATCACGTGATCAGGCATTTACATATCTATCGGCTGTTTCAAGAAGCGACGGAAGGTATGTACGCATTGCCGACAGTACCATGAAGTATGCCAGCGTAACCCGCGATGGGAAATGGGCTGTGGGATACGACAGGAGGGAGTACATGTCTGACTGGAAAGAGTCTGCAGCTGACTATTATCGTGTCAATACGGCAACAGGAGAGAGAACTCTTATAGTAAAAGAGCATAAAACCACCCTGGGTTTTTCCCCTGACAGCAAATACTATCTGCTATGGAAAGACGGGCACTTCCACGCGTACAACCTGGCTACCGGAACCATGAAAAATATTTCGGAGTCAACAGCTGTATCTTTTATTAATACTGAATATGACTATCCCGGAGAAAAGCCTTCATATGGCATAGCAGGGTGGTCGCACGACGGGAAGAGCCTTATTGTAAACACCAGGTATGATCTGTGGCAGATACCCCTTGACGGAAAGCCCGGAAAGAATCTTACCAACGGTTACGGTGATGCCAACGAGATAAGATTCAGATATCTGAGAACCGACCCTGAGGCAAGATTTATAGACCTTTCAAAGCCGGTATACCTTTCAGCGTACGGACAATGGACAAAAAAGGCGGGGTTTTCATTGCTGGAAAAGGGAAGGCTGACATCGCTGCTGTTCGAGGATAAGCATTTTGGCTCTCCCTCAAAGGCGAAGCAGGCTGATAAATTCTTCCTTACAATTGAATCCCCGAGGGAGTATCCCGATTACTATATTACAGATTCAAAGTTCGGTTCCAGGCAGAAGGTAACAGATACTAATCCGATTGTCAATGAATACAATTGGTACAGCAGTGTTCTTATTGACTATACCAATAAAGACGGTGTGAGACTGCAGGGAGTGCTCATGGTGCCCGACACCTATAAGCCGGGCGATAAGCTGCCGATGCTGGTAGATTTCTATGAAAAGAACTCGCAAAACCTTAACAGGTGGTCAAGGGTCATCTACCGTGATACTCCCATGTTTCCGAAATACGCAAGCAACGGCTACCTCGTGCTGCTGCCCGACATTCATTTCAGGACCAGGACCACACATTCCGACATGCTTGAGTGTATAGAGGCTGCAGTGAATAAAGTCAACGAACTCGGATATGTTGATATGAAAAGGCTTGGCCTTCACGGGCATAGCTTCAGCGGACAGGGAGGCAACTATATAGTGACTCACTCTGACATGTTTGCCGCAGCTGTAATCGGAGCAGGGGCCTCAAACCTGGTTAGTGACTTCAACCAGCTGTGGAAATCATCAGGAACGAATCAGCACAGCTATAACCACTACGGCCAGGGCAGGTTCGGCACAAACCCGTATGACGATTTTGACCTATATGTCGAACAGTCTGCCGTATATCATGCAAGAAAAATGAATACACCCTTGCTTTTGCTCCACGGAATTGATGACGGATCGGTCGAGTGGCTTCAGGCGGTGGAATTCTATAACGCGCTGCGCTTTAACAGTAAAAATGTAATTCTGTGTTCATACCCCGGTGAAGACCACCATCTTGCAAAATGGGAGAACCAGGTAGACTTCCAGACACGTATGGAGCAGTTTTATGATCACTACATGAAAGGAAAGCCGGCACCTGAATGGATGGTAAAGGGAGTACCGTTTCTGAAGAAAGCGAAGTAGGGGTATCAGGTACCGGGTATCAGGTATCGGGTACCGGGAATTATTTAATCTTCAAAGTAGCTGCTTATAACGTCTTTGATGTACCCGTGTTCCGCAAGTACCTTCCTGATCTGGTCAGAGTAGGTCTGGCTGTTGTTGGTTATCCAGGACACAATGATGTCTTCTTCTGGATAGATCATGAGATGAGCCCTGAAGCCTCCCTGTGAGCCGGTATGTTCAATGCAAAGGCTCCTGCCGGAATCACCCGGACCGGTCACTACCCAGCTGAGTCCCTGGGTTGAAGGTTCGGAACCCTTCCAGTTGGGAAACTCCCATACTCGCTTTGACATTGCAATAGTCTCACAATCAATGAACTTACAATCATTCATAGCCTCAACATACTTAATCAGCTCCTCAACTGAGCTCCATACTCCCCCGTTGCCGGCAGCGTTGAACGTTGGGAACTCACCGTAATCGTACTCTTCCCAGGTTCCGTCAACCTGACGATACCCGTGGGCTACACCGCTGTCGGGCCAGCTGCCGTCAGTGATAGTGCTCGTCTTCATACCGGAAGGTTTGAATATGTTTTCGCTGATAAACTCCTGCCATTTTGTTCCGGTTACCTTTTCGATGATCAAAGCCAGACCGTTGTAGGCAGGATTGGAATATGTCCAGTTGCTTCCCGGCTCAAACTCAAGGGAGTCAGTAAGCTTCAGAGGTGCAAAATTCTCCTCATCGCCGGCAGTGAGGAAAAACTCACGGTTGGAACTTACATCCCTGCTGTCCGGCAAGCCCGATGTATGGGTTATCAGATGAATTATTCTAACCTTATCGGCTATCTCTTCATTACTGAAATCGGGGAAATACTCCTTTATCTTATCATCGAGGGAGAGTTTTCCCTGCTGATGAAGTATGAGTATACCATAAGCCACGAAGGTTTTTGATATTGAGCCGATATTGGCAACAGTACTGCCGGTAAACTTCATGTTCGTTTCAATATCGGCCAGCCCGTATGATGCGCTCCAAAGAGTCTTACCATCCTTCATTACCATAAAGCTGCCTCCGGGTTCATCAGCTTTCATCTCTGAGAAGAGTGAGTCAAGGGCTGCCGTTAAACGGCTGTCTGATCCTGACTTCTTTCCGGGCCACAGTATCAGGATGGCACCAAGTGCCAACACCATTACAATCAACAAATAGGTCTTCTTCGTCATATGCTAAGGAGTTTATATTACTCAGGTTCCTGAAAGAAACAACTCTTGGCTGTCATAAAACTGATTCAGCAATAAAGGTAGTAAAAGCAGGGAATTTATACTTATCGGGGTATACCTGCTAGCTCGTTTATTACTACTGAGGCAGCTACTATCCCGAAAGCAGCCGGCATATACGAGATCGTACCCACAGCTGAAGCCTTGTTTCTTTCTCCGCTGACCTTCATGATTTTCTCTTTTGCAACCGGTTCCGGCGACCATACAACCTTAAATCCCTCCCTTATTCCAAGGCGGTGCAGCCGTTTCCTCACTATGCGGGCAAGGGTGCAGCCGTAACTTTCAGAAATATCTGATACTGCAATACGCAAAGGATCGAACCTGCCGCCGGCACCCATTGAGCTTACCAGCTTCATACCTCTGTTAATGGTATGGTATATAAGAAACACCTTCGGGGAGAGAGTGTCAATGGCATCGATCACATAATCGAATCGTGGTTCCAGCACCTCAATCATGCGTTCATCACGAATAAACTCCGGGATTAGGGTCAGCTGCAGATCAGGATTAATATCCAGAAGACGCTCCTTCATCACATCTGTCTTCATCTGACCTTCGGTACTGCATAGTGCCAGCAACTGACGGTTCCGGTTTGATGTCTGAACATGATCACCATCTGCCACTGTCAGTGTTCCAACACCGGCACGCACCAGCATCTCGGCTGCAAAGCCTCCGACGCCTCCTATTCCGACAACAAGTACCGATGATTTTTTCAGCCTTTCAACAGCCTCTTTACCAATGGCCATCTCGGTACGGTCATACCATTCATCCTTATCCCTGTAAATCATTAGGCAAAGATATGAGTATGTACCCGAAAATGCTATTCCCGGCGAACAGTGCTCTTAAAATAGTAATATGCAGGAATTCCGGCCATTACGGTAATAAGCGCTATTGTAGACTCCATGGGCCTTTCAAGATATGACAGAACCAGAATCATAACACCGGCAAGAAGATAAACCAGTTGTGGCACAGGGAATCCCGGAAGGCGAACAGCCTCAGGATCTCTTTTTCTCTGGATGAAAACTCCGGCTACAGCCAAAAGGGGAAATATCCCCAGAGAAAATCCGAGATAGGTAAGTATCTGGTCGAAAGTGCCTGAAAGAACGAACAGTATGGCTATAGCGCTTTGTAACAGTATTGAATTTGACGGTACGTGAAACCGGGGGTGTACCTTTGATACGGCCTTGAAAAACAATCCGTCACGTGCCATTGAGTAATAAACCCTTGGTCCTATAATTATAAATGCGCTCAGTGAAGAAAAGAGGGCAAATGCTATAAGAAGGGAGAAGAGAGTTCCTGCATTCTGCCCGAAAAGCCTGACTGTTGACAATGCACCCACTGCTATTACTCCTTTCATGTCTTCAGGATGAATGCTATAAACAAACAGAGCATTAACCCCAACATAAAGTATCATCACTATAAGGGTGCCCCATAGCAGGGATCCCGGCATGGTGCGGGCAGGATTTCTTATCTCTGAGCCTACATATGTGGCAGCATTCCATCCGCTGTAGGCGAACATGATCCACATCAGTGAAAGACCCATTGTCTTCATCCCCGGAAATCCGCCAAGGCTGCCTGTGCTCCAGGCAAAGTGAGAGGTGTCGCCCCGGCCGGTTGCAAAACCAGCGGCTATCAACACAACCATCGTAGCTATCTTTACTATGGTAAGTGTGTTCTGTACTTTAGCCCCCGTTTTTATCCCGCGGTAATGAATTACTGTAAATACCAGTATAACAGCAACTGACAGTATCTTGCTTATCCACTCTGGTGAGAGAAAGGCTGTATCACCGCCCACACCGGCAAGGGAAGGAAATGCCTTGATCATGTATTCACTGAACCCCATTGCGGAAGCTGCAATAGGAGCAGAAAAACCAACAATAAAAGAGACCCAGCCACTAAGAAACCCGGCAAGCGGATTGTAAAGACGTGAAAGAAAAAGATACTCGCCCCCGGCTCCGGGCATGGCAATGCCAAGCTCACCATAAGACAATGCTCCGCACAGGGCAACTATACCTCCAACAAACCAAAGAGTGATCATCATTACCGGACTCCCCAGCCCTTCAAGCAACAGGCCGGCCGTAGTAAAAACACCCGCACCTATCATATTTGCCACTACAATGTTTGTCGCCGGGAAAAGTCCCAGTTTTCTTTCTAGTCTGTTTTCTTCCATCATAACCCTTTTTAAATAGATCAGCAGTATCTGTTATCTGCTCTTTTTATAGCTGATTGACATCCCTCCTCCAGCCGTAAAAACAGTTGTCTCATAACCCGGCAGGCTTCTCAGAAACTCCAGGTAGCCTGTGTTTTGCCCACGCCTGTATCCACGTTCTGAAATATTATGGGTTACATAGCAACCCCCGGCTTTAAGATTCGGATCAACTGCCTTAAAATAATTTTCATACCAATCTTTATCAGCATCACTGAAAACGAAATCAAATGGTCCTTTTAACTTCGGCACCAGGTCATGTGCATTGGCAAGCCGTGCGTCAATATATTCTGACAGGCCTGCTTTTCGGAAATTTTCCACCGCCCGCAGATGCCTGCTCCTGTCAATCTCGACGGTAATCAGTTTGCCTCCCGTCTTGCTGAGCGCCCATGCAATCCATATGCCCGACAGTCCCGTTGAAGTGCCTATCTCCAGGGCTCTGGTATAGCCATTCTCAACTATGATGTCAAACATCTTTTGCCCGTCGGCATAAGGGATATTCATATCGTACCATGATCCCCGGGTATCGTCAAGGAACCTTCTGACCCTGGCATCAAGTTCAGGATCATCCTTCAGGACCTGACCCGAAACGGATTGTATTGCCGGGATCAGAACCAAAATAGCTACTAACACCTTAAACTTTAACATAGCCTGCCAATTTAGTTAATCTTCAAGCATGAATTTCATATATGCTCCAGTAACATGTTTCAGCAGAGATCCGGCTTCGTCCGTCAATCCTCTGCCCATACCCGTTCTGAAGGTTTCACTTTCCGGTCCCGCAAAACCGTAAGGGACCTCTATATCAACGCTGCTGACCTGAGGATAGTGTTCCATAAGGGCAGCGGCCAGCTTAGGATACACTTTTTTATCTGCCGGTCTGCCGAACACCTCTCTCACATACAATCCTTTACCGTCTTGTCGTACAAAACAGTAAATGCTGCTGTCGCTGCTTACGAGAATATCACCTCCTGTAAGCCTGAATTCCTTAACCACAGCATCGAAAGTTGTACGACTCTGAATGACAACCGAAGAGAGCGGACTTATCCCTTTCAGATAGAGACCATATATGAGATCTGTATTATCTGCTGCCTGAAGTGTATAGCCTGCACCGGTGATTTTCTCATCCCGGTTTACCTTAAGCCTGCTGCGTACAAAAAGTTCATGGTAGCCATACCTCCTGTAATATCCGTAAAGTGAATCAGATGCAGGTATCAGGGCTGCAAACCTGTCACCTCTCTCCCTCATAGCTTCATGCGATGCCTCTATCAGCTGCCCCATCAGACCCCTGCTCCTGTACTGCGGTAATGTTGCAGCCCCGCATATATAACCCAGACCATAATGTTCTCTCTCAATCCTGAAGTCATAGCGCGGGAAAAAAATCATCGATGCTATCCTGCCTCCCTCCCTGTATATCAATGCCGAGTCAACAGAATATCTTCTGCTGAAGAAGCTGTCAATGAATTCATCAGTGTCGTTGAATACCTCCTTCCAAAGGAGCCTCAGTTCAGATTCGTCAGAAGGGTTGGGATAACCTGTCATCTTCTCAACTCTTTAGTTCGGCTACATATTTTTCAAGCAACATCGCAGGGTAATAGGAGCGCTTTGCCTTCCTCAATCCCTCAATACCCATATCCTCTTCCCTGTTTATATATTTATATGACTGACAGGCATGTCTTGCAAAATCACGGTTAATAACGGCATAAACGCCGACACAGTCGGTAAGTCCCTTCTCTATATGAATCACAAATACCTCGCTGTTGATTTCAGCTCCCACAGTGAAAGCGCATACCTTGCCATTATACCTGTTAAGGCCACCCTTAAGTCCCAGCTGGTCAAAATGGTTAAGAGCCTCATGAACAGCCAGGCTCTCAGCCCGGAGGTCAAGATCAGGATGCTCGGTTACCCACTTCTCATACGTCTCAAGGCAGTAAGGAATATTGCCGGCATGCATCTCTTCAAAGGTATCTGTCCCATTCCATCTTTCAAACTTGTTGATGTGATTCCTCTTGGCCTGGTATCTCGATCCTTTCAGATTAATGAGGTCGCTGGCATTATATAAATAGTCAAACCATTCAGGTTTCGCCCTGAATTCAAACCTGCCTGGCATTAAATATTCAAGCTTTTCGGCCCCTTCCTTTCCCAGGCCTGTTATCACCAGATCACAACCAAGCCCCGATGAGTATTCTATAAGGCTCTCTACTGCTTTCACACTGTCTGCTCCTTCATGCCCGGCCACAGGCATAAGAAAATAATACTTACTCCCTAACCTGTACCTGACAAACAGAAAGCCATCCTGCTCGGCAATCGCAGTCTGATTGTTCGTTCTCCATATAAAAAGATTAGAAAACGTATACTCACTACCCCAGTTGCCACTCTTTTTGAAATAACTGTCTGCCAGTGGTTTCATCTCAATGACAACATTCCTGAATTCCAGCATAACCAAAATAATATTTTGAACTTTCTTTTGACGTCTGTAAAAAACGGACGGCCCATCATAAGACCGGCTGTTAAAAATAACAATAAAGCTCCGGCAATTGTTTCTCAACAAGCCCCGCAATGCCTCTTTAACATATGATTAACGTATTCAGAAAAGAGACAACAGATTATTAGACAAATAAAGAGAGGTAGTTATTCCTTATGCTGTCAGCAAGCAAGCCTGTATTAATCTTCATACCCATTGCCGCCCTTTCATATACCAGATCCAAGCCTACCTTAAAGCCGTCTGTCTCCAGGAATATACGCTCATGGGGGATGGCTGCAAGCACCGGGTCAAGCGCTCCGTTAAGCACTGACTTCACCCAAAGTGAAAGGTACATACCGCCTGCCACCAGCTGCCTTGCCTGGTTGATGCCTCCGTTGAAACCATGAATTATCCATGGCATGCCAGGCTTTATTCTATGCTTCGAAGCCCAGAGATCATCATACCCCTTTACACAGTGAATTATCAGTGGTTTTCTCTTCTCCTCCGCCAGCCTTGCCTGTGCCTCAAAAACCTCCTTCTGCAGCTCGAACGATGCACCCCGTCGACGATCGTAACCAGCTTCGCCTATGGCAACAACACGCTCATCATCAGCCACCTGACTCAACAGGTCAAGCTGCTTTGCAATATTTTCCTTTTTAAGGAACCAGGGGTGCATGCCTGCCGAGAAAGCATCAGCAACAGCATCGGGCATTCTTCCTTCA
The DNA here is from genome assembly GCA_964568875.1 of uncultured Rikenellaceae bacterium. GTDB lineage: Bacteria > Bacteroidota > Bacteroidia > Bacteroidales > VadinHA17 > SLNP01. The sequence continues at coordinate 88,990 of CAZMSH010000010.1, read as the reverse complement.
TGAATCATCAGGTTCTCAACAGCAAAAACCCCCTGAGTACGATCTGAATCGTGGGTGTGCAAATTTATAAGATCACCTTTATGCGGAACAACCATATTATGAAGTAAGTCTTTTCAGTCCTGACCTTAGCCTGTTAATGGTTTCCTCCTTTCCAAGCCACCCGGTAATATCAAACAGATGAGGCCCTCGTGAGGCACCTACCACCAGCAGACGAAAGAGATTAAGTATCGCCCCGGTGTTATAACCTCTTTCTGCTATCCATGACTTTACAAGGCTTTCTGTAGCAGCTGAGCTGAAATCATCAGTCTGCTCAAGCAATGAGATAAGCCCGGCAACCTGTGATGGCGATTCATTGCTCCATCTTTTAGCCAACACAGATGCATCATACTCTTCCGGTGCCATAAAGAAGAAATCTGACTGCTCCCACAAATCGCTGACAAAAACGGCCCTCTCTCTTACCATCTCAGTAAGTTTAAGCACTTTATCTTTCGGAGCGTCGCAACCCCTGGCACGAATCTCGTCGTGAAAGAGTTCCGCAAGTTCACTATCACTCTTCATCATCAGATACTGACGGTTGAACCATTTGGCTTTCTCCGGATCAAATCTTGAGCCTGAGCGCCCCACCCTGTCGAGTGAGAAAGCCCCGATAAGCTCCTCCATCGAAAAAATCTCCTTGTCCGATCCCGGGTTCCACCCCAGCAGGGCAAGCATATTTACAAATGCTTCAGGAAAGTACCCATCTTCACGGTACCCTCTTGCTGTTTCACCATATGGCCAGTAGAGAGGGAAAACGGGAAAGCCCATTTTATCACCGTCGCGCTTGCTCAGCTTACCCTTACCTGTCGGTTTCAGCAACAGGGGCAGATGGGCAAAGACCGGTGGCTGCCAGCCGAATGAGCGGTACAACATCACGTGAAGTGGCAGTGAAGGAAGCCACTCCTCTCCCCTGATTACATGTGTGATCTCCATCAGATGGTCGTCAACAATATTCGCAAGATGGTAGGTAGGCATGCCATCCGATTTGAAAAGCACCTTGTCATCGAGGGTCGCACTGTTGACAACAATATCGCCGCGTATAATGTCAGTGAAAGAGATATCCTGGTTTTCAGGCATCCTGTACCTGATTACATAGGGCTCTCCTGAATCGATCCTCGACCTCCATTCCCGGCCGGAAAGAGACAATGAGTTGACAAGCGACCCTCTTACTGCTGCATTGTAAAGGAATGTCTCACCTCGTTTTTCATGTTCTGTCCTGAGCCTTTCAAGTTCTTCAGCGGTATCGAAAGCATAGTAGGCATCGCCACTATCAATGAGCATATCTGCATAGTCACGGTATCTCTCCTTACGGTCACTCTGCCTGTAAGGCCCATAGCTGCCGCCTTCAGCCACACCTTCATCAACTTTTATTCCGCACCATCTGAGTGATTCCATGATATACTCCTCGGCTCCCTCAACCAGCCTTCCCTGGTCGGTGTCTTCGATACGCAGAATAAAGGTTCCGCCGTGCCGGCGTGCAAATAGATAATTGTACAGGGCGGTTCTTACACCGCCAATATGAAGCGGCCCGGTCGGACTGGGTGCAAAGCGCACCCTCACATTGCTGGTTGTCATGTCATATCTGGTTTCGATGCAGGAGACAAAGATATAAAATAAAAAGGAGGCCATCTCTGCAGACAGCCCCCTGAAGAATATGGTGAATCATGAAAAATCAGATAAGACCCTTCTTATGCTTTTCTGTTATCACATTCAACATATCCACTGTCATCAATTCGAGATTGTATTTCGGATCCCAACCCCACTCCTTGCGGGCTGCGGTATCATCCATACTGTTTGGCCATGAGTTGGCGATATTCTGCTTCATCGGATCAACATCATAGTTCATAACGAATCCCGGAATGTGCTTCCTGATCTCTGAAGCAATTATTTCCGGGTCAAAACTCATTGCCGTAATGTTAAAGGCATTCCTGTGGATTAACTTTGAAGGATCAGCCTCCATAAGGTCGATGGCAGCATCAATAGCATCAGGCATGTACATCATGTCAAGGAAGGTGCCCTTGCCCAGCGGACATGTGAACTTACCACTCTTAACTGCCTCATAGTATATCTCTACAGCATAATCCGTTGTTCCTCCGCCCGGCAGGGTTACATTCGAGATGATGCCCGGATAGCGAACTCCGCGTGTATCTACCCCGAAACGAAGATAGTAGTAGTCACAAAGCATCTCGCCTGTGACCTTGGTTACACCATACATTGAGGTAGGACGCTGAATAGTGTCCTGAGGCGTATTGTCAAGCGGCGTGGTGGGCCCAAATGCACCAATCGAACTTGGAAAGAAGACTGCACAATTATTCTCCCGTGCAACCTCAAGAACGTTATACAAACCGTTTACGCCGATATTCCATGCAAGTGCCGGATTCTTCTCTCCTACTGCAGAAAGAACAGCAGCAAGGTGATAAATAGTATCTATGTTGTACTTCTTAACTATACCCGCCAACTCATCTGCGTTTGTGGTGTCAACCTTTTCGAAGGGGCCCGATTCGGCCAGCTCTCCTGTTGGAAGTGTCCTGTTGATACCGGCAACAACATTGGTGTTACCATACCTTTTTCTCAGTTCAAGCGTAAGCTCCGAACCAATCTGTCCGACAGACCCGGTTACCAGAATGTTTTTCATATAAGATCCTTTTTTGATTAAATATTTTCAGCAATAATGTCTCAGCCCCTTTTCAAATCTGAGCAAACATCTTAAAAAATAACTCCATTTTTTCTGACAAAAATCATTTAAGTATGTAGTCGCTAATATATTCCATTTAAGAACAAAGTTGATATATTTGCCATTCAAAATGTTTATACTGAACCAAAAAAAATAAATAGATCAGACCCATGTACACAAATTATCAGGAACATCTGCAGAAGGAACTCGCAGCCATAGATGAGGCCGGCCTGTTCAAGAGAGAAAGAATTATCGTTTCACCCCAGGGGGCGGAGATTGAACTCACAACAGGACAGAAAGTGCTGAACTTCTGCGCCAATAATTACCTTGGCCTGTCAAACAACAGGAAACTGGTGGAAGCCGCCAAGAAGGCTCTTGATACGCACGGTTACGGAATGTCATCAGTGCGTTTCATCTGCGGCACCGGAGACCTTCACAAGGAGCTGGAAGGGAAAATAGCAAAGTTCTTCGGAACCGAAGACACAATACTGTATGCAGCATGCTTTGATGCAAACGGAGGCGTTTTTGAACCGCTGCTGACAGAAGAGGATGCCATCATCTCAGATGCCCTGAACCATGCATCGATAATTGACGGCGTACGTCTCTGTAAAGCGCAGCGCTACAGATATGCCAATGCCGACATGGAAGATCTCGAAAAGCAGCTCATACAGGCACAGGCCCAGAGGTTCCGAATAATAGTAACAGACGGTGTATTCTCAATGGACGGTAACGTGGCTCCTCTTGATAAAATATATCAGCTGGCTGAAAAATACAACGCCATGGTAATGGTCGATGAGTCTCATTCAGCAGGTGTAGTAGGCAGAACGGGCCGCGGGGTGACCGAGCTCTTCAACCTCAAGGGTAAAATAGAAATTATCACCGGAACTCTCGGAAAAGCATTCGGTGGTGCCATAGGAGGCTTCACAACAGGCAAGCGTGAAATTATTGATATGCTGCGCCAGAGATCAAGACCATATCTCTTCTCCAACTCAATTCCACCACTGGTGGCTGCTGCCGGAATACAGATGGTTGACATGATGACCGAGACAAACGATCTCCAGGACAAGCTCCATAATAACACCAGCTATTTTATGGAGAAGATGCAGAAGATAGGATTCGACATCAAGCCAACTGAATCGGCCATCTGTGCAGTTATGCTCTACGATGCCAAACTGTCACAGGATTTTGCTGCTAAATTGCTCAATGAAGGGATATACGTTATAGGATTCTACTATCCTGTAGTTCCTAAGGGACAGGCCAGAATCAGAGTACAGATCTCGGCTGCCCACGAAACCGAACACCTCGACAAGGCTATCGCAGCATTTACAAAGGTTGGAAAGGAACTGGGGGTGATAAAGTAATGGCTTAATGGCATAATGGCATAATGGCATAATGACGTAACGGGTTTGATCAATTTTCAAATTGATTCAGACCCGTTACTCTTTTCCTTTATGTCACTATGACACTATGCCCTTATGCCACTCTTTATCCGCATTTCGAATGACCGCAGTCCTTGCAGGTCAGGCAACCCTCTTCATAGACAAGGTTCACTGACTTGCACTGGGTACATTTGCCCTTTGCCCTGGTTCCGTCGGGGATATATTTTTTAAGAGCTCTCTCGACTCCGTTTTTCCAATTGTTTATTGATTCACTGTCGAGTCGCAGAGACTGAACCAGATTGACGACATCATTGATTGGCATGCCGTGCCTTAACACCCCTGATATCAGTTTGGCATAGTTCCAGAACTCAGGATTGAAGGCACGCGAAAGACCACCCATGGTAATCTTGTACCCATACCTGTCAGTATACTGGAAGTCGTACCTGGTGCCATCTTCATCCTTAACCTTCAATATTTTACCCTTCGTAATTGTCTTGGGGATAACCATGGTCTCCTCGTCGGTAAGACCGGTAAAGATCTCGTATGGTTCACCATTAAGCAGGCCCACAAAAGCAATCCACTTCTCGTCGTTATTATTGAATCTTATAATATCACACTCCAGCGCCTTCGGCCTGCGTGGTCTCTCTCCTGTCTGCTTGTTGTTTTCATTTTTTGCCGCAATAAGTACTCCTGACCGCGACCCGTCACGATAGACCGTCACTCCCTTGCAACCCTCTCTCCATCCGGTAAGATAGAGTTCGCTTACCAGCTCTTCCTTCGCTTCGGCAGGCAGATTGATGGTAACGCTGATTGAGTGATCAACCCATTTCTGAATAGCACCCTGCATCTTTACCTTCGACACCCAGTCAACATCATTTGCGCTTGCCTTGTAATACGGCGACTTTGCAACAATTTCAGCAATCTCATCATCACTCATCGTCTTCATCATGTCAGGATCATATCCGTTGATCCTCAGCCAGTCAATAAGCTTATGATGGAACACAAGGTACTCCTCCCACGAATCTCCCACCTCGTCGACGAAAGTTATATTCACATCCTTATCATTGGGATTGACTTTTCGGCGACGCTTATAGTAAGGCATGAATACCGGTTCAATTCCTGAGGTTGTCTGTGTCATCAGGCTGGTAGTGCCCGTAGGTGCTATGGTCAGCAATGCAATGTTTCTGCGACCGTGCTTAACCATATTTTCATACAATACCGGATCGGCTTCTTTTAATCTCTTAATGAACGGATTGTTGGCCTCGCGGGCGGCATCATAGATTTTGAACGGACCCCTTTCCATTGCCAGGTAGGTAGATGCTTTATATGCTTCTACCGCCAGTGTTTTTTGTACTTCAACTGCAAAACTGTTAGCCTCGGGAGATCCGTAACGCAGCCCCAGTGCTGCCAGCATATCTCCCTCGGCAGTAATACCTATTCCGGTTCTTCTGCCCTCTTCCGTCTTATGCCTGATATTTGCCCAGAGATTGCGCTCAACTCTTTTGAGCTCGTCAATTTCCGGGTCACCATCAATCTTTGCAATTATAGCATCTATCTTCTCAAGTTCAAGATCGATGATATCATCCATTATACGTTGTGCAAGACCGACGTGCTCCCTGAAAAGCTCCATTTCATAGCTGGCCTGAGGCGTGAAGGGATTTTTTACATAGCTGAAGAGGTTAATGGCAAGAAGGCGGCATGAGTCATACGGACAGAGCGGTATTTCGCCGCACGGATTGGTAGAGACAGTGTCATATCCCAGATCGGCATAGCAGTCTGGCACACTTTCACGCTTGATGGTATCCCAGAAGAGTATCCCCGGCTCTGCTGACTGCCAGGCGTTATGGACTATCTTCTCCCACAGTTTTGTGGCATCAATATCGCGTACATATTTAGGGTTTTGTGCGTCAATAGGATATTGCTGACGGAAGCTCTTCCCGTCTGCCACCGCCTGCATAAACTCATCGGTGATCTTAACAGAAACATTTGCCCCTGTAACTTTGCCGCTCTCCAGTTTTGCATCAATGAATGATTCGGCATCAGGATGCTTGATGGATATTGAAAGCATAAGAGCACCCCTGCGACCATCCTGTGCCACTTCGCGTGTGGAATTGGAATACCGTTCCATAAACGGAACCACCCCTGTTGAAGTAAGTGCACTGTTAAGAACGGGAGACCCTTTTGGCCTTATGTGTGACAGGTCATGCCCAACACCACCGCGTCGTTTCATTAGTTGCACCTGCTCCTGGTCTATCTTCATTATCCCGCCGTAGGAGTCTGAGTGACCGTCGTTTCCTATAACAAAGCAATTTGAAAGCGAGGCTATCTGAAAATCATTGCCAATTCCGGTCATGGGCCCACCCTGTGGAATGATGTATTTAAAATCCCTAAGAGTATTGTAGATAACCTCTTCGGGCAACGGGTTCCTGTACCTCTTCTCTATCCTGCATATCTCAGACGCAAGCCTGCGATGCATATCATCAGGCGTCTTTTCATACAGATTTCCGTATGAGTCTTTAAGGGCATACTTATTGGCCCACACTCTGGCAGCAAGGTCATCACCATTGAAATATTCACGGCTGGCAGCCACTGCCTCTTCATGTGAATAGATTTTTCTTTCAGGCTGAAGGCCCTGTTCCGGCTTTGTATCCGGTTTATGCTCCGCTTCATCGCTTTTTAGCGCAACAACCTGACTATCATCGGTTAATTCAACCGAAGGCTCATTCACAAACAAATCACTCATAAAAAGAATACCCTTAAAAAATGTTAATACCTGAAATTAAGTTGGTTAGGTTCGACCACCGGTTCGCTATCTCCGTTCCGCTAAAATAGGAAAGCATGCAACCTTATACAAGGCAGAGTTATCAACAGAAAGATGTTAATTATTAACCCAGTTAATGGGTCTGTTCTGATTATCTTAACATTACGGTAATATTAATTCAGTTTTAAGGATTCTGACAGAGAAATAAACATATCAACACACTAATGTTGATAGCGGTGTGCAAAAAAAACCGCCCCGTTTCCGGGGCGGCTGCTACATTCTGTGAAAAAGGGGATTAAGCTTTAACAGTTAGTTAAAGATATATCGTATACCCAGTTGCATTGCATAGGTTGAACCGTAACCAATATTATCACTGAAGGTCTCGGTGATCATCTGGTTGTTAAGAGGATTCAGCCTGAACGTCGGTCTTGTTGCGCCTCCTGCAACGATACTGTTGGCATTGGTCATATTCAGGATATTACCCTGATTGTAGCGTTTTGCAATGCCCCAGTCTGAATTGAGAAGGTTGGCAAAGTTCAGGATATCAAGACTTACCTGAATGGTATTTCTCTTGCCTGCTACGTTAACGAAGAACTCCTGCATCACCTTGAAGTCAACCTGGTTTCTCCACGGGAATTTTGCTCCGTTACGCTCGGCGTACATACCCTTGCGGCCGCTCAGGTATTTGTCCTGATTAATGTATGCGAAAAATGCATCGCTCTGCTCCTGGGCTGTCCATAGAGTGCCACCTACGGTCTGGTCGACGAAAGTGATCTCGCTGGGATCCTTGGGCACATATATAAGGTTGTTTGAACCGGCACCATCACGAAGGATGTTACTTGTATATACATACGAGAATCTGCCCTGTGAACCACCTTCGTAGAAGAGTGAGAAGGTAGTGGCTCCGACATTGAAATACTCAAGCCTGTAGGAAGCAGAGGCGATGATCTTGTCAGGAACGATGTAGCTTGCATAGCTCAGTTCAGGATTGTTGGCGCCGTTTACGTTGGCATTTCCGTTCCACGCCGATGAAGCCTGGTCTCCTCCACCGTCAACCAGATTCTTGGCCTGGCTGTGAGTATAAGCTACCATGGCAGTAAAGCCCCTGTCAAAGCTCTTCTCTAGTTTTGCAGTTAATGAATAGTAATATCCACCCTTCCTGTTTTCAAGTACAATTGGTGATACACCGCTACCAATACCGGTAGTAGATGTCGTAAGATTACCGGCATTGTCAATTACATGATAATACTTGTTAACGTTTGTGGAAGATGTAGTATAAGGATATATAAGCCTGTTGTCAGGGTATCCGGCTACATTAAGCGGTGACGGATCCTTAAGGCCGCGGTTAACAAAGAAGGTGGCGTTGATATCCTTATTGTATATACCCTCGAAGGTTGCCTTCAATCCCCATGGCAGGTTGGCGTCGAAAGCAAGACTGCTCTTCCATGACTGAGGCATCTTGAAATCTTCCGAAATCATGGTGAATGTCCTTGGCACCACAGTACCAACAGCGGGTTGTGTGGCAGGATAGTATGCACCTATGTCAGGGTTAAACGGACCGGGCACATCACCCCCGGTAAAGGTCTGTGTTGTCTGTAGCATTCCGGCATCTCCGGCCTGTGCAACAATCCATACAAACGGAACACGTCCGGTAAAGATACCTGTTCCACCACGCATTACCAGAGAGCGGTCACCCTTGAAGTCGTAATTGAAACCGAGGCGCGGTGACCACATCAGCTGTGTTTTTGGCAGGGTTGATGTACTGTACTTGTTCTCGCCGAATGTCATTGTTGCAACAATTGGATGCTCTGCGAGGGGATCAGGATATGTCGGCAGGTCGAGACGCAGACCGGCAACAAAGCGGAACTTCGAACTTACAACCACCTCGTCCTGTATATATGCAGAGTACTGACTGAATTTAAATGTCGGGAAAGCCTGTTCGTAACCCGGCGTGTTGGAGAAGGTAACTCCATAAGCCCTTGGCAGACCACCATTTACAAAATCATCCCATGAGTTGAATACATAAAAGCTTGAGCCAAACCTCATAAAACCATTTCTGGTACTGTTGGTCTCATACTGCACTCCGGCAGTGAAATTATTGATGCCCAGAGACCATGAAAAGTCATCGCTCAGAGTAACTGTGGTGACTTCACGCAGGTTGCCGTATGAGAAGAGCTCTGTTCCGAATGAGGTGTATACTCTGTTATCAAGAAGAATATCTACAAACGGGAAATCCTTATTGGCACCGGTGCTTCTTGGCTCATCCTGGAAAGAATAGGTGAAACGAAGCGTATTGGCAAACCTTCCGCCTCCAAAATAGGAGTTTAATTCAGAAGATAACGAATAGAAGTTTCTCTCCTGGAAATAGCCTGAATTCTGGAACCACATTGCATCCATATCCCTCCTTCGTCCTGTATAAAGCGAAGAAAAAGGAGAATAGGATGTACTTGGATCACTTGGAGACTTGCTTTCCATAAGGCTGTAACGGATATTGAACTTATGGTTCTGGGCAATGTTCCAGTCAACCCTGGCGAGGAATTTCTGACCCGGACTCTCAAATGAATATCCCTGGTAAGGACCTGTTTCAAAACCGTATGTCTCCCTGAGGTAGTCGCTGATCATCTGAAGGTCGCTTTCTGAAGGTCTGGCAATGTTGTTGGGATAGTCTGGCGGACTGGTAGGAGTTGAAGCTACCCGTGAAGGACCCGGAACCTCTTCGTTCTCCCTCTCATAGCTCAGGAAGAAGAAGAGTTTGTTCTTGATAATCGGACCGCCGAGGCGCATCCCGAGAAGGTTGTAGCTTGCAGGTGAGCGGTCGAAGGTATTCTCGCCAACCTGGTTGCCCTTGTACTTTTCATTCTGCATGAAACTATAGACAGAAGCCCTGAACTCATTGTCTCCCGAGCGGGTCACCGCATTTACCGAGGCTCCTATGAAACCACTCTGTCTGACATCAAACGGTGTAATGTTGACCGATATCTGATCAAGTGCATCAAGAGATATCGGGGTACCATTACCCGGAAGGTTTGTTCCAATACCGAAAGCGTTGTTGAACTGAGCTCCGTCTACCGTAATGTAGTTCTGACGGTAGTTACCGCCACCAATCTGGTTGCCGTTGGCCTGAGGAGTCAGTCTGGTAATATCATTTATACTTCTTGAGATGGTCGGCATGGCGGCAATCTGGTCCCTCCTGATATTTACAGAAGCTCCATTCTTCTCAGAATTGAACACAGGCGGCCTGGCTCCGACAACAACCACTTCTCCAACCCCGACCCTGCTTTCCAGCAGAGAGGCATTAAGCACGAAAGATTCACCAAGAGAGAGATTTATCTCATTAAAAGATGCCTTCTCGTACCCCACAAAAGAGATCTCTACACTGTACGGTCCGCCCGGACGCATACCCAGAATCGTAAAGAATCCCCCGTTATTGGTTATCACTCCGTATTGTGTTCCTGAGGGAACATGTACAGCCAGCACGGTAGCTCCCGGAAGAGGCAGTCCTTCCTCATCGAGAATGCGTCCGTTCATGGCCGAGGTAGTAGAACCCTGACCCAGCAACATGCCGGTAATGCCAAGGAACACCGTGATCATACACAAGCGCTTCAATAGTTGCATCATAATTTTATGGTTTTAAGTGAATAATTTTTATGGCACAAGATTACTCTAATTATCTGATTTTGAAATCAACCGAATATTAAATAATTGTGAATTCGGGAATGCCAATTTACGGCTCTTTATGCCTTGTAAGATGGCAATTGCCATGATAGTTTTTAACAAATTTTTAACCTCTTTTCAGTCATTTGTCAACAGTCTGAACCATAATTCATCACGTCTGATTTATGAGGTTATTTTCAACCTGCAATTATTCCGGTATATGTGGCTCCCAAACCACAATGCTGGATGATTGCATCATTGGAATAAAACAATACTTTTGCATGATAATAATCGACCATGAAATCCCTTAATGGCTTAACGCGAAAGTCACTGCACGATTGGATCTGGTACGGATCAATCTGCTTGCTGGTTACGATGATGCCTGTATCAAGGTATATGGCAACGGTTAGCCTTATAATAATGGCGGCAAACTGGATCGCACAGGGAAGATTCAGGGAGAGATTCAGGGTATTCGCGACAGACAGGCCGGCAGTGGCTCTGTCTCTGATTTACGGCCTGAATGTTGCCGGATTGCTGTGGTCGAAAGATCTTCACTTCGCATTCTTCAACGACCTTTTACATAAACTTCCAATCCTGATTCTGCCGGTAATATTCTCAACCTCACCGGTGCCGGATGCAAAACGTGTAAGGCTGATCCTGTTCCTCTTTATAGCATCGGTATTTCTGGTATCACTAATCGGGATTTCAAACAGGCTTATACTGTCTAATTATGAATTCCGTGATGCTTCTCCGTTTATTATAGGCCTTTATTACAGCATCCTGCTGATTCTGGCTGCGTTCCAGCTTCCCCCGCTGACAAGGCAGGCAACCGGCAGTAAGGGATGGCACTATGCCGGACTGGCAATCTCAGGCTGGCTCATATTTTATCTCTTTTACCTCAGGTCTCTCTCAGGAATTGCTTCATTTGCCGGGGTGCTGATTCTGCTGATCATTATGTGGCTGGCAGCGGAAAGGAGAACATATCTCAAGCTATCAGTAACGACTCTTATACTATTAATTACTGCACTTACAGCCGTTTCATTTATCAGGATCTACCATGAAACACATCATGAAAATGATACAGACCTAAGTTCACTGCCAGTAAAAAGCGACAAAGGCTATTACTATTATCATGACACAAATGCCATTATGAGGGAAAACGGGAACCTGGTTATGATAAACATCGCTGAAACTGAACTAAAGGATGCATGGAACGCTGTAAGCGAGCTTGATTTCGACAGTGCTGATATGTCGGGTGACTATTTGAAATATACTCTTTTCAGGTATATGGCTTCGAAGGGGCTGAGAAAAGACAGCAACGACTTTATACAATTGAACGAGGCCGACATTGAAGCCGTTGAAAAGGGTATAACAAATTACCGGAACACCGGCAGACCAGGATTTATGATCAGGGTACATGACGAAATGAGGGGCCTGTACATATATCGCAAAACTGAAAAGCGTGAGTCCTATGCAGGTTCTTTTACCGAAAGGCTCGACCAGTGGAGCGCTTCATGGCAGGCCTTTAAGGAGCATCCGGTATTTGGCTGGGGAACCGGGAGTATCCTGCTGGCTGTTGATTACGGATTTGAAAAGAACGGCTCTCCGCTCGCGGGCCGCGGAATGAAACCTCACAGTCAGTACCTTTATATTCTGCTGACCCTGGGGATAACCGGACTGATACTTTACATTGGGCTGTATTCATATGCGGTGATAAAGACCGGCATCTATAAGTTGTTAATATTCAGGGTTTTTGTTGTCGTTTTTGCCGTCAACTTCCTTGCCAACAATTCGTTTGAGGATCAGCTCGGACAAAATCCGTTTGTCTTTTTCACCCTGTTCTATATTTACTTTCATCCTGTGATCGCTGCCGGCCAAACAATGCCGCAAACGGCAGATGATGACAACAATATGAAATAATCTCCTATTTTTGCATAGGAATGACCTGCCGCTTTCAGGTACCTGCGGGTTACCTGATGGCCCCCGGTTCCACCGAAAAAAAACAATCCGCTGTAATGGTAAGGCTGGTAGCCATAATAATTTCAATCATTCTGCAGATAATTGCTGCGTCGATTGCCATCAGGTTTATGAAGCTGACAAAATACAGGCTGTCGTGGATACTGCTGTCGGCTTCGTTTGTTACCATGTCGGTGCGAACCTTCATACACCTGATCAGTTTTTTCTGGGGCGAACCTACCGAAAAGCTCATGCTGCTCGATGAATGGCTGGGGGTGCTGATATCTGTAATGATTTTTGCGGGCGTGATTCTGATTCAGGAACTGTTCTATTCGCTCAAAAGGGCTGAACTTGAGCGTATAAGGGCCGAGCGGAGGGTAATACACGCAATCATAAATACCGAGGAAAATGAAAAAAAACGCTTTGCCAAAGAGTTGCATGACGGTTTGGGTCCCCTGCTCTCCTCAGTGAAGATGTCACTGTCGGCGCTCACCGGAAAAGTGTCGGGAAAAGGAGGCAATGAGATCCTTGCCAGCGTAAACTCAATGACCAACGAAGCCATTGCCACTCTCAAGGAGATATCCAATAACCTCAGTCCGCATATACTTACCAACTTCGGTCTTGCAAGCGCAATAAACTCATTTGCCACAAAACTCAACCAGGCCAGGGCCATACCCATTGAGTTCAAGACTAACATGGACAACGTCAGGATAGAACCCGATTCAGAGGTGGTTATCTACAGGGCTGTTTGTGAGCTGATTACCAACTCAATAAAACATTCCGGAGCTACAAAAATTGAGATAGAACTAAAGCGGCACGATAAATTTGTTACCCTGCATTTTGCAGAAAACGGAAGGGGATTTGACCAGGAACTGCTGAAGTCGGGTGAGATTAAAGGAATGGGTATCTCCAATATCGAAACCAGGGTAAAATCTATAAACGGGGTGTTCATACTTGAGAGCGCCCCGGATAAAGGCACTCATGCACTGATAAAAGTAACAACATGATATATGACAAAAGAAGAAGAGAATAAAGTAATAAGCATAATAATTGCCGATGATCATCAGCTCTTCAGGAACGGACTGAAGCTGCTGCTCGACACGTCTCCTGAATTCAGGGTGGCCGGTGAGGCAGCAAACGGCAATGAACTGCTTGATCTGATGACAGAAACAGAGGCCGATCTGATATTGATGGACATCAACATGCCGGAGATGGATGGCATTGAGGCAACCCGCAGGATAATGCAAAGCTATCCCGCTGTCAGTGTTGTGGCACTATCAATGTACGGTGAAGAAGAGTATTACTACAATATGGTTGACGCGGGAGCAAAAGGGTTCCTGCTGAAAGACTCCGACATAAAGGAAGTGAAGGAGGCTGTTTTAACGGTAATAAAGGGCGGAAGCTATTTCTCACAGGAGCTGCTGTATAATGTGATACAGAAATTCAAGACCCGTGAGACAGAGATAAGGCAGGCCAACCTGTCAAAGAGGGAAAAGGAGATTCTCATGAAGATATGTGAAGGACTGTCAAACCAGGAGATTGCCGATACACTTTTTATAAGTAAGCGAACAGTAGACAAACACAGGGCCAACCTGCTGAGCAAGACAGGGTCAAAGAACACTGCCAGCCTGATATTGTTTGCAATAAGAAACAAACTTATAGACATCCCATAGCCTTTCATTAATAGCAGAAACATGGCTGAATCGCATTCGCTGGGGAAGGTCGGAGAGGAGATGGCAGAAAGGCTGCTCATCTCAAAAGGATACACCATAGCTGAAAAAAACTGGAAGGCAGGCAAAAAAGAGATAGACCTGATAGTCGAAAATGACCGATATATTGTTTTTGCAGAAGTGAAGACCCGTACGTCAGGGTATCAGGTACATCCACGGGAAGCTGTGACTGCCCCAAAGCAAAGACATCTGATCTTCGCAGCCGAAACGTATGTGAAAAAAAAAGGCATCGACAAGGAGATAAGGTTTGATATTATTACCCTGGTAACAGATGGGAAGAACTTCTCTGTCGAGCATATCGAAGATGCATTTTATCCCACACTGTAAGATTTTATGATTTACCGGATTACATCGGGGTAATTTTTGTGACACCTTCGTAATATTAAATAGTATATTATATGAACATTGAGACACTCAGGGACTATTGTATTTCATTACCGGACGTGACAGAGGGGTTTCCCTTCGGTGACGACACCCTGGTATTCAAGGTGAGGGGAAAGATGTTCGCCCTGGCCAATCTCGAAGGTGATCTGAGTGTAAACCTGAAATGCGACCCCGGGTATGCCATAGAACTACGGGAGAGGTATTCATCTGTTATTCCGGGATGGCACATGAACAAGAAACACTGGAACACCGTAAGAATAGACGGAACCCTTAAAGATGCAATGATCAGAGAACTCATAGACCACAGCTATAATCTGGTTGCAGGCAGGAAAGCCGGAGACAAATGAAACTTGTTTCCCTTCATTCTTTTGTCCTCAACCTGGCTTTACGGGAAAAGTCCTTTTTCATTAAGGTTTAAAATCCCATATTTGCATAGTTCAATTAATTACCAACATTAACCAAATATTATTTAACAGCATGAAAATAAGATTTTTAAGTTTGATCCTGCTGGCAACGTTAACGCTCACGCTGCACGGACAAAGGGCTTCAAGGGCTCAGCAGGCAGAACCCCAGAAGGGGTATCAGTTTACAAGTGTTGTCGACCTCAAGGCTACACCGGTAAAGAATCAGGCCAGCACCGGAACCTGCTGGTGTTTCGCTACCACATCATTCATTGAGTCTGAGCTTATCAGAATGGGTAAAGGTGAATTCGACCTGTCAGAAATGTTCATAGTCCGTTACAACTATCTAAAAAGGATGCGTGACAACTATCTGCGCAGGGGTAACGGCAATCTTGGCCAGGGCAGTCTTTCCCACAACTTCATGAATGTTTTCAGAGAATACGGTATTGTTCCGGAGGAGGTTTACAGCGGAATCAACTACAATTCGCCGGTTCATAACCATGGTGAACTTAACAGGTTCGTTGGGGCCATTGCCAAGGTTCCGGTAGACACCCGCAGGGAGAGTGATGAATACCTCAAGCTGACTAAAAGTCTTCTTGATATCTATCTGGGTGAGGTTCCCGAAAGATTTACCTACAAAGGGAAGAGCTATACTCCGAAATCTTTTGCAGCAGAACTGGGCATTAATCCCGATGACTATGTTGAGATTACATCCTTTTCTCATGTTCCGTTCTACACCTCGTTTCCTCTTGAGATACCTGACAACTGGGCGCATGCTCACTTCTACAATGTGCCAATCGATGAGATAGTAGAAATAATGGACTACGCGCTTGAAAAGGGGTATACTGTGAACTGGGATGGTGACGTAAGCGAAAAAGGCTTCTCACATGCCAACGGCGTAGCCATCAACCCTGCTATAACAGCAATTCCCGATTCATACTCCACAACCGACAGGGCCAGATTTGAGAAGATGACACCGGCGCAGAGAACTGAGGCTGCATTTCAGTTCGAGGGCCCGGTTCCCGAAGTTAACGTAACACAGGAGATCAGGCAGGCAGGGTACGAAAACTTCACAACCACTGACGACCACCTGATGCATGTTACCGGAATAGTGAAAGACCAGAACGGTACAAAGTATTATGTCACAAAAAACTCATGGGGTACCGAGAGGAACAAATATGGTGGTTACCTCAACATGTCGGAAAGCTATGTGAAAGCCAAGGTTATATTTATAATGGTTCACAAGGATGCCGTGCCTTCAGAAATACGTGCTAAGCTGGGGTTTTAGTTAAACCATATAATGAAAAAGCCTCCTCACTGAAGGGGGCTTTTTTTTTGTTCATAGAGTTCAAGAAATTGGAGAGGGTACCGGAGTGACCAGGGTGAGCCGGAGCGACTGAGTGACTACCGGGTGTTTACTGAAGTACTATTGAATGACTACCGGGTATATACTGAAGGGCCGCCGGAAAGATTAAAGTCAGGCCAGAGAAAGAAGATTACAACCTCTTATGTCAGAATTATCGT
>CAZMSH010000010.1:0-72391 GCA_964568875.1 uncultured Rikenellaceae bacterium | reverse complement strand
GTCAGGCCAGAGAAAGAAGATTACAACCTCTTATGTCAGAATTATCGTATCTGCCGGTGACTTCAAAAGTTCCGTTGTCATGGAGCCGGCAGAGGTCTGCGGTTGCAATAAATGAGCACGACCAGAAGTTTGCGAGGTCTATTACATTTACTGTTCCCGATGCTCCCGGAGAGTCTGTAAGTGACATCGGGTCATTGATATCTCCGGCCAGAACCTTCATCCACGGAGGGGTGTGAAAGAGGCCTCCCTCTTCTGAATATGCCTGGCTCAGAAGCTCCGTCATGCCATACTCCGAATGGATTGTCCGGGTTCCGAAAGCATTGTTCAGAATCCCGTGAAGCTCTTCCCTGACCATTTCACGCCGCAGACCCTTCATGCCACCTGTCTCCATTATTATCACCTCCGACAAATCGGAAGCATGGTTCTCTGCCAGGTCAAGAAGGGCGTGGGTTACCCCGAGAAGGATTACCTTGCGTTCCGACCCTCTTAGCCTGTTTATCGTCACGAGCAGGTCGGAGTAGTTGTTTTTATAGAATCCGCTTGCAGGACTGCCTGTCTCTCTTATCAGCCTGTCTGCCATATAGACAAGTGATGAGCCCTCTCGTTCAAGATATGAAGGCAGCATGGCCAGAATGACATAGTTCGAAGGATCGCCGTAGAAATACCTGAAGCCCCTGGTAAAGCTCTCTTCGTACATTCTTGCACTTAATACATAATGTTTCGATGCAGCTGAACCGGTCGTGCCGCTGCTGGTAAATACCAGTTCAGGTTTTGCTGTGCTGTTGCTGACAACCCTGTGGTTCCTGAAAAATCCTGCAGGCATGAAGGGAATCTGGCTGAGTGACTCTATATTGTCGCAGTCGGTGCCTAAAAGGTTAATGAACCGGGAATAGACAGGATTGAACTCCGACTGGTACCTGAAGACCGACAGTGCAAGAGATTCAAAATCTGCAGGCTTAACATTGAATATCTCCTTCGGAAACTCCATTTCAATAAGGAAAATTTGATGTTCCGTCTGGCTGATAGACCCACCTGAACCTGCATTCAGCATATGGCAGTCCGTCGCGCTCTTCAGTTATAACATCAAGGATAACCAACTTTGCATAGTGCGAGTCCGGCGACCGGTAGAGCCAGACCTGATTTGCAGCTACCTGCCGGCCCAGCTCTGTCCAGATAAAGTCAGAAGCCTCAAACGTCAGAATGCTGTTAAAAGCCGTAATCGCTTCACTTTCACTTTGGTAGTCACCATACAGCGAAAAAGGGGAAGTGTTGAGCGCCGGCGGTCCGTTAAAGACCACTGAAGTAATGACACCTCCGGCGCCTGTCTCTGCAATTAGTGTTATGTCAGGAAAGGGAGATCCGTCAGTGCGGGTTAGCGAAGCTGTTGCAAAATGAAATCCCAGTGCGTAGAAGGAAAGCTCGCTCTGGTATAGCCGGTTATCGATAACATTCTCACCGCGGCGCTTATCATCGTCCTTTTTGCATGATACCAGCGTCAGTAAACCCGACAGTATTATAAGGGATATCCTGTTCATCATTTTATTAAAAACCCCTGATGGCAGTGATGCCCGGGAGCTTTTTACCCTCCATGTACTCAAGCATGGCACCGCCCCCTGTGGAGACATAGCTTACTTTATCTGCCAGTTTGTTTTTGTTGATGGCAGCTACGGAATCGCCTCCCCCAATGAGGCTGAAAGCGCCTTCAGCCGTTGCTTCAGCAATAGCAATTGCAATTTCTGAGGTTCCCTTCGAAAACTTCTCCAGCTCGAACACACCCATAGGACCGTTCCAGAGTATCGTCTTTGATTTCAGTATAACATCGCTGAAAAGATCAATACTCTTCTCGCCAATATCCAGACCCAGCCATCCGTCTCCTACCTTGTCGGCATCAGTAACTTCCACATCAGCAGATGCATCAAACCTGTCACCGTTTACGCTGTCAACCGGCAGCAGAAGATTCACGCCCTTCTCCCTGGCCTTAGCCATAAGCTCAAGAGCCAGATCGAGCTTGTCCTCCTCGCAGAGCGACTTGCCGATATTACCACCCATAGCCCTGATAAAAGTATAGGCCATACCGCCTCCGATTATCAGATTGTCGCATCGACCAAGCAGGTTTTCTATTATAAGTATCTTATCAGACACCTTTGCTCCGCCCATAATTGCAGTAAACGGCCTCTTCGAACTCGTCAGAACCGTGTCCATAGCTGCAAGCTCGCTGTTAATCAGGAAGCCGAACATCTTCCTGTCTTCAGTAAAATAATCCGCAATTACCGCTGTTGTTCCGTGTGCCCTGTGAGCAGTTCCAAAGGCATCGTTTACATATACGTCAGCATATCCGGCAAGGGTCTTTGCAAACTCTTTCTGCCTGAGCTTAAGTTCCGCCTTTGCGGCTTTCTTCTCCTCTTCAGTTGCCGTATCAGGAAGAACAGGCTTACCCTCCTCCTCAGGATAAAACCTGACATTCTCAAGAAGAAGAACATCACCGGGCCTGAGGTCACCGGCCATGGCTGCTGTCTCCTCACCAAGAGCGTCGGCAGCGAATTTCACCTTTAAACCCAGGTGCTGCTCAAGCACAGGCAGAACCGGCTTCAGTGAGTATTTTTCCTCGCGGCCTGACGGTCGGCCAAGGTGTGACATCAGGATCACCGACCCGCCATCACCCGTAATCTTCTTTATTGTAGGCAGAGCGCCTCTAATTCTCGTATCATCGGTAACCGTGAAACTCTTTTTGTCAATCGGCACATTGAAATCCACCCTCACAATCGCTTTCAACCCCTTGAAATTAAAATCTTCTATCATCTTCATAACCTAAGCCTGTTTATAATATTAAATTGCGTATCCAAACTGCAAAATTACTACTTTTTTCATCATTTTTTTATTGCTCCTTCACCGGTGCACAACAGCAGGTGGTCTGAAAAATTATTCTTTTGTCAGGAACCAGGGGATTTATTCATCAGTTGCCAACTCTCATCGCAGAAGTGTGTACAATAGCATTATTTTCTATTTTTGTAATTCAGCAAAACGCGGTTCCAATGTTTTTCAGAGATATTCCGGGGCAGAATGAGATAGCCGAGAGGTTGCGCAAGAGTGTATCAGACCAGCGCGTAAGCCACGCACAGCTCTTTGCAGGCAATGAGGGATGCGGCCATTTTGCCATGGCCCTGGCGTACGCACGGTATATTTCCTGTCTTTCGCGCACTGATACAGATGCATGTGGAGAGTGTCCCGCCTGCATTAAGTATGAGAAACTTATCCACCCCGACCTGCATTTTGTATTTCCAATCTTCCGTACCAAAAAATTTACCGACCCGGTTTGTGACAACTTCCTGCCCGACTGGAGGTCTTTCGTCACCGCCAGTCCCTTTTTTAATCTTAACGGATGGCTCAATGCCCTGGATGTTGAAAATGCCCAGGCAATAATCTATGCTGCCGAAGCATCTGAGATATTGCGCAAGCTGAGTCTGAAAACCTTCGAAGCCGAATACAAAATTATGATCATCTGGCTGCCTGAAAAGATGCACCAGACAGCTGCCAACAAACTGCTGAAGCTTATTGAGGAGCCACCCGACAAGACACTCTTCCTCCTGGTTTCGGAGGAGCCTGACAGAATCCTCCCCACAATACTCTCGCGATGCCAGATTACCAGGTTCAGAGGTGTGGGCAGCAGCGACCTCACTGCCTACCTGGCCGGCAAATACTCTCTGACACCGGAAAAAGCGAGTGAAATAGCATATGTCTCAAACGGCAACCTGGTAAAAGCCAGCACAATAACCAGAGATGCCGACGAACCAAATTCTGATCTGGAAAGCTTCCGTTCCCTGATGCGCCATGCCTGGAAGCGAGACCTGGCAGCCCTTTCGGAATGGTCGGAGAATATGGCTGCCACAGGAAGGGAGGCACAAAAAAGGTTTCTTGCTTACTGCCTGGGACTTATCAGGGGTAACTTTGTTATGAACCGCAATAACGGCAACGCTGATCTTACCTTCATGACAAATGAAGAGTCGGGCTTCTCGGAGAAGTTTTACCCGTATGTCAATGAAAGAAATATAACATCTCTGTACGGAGAATTCAATACTGCCCACTACCATATCGAATCCAATGGCAATGCAAAGATCATCTTCCTGGACCTTTCGCTGCAGGTATTGAAGTTAATAAAGTCCTGATTTTGATAATAAGATCTGAATTAGTTACTTTTGCCGTTACAATATATAAACAAAATATTCCCAGCTGTTGCCTGAGGAGTCACCGGAAAACAGAATAACAGTATTACCGGAAGAGGAAAGACGCAACAGCTTTATAGAAATGATATGATTGATAATGAAAACCTGCAGGCCGGAACCCCTGAGGAGATAAGCCTGCCCGATATAAAATACAGAAGAGGACTTAACAAACTGGATGCCTGGAACTGGCTGGGCGACCTTAATGTATGTCCCGACAGGGAAGAAATCGTCGAAGTCAGGTTCAAGAATACCCGTAAGGGTCTCTTCCGTAACATCAACCATTTAAGACTTGAGATAGGCGACATAGTAGCCGTAGAGGCATCGCCGGGACATGACATCGGAAGGGTGTCGATGACCGGCCCGCTGGTACGCGAACTGCTGAAGAGGCTGCGGACAATACCTCCCATAGATGAAATGCGTAAGGTATACCGGAAGGCAAAACCGGCCGATATAATTAAATGGGAAGAGGCAAAAAGCCTCGAAGACAAGACAATGCTGAGGTCGCGCGAGATAGCAGACAGTCTTAACCTCGATATGAAGATTGGTGATGTTGAATACCAGGGAGACAAAACAAAAGCAATTTTCTACTATATCGCCGATGAAAGAGTCGATTTCAGACAACTGATAAAAGTACTTGCCGAAGAGTTCAGGATAAGGATTGAGATGCGGCAGATTGGAGCAAGACAGGAGGCAGGACGAATAGGAGGTATAGGTTCATGTGGCAGGGAGCTTTGCTGTGCAACTCATATAACATGCTTCGCATCTGTCACGACAGCGCATGCCAGGTACCAGGATATATCGCTGAATCCGCAGAAGCTGGCTGGCCAGTGCGGAAAACTTAAATGCTGCCTGAGTTATGAGGTCGACTGCTATATCGATGCCCAGAAGGGATTCCCTCACAAAGAGATACCCCTTGAAACAGCAGATGCCACATATTACTTCCAGAAAATGGAGGTGCACAAGGGAATATACTGGTATTCTCAGGATCAGTATTCCAACCTGAACATGACACCGGTCCCGGTTGACAGAGTAAAGAGTGTCAGGGAGATGAACCGCGCAGGAAAGAAGCCTCAGAAACTGATTGAGGGAGAGGATCAGTATGCCCCGGCAAAACAGGGAGATAACAATACCAACAACGATAGTATTACACGCTTTGACAAACAGGCCCCAAAAAGCAGGCCTAAGCATAAATATAAAAAGAAGTTCAGAAAGCCAGATGGTAACAGGAACCGGAAAGTTTAAGCTCTCTTTGCTGGCACTTATAGCTGCCATAACTGTTTCATGTAATCCTGAGATAATGTATTTTGATCATGCCGATTTCAGGAACAATGAATGGGACCGTCAGAATAAACCGGTTTTTGAGGCGGAGATCACAGACACCCTCACTCCTGCACGAGTAGATATTAATCTTCGTACCGGATCTGATTATCCCTACCGGAATATATACCTGTTCGTCTCAACATTCGCCCCTGGCGGAGAGCAGATAACAGATACACTCGAATATATGCTGGCTGATGAAAGAGGGAGAAGATATGGAAGCGGCAGAGGAGACATAAGAGAACTGAACCTCAGCTATCGGCAGAACGTCTACTTCCCCGAATCAGGTACATACAGGTTTGTAATTGAACATGCAATGCGTACCGAAGTCCTGAAGGGAGTCTATGATATCGGGATAAAGATCAGAAGGCAGTAGGGAAAAGGAGATAACAGAGTGGGAAAGAACAAACTCAGCAAGTGGGCCGAAATGGAGAACTGGGACTTTGTACTGCAACCCGGTTTGGATGAAGTATTTGGCAGGGATTACCACCTTAAGGGCAGGTGGAAAAGCGATTTCTTTAAGAATGATAAACCCCTGGTTCTTGAGCTCGGATGCGGCAAGGGAGAATACACAACAGGCCTGGCAATGCTTTTTCCTGAAAAGAATTTCGTCGGCATCGACATCAAAGGTGCCCGAATGTGGCGCGGGGCAAAAACCACATTCGACCACGGACTGAAAAATGTTGCATTCCTGCGTACGAGAATAGAGTTCATCCGTTCATTTTTCCACAAGGCTGAAGTGGATGAAATCTGGATTACCTTTCCTGACCCGCAGGTGAAAAAAAGAAGAGCAAAAAAAAGACTCACCAGCCCTCTCTTTCTGAATGCATACCGCTCTTTCCTCTCACCGGAAGGAATTGTACATCTGAAGACCGACAACAAACAACTTTTTGATTATACCCTCAGGGTGCTGAAGCATAATCGTCTGAAGATAAAGATAGCTACCGATAACCTCTATGAAAGCAGTGTCGAAGGAGAGATACTATCCATCAAGACGCATTATGAAAAAATATTTCTTCAGCAGGGTATCCCGATAACATATATTCAGTTTGAACTTAACAATGAAATCGACCCGCTCCTCCCGGAAGAACAAGAATCCTGATAACGATGGGTTCTTTGATAGGGTATACGATGTAGTACGCCAGATACCCCGTGGAAGAGTAACATCATACGGCGCTATAGCGAGATACCTCGGAACAGGGCGCTCTGCAAGGATGGTGGGCTGGGCCATGAACAACTCACACACGGCCTTCAGCAAAGCCGGAATGCAGGAAGCAGAATCACTGTTTGTTCCGGCTCACAGGGTAGTAAACCGTAACGGAATGCTGACAGGCAAACACCACTTTGGAACACCCGGTCTTATGAGAGAATTGCTCGAAAACGAAGGTCTGATAATCGAAGACGACATCATTGTAAATTTCCATGACCGCTTCTGGGATCCTGCCAGTGAATTGTAGGTACTATGCCCCGATCAAGCATCCTGACCAGCCAGTGTAAATTATTATAATATTTTTTTTATCTACCTTTGCCGTTATTTATATTTAATTTAAATAAACTTAAAAAGATTTCCAATGTACAGCAGAGAGAGTATACTTGAGGCACTGAAGGGAGTTGTTCATCCCGGAACCGGGAAGGACATAGTTACGATGGGACTGGTTGCCTCGGTATCGTCAGATGAAAAAGGCATTACGGTAATTTTGTCGCCCGAGAAGTCCAATGATCCTGCAATAAGCACATTGCGAAGCACTTGCGTAAAAGTGATAAAGGAAAAGCTGGGACCGGATACCCTGATAGCAGATATTAAAATCACCCCAAAGATAGTTGTGGAAAAGATGCAGGCCAGGGAAAAGAAAGCTGACGATCCGCTTCCCGGTGTTGAGAATATCATTGCAGTCTCATCAGGCAAGGGTGGTGTAGGAAAAAGTACCATTGCCGTGAACCTTGCTGTAGCACTGGCAAAAATGGGTTACAGAACCGGGTTGCTTGATGCCGACATCTTCGGTCCGTCAATTCCGGTAATGTTCGCAACCGCTGGCCATAAGCCTGAAGTGAAACATGCTGATGGCAAGGATATAATAGTCCCTCTGGTACGATATGGCGTTAAGGTATTATCTATTGGGTTTTTCGTCGACCAGTCTGATGCTGTTGTTTGGAGGGGCCCGATGGCTTCCAATTTCCTTAAGCAGCTTATTACCCAGGGAGACTGGGGTGAGCTTGACTATCTAATAATTGATCTGCCTCCCGGTACAAGCGATATACATCTGACCATGGTGCAGGAAGTGGCCGTAACGGGTGCTATTGTGGTTACCACCCCTCAGGAGGTGGCACTGGCAGATGCAATAAAAGGTATTGCAATGTTCAGAAGTGAAAAGATAAGTGTTCCTGTACTCGGCCTGGTTGAAAACATGTCGTGGTTCACGCCAGCGGAACTACCTGAAAACAAATATTATATCTTCGGAAAAGAGGGAGGAAAGAGACTGGCCGAAAAACAGGGCGTGACATTGCTTGGTCAGATACCGGTGGTGCAATCGATATGTGAAGGTGGAGACAGAGGAAAACCTGTTGCACTCGAAGATTCGGCAAGCGGTATTGCATTTAGAGAACTGGCAGCAAAAGTAGTTGATAAAACAGATGAGAGAAATAATTCTGAAGACCCAACAAAAAGAGTAATAATTAATTAAAATACCATGTCAGACAATTTAGTTGAGAAAGTAAAACAGGCCCTCGAAAAGGTAAGACCATATCTGCAATCAGACGGTGGTGATATCGAACTTGTTGAAGTAACACCCGGAAATGTTGTGAAAGTAAGGCTTACAGGTGCATGCCACGGCTGTCCTTACAGCATGATGACCCTGAAAGCAGGTGTTGAGCAGGCCCTTATTAAGGAAGTCCCGGAAATAAAGGAAGTCGTCTCTGTCAACTGATAGGAGCACCATTTTTTATTACCTTTGCTATACTATAGTCGCTTCACAACAGTTTATAGTATAAAATATCGCATTTGAGATCATTCAGGCATTCATATCAGTTTGTACTCTGCCTGGTGCTGCTATTTCTTGCATCTGCCTGTTCAGTTGAGAAGAATACGGGAGCCAGCAGGTTTTATCATAGCCTGACAGCCAGATATAACATTTACTTCAATGGCTATGAAAGTTTTAAGGCTGGTGTCGACAAGGTTAACAGGGCTCATAATGATGACTTCGGAGGTCTTCTCACTCTCTTCGAATTCAGCAATCCTTCCTCGGCAAAAGTCAGCGCTGCCGATATGCAGGCGACCATCCAGAAAATGTCAAAGCTTATTACCCTGAAGTCAATAACCGCCAGGCCTGAAAAAAAGGATAACCAGCCCCTGCGGGAGGAAGACTTCTACAACAGGAAAGAGTATAACAACTGGGTGGATGATGCGTACCTCCTTATGGCAAAAGCTCGCTTTTACCTCAGGGAATATGACCAGGCGAGAGCCACAATAGCATTCAACAGTGAAAACAGCAGCGACCAGGAGATAAAGACCGAAGGTTCAATATGGCTTGCCAGGATACACAATGAGACCGGAAATACCGCTGAAGCGGCAAGGATACTTGGTGAAACCGGGAATCCCGAGGCTATGCCATCCTCACTGCGATCAATGTATTATACTACCCTGGCTGATGTCTTCCTGAGGCAGAAAAGGTATTCAGAGGCGATTGATCCTCTTGAGAAGGCAGTAGAGGAAACAAAGGGTAAACGTCAGAAATACAGGCTTACCTTTTTGCTGGCACAGCTGTATGGAGAGACCGGCCAACCCGACAAGGCGATTTCTGCCTTCACCGATGTAATAAAGATGAGACCTCCGTATGAGGTTGAATTCAATGCGCGTATTGGCATGGCTACTGTCTTTGATGTTTCAGCAGGCAGCTCTGCCAAAATCAAAAGCGACCTTCTTTCAATGACCAGAGATGCCAAGAACAAAGAATATCTCGATCAGGTATACTATGCCCTTGGAAGACTCTCTGAGAAGGAAGGTAATACCGATGAAGCTCTTGGTTATTTCAGGCAGGCAGCATGGTCGGGAGGCTCGGGAACAAACGGAAGAGGAAGAGCTTACCTGGCCCTGGCAGGCCATTATTTCGATATCCCCGACTATCTGAATGCCAGAAATTATTATGACAGTGCCGTAGTATTCCTTGATGAACAATACCCTGACTTTAATGCCATAAAAACCAGGTCTTTAAATCTTTCAGAGCTGGTTGATCAGCTTGAGATCATCAGAACCGAGGATAGTCTCAGAAGAGTGGCGACAATGAGCGAGCAGGAAAGGTCAATGCTGATAGCCGGCATCATTGAGGAGGTGCGTCAGGAAGAGATCAGAAGGACTGAGGCTGGTAGTTCATCAGATATGTATAATCTGGGGCAATACTATGAAAGCGAGCGAAGATTTCGTGACAACATAGAGATGGAGGGCCAATGGTATTTTTACAACCAGGCTGCCCTGACCTTCGGAAGAACAGAGTTCCGCCGGAGGTGGGGTGAACGTAACCTTGAGGATAACTGGAGAAGAAAGAACAAACAAACCATTCAGTCATTGGGAGAGATAAGTGATGACAGCCCTGGTGCTGTTAGTGATACAGCAGCCTCGGCAGACGACCCCATGAGCCAGGAATACTATCTCAGGAACCTGCCTGTAAATGATTCCCTGATGGCAATTTCAAGGGAGAGGTCGGCTAATGCCCTCTACACTGCCGGAGGCGTCTTTGCCTCAAAATTTGATGATATACAGAGTGCCGGAAGTACATGGAACAGCCTGGTATCACAATTCCCTGACCACGATCTGACCCCGCAAACATATTACCAGCTGTATCTGCTCTACCGTGAAAAGGAGCCATCAAGGGCTGAAGCATACAGGCAATCACTGCTGACAAGGCATCCTGACTCTGATTTTTCGAAGATACTTACCGACCCCGACTATTTCAGGAAACAGAGAGAGAATGAAATACGTATGTCAGAAATGTACGAGAAAGCCTATGAACTCTACCTTGAAGGAAAGTATCCGGAAGCAAGAAATGAATGTGAAAACATCATAAGCACTGCACCCGCCAACGAGCTTATTCCAAAGGCACGTCTTCTGATGGCCCTGACATATGCAGCAACAGGAGAAGAGAAAGAATACAGAGATCATCTGTCAGCACTGGTAAAGGATTATCCGTCAACAGAACAGGCAACCCGTGCAAGAGAACTGATGGGGGTTCTCGATCAGGAGAAACCTGAACTGCGTATTGAGGAGGACAGGCAGATAGCAGCAGAAATCTACTTCTACGAACCGGAAGAGTCACACCTGTTTGTGCTTATCATAGAAGACCCCGCCTTCAATATCAATCAGGCAACATTCGATGTTATAAACTACAATATAGACAACCATACTAACAGGAACTTTAGGGCTGAGGGACAGCTTGTTGACAACAGGTTCATCATGATGACAGTAAGAGGATTCACATCTACTGATGATGCGATGGAATACTACAACAATTTCAACACCCTGCAAATTGTCAGGAACAGTACAACCTCAAATACAAAAACTTTTATCATCAGCCCCCGTAACCTTGAGACACTGAGAAAGGATCTCGATCCATTACGATACCTGCTCTTTTTCAGGGAAAATTATCTTAACGGACAATGAATCAGAGTAAGGAGCCATCAAGACAGATAAGGATACTTTGGACCGACGATGAGATTGAGGTTCTCAAGCCACACATCATTTTCCTTAATTCAAAGGGATACCTGGTTGACACCTGCACCAACGGCAATGATGCCCTTGATCTTGTACGTACCAATAATTACGATCTCATCTTCCTTGACGAACACATGCCGGGTCTGAGCGGACTTGAAACCCTTGCCATGATAAAGCAGATAAGGCGTGACATACCGGTGATAATGATTACACGGAGCGAAGAGGAGGCAATAATGGATGCGGCCATCGGCTCTGAAATTGCAGATTACCTTATAAAACCGGTTAAACCGGCACAAATTATTCTGGCCATCAGGAAAAACACCGAGCATCGCAGGCTGGTTACAGAAAAAACCACCACAGACTACCTGGCATCATTCAATCAGTTGGGGACGAGGATAGCAACCGCAGGTAGCATAAATGAATGGTACGATGTATACCGTAAACTTGTATACTGGCAGACCGAGCTCCGTAAGTCAAGTGATGCCGGCCTCCGTGAAGTACTTGACGCTCAGATACTGGAGGCCAACAATTCATTTTCCAGATTCATTACTGCCTCATACCTTAAATGGTTCGGACAGGCCAGCTCCGACGATAAGCCACTGCTTTCCCCTTCAGTACTGCAACAAAAGGTATTTCCGCTGCTCAAGGCCGGGAAGCCCCTCTTCTTTATTGTAATTGACAATCTGAGGTACGACCAGTGGAGAACCATCTCCCCATTGATAAGCGAATATTACAGGATAGCCGGTGAGGATTTTTACACCAGCATCCTGCCTACTGCAACTCAATATGCCAGAAATGCGCTGTTCTCTGGTCTCATGCCGGCGACTATAAAGGAAAAAATGCCAGAGTACTGGATTGCTGACGATGATGAAGAGGGTAAAAACAACTATGAGGATAAACTGCTCGGGAGTCATCTTGGTCGCCTGGGACTGAATATCAGATGGGCCTATGAGAAGCTCCTCAACAACCACGAAGCCAGGAGGTTCAATGAGAAGCACCGCAGCTACCTCAACTATGATCTGGTTTCTCTGGTCTACAATTCCGTCGACATGCTATCACATTCGCGCACCGAAGCTGAAGTTATGAAGGAGTTGGCAGCCGACGACGAGGCTTACTGTTCCGTAACCCACTCCTGGTTTATACATTCGCCTCTCAATGAGCTGCTTAAGTCACTGGCTGAAGCAGGCCTTACTGTTGTTCTCACCACCGACCATGGCAACGTCAGGGTCAAAAACCCTTTGAAGATTGTGGGCGACAGGTCTACTTCACCGAACCTACGCTATAAGCTGGGCCGCAACCTGGCTTATAATCCCAGGGAGGTATTTGAAATTGCCAATCCGAAAAGCGCAGGACTGCCGGCACCAAATATAAGTTCAAAATTCATCTTCGCCACCGGCAATGACTACCTGGTATATCAGAACAATTTCAACCACTATGCCGCCTACTACAACGACACCATTCAGCATGGCGGAATATCTCTCCACGAGATGATATGCCCCCTGGTAACTCTCGAACCGCTCAAATAATTTCATACTTTTGTGGCCATGAAAATGGTGGTAAAAACAGTGAACAGCCTCCCTGCCGCTGCCGCAGCATTGCTGGAGGAACACAAGGCGTCGCGTATATTCGCAATATACGGAGAGATGGGAGCGGGAAAAACAACTTTCATAAAAGAGATATGCCGTACACTCGGATGCCTCGATACTGCTGTCAGCCCGACATTTACCCTGATAAACGAATACTTCAGACCAGATAACGACCCGGTCTATCATTTCGATTTTTACCGCATTGAAAGAATTACAGAAGTATTCGACTTCGGCATTGAAGAATATCTGACAGGTGAGTTTTACTGCTTCCTGGAATGGCCCGAAAAGATAGAATCCCTCCTTCCCGACGGCACTGTAACCGTTCGTATAACTGTAAACAGTGACGGTTCCAGAATAATCGAATCATGAATGTACATATACGGCTTCAAACATCAAAAATGCGTAACTTTGAAAATCAAGTTCTGATAATGTAGAAAACCATGAGGGAAAAAGGATCGGGTAACCAGGTTTCGTTCGGCAATACTGCCTTTATGCCAAAGGAAGAGCTGCTGGAAATCAAGCAGCAGACCAAAAAGATAAGGATAGGCATACCTCTGGAAACAGAAGCAGGAGAAAAAAGAGTGGCGCTGACTCCCGAAGCGGTAAACCTGCTGGTAGAGAACGGCAACGAGGTGCTTCTCCAGAAAGGAGCAGGCCTTGGTTCAAAGTATACTGACAAGGATTTCAGCGACCACGGGGCTCAGATAATAAACTCCGCCAGCGGTGTCTATGACTCTGATGTGGTAATAAAGGTAGCCCCGTTCAGTGAGGAGGAGGCAGCCCGGCTGAAGCCAAATCAGGTGGTAATGTCTTACCTTAACGTGCTTAAACTGTCAGAAGAGACCCTCTCTGCACTGATAAAGAAAAAAGTTACAGCCTTCTCGTTTGAAAGGATAAAGGATCATGACGGCATGAACCCCGTCATTGAGTCGATGAGCGAGATAAGCGGTATTACCGCTGTGCTGATAGCCTCGGAACACCTCTCCAATGTTCACGGTGGCAAGGGTGTTATGCTTGGTGGCATTACCGGAATAACTCCTACCGATATAGTGATAATAGGAGCCAATACAGCAGGTGAGTATGCCGCCCGGGCGGCACTGGGTCTTGGAGCCCGTGTGAGGGTGTTCGACAACTCAGTGAACAGGTTGCGCCGGTTTCAAAACCTGGTGGGACAACGACTCGAGACATCAATATTTCACCCCCAGGTGCTGATCAAATCGCTGAAGTCAGCCGATGTGCTTATTGGGGCAATAGACCTCGAGGACCTTCGTCCGTGGTATTACATCTCAGAAGATATGGTGATGCTGATGAAAAAAGGCTCGGTTGTAATAGACCTCAGCATTGACAGGGGTGGATGTATTGAAACGACAGAATGCCGTGAGCTTCAGGATCCTGTGTATGAAAAGCACGGGGTGATACACTTTTCTGCATGGAATCTGCCCTCGAGGGTCGCACGGACGGCCACCATAGCCCTGAGCAATATCTTCTCTCCCCTTCTTCAGAACCTGGCCGATTCGGGAGGAATAACGCCCATGCTGAAAAATGACCATGGCCTCCGCAATGGTGTATATCTGTATAATGGAATACTCACCAACGAAATGCTTGGCCAGAAATTCGGTATGCTCTCAAAAGATATCGATCTGCTCCTTGCAGCGTTCTGAAAAAACGGTTGCTGGTTGCTGGTTGCTGGTTGCTGGTTGCTGGTTGCTGGTTGCTGGTTACTGGTTACTGGTTGCTGGTTGCTGGTTGCTGGTTGCTGGTTACTGGTTGCTGGTTGCTGGTTGCTGGTTACTGGTTGCTGGTTGCTGGTTACCTCCTTCGGTCGTGAGTTCGCCCGGCACATGATACCGGATACCCGATACCCGGCACCTGACACCTCTAATTCCAGTATTCAAGGTTAAGAGAGGAACTGTCGGCTGTGATAGCGGCTTCCCTGCCAAGGTAGATGGCAGGATTATCGTCTGAATGTCCCGACGGAAAACCAAAAAATATAGGGTACCCGAAGCTGCCAGCAACCTCACTGACAATCTCTTCAACACTCTTTCCAAAAGGTATCTTCTGGTCCTGCATATCCCCGAAATCGCCTACAAGCAGGCCGGCGAGATTATTAAGCATACCCGCCAGCCTTAATGATTGAAGCATCCTGTCTACAGCATAATAATACTCCCCGATATCCTCAATAAAAAGGATCTTCCCCTCTGTCTCAGGTCTGGCAATCGTACCGGCAAGACTATAGAGCATTGCAAGGTTACCTCCCGTTAAAATGCCTTTGGCAGTGTTGGTGTTTACTGTCACTCCGTCCCATTTGTATTCGGGAGCCTTTCCGAAAAGCAGGTCGCGTACCGTGGTAATAGTCCTGGCTGTCCTGGCAGGATTATTATAGTTAAGAAGCATCTCACCGTGAATTGAAGCTACTCCGAAAAGGGTTCCCACCCACATGTTAAGAACTGTGATATCACTGTATCCCACAATCCATTTCGGCGACGCTACAAAAGCCGTAAAATCAATTTTATCGATAATACGGCTCATGCCGTATCCTCCCCTGGTACACATCACGGCCTTTACGGTGCTGTCATCAAGCGCCAGCTGAAGGTCAATTATCCGTTGACTGTCGGTTCCTGCAAAAGGACCCTCAGCCGCCAGACAACTGGCACCCATTGTCACCTGCAGACCCCAGCTTTCAATGATCTTAACCGCATTCATTACTGCGGCCCGATCAACGACGTATGATGGTGAGACCACCGCAACCCTGTCTCCCTTTTTAAGATATGGCGGAATGATCGACAATGCATCCATTTTGTTACCTCCCTAACGCCGCTGCAACGATGGTGGCCACGGCCCTGAAATTTTAAAATTATTATCTTTGCCGCAATTTAATCAATATGACAATATACCGGCAAAAATGAGCAATTTTAAGCGCGTACTGGTCACCTCCGCCCTTCCCTATGCCAACGGACCGATCCATATCGGACACCTGGCCGGCGTGTATGTTCCATCAGATATCTACACCAGGTACCTCAGGCTTAAGGGAACCGATGTTATTTCAATTTGCGGCTCAGATGAACATGGAGTGCCCATAACCCTGAAAGCGAGAAATGAAGGGGTCACACCTCAGGAGATAGTTGACAGGTACCATGAGCTCAATAAGAAATCGTTTGAGGATTTTGGAATAGCCTTTGACATCTATTCAAGAACATCGAACAGGATACATCATGAAACCGCAGCTGAGTTTTTCCGTCATCTGTATGATAAGGGCGAATTCATAGAGAAGACCTCAATGCAATATTACGATGAGGAGGCCGGATGCTTCCTTGCCGACAGATATATTACAGGTACGTGTCCTCATTGTGCAAATGAAAATGCGTACGGCGACCAGTGTGAAAAGTGCGGCTCCTCGCTCAGTCCGACAGAACTGTTGAAACCCAGGTCTGCAATAAGCGGAAGCATGCCCGTGCTGAAAGAGACCCTGCACTGGTACCTGCCACTCGACAAATATGAACCCTGGCTGCGACAATGGATACTCGAGGAACACAAGGAATGGAAGACAAATGTGTACGGACAGTGCAAATCATGGATTGACCAGGGGCTGCAGCCCAGGGCAGTGAGCCGTGACCTTGAATGGGGCGTACCGGTTCCTGTAGAGGGAGCCGATGGTAAAGTGCTCTATGTATGGTTCGATGCCCCGATCGGATACATCTCGGCAACTAAAGAACTTACCCCCGACTGGGAAAAGTACTGGAAGGATCCTGAAACCCGCATGATTCACTTCATCGGAAAAGACAACATCGTTTTCCATTGCATTATCTTTCCGTCAATGCTCAGGGCTGAGGGCAGTTATATTTTGCCTGATAATGTTCCGGCCAACGAATTTCTTAACCTCGAGAATGATAAAATCTCAACATCACGCAACTGGGCTGTCTGGCTGCATGAGTACCTGACTGATTTTCCCGGCAAACAGGACGTGCTGAGATATGCTCTCACTTCAAGCATGCCGGAGGCAAAAGACAACGACTTCACCTGGAAAGAGTTCCAGGCAAGAAACAATAACGAACTGGTAGCTATCCTCGGCAATTTCGTTAACAGAACATTAGTGCTTACCTCGAAATATTATGACGGCATCGTGCCGGCTACAGGAAAACTTGAAGAATACGACAAAGAAGTACTCGGGTCGATACCGCAATTCAGGATTGCCACTGAACAGGCCCTCGAGAACTTCCGCTTCCGCGAGGCCCTGAAGGAAGCCATGAACCTGGCCAGGCTGGGGAATAAATACCTTGCCGACACCGAACCGTGGAAACTTATAAAGACTGATCCTGAACGTGTAAAGACAATCATTAACATCTCCCTTCAGATAACCGCCGGCCTGTCGATGCTGCTCGAACCGTTCATACCATTTTCAATGGACAAGCTGCGGTTGTGGCTCAAACTGGGGAATGCAACATGGGACGATGCAGGCAGCAATGACCTGATAAAGCCCGGCCACAAAATTGATTATCCGGGCCTCCTCTTTGAAAAGATTGAGGACGACCAGATTGAAAAACAGATTGAAAAACTGATGAAGACAAAAATGGACAACGAATCGGCTAAGTCAGTAACTCCACCGGAAAAGCCTTCAGTTACTTATGATGAGTTTACCGGAATGGACCTGCGCACAGCCACAATTATTGAGGCTGAAAGGGTACCCAAGACTGACAAACTGATGAAGCTTAAGGTCGATACAGGCATTGATATAAGGACCATCGTCTCAGGAATAGCAGAATACTACACCGCCGAACAGCTTGTCGGCAAACAGGTATCGGTAATCGTCAATCTGGAACCAAGGAAAATAAAAGGTATCGAGTCGAAAGGCATGATACTCCTCGCAGAAGAGAGCAGCGGCAACCTGGTCTTCGTCGTTCCCGAAAGAAAAACCGAAAACGGGGCGGTAATCAAATAGAGTGAACTAAAGTGAGCTAATGCTTACAGATTCATTGTGTGTGGAAGTTTGTGAGAATGTATGGCGGAGCAGACTCACTTTCTGAGAATCCAGAGGCCTTCGATCGTTTCTGCCAGTTTGTTTCTCTCTGCCGTAGCGGAACTGAGGTCGGTGAATCCTTTGGCAGCAACCCTGGTAAAGTTATCAGGTGCATCCATTATCTGTGGTTCGTAACCCATAGCCCTCAGCCTTGTGGCCATTACCTTTGCATTCTCAGCAGATTTAAAGCTTCCTGCAATAATGAAGAAGGAGTATTCTTCTGCCTCAGCATCTGACAAAGTCTCTGAAGGAACTTCTGTCTGACCTGTTATAACGGCGGTAACATCAGCAGGCTCACTGGCGGCTGTATTCTCAGACGATGCTGTTATAGTTTCTGTTACAATGTCTTCACTTGTGGTAAGTGAGGCTGGCTGACCGGTGTCAGCCTCCACATCTCCGGTGACAACAGGCATCTCGTCAATAGCCTGCCGGTTGCTTTCCAGCTGGGTCTCGGCAAGCGGGTTGAGCGATGTTTTTTCGAGCCGCGTTCCCAATATATCAGTTCTCAGAGGCACTGCCACCAGTGCTATCAGCACCGGTATCGCCACTGCCGCGCGTATCAGCAATTTCCTCACTGGTATACCTGCCGGAGACACCTGTCTGCCTGCTTTAATAACCCTTTTCCTTACGTCATATCCGGCAACCGGTTCATATCTGAATGACTCCATGCCGTATGATCCGAGGTTATAGTTGGCATCCCTGTCAGGTTCAAACTGTATCCCACCTTCCTGGTTTGTTCTGAAAACACCTATATGCTCAAAC
Source organism: uncultured Rikenellaceae bacterium (assembly GCA_964568875.1). Classification (GTDB taxonomy): domain Bacteria; phylum Bacteroidota; class Bacteroidia; order Bacteroidales; family VadinHA17; genus SLNP01. The sequence goes on along the minus strand of CAZMSH010000010.1, from coordinate 53,791 downwards.
TCTGCTTCATCGCCACGGGTCAGGACCTTCTTAAGTTCAGCGGTAAACCTGTCTACGATATCCCTGGCTTCTCCATAGTTGATGCCGAATGTGTTGCTTACCGATCCTATCAGCAGACCATCGTTATGTGTAAGGTTGCGGTTGAAACTTACCCTCCTGGCAGGAGGATGGAACATGCCTGTCGACTTCTCAATTACTGCCGGCACGTAGTTGAGGATAAATCCACCGAAACCGGGGATGATCACACAATCGTGCCTGAACATCAGTTCTTTGATAATCGTTATCAGGTCGTATCTCATTTCTTTGCCTCCAGTATGCAAATTTAAACAAAATTGGAGATGCACATACTGACAGACCGAAAAAGTCAAAATATATTATCTTCGTAACCTGATTCACGAAGCAGATGAAGAAAGAGATTCAAATGGTTGACCTCAGGTCACAGTATGACAGGCTTAAGAATGAAACAGATGAAGCCATAAGAAATGTCCTTGAATCAACCGCATTTATAAAGGGTCCCGATGTTGAGGCCTTTGAAAAAGAGCTGGCCTCATTCCTTGAAGCAGGTAACGTCATTTCCTGTGCCAACGGCACCGATGCCCTTCAGGTGGCAATGATGGCGCTGGGGCTTAAACCCGGTGATGAGGTAATAACAACCAACTTCACCTTTATAGCTACCGTTGAGGTTGTTGCACTGCTGGGACTCACACCGGTACTTACCGATCCATGTTACTCATGTTTCAATATTACAGCCGAAGCAATAGAGAAAGCCATTACCCCGAAGACAAGGGCTATTGTACCGGTACATCTGTTCGGCCAGTGCTGCGACATGGAAGCCATTATGGACATTGCCCGCAGGCACAATCTGTTTGTTATTGAAGACACTGCTCAGGCTACAGGAGCCACATACAAATTCCGTGACGGCACGATATCCAGGGCAGGAACCATAGGGGACTTCGGCTGTACATCATTCTTCCCGTCAAAGAACCTGGGCTGCTACGGTGACGGAGGAGCGCTTTTCACCAATAACGACGAGCTTGCTGCAATGGCAAGGAGTATTTGCAATCATGGAATGAAGGTAAGGTATTACCACGATCATACCGGTGTCAACTCGAGGCTGGACACCCTTCAGGCAGCAATTCTGAGAGTCAAGCTAAGGCATCTTGATGAGTTTAACAATGCAAGGAAATCGGCAGCTGATTACTATGATAATGCCCTCAGGAACCTGCCCGGCCTGGAGATACCGGAAAGAGTAAGCTGGTCTGATCATATCTTTCATCAGTACACTCTTAAGATTACCAACGGCAGGCGTGATGATCTGAAGAATGAGCTTCAGAAGGCAGGCATACCCTCCATGGTCTACTACCCTGTTCCCCTGAACCGGCAAAAGGCATATGAAAAATACGGTTTTTCTGCCGGGAATTACCCTGTTACGGAAAAGCTGTCACAAGAGGTGATCTCACTTCCTATGCACACCGAAATGACAGAAGAGCAGCTTGAACACATAACAGAAACCATAATCGGTTTTTTTAAGTAATAGTAAGCATATGGAAAGAGAATATTATGCGCATGAGACAGCAGTTATTGACGATGGCTGCACGATAGGCAAAGGAACCAGAATATGGCATTTCTCTCATATTATGGAAGGATGCGAAATAGGCGAAGGCTGCAATTTAGGCCAGAACGTAGTGGTGTCGCCGGGTGTAAGGCTGGGTCGTAATGTCAAGGTGCAGAACAATGTCTCTATATATACCGGAGTGTTATGCGATGATGACGTCTTCCTGGGCCCCTCGATGGTCTTTACCAATATCATCAATCCAAGGAGCTCGGTGATACGCAAGGATCAGTATGTAAAGACAAATGTCGGACGAGGGGCTTCAATAGGCGCCAACGCAACTATAGTCTGCGGAAACGATATCGGAGAATGGTCATTCATAGGTGCCGGAGCTGTTATCACACGACCGGTAAAACCTTATGCCCTTGTGGTAGGTAATCCTGCCCGGCAGATCGGTTGGGTAAGCGAATATGGCCACAGGCTTAAATTCGATGAAAAGGGATTCGCCACCTGCCCTGAGAGCGGTGAAAATTACCGGCTCGAAAATGAGACCGTATCAAGGATAATTAAGTAATTTTACAACTCTTTTTCAGTGATCACCCTAATGAACCAGGAACCAAAGAACTTCGGAATGATAGGCGTAGCCGGATATATAGCGGTGCGCCATCTTAAAGCAATAAAGGAAACAGGTAACCGGCTCCTTGCCAGTCTCGACAGGTTTGACTCGGTGGGCCTTATCGACAGTTACTTTCCAAATAGTGATTTCTTTGTGGAATTTGAAAGATACGACCGTCATTTTGAGAAGCTGAAAAGAAACGGTACCCAGATTGACTATGTCAGTATCTGCTCGCCGAATTACCTTCATGATGCACATATAAGGTTCGCCCTGAGGCACAAGGCTGACGCTATATGTGAAAAACCCGTGGTTCTGAACCCATGGAACATAGACGCCCTTATTGAAATTGAAAAAGAGACGGAACGTAATGTATATACGATCCTCCAGTTGCGTCACCACCCCGAGATAGTCAGGCTGAGAGAAAAAGTGCTCTCTGCTCCCCGCAACACAAAATATGATATAGACCTTACATACATCACCTGCAGGGGTAACTGGTACTATATCTCGTGGAAGGGAGACATACAGAAGTCAGGTGGCGTGGCCACAAATATCGGGGTGCATTTCTTCGACATGCTGGGTTGGATTTTTGGAAAAACTGTTTCAAACCAGGTCCATCTGCTGGAATACAACAAGGCGGCAGGCTTTCTTGAACTGGAAAACGCAAGAATAAGATGGTTTCTCAGCCTTGACTCTGCCGACATTCCCGACAAGTCACGCGAAGCCGGAAAAACAACATTCAGATCAATAACCGTTGATGGTGATGAATTTGAGTTCAGCGACGGGTTTACCGAGTTGCACACCATAACATACCAGGAAATCCTTGCCGGCAGAGGATATGGCCTGGAAGCCTCACGCCAGTCGGTGGAAACGGTTTACGGCATTCGTAACGCAAAACCGACAGGCCTGAAAGGAGATTATCATCCCGCACTTAAGAAAATCTAAATATGATTGACAAACTACTTGAAAAAGAGACAAAACTCTCTGTGATCGGCCTCGGATATGTAGGCCTGCCTATTGCACTCGAATTTGCACGTAAGATTAAGGTTGTCGGTTTTGACATTAAACCTGACAGGGTCGAGCTGATGAAGAAAGGCATAGACCCCAGCAATGAACTTGATCCTTCCGAATTTGAGGGAACCGATATTCACTATACGGCAGACGCTGCTGACCTGCGGGAAGCATCATTCCATATCATTGCCGTGCCAACACCTACCACAATAAACAACCTTCCCGATCTCACACCTGTGATCAAAGCCTCAGAGACAGTGGGGTCAATATTGAAAAAAGGCGACTATGTAGTCTATGAATCAACTGTTTATCCCGGCTGTACAGAGGAAGAGTGTGTTCCTGTTCTTGAGAGATTCTCAGGACTGAAATACAAGACCGACTTCAAGGTAGGCTTCAGCCCCGAGAGAATCAATCCGGGCGACAAAAAGCACACACTGACGGCCATAGTCAAAGTAACCAGCGGATGCGACCCCGAATCAGCCGAGAACATTGCCCGTGCATATGAGCTGATAATAAAGGCAGGTGTTCACAGGGCAAGTTCCATTAAGGTCGCCGAAGCTGCCAAGATAATAGAGAACACCCAGCGCGATATCAACATCGCCTTCATGAACGAACTCTCTATCATCTTCAACAAGATGGGCATCAACACGTACGAGGTACTCGAAGCTGCCGGCACCAAGTGGAACTTCCTCAACTTCTATCCTGGCCTTGTAGGGGGTCACTGCATCGGCGTTGATCCGTACTACCTCTCATACAAAGCCAAATCCCTTGGCTATCACCCACATATGATAGACTCCGGCCGGTTCATAAACGACAGCATGGGTCGTTATGTCGGGAAGCAAACAGTAAAAAAACTGATAGCAGCAGGAGTCAACATGAGGGAGGCCCGTATACTCATAATGGGTATTACATTTAAAGAGAATGTAACAGATATAAGGAACTCAAAGGTTGTGGATGTCTACAACGAACTGAGGGATTTCGGAATACCGGTTGACATAATTGACCCCGATGCCTCAGCACATGAGGTTAAAGAAGAGTATGGGATTACACTCTCTTCCGCGCCTGCAGGCAAATACGATGCAGTAATACTGGCAGTCAGCCATTCGAAATACCTTGACCTGAAGGAAGAGTATTTTAACAACCTGCTCACCAAAGACGGCCTTATAGTTGATATTAAGGGTATCCTGAGAGGAAAAATCTCAGAACACAAATACTGGAGTCTCTGAAAATGAACGGAAAAGTTCTGGTAACAGGTGGAACAGGATTCATAGGATCGCATACAGTCGTTGAACTGCAGAAAGAGGGTTATGAAGTAATTATCGTAGATAACTTCTCAAATTCAGAACCTTTCATTGCTGAAAGAATATCGCGTATTACCGGAATCAATCCGCACCTTGAGCCATTTGACCTTTGTGACTCAGCCAGACTTGAAACCCTCTTTTCAGAACACAGGAACATAGATGCGGTAATACACTTTGCCGCATTGAAGGCTGTAGGCGATTCCGTTCTGAGACCCCTGGAATACTACAGAAACAATCTCGTTTCGCTTATCAATCTGCTTGACTCAATGAAGAGACACAACTGCAACTCGTTTGTCTTTTCATCATCATGCACCGTTTACGGTCAGCCCGAAAAGCTGCCTGTTACCGAAGAAGATCCGGTTTTTCCGGCTATCTCACCCTATGGGAACACAAAGAAAATAAGCGAAGACATTATCTTCGATGCCACCAGCGCCTCGCCTGAAATACTTAATGCAATATCACTGCGGTACTTCAATCCCATAGGCGCACACCCTACAGCTCTTATCGGAGAGCTTCCAACCGGCGTTCCTGAAAACCTGGTTCCCTACATAACCCAGACAGCTATAGGATTAAGAAAGGAACTGAACGTCTATGGCAATGACTATAACACGCCTGACGGTACAGCCATACGTGACTACCTGCACGTGGTCGATCTGGCCAGGGCTCATGTTGTTTCAGTAAAGCGGCTTATTGAAAGAAACAACAAGGCGCCGTATGAGGTTTTCAACCTTGGCACCGGTAAGGGTGTTTCAGTACTGGAGGCAATTGAGTCTTTTGAAAGAGCTACGGGGATTAAGATTCCATACCGCATAGCTCCACGCCGCAAGGGAGACATAGAAAAGATATGGGCCGACCCGTCGCTGGCCAACCGTGAACTGGGGTGGAGGACGCTAAGCTCGCTCGACGATGCTATGCTGACAGCCTGGAAATGGGAACAGGAGATAAGAAAAGCGGAGAAGTGACTACCAAACAAACCCGAAAATATTAACCAGATGAACAAGACTATACTTATAACAGGCGGTGCCGGCTTTATTGGATCTCATGTGGTAAGGCGTTTTCTGAGAAACTATCCTGACTACCTGATAGTTAATGCTGACAAACTGACCTATGCAGGTAATCTTGAAAACCTCACCGACGTAGACGGAATGCCCGGCTACAGGTTCGAAAAAAGAGATATCGCCGACAAAGAGGAGGTTAAATCGCTTTTTGACAAGTATGACTTTGACGGAGTCGTTCATCTTGCTGCCGAATCACATGTCGACAGGTCAATCTCTGCCCCCGATGAATTCATAATGACTAACATCGTTGGTACGGCAAATCTTCTTAACGCCTGCCGCGAGGCCTGGAGAGGAAACCAGAAGGAAAAAAGGTTTTACCATATCTCAACTGATGAAGTTTACGGCTCCCTTGGGGCAGAAGGACTGTTTACTGAGCATACACCCTATGACCCCCGAAGTCCATATTCCGCATCCAAAGCCTCTTCCGATCATCTGGTAAGGGCCTACGGTCATACATATGGCATCAATTATGTGATCTCAAACTGCTCCAACAATTACGGTCCGAATCAGTTTCCTGAGAAACTTATACCGCTGACTATAAACAACATCAAGACCAGCAAACAGATACCGGTTTACGGAAAGGGTGAAAATGTACGAGACTGGCTTTATGTCGAAGATCACGCAATTGCTGTCGATGTCATCTTCCATCATGGAAAATCGGGAGATACATACAATGTAGGAGGCAACAATGAGTGGAGAAACATCGATCTGGTAAGATCACTCTGCAGGATAATGGACAGGCGGATGAACAGGCCGGGCGGCACCTCGGAAAAGCTTATCACATTTGTAACCGACAGGGCAGGCCACGACCTGAGATACGCTATAGATTCATCAAAAATCAGATCAGTACTTGGCTGGGAACCTTCCGTTGATTTCGAAACAGGTCTTGAAAAAACAGTTGACTGGTATCTCGAAAATGAAGAGTGGCTAAACAGGGTTATCTCGGGTGAATACGGAAAATACTACGAAAAGCAGTACGGAAAAGGGTGAGGATATAAGATTAACGATTTCAGATTTCAGATTTCAGATTTCAGATTTCAGATTTCAGATTGCTAACGATGGTTGCAAACCCGGCTGGGGCCTCGGGTTGCGGGGTGCGTGTTCCGGGCTGCGCCCTCCGTAGCTTGCGGCAGAAAGCGGAGGGGGGTTCCGGGTTCCGGGCTGCGCCCTCCGTAGCTTGCGGCAGAAAGCGGAGGAGGGTTGCGGGTTACGGGTTGATTTGTGGATTCAGGGGTTAAGGATTTTTAACTGGTTTATAAGGCGATCGGCGATTTGGGTTTTTTCCTTTATATGCTCCATTATTGACTGCACTTCATGGTTGCTTTCCGGGTTACCTCGAACAGCCTCAAAATCGGCTCTTTTAACCTTATCATCACCATCTGCCCCGAACCCTGTGCTGGCCGACAGTCCGAACTCCTTCATTGCATCCTCATACAATCTGTAATCGAGGTCTACAACGCTCTTCTTCCATTCTTTGATAATATCAATAACATCACCGGCAGAGAATTCAGCTACCGGCTTGCCCTTCCTTTTTTCCAGTACTGCTGCTGTCCATCTCCACTCTGCGTTCCGTAAGTTTGCCGCCACAGTCGCAAACTCACCCTTAATATCATGTTCAGACGAAATCTTTCCTTTTTCGATCTTGTCAACGATTGCTTCAAACTCTTCCAGCGGCGCTGTCATGCCTCCTACATCAGCCCACTCGCCTGCTCCTGTCGCTGAGTCAGAGGCAAGCCGCCGGCGCAATTCATTTTGAGAAGTTATCTCTTCGCCTTCCAGTCTGCTGATCAGCGAATTGCCCAGGAATTTGTTTATTCCTGCGTCGTAGAAATCGATACACTTTCTCAGGGTCCTCCTGGATATCCTGAAGCCTGAAGCATTATGATATTCGGTTCCGTCACCCTTCTCCCCTGATATGTCTTCAAGAAGGTCACGACCTTTTATCATCTTCGCAACTGTATAGGGCGTAAAAAGATCAAAACTGATTAAATCAGCGACATCCTTACCAGTTCTCTTATCCCGCTTTGGCCACTTGCGTGCATCTCTTATGGTTCCCACACTGGTAAGGTTCAAGGCCGGTATCAGCAGGCTTCCTCCACCCTTCTCGACGAGGTATGAGAAGGGAAACATTGAGGTGTCGGGATTGCCATAGTGTCTTCCGACAACGAGAGTGAAGGCGCCGATCCTTGCCGGCCACAGAAGGTACGAGTCGCTGCCTGTTTTCGATCCGCGCTCTATGATCCCCTGGTGAATGGGCCCCAGCTTGTACATGTGATTGCTCTGGTTTGTTCCACTGCCTGCATTCATGAATGAGAACATACCTGCAATAAGAAGTGTTGATTTATGATGTGAAACGGTAAACGGTCCGGCAAATATTGAACAGGCCTCTCCCTGGTAAAAGCTGCAGTTGGCAAAGAAGAGAGAGTGAACGGCAGAAAACTGCATACCGATGTGGCAACCCTCCCCGACAAAGCAATCCCTGATAACAGACTGATCGGTTACTACCGAGCTTCTGCCTACGATAAACCTCTCCATAATGACTCCGGGGCCTATAAACACCGGTTCTTCCTCACTACTGTTAACCGACCCTTCGGCAAGGGTAAGGCAATTCTCAAGCGTCGCACCTTTGCCAACCCTGACGTTTCTTATTGAGCTGCATCCGGTAATCCTTGACATACTTCCGATGACCCCTTTTGAGGACTTTATTGAATTGCAATGCCGGTCGATAATTTTGTCAATTGCCTTTAGGGTTTTGTTACGATGCCGCCATACAGCTGCTATATATGCAAGCTGTGCCGTCAGTCCATCCCATATCCTTATACTTCGTCCGCCTGCTTCATTCAGCACATTTACCACCGCGCCGTTGCCAAAACAGGTTTCTCCATCAGTGACTATGGTTCCGCAACCGGAAATAGCCACGAAATCTTCAATGACATAGTTGGCGATATAACCCTGTATGTTTCTGATGACTGCATGATCCCCGATCGTGCAGTTATGAATCCTGGCGTTCCATATCCCCTCATGCTCACTGACTCCTGCGTTGTCAGTTCTTATGCCGCTCATTACACCCAGAAAGATGTCACCTGAAAAGCAGACATTGGCAAAAGATGACGCGATAAATCCACCGGCAACCTTTACCCTGCTCCAGTCATCACATCTGCAGCCATTTGCCTCCATCACCTCCCTTTCACGGGTGGTAATGTCACGGTAATTAACTGAATCGGGCATATTCTATCTGTTTACTCTACTGTTACCGACTTGGCGAGATTGCGGGGCTGGTCGACATCGCATCCTCTCAGCACAGCTATGTGATATGACAGCAACTGCAGTGGTATAACTGCCAGGAGTCCTGAATATACCGGCAGCGTTGCAGGTATTTCGAGTACGTGGTCGGCAATCTTGCTTATCACATCGTCTCCCTCGGTAATTATAGCTATAACGGTTCCCTTTCGGGCCTTGATCTCCTGTATGTTGCTTACTATTTTGTCATACGAATTTTCCCTGGGGGCAACCACGACAACAGGCATATTCTCATCGATAAGGGCTATCGGGCCGTGTTTCATCTCAGCGGCGGGGTACCCTTCAGCATGAATATATGATATCTCCTTGAGCTTAAGTGCTCCTTCCAGAGCTACCGGAAACAGATAACCCCTTCCCAGGTAGAGAGCATTGGTTGAATTCATGAACTTCTTTGCAAGGTCCTCGACACATTGATTTGCCTCGAGGGCTCTCTTCATCTTTTCCGGTATGAGCGATAGTTCATCGATCAGCTCCTTGTATAGATCGGGGGCTATCACTCCTTTCATGTTCCCGATCTCAAACGCCATCATCGCCAGAACAGTTACCTGAGTGGTAAACGCCTTTGTCGATGCTACACCAATTTCCGGACCGGCATGTGTATATACACCGGCAACAGTTTCCCTTGGGATGCTGCTGCCGACGACATTGCATAATCCCAATACCGTGGCTCCCTGCTCACGCGCCAGGCGTACCGCTGCCAGAGTGTCGGCGGTCTCGCCACTCTGGCTTATGGCCAGTACGATGTCTCCTTTTCTGATAATCGGGTTGCGGTATCTGAACTCTGAAGCATACTCTACCTCGACAGGTATGCGTGCATACTCTTCAAAGACATATTCACCCACCAGGCCGGCGTGCCATGAAGTGCCGCAGGCAACTATTATTATTCTGTCTGCTTTAACAATCTCACCGAGTACACGGTGAAGCCCGCCCAGCATAATACCTCCGCCCTCAGGCAATACTCTTCCCCTGAAAGTATCATGTATTGCACGTGGCTGCTCGAAAATCTCCTTAAGCATAAAGTGGGGATATCCCTCCTTGTCAATCTCCCCTATCTTAAGATCTATCTCTTTTACCTCAGGAACAAGCTGGCTGCTTCTTATCGATTTAAGAACCAGCTGATCACGTTGTATGATAGCTATGTCGTCGTCATTGAGATAGATAACTCTCTGTGTATGTTCAACAATCGGTGTTGCATCTGAGGCAATGAAATTTTCACCTTCTCCGACACCTATTACCAGCGGACTGCCTTTTCTTGCGGCAAACAATTTATGCTGTTCCCTGCGGCATATTATTACCAGCCCATAGGTTCCCTCAACACGGTTAAGTGCCATTGTGATTGCCTGCTCGGCATTCAGGTCTCCCTCCAGGTAGAGATGCTCAATAAGATTTGCCAGTACTTCGGTGTCTGTCTGACTCGAGAATTTTATGCCTCTGCTCTCAAGGTGCCTCTTTATGCGGTTATAATTCTCTATTATGCCGTTATGCACCACAATAAAATTGCCCTTTGCCGACGACTGAGGATGGGCATTGGTCTCATTTGGCTCTCCGTGCGTGGCCCAGCGGGTATGACCTATGCCTATTGTCCCCTCGGCAGAACCGGCAGTAATCATTGCCTCCAGGTCATTTACCCTTCCCTTACATTTAAAGATTTGAGGTTCACCGTTGATAATTGCCAGGCCTGCAGAATCATAACCCCTGTATTCCAGTCGCTTAAGCCCGTTAATGATTATCTCTCTGGCTGGCTTGTCGCCAATATAGCCAACTATTCCGCACATTATATTTTGAATTGATTATGTGCGAATTTAAGAAATTTGGTCAAATAATACCTAAAACTTTGACAATGTTAATTGAAGCTGAGGCCCTTTAGATGCATCATTTGCCTTAAGAACAAGGTCATACAAACTGCTCTGTGGCAACACAATTTCCACTACCGGATCATTGATACGTCCTTCGAGATACTCCTGGACAAAGACCGCCATATTAATTACAAATTCGTCATTGTCGGCCGAATAGTTACCTCCAAAATAGGTGAGATTCATTAAGGCATCGGGAATAAAAACTTTATTACCGCCGGAGTCGGTATACCTGAGATAAATATTCTTTGGCACCCTGTTGTCGGTGAAGATATCATTATCGAGATGTACCGGCAGTATCAGCCTGGCCCTGTTTACTGCTGCAGGAAGGTAATCCCTGAGTTGAGCCAGATCAGGGAACTCAAGCCTTGTATATACTCCATCAAGCCTCTGCTGGTATACCAGGGTGTCTTTAAAATAGTTGTTGATATTCTTTACACTCCGGGCCGGGTCTGCAGTAGAAAAATCATGCTCAATCATTCTGTACCTCGCTGCTTTATCGCTGAAAACAAAACTGAAAGCTGTATTGGCTCCCGTATTGTCACGGTAAAATATCCTTATTCCACTGGTACTCTGAGAAGAACTCAGGTTGAGAAAAGCATCGTACGGCGAATCAGCAAACCTGATGTAAAGGCCCCGGAAGAAATCCCTGAAATCTTCTTCTGTAGAGCTGATAAGAAGTTTTGAGGTATCCCGCAGCAGATAATCTCCTATTGAATTGGGAAGCTTGATCTCTATCACAGTATCAGACCTGAGGGAATCGACCAGATATGATCCAAGATATCTTGCAATTTCGACAGGTTTGTTTGAATAATAGGTAGAATCTCTGTGGAGAAGTTCAGATATCTCATACAACTCAAGCTGCTGCTGCCTGAAGAGAGTGTCTCCGTCATACTGGTTTATTGCCAGTACCAGGGAGACAGAGTCAACGGTGAATCCTCTTCCCGGCCATGGGAATAGAAGGTTAAGCTGTGTTACCAGTTCAACCTTTGTAGTTCCAAAATAAGGACTATACCTTTTACCGAACATGTATAATGAGTCTGATGTCCTTACCGAGTCATCATACATGGTATAAGCATCTATTGAAATATCAGAGGCGGAAATAACTGTTGCAAAGTCTCCTTCAGGAAGGAACCCTGAGCCTATACCGGCAGGGCCCTCTTCACATGACACCAACAGCATAATTGTTGCTGTAACTGCTAAAAGTGTTCTGTAACTATTCTTCAGAAATGATTTTAAATAATCGGACCTATTGCTGGAGTAATGTATCATAGAATTCATTATAGACATCGATGTAGTTGTTTTCATCCTGATAAGGCAGAACGGGTTTTCCGGTTTGCTCAATGTATTTTTTCAGTTCCTCGTTTACCACATCGCTACCGTAGATAACCGCATCACTGTTGTTGATGGCCAGCTTCGACAGATTAATATAATCAGGATTGGTGATCAAATCATTGTCGATACCGTTTATGCCGTCATTCCTCAGCTTATCAGGGAACGTTGATCTGAACGGAGTTTTGAACTCATTATTGTACAGTGAAAATACAACCTTGAAATTATGGAAGATCGGGTCATCATTGTATACCTGCCTGAGATATGCAGGTACAAGCGAGGTTATCCATCCGTGACAGTGAACAAGGTCAGGTGCCCACCTGAGCTTCTTAACAGTCTCTATTACCCCCCGGGCGAAGAATATTGCCCTTTCGTCATTATCCTCAAACTCCTTCCCGCTCGAATCAGCAGTAATCTGCTTGCGATGAAAGTAATCATCATTGTCGATGAAATATACCTGCATCCTGGCAGATTGTATTGATGCCACCTTTATTATCAGGGGGTGATCGGTGTCATCGATTATCAGGTTCATCCCCGACAAACGAATTACCTCATGCAGCTGGTTCCTCCTTTCATTAATGGAACCATACTTCGGCATGAAAGTCCTGATCTCCTTTCCTCTTTCCTGGATTCCCTGTGGTAAATACCTGGCAATCTTAGATAACTTTGTCTCGCTCAAATAGGGCGTAATCTCCTGCGAAACGAACAATACCTTCTTGCTTTCCATCTATTTGCCCCGATATATCAATCGCGTTACAGCACGCAAAGATAGTAAAAAATAATCACATATTTAAAAAACGCAATACCTGCGTCAATTTAAACCTCATAAACTGACGGCATTAACCTTGACTAATCTACAAATTACGACAACCTCATCTCTGAATGAATAAAAATAATATAGGTTTGCATTCTGATTCATTTAACTACGATGAAAACATTCGACACAGTAGCCGGCCTCAAAGCCCATCTGAAGGCACACGATGGATTGACAAAAGGATTTGTTCCTACCATGGGTGCACTGCATCAGGGCCATGTTTCACTGGTATCAAAGGCAATCAGTCAGTGCCCCGTGGTGACAGTAAGCATATTTGTAAACCCCAGCCAGTTTAACGACAGCCGTGATCTCGCAAAATATCCAAGGACTCCTGAGAAAGATCTCGCCCTTCTTTCAGAAGTACTCAGAGAGAGCGATGCTGTCTTTATTCCTCCGGTGCATGAGGTATACCCTGAGGAAGATACACGGACATTCGACTTCGGAGACATCGACAAGGTGATGGAAGGAGCTCACCGTCCCGGGCATTTCAAAGGGGTGGCACAGGTTGTGTCAAGGCTGTTCGACATTGTGGAACCGGATATAGCATATTTTGGTGAAAAGGACTTTCAGCAACTGGTAGTCATCAAAAAACTGGTAACGATTACAGGAAGCAGGGTGCAAATATCGGGTTGCCCCACAGTAAGGGAACCCGACGGTCTGGCAATGAGCAGCAGGAATATGCTTCTGTCACCCGAGCACAGAATAGCAGCAGGAATAATTTATCGATCGCTCAGACAATCAGAAGAGGTGTTCAGGAAAGAAGGAATAGATGCTGCTCGTGAATTCTTCCGCTCAGGGGTGGAGTCAGCAGGAGGATTCAGAATGCAGTATTATGAAGTAGCCGATGACATAAACCTCACAGCAGTGTCAAACCCAGGCGATTTTGTCAGCGGAAGGAATTATCATATATGTACAGCAGTTTATGCAGGAGAGATACGGCTTATCGATAATATTAAAATTTCATTGGAGTGAACGAAAAGGTTGCTTACCTTTGTAACATGATAATCTTCATACATTTTGACAATGCTGATTGAAGTCGTAAAATCGAAAATACATATGGCCTCGGTAACCGAGGCAAATCTGAATTATGTCGGGAGCATAGCCATTGATGAGGATCTTATGGATGCAGCTAACCTCATCGTCAATGAAAAAGTGCAGGTGCTGAATGTAAACAATGGCGAACGGCTCGATACATATGTAATAAAGGGACGCAGGGGTTCCGGCGAAATATGCCTGAACGGACCTGCTGCAAGAAAGGTGGTGGTAGGAGATGTAATTATTATCATATCATATGCATCCATGGAATTTGAAGAGGCCAAAAAATTTACGCCTGCAATAATATTCCCTGATACCGCCACCAATAAACTTATCTGAGTTGAAAAAGGCAGCCTTAAAGACGCTCAGGATAATTGCATTCCTGATACTAGGACTGTTGCTTCTCTATCTTGCCTTCCGTAATATAAAAGGTGATGAGCTAAAAGATTCCCTGATCCATGCTGACTACAGATGGGTAGGTCTATCGCTGCTGTTTTCCGCAGCAGCCTACTTCAGCAGAGCAAGAAGATGGTATCTTCTGATAAGGCCAATGGGTTATAAGCCAAGACAGAGGAATGTCTTTCATGCCCTTATGACAGGCTACCTGGCTAATATGGCCCTGCCCCGGATGGGAGAAATCACCCGGTGCATGCTGCTCGGCAGAAAAGAGAAGATCCCGGTAGACAAACTGCTTGGAACGGTAATCCTCGAGAGAGTGATTGATTTTGTAACCCTTCTGATCATAATGATAATTTTGCTTGCGGTAAGCTTCAGAACGACCGGCTCATTCCTGCTGAATGATATCGCTGACCCGGTGTGGGAGAAGATATCAGGTCTGCTGGGTAGTACTGATACTGCAAGGTTCGCAACAGTTGCTCTGTTTATTATTATCACCGCCCTGTTCTTTGCATTCAGAAGGAGGATATTCGGCAAAACACTCTATCCCAGGATAAAAGAGTTTATCAAGGGGATTATCCATGGATTCAGATCGTTCAGGACTATAGAACACAAATGGGAATTTCTTTTTCATTCTCTCTTTATCTGGTTCTGCTACATACTGATGACCTGGTTTATTGTTTTTGTCCTGCCGTCAACCAGCCATCTGGGGTTTGTCGATGGTGTCTTTCTGCTGGTGATAGGAGGGTTCGGCATGGTAGCTCCCGTACAGAGCGGTCTTGGAGCATTCCACTGGATCATCTCCAGAGGACTGCATCTGGTGTATGGCATCCCGCTGGCAGACGGTCTGGCATATGCTCTGGTATCACATACTTCACAGATGATACTGATTGCAGCAGCCGGTTTTATTTCACTCGGAATTATACTGCATGGAACAGCAGGGAAGAAAAAACAACTGTCAGATTCATAATATCCCTCCGATATGTCAAAAACCAAAACCGTCTTTGTATGCCGCAACTGCGGAGCCGAATCCCCTAAATGGATAGGCCGCTGCCCGTCATGCCATGAATGGAATACCTATATCGAAGAGGTTGTTACCCGTTCGACATCCGGGAATCAGGTATCAGACTTTAGTAAAAAGAGCAAACCAGCCCTAATCGCAGATATAACCGCATACCCTGAAAAGAGGATAATGACAGGTACTGTGGAACTTGACAGGCTGCTGGGCGGAGGTATTGTAAAGGGTTCTGTGATTCTTCTTGGCGGAGAACCGGGTATCGGAAAATCAACACTGGCACTTCAGATGGCAATGAAGCTCGGGAACAGGTCAGTACTCTATATTTCCGGTGAAGAGAGCGAACAGCAGATAAAGATGAGAGCCGAGAGATTGCCGGGAAGTAACAGTCTCTGCTATATTCTCAGCGAAACAGACCTGGACAGCATCCTTAATCATGCTACTGCCCTGAATCCCGACATGATTGTCATCGACTCGATACAGACCCTGACAACCAGCCAGCTTGAATCTGCAGCAGGGTCAGTAACCCAGGTAAGAGAGTGCTCGGCGATGTTGCTAAAATATGCCAAGAGTACAGGTGTTCCGGTGGTTCTGATAGGACACATTACCAAGGACGGCACTCTTGCAGGTCCGAAAGTGCTTGAACATATTGTCGATGTAGTTCTGCTTTTTGAAGGAGACAGTAACTATATATACCGATTACTGAGGCCGGTTAAGAACAGGTTCGGTTCCACATCTGAACTTGGTATATTTGAAATGATGGAATCAGGCTTACGGGAGGTTACAAATCCGTCCGAACTATTCATCAACCGGCATGACGAGTTGCTGAGCGGGATAACCATAGCTGCAACTATTGACGGAATAAGACCCTTCATGATAGAGACACAGTCGCTGGTAAGTACAGCTGTATATGGTACCCCTCAGAGAAGTTCAACCGGATTTGATACCAGGAGACTAAATATGCTTCTGGCAGTGCTGGAAAAAAGAGCGGGCTTCAGACTGGGAACAAGGGATGTCTTTCTTAATATAGCCGGAGGCCTGAGAGTGACAGATCCTGCTATTGATCTGGCAGTTATTACGGCCGTACTCTCATCCAATCTTGACATTGCCGTACCTGGTAACATCTGTTTTGCAGGTGAGGTAGGCCTTTCAGGAGAGATAAGACCTGTGCCGAGAATAGAACAGAGAATCAGGGAGTGTGAGAAACTTGGGTTTAGCAAGATAGTCATCTCAAAATATCACCGGAACATGAAAACGCCGGATGGAGGTCCGGAGATTTCCAGGATAGGCAAGATTGAGACTCTGGTGAAAATGATATTTTCCTGACCCTCTTCCCTATCAATATCTTATCCTTATCGTCCCTCCCGGAGATTGTGCTTTAAGCTTGTCGCAATCCAGTTCGAGGTTGAACCCCGGAGGCGGTTCGAAAATATCCTCTTCCATATAACTGAACTCAGGATCGGCGTAGACCTTTTTAAGGAACTCAGCAAATACCGGGAGAGCCATATTGGCACCCTGCCCTGTTCTAAGATCCTCAAAATGAATAGCCTGATCTTCCCATCCTGACCATACGCCTGCAACCAGGTTGGGCGTAATACCCATAAACCATCCATTGGCATGATTCTGGGTTGTTCCCGTCTTGCCTCCTATCTGGTTCATAAGCTGATATGTAGCCCTTATCCTGATGCCCGATCCCGATTGCACAACCCCCATCAGGAGATTGGCCATCAGATATGCCTGCTCCTCTGTAAGTACTTCTTCTATCCCGGGGGTGAACCTGGAAACCACATTGCCGTTACGATCCTCTATACGGGTTACATAAATCGGTTGTGTATAAACTCCCTTGTTGGAGTAGGTACCATAGGCTCCAACCATCTCCTCCAGCGTGAGATCGGCAGTACCAAGGAATATGGAATAAACCGGCGGGATATAGCTTCTTATACCCATCCGTTGCATCAGGTCAGACACAGCACCGGGAGAAAACTGTTTCATAAGCCATGCCGATATGTAATTTTCCGATTGGGCAAGGCCCCATTTGAGCGTCACCCTTTTACCATGCATATCTACAGGGCCGCTGCTTCTTGGCGTCCATGTACTGTCAGCTACTTCAAACGTATAGGGTATGTTGTCGACCTCATGGCAGGGAGAGATTCCGTTCTGCATTGCAAGGGTATACAGGAAAGGCTTAATGGTACTGCCAACCTGTTTTCTCTGGGCAGTAACGGCGTCAAATTTTATGTAATTAAAATTAGGCCCCCCTACATAAGCCTTCACTCCGCCTGTGTGAGGATCCATGGCCATAAATGAAGATCTTACAAAAAACTTGTAGTATCTGATTGAATCCATGGGACTCATTATGGTATCTATCATGCCCTTGTAGCTGAACAGCCTCATTGGTACAGGGGTGTTGAAAGCTCTGTCAATAGAATCGCGGCTTATACCTGCATTTCTCATCTTCCAGAAACGTTCCGTCCTTCTCTTGCTGTCTTCCATCAGACCGTCGATGATATCCTGCGACACGTCATTGGAGAAGGGAGGATTCCGGAATCTTGCTGAAGCTTCATAGAAAGCAGGCTGTATAATCTCTGCCAGATGACTTACAAGGGCCTCCTCGGCATACTGCTGCATCTTTGAATTTATGGTAGTATAAATTTTCAGCCCGTCCTTGTAAAGATTATAGTTACTGCCGTCAGGCTTATGATTCTTGCGGCACCATCCGTAGAGAGGATTATTCTCCCACTGGTAGACTGCATCGCTGTATGCCTCATCGGTACCCCAGCTTATACTGTCAGGATGATACGCAATCATAGTGGTACGGATGTACTCCCTGAAATAGGTGGCCAGCCCGGCCGTATGGCTTGCCTCCCTGAAATTGAGCTCTATAGGCATCAACTTCACTGAATCGGCAACAGCCTTCTCCAGAAAGCCGTACTTAACCATTTGGGAAATAACTACGTTACGTCTTTGCATAGTTACTTCCGGTCTTCTTACCGGATTGAAATATGCAGAGTTCTTGAGCATGCCTACAAGCATGGCAGACTGCTCAAGGTTCAATGAATCAGGAGTGGTATTGAAATATACCTGTGCCGCCGAAGTAATTCCTACCGCATTGTTGACAAAATCAAAGACATTGAGATACATCGTCATGATCTCATCCTTTGTGTAACTCCTTTCAAGCTTCACCGCAGTGTACCACTCCTTGAACTTGCTGAACACCAGGCGTATGGTTCTTCCAAGTTTGGAATAGCCCGAAATGTCACCCCTTGCTACAAAAAGGTTTTTGGCAAGCTGCTGGGTAATGGTACTGCCACCGCCAGCTCCCTCCTGTCTGAGAAGAAGTGATTTCACAAAAACCCTTCCCAGTCCTCTGACATCAATACCTGAATGTCTGTGAAATCTTATATCCTCTGTTGCTATAAGAGCATCTATCAAATATGGAGAAATCTCTTCGTAGTTTGTCCATGTACGGTTCTGTATAAAAAACTTGCCCAGAAGTACACCGTCTTCCGAATAGACTTCGGCGGCAAGTTCGTTATCAGGATTCTCAAGGTCTTCGAATGTTGGTATCGGGCCCATCACATTCATTGATATCAAAATGAAGATTGTCAATAAAATGATGAAGGGGGATGCAAACAATGCCCAGAACCAGATAAGATACTTTTTATTGCTGTTTAATCCCATATTCATTCCGGAAATTCATTTGGCCAAAAATAGTAATTTATGAAGAATATTCTTTTTTTATTTTGAAGTTAGCTCCCATTATGATTTACTTTGTCCTGTTTTTTTAAAGCTGATGTCTCATATGAGTAGTAATCTTGTTATTGTTGAGTCCCCTGCAAAAGCCAGGACAATAGAGAAGTTGCTGGGGAAGGATTTTAGTGTTGTTTCAAGTTTTGGCCATATACGCGATCTTTCAAAGAAAAACCTTGGAATTAATATCGATAAAGGCTTTACCCCTGAGTACGAGGTTCCGGCAGAGAAGCAGAAAGTCGTAGCCGCACTTAAGAAAGCTGTCTCCGGATCAAACGAAGTATGGATTGCATCTGATGAGGACCGCGAGGGTGAAGCCATAGCATGGCACTTGTCAGTTGTGCTCGGCCTTGACCCTGAGAAAACAAAAAGAATAGTCTTCCACGAAATAACCAAAGAGGCTATCAGTAATGCTATAATGCACCCCCGCCAGGTAGACATGAACCTTGTCAACGCACAGCAGGCCAGGAGGATCCTTGACAGACTTGTGGGTTTTGAGATATCCCCTGTCTTGTGGAAAAAAGTGCAACCCTCACTCTCAGCCGGCAGGGTACAATCAGTCGCCGTAAGACTTCTTGTAGAGCGTGAACGTGAAATAATAGGTTTCAAACCGGAGTCTTCATTCAGGGTGACAGCTTCTTTCAGAACACAGCAATCAAATCAGGAAACCAACCTTGATATAATAAATGCGGAAGCAGGCAAACGCTTTCGTAGTGAAAAAGAAGCCCTGGCATTCCTTGAGGTATGTAAGGAAGCCATATTCCAGGTCGCCGGCATTTCGGTAAAACCGGGAACAAAATCACCGGCTCCACCGTTCACTACGTCGACACTTCAGCAGGAAGCATATCGTAAGCTCGGTTTTTCGGTTGCCCAAACCATGTCTGTGGCACAGCGACTTTATGAAGCCGGAAAGATCACCTATATGCGTACCGATTCAACGAACCTTTCAAAACTGGCTTTAAGCCTGGCGCACAAAGAGATAGTAAAGGAGTTCGGTGAAGAATACTCGAAGACCAGACAATACAAAACCAGAACACGAGGTGCTCAGGAGGCTCATGAAGCAATCAGGCCAACCTATCCCGACAAACATGAGATTACCGGCACTCAGCAGGAGAAAAGACTTTACGACCTTATCTGGAAGAGAACCATCGCAAGCCAGATGGCTGATGCCGTGATTGAAAAGACTACCATAAATATTGATGCATCCGGATCTGAAACAAAATTTACAGCAACCGGGGAAGTGATAAAATTCGATGGTTTTCTGAGGGTATACTCTGAATCGACCGACAACGAAAACGGATCAGAAGATGAGAAGACTTTAATTCCACGAGTATCGCAGGGAGATGAGCTATGGTACGAATCTGTCACTGCCACGGAAAAGTTTACAACCCCTCCACCAAGGTACAATGAGGCAAGCCTGGTAAGAAAACTCGAAGAGCTCGGTATTGGCAGACCTTCAACATATGCCCCTACAATATCAACTATACAGAACCGTGGTTACGTAGTACGTGAAGACCGGCCCGGAGAAAAAAGAGAGATAAGGATACATGTGCTTCAAAAGGGCAGGATCAAACCCAGTGCTAAGACCGAAATGGCAGGCAGGGAAAAGGCAAAGCTTTTTCCTAAAGATATCGGAATGATAGTAAATGATTTTCTTGCCGAAAATTTCAGTGAGATTATTGACTACCATTTTACAGCAGACCTGGAGAAGAAATTTGATGATATCGCTGACGGCAAACTATCGTGGAACAGGATGCTGGAAGAGTTTTACTCAGGATTCCATCCTACAGTGGAAGAATCACTTACAAAAAGGGAAAAAAAGACCGGAGAAAGAATACTTGGCTCTCATCCGGAAACAGGAGAACAGGTGTCTGTGAAAATGGGCAGATATGGTCCAATTGTACAGATAGGTGAAGGTAACGGAGAAAAGAAACCGAAGTATGCGAGTCTGCTGAAAACACAGCTAATAGAGACAATTACTCTGGAAGAGGCTCTGCACCTGTTCAGCCTGCCGCGTCAGGTCGGTGAATTCCGTGGTAAAGAAATAGTTGCTGGCATTGGCAGATTTGGTCCGTTTGTAAGACATGACGGAAAATTCTATTCCCTCAAAAAAGGGATTGATGATCCTTACACAGTAACAACAGAAAGGGCGATCGAGCTAATTTGTGAAAAGGAGGAGAGTGACAAACAGAAAGTAATATCAGATCTTGGAGAATATAAGGTGCTTAACGGCAGGTACGGGCCCTACATTTCATCAGGAAAGGAAAACTATAAAATCCCGAAAGGCACCGACCCTGCTTCACTGACATCAGCTGATTGCGAGAGGATAATAGAAGAGAGCAAGAGCAAAAAGAAAAAGAAATAGTTATTTTTCGCCTATGATTACACTTAGCGATTACCTCGACCCTGTAAGTATCGACAAGAATGAAGATCAGAACATCGCGGAACAGTCAAGGTTTTCTCACAATATAGTCGTCCATACTGAAAACAAAACTCTTGAATCGTTCAGTGATTATAAGGTCGCTATAATCGGGGTTGCCGACGGAAGAAAATCGCCCGGACCAGGAACTGCATCAGCACCCGATGCTATCAGAAAGATCCTCTATGAGATGGCCCGTACTCCGGGCAAACTTAAGATAGCCGATCTCGGCAACCTTAAGCAGGGGCACTCATATAATGACACTATTGCCGGGCTTGCTGATGTCCTCGACCACCTTTACTCTCAACAGGTTCTCACAATTCTGCTTGGGGGTTCAGGTTCTCTTGTTGAGGCCGTTGACAAGGTTTACAGGCGCAATGGACGGAACTACGTATTGTCAAACATTGATTCACGTATAAGGTACAACCCTGAAAGCAGTGAATCCGGTCCCTACAATATACTGTTCCCTCTCTTCCAGACTCAGGAAGCCGGTTTGTCTCAATACATTAATCTCGGCTATCAGACATACCTTAATGACCCTCAGGTTATTACAAGACTGTCAAGAAAAAAGCACGAATTGACAAGACTTGGTGATGTCAGACAGGCAATTCATCTTACAGAACCAATAATCAGGGATTCTGATGTTGTACTGTTCGCAATAGAAGCCATAAGGCAGGCTGACTCCCCCGGCGCGTACAATCCTTCGCCCAATGGATTATATGCCGAGGAGGCATGTCTGCTGGCCCGGTATGCAGGAGTGTCTGAAAACCTCAGATTCTTTGCGGTCACCGATGTAGTTCCCGACAGAGATATTGCCTCTCAGACAACAGCACTTTCTGCCCAGATAATCTGGTTTGTGATTGAAAGTTTTGCCCAGAGACAGTTTGAGAATCCTGCCGACAGTACGGGCGGTAACGGCAGATTCACAAGGTATCATATGAATATTGAGGACATCAGCACAGAACTGATTTTCGTCAGAAGCAATTACACTGAAAGGTGGTGGATGGAATTATCTGTTGAAGGGTGTGACCCGGTTTATGTCGCATGCTCATATGAAGATTATCAGAAGGCAAACAACAACGAGGTTCCTGAGCGGTGGATAAAGGCATCATCGAGGCTCAGAAATATTGCAGAATAATAAAACCTGTTGTTCCTGCGTTTTACTCGTGGTACAGAAATTTAGTTAAATTTGCTTGCTTTTTAGATTTTTACTTATTTTACCTTAATAAACACGGAGCTGTCATTTAATGACTGAAGGAGTGGTGAAAAGATATATACTTCCGGCGACGCTTTTTATTTTGTTGCAGCTAGGACTCTCTGCGCAGCAAGATCCTTTGGTTACGCACTATATGTTCTCCATTCCATCTTTTAATCCGGGTGCTGCCGGTAGCACAGGTATGGTCTGCGCTACCGCAATCAACAGGCAACAATGGGTTGGACTTGAGGGAGCTCCGGTAACTACCTCGTTTACTGTAAATACCCCCTTTACTCTATTCCGTCGCTTGTCGGGTGCAGGTCTGATGATCAGAAGTGACAAGGCAGGTTTCGACAATGATATCAGCCTGGCAGGTTCATACGCCTACTTTATCAACATCGGGCAAGGAAGACTCGGTATAGGAGTATCTGCAGGGATGCTTAACAAAAGTCTTGATCCTACATGGGTAATACCTGCAGGTGATATCTATGTACCTGCCGAAGGAGACCCGTTAATACCAGACAGCAAAGAGAGTTACGTGGCTTTTGATGCAGGGCTTGGAGTTTTCTACTCCTCTGACAAATACTACGCCGGGCTGTCAGTCACACATATTAACCAGCCCGTCATAAAATTCAGTACAGCAAATCCTTATCTGACCAGACACTACTATCTGGTTGGAGGATACAACTTTATACTTCCTAACCCGGCGTTCGAGCTGAGCCCGTCAATACATGCTTTCAGTGACGGCAGAGTTGTTCAGTTAACACTAAACTCAACAGTAACATACAATAAGAAGGCATGGGGCGGCGTTTCATACAGAGCCGGCGATGCCATCATCGCCATGGCAGGTATTGAACTCTATAACGGTATCAGACTCGGTTATGCCTATGACTTTTCAATGACCGACATCAGGAAAAACACTTCAGGGTCGCATGAGTTCATGGTGAAATATTGTTTTGAGATCAGCCCGGGGCGCAGCCCAAGGAGATATAAAAGTGTCAGATTATTATGAATATTAGAAAAAAAATAACTTACTTGCATTATAAATTTTTGAAATAAGCCTTATGAAAAAGATTTTCTTGCTTGCTATCACCGTAACAGTTGTTCTCTCAGGCTGCAGTTCATACGGCAACGGAGAACTTACAGGTGTTCCCGGAAGAAAAGCATTCTCTGAACCTGAACCTTTTGAGATGGCGTTTATACCTGCAGGTAGCTTTATCGCCGGCCCCAGCGATGAAGACCAGTTCTTCGCACAGAATGCCCTCTCAAAAACAGTAACTGTAGACGCATTCTGGATGGACCAGACCGAGATAACCAACAATAAATACAGGCAGTTTGTCTATTGGGTACGCGATAGCATACTCAGGACAAAGCTGGGAGAAGAGGGAATAGAAGGTTACGACTTCTTCAAGGTCGACGAGGAAGGGAACCTGATCGAGCCCAACATTCTTAACTGGGAAGAAAGAATCGACTACGATGATGAAAATATCCAAATGGTTCTTGAAACAATGTATTATCCTCCGCAGGAAAGATTCGGCTTCAGAAAGGAATTTGACACAAGGACCCTGAATTACTCATACTTCTGGGTTGACTTCCAGCAGGCAGCCAGAGCAAAATACAACTTTCAGGAAAACAGGTATGAGGGAAAGGTTACCAACCTTGAGGGAGTTGAATCTGATGTTGTTGACAGGTCTTCTTTCATAATGAACCATGTTGTGAATATCTATCCTGACACCCTGTGCTGGATAAGGGATTTCACATATTCCTACAACGACCCCATGGCAACTCTTTATTTCTGGCACCCGTCTTACGACAATTATCCGGTAATAGGTGTTTCATGGATACAGGCAAGAGCATTTAGTGTCTGGAGAACCAATTATATGAACGATTACCTTCGCTCCGAAGGGCTGCCGGGTGTTCACGACTACCGACTGCCTATGGAAGCTGAGTGGGAATATGCAGCCAGAGGAGGCCTTGACCTCTCAATGTACCCATGGGGCGGCCCCTATACCCGTAACTATCAGGGTTGCTTCCTGGCCAATTTCAAACCCCTTCGCGGCAACTATATTGATGACGGAAGCGTTTACTCAGCAAGAGTTGCATCATACGAACCAAACGAATACGGACTATATGATATGGCAGGTAACGTGGCAGAATGGACTATCACCTCATACCACCAGTCGGCATATGTCTTTACCCATGACCTGAACCCCAATCTCGAATATAATGCCAAGCCTGATGATCCTCAGGTTATGAAAAGGAAAGTCATCAGAGGAGGATCATGGAAGGATATTGCCTATTTCATGCAGACAAGTTCGAGAGACTATGAATACCAGGATTCAACAAAATCATATATTGGTTTCAGGAACGTACGTTCATACATAGGAATAAATTAGAACCCAGATTTAACCTTTAAAAACAATCAGCTATATGAGCCTAGCAGACATTGTACACAGCAGCGGATGGAAAGCATTTATGGCCAAGTTGTACGGACTTGGTGCTTCCGTGGTTATTGTTGGAGCACTTTTTAAGATTCAGCACTGGCCGGCGGCCGGACTGCTTCTTACCGTGGGTCTCCTTACAGAAGCAACCATTTTCTTCTTTTCAGCTTTCGAGCCTTTACACGAAGAGCCTGACTGGACACTCGTGTATCCCGAACTGGCCGGAATAGGAGATGAAGAGAGCAGCTCTTCACACGGCCGCTCAGTAGGAGGCGGAGCCGGATCAGCCGCTCTGGCAAAATTCGACGAGATGCTTGTCAACGCCGATATCACACCTGACTTATTCCAGAAACTGGGTTCCGGCATGAAAAACCTGAGCACAGCAGCCTCGGCATTTGCAGGAATGGGCGAAGCCGCATCCGTATCAGCCGACTATGTGAAATCGGTGAAAAACGCGAACGAATCTCTCGGCAACCTTAATGAATCGTACAAGGAGACTGCCAACGTGATTCGCGAGTCAAATAACTCATACCGGAATATAGCCGATTCACTTGCAATAGTCGAATCAAGCGGAAAATCATACCAGGAACAGATCGAATCTCTCAACAAAAACCTCTCTGCACTCAATGCAGTCTATGAGCTTCAGCTGCGTAACAGCAACGAGCATATAAAAGAGACTGAAACGATTTACAAAGGATTGCAGGGTATGGTCAAAGACCTGAATGATTCTGCAGAAGATGCAAAGAAATACCGTCAACAGATAGTGGCCCTGAATGACAACCTTTCAGCCCTTAATAATGTTTACGGTAACATGCTGGCAGCAATGAATGTTAAATAATATAACCTAAACCTCTCGCAAAATGGCCCACGGAAAAGAGACACCGAGGCAAAAGATGATAGGCATGATGTACCTTGTACTTACAGCCATGCTTGCTCTTAACGTATCAAAGGAAGCCGTCGAAGCATTCAAGAAGGTGGATGAGGGGCTTACCAAGACTGTTGCCAACTACATCAGGAAAAACCAGGGCACTTACCTTGAGTTCGAACGTGCATATGCCGAAAACCCAACAAAGGCCGGTCCTTACAGGGATAAGGCATTCGAGCTTAAGGCCAGGGCCGATGAAATCTATGATTATATACATGACCTGAAGGTTGAAATTATTCGTACAGCTGAGAAAAAGAATGCCGATGAGGTACTGGCTGATGGTACAATCAATGTTCACAAAATCCAGAAAATAGACGAGAACAATGTTCCCTCAGAAATACTTATAGGCTCAGATCAAAACGGTAAGGCAAATTTCCTAAAGGATCAGCTGATTAACTACCGTGAGTTTCTGCTTGAAATAATAGGAGGAAGAAATGTTGCTGCCGAGGAATCAATAAAGAGCAGTTTGAATACCGATGATCCCAGGAACCTGGAGGGAGCTACCGAGAGATGGGAAAATGCAAACTTCCAGGCTCTGCCTCTTGTCGCAGTCATCACAATTCTATCAAAGTTCCAGGTCGATGTAAGGAATGCTGAAACGGAAGTACTCAATTTTCTTTACGGACAGATCGATGCTGCATCATTCAAATTCAACAAGATAGATCCTGTTGTCACCACAAACTCAAATTACATTATGTCAGGTAATGAATTTGAGGCCAGAGTTTTCATAGCTGCCACCGACACCACAAAGGCTCCAAGAACTATGGTGGGTAACTACAGAAAAATTGATCTCCCCGATGGAACCGCCACCTACGAAATGGTAGGAGATTACCAGACATTGCCTGTTGATGAAAGCGGAAAGGCTGTGTACAGGGTAAGAACTTCTTCCATAGGAGACAAGAAATGGGGAGGCCTTATCGTGATGACAGCTCCTGATGGAACAGATATAGCTTATCCATTTGAATCATCATATTCTGTAGCAACGCCGAATGTGGTTGTATCACCAACAGCTATGAACGTACTTTATCGCGGGGTACAAAATCCGATTGACATCTCCGTACCCGGTGTTGGATCAGACAGACTCTCGGTCAGAATGACGAACGGAACAATCCGCAGAGGCAAGTATCAGAATTTTAAAGGCGACTATATTGCCGAACCTAATGAAATAGGCAAGGATGCCCAGATTATCGTATCGGCAAATGTCAACGGGGCTACACAGAATTTCCCTCCTGTAACATTCAGGGTCCGCAGAATTCCCGACCCGGTAGCCAAATTTGCAGGGATGAATACCGGCGAGATTGATAAAGCCGCAGCCCTTGCAGCTCCCGGAATTATAGCTACTCTTGATAACTTTGAATTCGACCTGAGATACGAGATAAACAGCTACAGGATGGTAACCTATTCACAGGGGTTTGCTACCTATCTCGATGCAACCGGTCCAAGGCTTACATCGCAGATGCAGAGTACAATAAACGGTCTTAGAAGGGGGCAGGAGTTCTTCTTTATGGACATTAAGGCAACGGGGCCGGATAAAATAACCCGCGACCTGCCGCCTATTGCGCTGAAGATAAGATAATAAGAAACTGAAGATACCATGAACAAGAAACTTTTATTCGGACTATTCGCACTGATGCTTTGCAGCCTGAGCTATGGACAGGCATTCAAGGATCTGTATGAAAAATCTATCCATGAAAATGCAAAGGTTGAATATCCACACCTGAGAGAAGCAGATGTTTATTGGTCAAAAGAGATATGGAGAATCATTGACCTCAGGGAAAAAATGAACCATACCCTCTACTACCCGACCCAGCCAACAGCTGACGGAAGAAAAAATCTGCTTGGGATTCTGCTCGATGAAATTAAGAAAGGTGAAGTCAATGCATATGATGTACAAGATATGAATGTCAACGTCACATATGCTGATATTGAGAAACTGCTTGATGCCGGCCCCAAGGAGATGCCACAGACAGACCTTGACGGAAATGTTATAGGAACCGTGATCATTGATATTCCGATTGATGATAAACTGGCCGATGTAAAGCAGATAATGGTATATGAAGAGTGGTATTTCGATAAGAAACATTCAACACTGGGGGTAAGGATAAAAGGACTGATGCCTATCAGTGTTGTACCTAACCCCGCAACGGGAAGGCTTGACAGGGTAAGGCTTTTCTGGATCAAGTATGACGAGTTTCGCGATGCTTTCGCCAAACAGGAGGTATTCAACAGATTCAATGATGCTCAAAGGCTTTCCTACGATGACCTGTTTATGCAGAGACGGTTCAGCAGCGTAATATTTGCCGAATCAAATGTATACGACAACAGGGCAATAGCCGACTATATGGTTGGAAAGGATGTAATATTTGAATCTGACAGAATCAAGAACCAGCTTCAGAACTGGGAACATGATCTTTGGGAATTCTAGAGTAGAAACATTATTGAATAAAATAACAGAGGCGCTGCATTGCAACGCCTCTTGCTTTTTTCAAAGCTCTAAAGAAATTTGTTTCCTGTCTTCTTCTTCACATCATCAAGATACTCCTTGATGGATTGTTCGTCGCTCCTGGGAACGATCAGCAACACATCTCCCGAATCAACTATTATGTAATCCTCGAGCCCCCCCGCAACGACTATTTTTCCCTGTGGTATACTGACGATAGAATTGTGTACCGAATAGCCAAAAAACTCTCCCGAAAGTAAGGTATTGGAGTTACCGTCAGCTTGTGTGTGGTCTGCCACCGAACTCCAGGTCCCCAGATCAGACCAGCCCATGTCAGTACAAATTACATTAACATTACCTGCCTTTTCCATTATACCATAGTCAATCGATATACTGCTGCATTCAGTGTATGTTCTTGCAATAAACTGTGCTTCCCTGTCGGTTCCGTATATTTCCCTGCCTTCATCAAACGCCGCATACATATCAGGCATGTGCTTCTCAAATGCATCAATGATTGACCTTATGCTCCAGATAAATATCCCTGAGTTCCAGTAGAAGTCGCCGCTATCTATGAAAACCCTGGCGAGGTCAATGTCTGGTTTCTCTGTAAATGTCTTAACAGGCTTTAATCCCTTGTAACCCCTGATTTTTCCCTTTTCATTAGCCTGGATATATCCATAGCCTGTTTCAGGCCTGTCGGGCTTAATCCCTATAGTAAGCAATGAGTCATGGCTTTCGGCATATCTGAAGCCCTCCTCTATAACTTCCTCAAATACATCTTGTTTCTCAATCAGATGGTCTGCCGGAGTTACTGCTACAACAGCATCAGGATCAATAGATAGTATCCTGTATGTGGCATACGCAACGCAGGGTGCAGTGTTACGTCTGAAAGGTTCCGACAATATCCTCTTCTTATCTATATCAAGCTGTTCAGAAACCAGATGAGCATGTTCATCACTCGTAACAACAAAAATGTTCTCGCGGGGACAAAGGTTTGCAAAGCGTTTGTAGGTCTGCTGTAACAGAGTCTCTCCGGTTCCCAGTATATCAAGAAACTGCTTCGGCAGACTCTGCCTGCTTACCGGCCAGAACCTGCTGCCAACTCCGCCGGCCATTATGACTACGTACTTGTGCTTCATTTTCCGTGGTTATCTCCAACAATTGATTGCCTTATGCAAATATATGATTATTTATCAATTTGAACCGGCGAACTCTCAGGTACCCCAAATTATTACTAAATTTGCCTTCTAATGGTCAGAAAATCGTTATAATGCTGAAATTCCTGCATGAATTTGGAAATTACCTTATCCTTATAGGAAAGGTTTTTTCCAGACCCGAAAGTTACAGGGTTTATTACAGGCAAACCATGAGGGAGTTCATCACCCTGGGCCTGAATTCAACCGGTATCGTTATTATCATTTCGGTATTCATGGGAGCAGTAATCACCCTCCAGACAGCGTATAATACCGAAAACCCGATATATCCTGCGTACCTGATAGGACTTGGAACAAGGGATTCGATCATCCTGGAATTCTCTTCCACGGTAGTGGCCCTTATACTGGCAGGTAAAGTTGGCTCAAACATCACCTCTGAAATAGGTACAATGAGGGTGACAGAACAGATTGACGCACTGGAAATGATGGGGGTAAACTCAGCTTCATTCCTGATACTTCCCAAAATAATAGCTACCGTCGTATTCAATCCATTCCTTACCCTCATAAGTATCGTAGTTGGTGTTGCAGGCGGATGGATAGCGGGGATAGGAGCCGGAGTAATTACATCCTCACAATATGTCTATGGCATTCAGTATGCTTTTATACCATATTATATAGTGTACTCTCTTATAAAGACGGTCTTCTTTGCCTTTATCATAACGACAGTATCAGCATATCATGGCTATTTTGTTCGCGGCGGATCACTTGAAGTGGGCAGGGCCAGCACAAAAGCTGTAGTATACAGCAGTATCCTGATACTGCTTACCAACGTAATACTGACCCAACTGTTGCTGTCATGATAAAGGTAAATAACGTAACCAAATCATTTGACGGAAGGGTTGTACTCGACGACGTGTCTGTTACTTTTGAGCCGGGACGAACGAACCTTATAATTGGCAGCAGCGGTTCAGGCAAAACGGTTCTTCTTAAGGCAATAGTGGGTCTCCATGACATTGACAGTGGCGAAATCTGGTTTGAAAATATCCTTTTCAGCAAGCTGGATTTCAGAAGCAGGAAGAGAATAAGGCAGGAGATGGGTATGCTGTTCCAGGGCAGTGCCCTCTTTGACAGCCTCAGTGTCGAAGCTAATGTAAGGTTCCCGCTTGATATGTTTTCAGACATGAGTTACCGTCAGAAATCTGAACGGGTTGACTTCTGCCTTGAAAGAGTTAATCTTACCGGAGCAAACAAGCTGTTTCCGTCAGAGTTGTCAGGAGGTATGAAAAAGCGGGCTGCCATTGCCAGGGCAATAGCCCTCAACCCAAAATACCTGTTTTGTGATGAACCGAACTCAGGCCTCGACCCGATAACAGCTATCCTGATTGACAATCTTATAAAGGAGATAACCGAAGAGTTTCAGATAACTACACTGGTAAACACACATGATATGAACTCAGTAATGGAGATCGGTGAAAAGGTGGTCTTCATCAGTGAAGGCGTTAAGTGCTGGGAAGGTACCAGAAAAGATATACTGAACTCTGACTGCAAACTTCTTAATGACTTCGTTTTTGCAAATTCTCTTGCAAAACAACTAAAAAGTAACACTGAGAATAACAGTGAGATTTAGGGCAGTACTATCGTTGTGATATTTAAGTTTATTGACAGTCAGTTTTTGTCTTCTACATCCTCATAATCAACATATTCTCCTATCTCGTCAGGGATTCCGTTTCGGTTTTTCTTTTTGTTTTTACCCGACTTTTGTCCCTCCTTGCTGCTTGTTGCTGTTCTGGCCCCAAAAGAGGCAATAATACGCATAGCCAGATACACAACAAGCCCGATCAGTAATATTCTTATTAAAACTGCCATCTTTCTAGATTTCCTCCGCTGTAATTATCATTGGTCTGTCTGACCTCTTCTTTATCCTGTTGCCAAAAACCAGATTCATTCCTGCCCTGACAGTAAGCATATTCCATTTATCAGGCAGTAGAAGGTTGAAGGCAGAACTTCCTTCACTTTCAGGAAGAACTATTTTATTGTACATAACAGGTATCTTATCAGCTACTGTGTAAAACTGAAAAGCCCCAATTCGTAATGATAGTCCGGCTCCAAGATTATCCCAGCTTCGGTTAATAGCCGTGTAACTG
Organism: uncultured Rikenellaceae bacterium; assembly: GCA_964568875.1. Taxonomy (GTDB): domain Bacteria; phylum Bacteroidota; class Bacteroidia; order Bacteroidales; family VadinHA17; genus SLNP01. The sequence continues at coordinate 22,043 of CAZMSH010000010.1, read as the reverse complement.
AGTCCAAACGACAAGCTGCTTCCCAGATTTGCATTGGCAGACATCATCATTGAGCTTCTTAGTCTGCCGTTAATAATCATGTTATTTGAAACAAGGCCCAGCAATAAATTATCGCTGATGTTATATGAAGCCCCCAGTGATACAGAGCCGGGAATTTTGGTAGTAAACGGTGTTGATCGGTCGGTTACTGTAAATGAGTTTTTAAGAGAATCCAGTAATTCGTCTGCAATCTCATCAAACTCCCGTGTTCCCTCAATAAGGTCACTTATGTCAAAACCGGAGAAAAGGAACTCATTTTCTGCATTTAGATTTGTTATTTCACTGTTCCATTTGATATAGCCGAAACCATTGATAGCAGCAGATAGAGATATTTTAGGGGTTAGCTGATATACGGCACCAATGTCAAAACCAAAGCCCGGATTTGAGGTGTTGAGCCAGAAATAGGGGTCCTCAATTCTTTGTTCATTAATTACCAATGAATCAATCATATTATTCTCCGAGTTAAGAACTACTTCAACCGGCCCTGATATGTTAATGTCAACATCGGTAATCATCTTGTGCGAATAATCATCAAGAACCGAAATGCCGAGATTGCGGTTCACCATATTAATAGCTGAAATACCGAATAGCACTCTTCCCCTTGCCCCTATTCTTAATCTTCTGGTGATGTCCTTTGAAAATCCGGCTGCAATTTCCCTGTGATACATCAGATTAATATCCAACGTCTGTAAATCAATCATGCTGCCCACGAAACCTTCATTACCCCTCAGTGCAAGCTCAAATAAATCACCCGGCAATGATACTCCACCTGATATCTTTTCATTAACATCAATAAAAATGTAGAGATCTTTGCCTGCGCTGAATCCCAACCCGAAAAGCTGCAGGTTCACATCAGGATTGATATAATTCAGGCTTTTTATCCTTTCAAGGAAGTTGTCGATATCAAAATCAGGATGAAGGACTGATATTACTGAATCGCCTGATTCACTCTTCCTGAACACATCAGAGAAACCAATAAAATTGGTATTGAAATTGACATTAACTCCTGACATCGCAGGCAATCCGATATAGGCTCTGCTGGTTGGCCTGAGGGCAGGATTATAAAAATGATTTTGAGGCAGGTTCATATAGTACATAGTACTTACCTGTTGTCCTGTCATAACCATTGACCCTGCTGCAAGCAGTAAAACAGCCGTTAAAAATCTTTGAACTTTCATGTCTGTTCCGGTTTAATTCAGGATAATATCTGGTTTAACAACAACACCAGCCCTAAAGGAGATGGAGTAATCAGAATAGATTTTAACGCTCTGCGAGGGTGCCCCGGTAGTATTCAATTTAAAAACCAGGATCATTTTGTCAGCAACTTCGGCTGCTTCGAAAAATTCTCTGTCTAGTTCTACCGGTGTTGTCTTTTCAACAGGAGATGTAACCCTGCCGGTGGAGGTATTGATCGCGGCAGGTTCAATAATCCCCGGCACCTCAAGGGTGTAAAGGTTAACGCCTGAAATGGAATCATGCAATACAATCTCTACAGATACTCCCAGCGGGAATCCATTTGAGACCATCAGGTCCAGTCTTATGTATTCAAGATCTTTCGGAGAGAATCCTTCTTCATCATCAGGGTCAGGTCTCAGGAAATTATTCAGAGTATCGGCTATCTGAAGATTATTGATCCATAGGTCCATCGGCAACATTGCTTCAACTGATGCTACGAATCTGCTGTTCCCCATTACATAGTTGTCACGAGCTCCTGTATTTCCGGCTGGATTCATTTTGACTCCGCCAGATATTACTATTGATGCAGGTGGCAGTGAAAGCAGTGCGGGCAACGACGAGTTGTTCTTGTCAATACTGTATGTACTTTCAATGTCACTTTCCGGTGATACCGGGTAATCGAGAACAAACGGGCTCAGATTAAGGTTCTGTACTTTATCCTTGTTCCTTCCTGTAGCCTCAAGGTTTATCTCAACGGGAAGACCGAATGAATTTGAGTATTCAACCGTAAGGGTCGGGTTTGCAAAGTAAAACTCACCACTTATTTTTTCCAGAATATCCTCAATTTCAAGGTCTATAGTGTCAGGCTCAACCGTCTCAACGAGTTGTCCGAAATATCCCTTTACGTAATCTACATTGAGATTTCTTATTGTTGCATTTAAATCTATGCGGTCGAGAGAGGAAAAATCTATCATGGCTCCCTGAGAACTGATCCATACCTCATACTGAGCCGGAGCAGAATTATATGGCTGTTCAGGATTTGTATTAAGGAGGGCCAGAAGATTACCGGCAGAGAAATTACCGGTTGTAACCGACATCGGATTAACGCTGATGCTCTCACTGAATGGTAATCCTGATCTGGTTATTGTCGGCAAAACGACCGAAAATTCGGAGTAAACCTGCAGGTTAGATGTAACCTCCACATCAATTATTCCCGTATTAAGGCTGAATTCCGTAATTTCCATCCCATCGTCAAGATCAAAATCCACCATCTCTTCAGACCCGCTGTCTCCGACCCTCTGTAATGGGACGACAAACCTGCCTGCAGAAACCTTAAGATCTTCACCTGATACCTCAAAAAGTATCGCATCGCTCATCCTTATTAATACAGGATCGGTTGTTCCCGGGCTTCCGTTGAATATTATTTCCGCTACAATAGTTGAATATACCCTGGTTTCGTTCATCTCAATAAAAGTAGACCAGGTCTCTCCGGCAATTATTGTTCCTGTGGTTATAGTCCCGCCAATGGGTGAATTATCGTCCCCGTTTCTCAGAGTGACAGATATTCCTGAAAGGGGAGCCGTCAGATTATTTGTAATATCGAGGTAGATCCTGCCTCCGGATAAAACAGCATATTCAAAGTTTGCAAATGAGGTAAAAGCGTGGGTACCGGTATTGGTAAGAGGAAACTCTGGAAACGGATGTGGGGAGCCGTCATCGAGAGACTGAAATTCTGACCACAGTGATGGAATAAAGAACTGTGAAAGCTGATCAAGAGTTATCTGATACTGGCTGGAGAAATTATCCATTTCCACATCTCCCACAGGGTAACTTCCGTTGAAGGAGAAGGCCTCAGACAGGTCAATCAGCGAGTCAAGGCTGATTTCAGCCACTGAGTCTTTTCTTATCCACAATCGAAGAAGATTCTCATCGTCATAGCCAATAGTATCATTTGGCTTCAATATGTCACCCAGGGTTACCTCGCCGGTTGCTGCCGAGACTGCTAATGTCGGACTGATGCGCATCTTTTCCGAAAGCCTGTTCATATCATAGGTCTCCTTAATGCAGGATCCAATTAAGGCCGACATGATCACTAACGCTATTAAGCCGGTTTTTTTCATTACACTTAAGCTATTGTCAGGTTAACGTGTTATTCTGTAATTATACAGGAAGTTATCGGTTCCTCCCACTATCAGGTTAAAACCCGGTGTTCCTGTCAGTTTACCAATCGAGAAGAGAGACGCCCCCCTTAGCGGGAATCCCCTGAAAATATCTCCTTCGCTGTCTACAATATAAATCTGCTTGTTTGTGTTGTCAACTACACCTATTCCTCGATCGTTGCCTGAAAAGATAAACCCGATCGGCCCACCCAGGTCACCTGTATCAAAATCCTTAGTGAACTTCCTGGTGCCATTACTATCATAAAGGTACAATTTCCCTTTATCAATAAAAAGGAATTCGCCCGTTCCGTCGCCGTCAATGTCAAAATATTCAAATGAATGGGCCGGTGAAAATTTTATGGTCTCAATTTTTTTCACAGCACCGGTGAAGGATATGATCTGTATTACTCCGTCGGGAGAACTGCATACCAGAGATGGGTCTGTTCCGGTTGTCAGTCTTATCTCACTGTTCACAGCTTTCCGTACGGGTTCTTTTGTGGTTAGCCTGACAGAACCCCTTCTGTCAAGAAGGTAAAGACCGGTCTCATCGCCGGCAACTATGTAATCCTTGCCGGATACCCTGAAGAACTTTATCTCCGATTTTACCACGCCTTGTGTTCTGTACTGATTCCAGCCTCTTACCACTCCGCCAGATTTATCGTAGGCGTATATCTTTCTGTCGTCACCTGCTATAAAGAGCCTGTAATCACGGTTATTGTCATAATCGAAGACTGAGAGCGGTCCGGCCGCCGGCGACCTGAGTTTCACAGGATACCTCTCAACGTAATTGCCGTTTCTGTCTATGAGGTGAAGGTATTCACGCCCGGCAAAGAGAATCTGAAACTTCCCGTTACGATAATAGTCTATCATATACACAGGCCCGTTTATCCGTTCCCTGACAGGAGCCTTCCACAATACTCTTCCGGTTGAATTAATAAGATAGATATTGTTATTGAGGTCCTGCACAAATATCTCCCTGCCTCCCGTATTGTGATTGGTAAAGAAAAATGGCTTTATGCAGGCTGTCGTATCAAGAAGAGTCTCCCACTCACTGACTGATTCTTCCCTGACTTCAGCAACGAACCTAACCGACAGACTATGGTAGAGCATCTCATTTATAGGCGAAAACTGAAACCCTATTGCAGAGATCTTTCTGACAGACTGTAGATTATCATTAATTACCTTCATGCCTTCAGCAGGAATGTATTCTGAAAGGAATCCTGTCAGCCTTGAAGGCACCGCATAAAAATAATATGAGAGTCTTGACGGCATGGTGGATTCAAAATCGCGGTACCCCAAGTCATTGGCAAGGGTGCGGTTGAGAATATTGTCATAAATAACCTTCGTTACAGTCACGAATGAACTTCCCGTAATAAGGAAATTATCTAATACAGCATAATAGAGATCCCGGAAGCCAGGAGCAAACCCCGGCACTATCAGTTCATGCAATCCAGCTGCAGGAGCCCGGTATACCGGCAGCCTGGTCTGATCATCCGGCGAAAACCATAGCAGATGATTGTCACTGCCTGCGCTATTATCCTTTAAAATTGAGTTTATGGTTTTATCAATATGGTCCTTGTTCCTGATCTCATAGATAAGAATTGTGTTATCATTAACCGGATTTTCTCTGATGTCAAGCAGGGCCCTTGTCACCTCATCTCCGGTAAATGGCATTATTTGCGACGCAATCAGCCTTATGGCTTCCTTATTGGTACCTGATACCGACCGGCTGTTCTTATAGGCAGCCATGGCTGATGTATTAAAAAGAGCTGTTGACGATGGCAGTATCTTGTATGAATCGAAAGAGATTGAAGAGATATTTCTGAATTTGTGAAGTGAATGTGAAGGGTCATCTGTTTCAATATAACCACTCATTATAAGGCCATTCTCCCTGATAAGAAGGTCTCCTTCGGCTGTTCCGGCAAGTTTGCCTGACTCTGAAGCCAGACGGTCACCTTTCCCTGCCGTTAAGGTTGAAAGGAACCGGGGCAGGTTGCTGAAAATCACAAACAACCTGTCTTCATTTCTCCCTGCTGACAGGAAGACCCTGCTGAATGACTTCCCGCTTCTGATGTCTGAATCCTCATCAAGCTGCCTTACTGCATTCTCAAGTAAAACCCGTGACGTAGTGCTCATCAGACTTCCCTGGCGAAATCCTATATATACCGCTGAATTATCGCCTCTTCCTTTAAGAGGCATTTCAAAGACAGCCACCCCCTGATATTCGGTCTCAATTATCTCTTCTCCTCCCGTTGTTTCCAGTATCTCCCTCACATGCCTCTGGCGCATTTCCGGAGGCACATTCAATGACAGGAGGGGAACAAGCCTGCCCTTACCCATTATATGAAACGAAACCACGCTATTCCCGAAGCCGAAGAGCCTCTTTACTTCCTTCGTTCCAAAAATAGTATCGAGATAACTAAACGACGAATTAAACTCATTCAGTTCCTTTAATGAAGCTATCTCCCTGAACAGGCCGGAACGGACCGAGAGTTTATTGAAAAAACCGGAAAGGTCAGGTGTTTCAATGACCATTACCGCATCAGAGGGAATAGCTTTATAGGGATCTCCAAAAGCTGAAACACTGCTTCTTCTTGCGAAGAAATAGACAACAGCTATCAGGGCAAGTAACAGAATAATCAAAATAATACCGTTCCTTTTGCTCACCTGAAAAAAGTTTTGGTCCAAAACAACCTCAAAAATAAGAATAATTGCCTTAAACAGCGATCTGCAGGCAACAGTTTATGCTTAATAACAATATCTTCGCAAGTCCGATTGGTATGCTTTTTGATTCCTGTGATGTCTAATTATATTTTTTATTCTGTTTTTATGAAAAGGGGAATTGTTTTTCTTTTATTGGTTCTATTTTATTCAACTTCAGTTCTATACAGCCAGTACATAAGGGTAGTTGATGAAGAAAACAGACCTGTACCTGATGTTGCAGTCTATGATGAAGACCGTATAACTTTCACTTACACGTCAAGAACAGGGCGGGTTGCCATTTCAGCTTTCAATGAGGCATCAGCAATCTGTTTTCAGCATTTCGCATTTGACAATGAGTGTTTCACTCTGTCGGAGATTAAGGAGATGAATTACGTAGTGCGTCTGACCCGAAAGGTTTTTGTGGTGGATGAATTTGTAGTTTCGGCAAGCAGGTGGGAACAGAATGCCGATGAAGTTCCGAATAAAATTACACCTGTACTCAAATCGGTAGTGGAACTCCACAATCCTCAGACGGCAGCCGACATGCTTCAGTTGTCGGGAGATGTTTTCATCCAGAAGAGCCAGCTTGGTGGCGGCAGCCCGATGATAAGGGGATTCGCCACAAACAGGATACTTATTGTTGTTGACGGTATAAGGATGAACAATGCCATCTACCGGGAAGGAAACATTCAGAACGTAATATCACTTGATCCTTCAGTCATTGACCGTACAGAAGTAATCTTCGGGCCGGGTGCCGCTATCTACGGAAGCGATGCAATCGGTGGTGTAATGGACTTTCATACCAAAAGGGCTCTCGTGTCAACCGGGGAAGAAATATACATCAAGGCCGACGCTTTTACCAGGTTCTCATCAGCAAACAATGAGAAGAGCGCACATTTCGACCTGAATATTGGCGGGAAAAAAATTGCATGGCTGACAGGAGTGACATACTCCGACTTCGGAGATCTCAGAATGGGAAAACCCGTCTACGACTCCTACCTGAGGCCTGAGTATGTTGTACGCATCGGCAACAGAGACAGTGTGTTTACAAATCACGACCCACGTATACAGTACCATTCAGGATACAGCCAGATAAATACCATCAATAAGATAAGGTACCGGGCATCAGATGATTTCAACCTCGTGATTTCCAATCATTGGTCAAAACTCTCCGATGTGCCCCGCTATGACAGACTTATCGTGTACAGGTCGGGAAAACTGCGGTTCGGAGAATGGTATTACGGACCGCAGGAGTGGATAATGACGTCAGCAGAAGCAACATGGAAAAACGGATCGTCATTATATGATAACCTAAAACTCATCGCCGCCCACCAATTCTATCGTGAAAGCAGACATGACAGGGCCATAGATAAAACAGCTCTTAACAGCCAGTTTGAAAAACTGCAGATATTCTCTCTCAATATCGACATTGACAAGTCTCTCAACGGAAAACAGCTGATTTACTACGGGGCCGAGTATGTCCTGAACGACATAAACTCGGTAGCTCAGGTAAAAAATATTGAAACAGGTATTGTGACTCCCGCCGGAACACGTTACCCTGACGGTAAGAATATCTTCAACAGCTACTCTGTTTACGGAGGGTATAAAAACACGGCATCAGAGAATCTTACAATCAACACAGGACTACGATACAATTACGTGACCCTCAATTCAACAATAGAGGATAACAGCTGGTACAGCTTCCCATTCACGGAAATATCAATAGCAAATGGTGCACTGACAGGTTCAGCCGGAATAGTAAGGAAACTGCCCGCGAACTCTGAGCTGACAGTAAATGCCTCAACAGGATTCAGGGCCCCTAATCTTGATGATGCAGGAAAAGTGTTTGATTCTGCTCCCGGGGTGGTAGTTGTTCCTAATCCCGGCCTGAAACCTGAGTATGCCTGGAACATAGACATAGGAGTGATGAAAAACTTCGGTAAAGTGATGCATGCGGAGGTTAACGGATTCTTTACCCTGCTGAACAATGCAATGGTAAGGCGCGATTTTCTATTCAACGGAGAGGATACAATAATATATCGCGATATACCCAGTAAGGTTGAAGCAGTAGTAAACGCAGGCAGCGCAATGGTATACGGTGTCCAGTTCAACCTGCAGGCAAATCTTGCCCGCGACTTCAGGCTAAGATCTACTATCAACATAACCGAAGGAAAAGACCAGGATGATATACCCCTGCGCCATGTGGCACCATTGTTCGGCTCAACACATCTTACCTATGAAACATTAAGGTTTAAGGCCGATCTCTATTCCAACTACAACGGCAGGAAGCCGTTTGAGAAGATGGCCCCCTCAGAAGCTGAAAAGGATTATATGTACGCCACTGACGACAACGGAAATCCCTTCTCACCGGGATGGGCCACCCTTAATTTCAAGATGACATATAATATTGGAAACTGGGGCATGCTGAATGCCGGAGTGGAGAATATCTTCAACCTCGGTTACAGACCCTATTCATCAGGTATAGTGGCACCCGGCAGAAATTTCATACTGTCGCTGAGGGTCGTGGTGTAGATTTAGGTTTTGAAATCAGCCCGATTTTAGTTAGTTTAACGGCCTGACCAAAACCTTATCACCAGATGAAAAAAAAGCACTCCCTGAGCTTTACCGCTCTTGCTGCCGCGATGATCATTATCGCATCATGCGTAGCTGTAAATAATGAAAATGAGAAGTTCTTCCTTACTGAAGGACCCGAAAACGGATCACTTGTAATAGCCGGAGGCGCCTTGCGCGACACTTCGGTGATAAACAGGTTCATTTCACTTGCCGGAGGTAACGACGCACTTATCGTCTTCATTCCAACAGCCTCAGGATCAGAGCGCTTCGACACTACCCGCACCGTGTCATTGCTGACAAATGCCGGAGCAACCAACGTCAGGCTTCTTCATACATATGACCGCGAAATAGCAGACAGTGAAGATTTTGTCTCAATCCTGCGACAGGCCGGAGGGGTCTTCTTTGGCGGCGGCAGGCAGTGGAGGCTCGTCGATGCCTATGGCGGAACCAAAACCGAACAGGAACTGAGAGAGGTCCTCAACCGCGGTGGTGTCATCGGTGGCAGCTCGGCAGGAGCTACCATACAGGGTAGTTTTCTGGTTCGGGGCGACACCCGTGCAAACACTATAATGATAGGAGACCATACCGAAGGATTCGGATACCTTACCAATTCAGCAATAGACCAGCACCTGCTGGTACGCAACAGACACCACGACCTCGTGGGGGTAATAGAACAAAATCCCGGCCTGCTGGGAATAGGAATAGACGAAAACACAGCAGTTCTGATACAGGGTAACCGTATGGAAGTGCTGGGTCAAAGCTTTGTCGCCATTTACGATAAGAATCTCTGGAATAATAATCCAGGTGATTCACTTTATATTCCCAACGGAGGAAAATTCTTCCTGCTGCGAAGGGGAGATGTATACGACGTTAAAGAGAGAAGCGTCATAAGGTGGGCAGGAGGCAATTCCCGTAATATTTTTGCATCGTCGGCACAGATAGATGATTAAGCCGGTAATGACAGGTAAATACACTATAAAAGAAGTAACAGATAGTGATGATATCAGGAAATTCCTGATGTTGCCTGTAAGACTTTACAGAGACGAAAAAAACTGGATACGACCTCTTGATAATGATATCGAAAGCGTATTCGACAGAAACAAAAACAAACTTTTCCGCCATGGCGATGCCATAAGATGGATTGCAACTGATGAAAATGGCAATACCGCAGGCCGGGTGGCTGCTTTCTATAACAAAAAAACCAGCAGAGGGTATAACCAGCCTACAGGCGGTATGGGATTTTTCGAGTCTGTAAACGACAGTGGGCTCGCTTTCGCTCTTTTTGATAAATGTCGCGACTGGCTGGCAGGAAAAGGCATGGAGGCCATGGACGGCCCGATTAATTTCGGGGACCGTGACAGGTGGTGGGGCCTGCTGGTAGACGGTTTTGACCCGCCAAATTATTGTATGCCCTGGAATTTCCCATGGTACAGGAATTTGTTTGAAGAGTATGGTTTTCGCAATTATTACGAACAGTACACGTACCACAAACCTGTTACCGCTGAAGGAGTCGACCCGGTTATAACAGAAAAAGCCGAAAGAATACGCAATAACCCCGACTACAAATTCTGCCACACGACAAAAGCAACATTTAACAGGGTTCCGTCAGACTTCCTGGTGGTTTATAACAAGGCCTGGGCAGGTTTTCAGGGAGGGAGAGGCATGACTGAGGCCCAGGCAAAACTGATATTCAAGTCGATGAAGCCTGTGATAGACAACCGTCTTTTATGGTTCGGTTATTACAGGGATGAGCCGGTATGCTTTTTCCTTATGCTGCCTGAGATAAACCCAATCATCAGTAAACTGAACGGAAAGATGAACCTGGCCGGAAAAGCAAAGTTCCTGTGGCACCGCCATATAGCAAAGACTGCCAAAAGAGCTTTCGGCCTTATCTTCGGTGTTGTACCCGAGCATCAGAAAAAGGGCGTTGAAGGAGCAATAATCGCAGCATTCGGTGAAATTGCCCTGAAGCCCTCATTCCCGTACAAGGAGCTTGAATTCAACTGGATAGGTGACTTCAACCCATCGATGATGCACCTCCTCGAGCAGATAGGAGCCACAATATCAAAAACCCACATAACATACAGATACCTTTTCGACCGCAATGCACCCTTCGAAAGAGCAAAGAGAGTGAATCAATAATAATGTAAATTTTTTATTCAGGTATCTGATGATATCAAAATGAGATTGCCGGTTGGTGAGATAAAGTGATAACAATTCTTTGGCATACTATTTGCGATACCATTTTCACAGGCAATCTCCAAAATATCCTTGAATCATCAGGGCAGCCAGGTTGAAAATCAGCCTGGCTTTATCCTTTTCAGGCGAAAGGCCTGTATCCTATAATCTCACGTACATCACGCACAGTAGCAGCAGCACTGGCACGTGCTTTCTCTGCACCCGCAGCCACAACCCCTGCCAGATATTTTCTGTCGGCAATAATCTCATTTATCCTTTCCCTGATAGGTGTTGTAAACTTAATAGTATCCTCGGCAAGTTGCTTTTTAAGATCACCATACCGTATAGTGCAGTCAGCATACCTGTCACGGAAATGCTTTACAACCGCAGGCTCCGATACTATCTCCATTATTGTGAAAAGATTCCTCACCGGTTCTGACATTTTCTGGCCTTTCTCTGCAGGCCCTGTATCAGTAACGGCCCTCATCACTTTCTTCCGTATTACCTCAGGAGGGTCTGCCAGAAATATTCCGTTACCCTCGCTCTTTCCCATCTTCCCTGTACCATCGAGACCGGGTATCTTAACCAGTTGTTTTCCGAAATTATATGCATCAGGCTCAGGAAAATAATTTACGCCGTACATGGTGTTAAACCTTCTGGCAAATCTCCTGGTCATCTCAAGATGTTGCTCCTGGTCCTTACCTACCGGCACCTTATTGGCCTTGTGGATAATTATATCTGCAGCCATCAGCACCGGGTAGGTCAACAGTCCCGCATTGATATTGTCAGGCTGCTTTCTTATCTTCTCCTTGAATGAGGTAGTCCTTTCCAGTTCTCCCACGTAGGCATTCATGTTCAATAAAAGATATAGTTCGGTAACCTCAGGCACGTCGCTCTGTATAAAAACAGTAGCCACGTCAGGATCAATACCGCAGGCAAGGTATTCGGCCATAACCTGCCTTATATTGTTATGAAGGTCGTCAGGTTTCGGATGAGTGGTCAGTGAATGATAATCGGCTATAAAAAAGAAGCATCTGTTTTCATGTTGCATTTTAAGAAAATTCTGCACCGCACCAAAGTAATTTCCCAGGTGCAGATTGCCTGTTGATCGTATTCCGCTTACTACTGTTTCCATCTAATTAACTTTATATTGAAGTCCTGACCGGCCTCCCGGCAAGGCAGGCGCAAAGTTAGTTCATTCAGCTGAAAATTGTACCTTTGCAGCACCAAATTGCTCCATAACATGGAATCAACACGCCAGAAAAAGATAGCCCGGCTGATACAGAAGGAACTCGCAGAGATATTCCGGCGCCGTACCGGAGAGCTTGCCCCGGGTAAAATGATTACCGTTACTACCGTAAGGGTCAGTCCTGACATATCAATGGCTAAGGTTTACCTCAGCATATTCCCCTCAACCGATCAGGAGAAAATTATTGGAACTGTCAGAGACAACATACCGACAATACGTTACGACCTGGGGAAACAGGTGCACAACCAGCTGCGTATTATTCCGGAACTTGCAATATTTGCCGATGACAGTCTCGACTACATTGACAACATCGACAAATTACTCAACAGCTGAACATACAATGCAGTACGACCCTATCAAAAAGAGTCTCGGTTCCTTCATCGGCAACAGCAGAATGCTGCGCAGAGTCTTTTATCTGCTGCTCGACCTGTTGCTTCTGCGGTCATGGCATGTCAGGCGCCTCCTCCGCAGGGTATCAGTAAGCCTTCCACAGGATGCCGAAGTACTCGATGCAGGCACCGGCTTTGGTCAGTATTCCTACAGGATGGCCGTTATGAACAGGTCATGGAAGATAACAGCCATTGACATAGATGACGACCATGTGTCAATGCTAAGCAAATTCATTGCCTCTGTAAATCTTGCCAGTCGTGTTAAGGTTATGGCCGGCGACCTGGTGAAGCTCAATCAGCAAAACAAGTTTGACCTTATCCTGTCTGTTGATGTGATGGAGCATATTGAAGAAGACAGCCTTGTGTTCCGCAACTTTTTTGAAGCCCTTAAACCTGGAGGTATACTGGTAATATCTACCCCTTCTGACAAGGGAGGCTCAGATGTTCACGGCCATGGCGACACATCATTCATAGACGAACATGTTCGTGATGGCTACAACAGAGAAGCCCTCACAGAAACTCTTAAAAAGACCGGGTTCAATGAAGTCAGTGCTTCATATACATACGGCAAACCCGGGTCTGCAGCCTGGAAGCTATCAATGAAATATCCTGTAAAACTAATAAGCCTCTCAGGAATATTCTGGGTCATTTTGCCGTTATATTATTTAGTGGTGATGCCTTTTGTGCTGACGCTTAACATGCTGGATGTCAGTATATCCCACGAGTCAGGCACTGGCCTGATTATCAAGGCTGTAAAAAACAGATAAGTGAGACTACCCCTATACATAGCAAAGAGATATCTGTTCGCGAAGAAATCGCGTAACGCCATAAACATAATCTCAGGTGTGTCAGTTGCAGGGGTAATGGTGGGAACCATGGCCCTGGTAATAATACTGTCAGTATTCAACGGTCTGGAAAAGATGGTTACCGGTATATTCAGCACCTTCGACCCTGATATCAGGGTAACTGCATCACGGGGTAAAGTATTTGTCCCCGACAGCACGATGATGGTTATGATAGCCGGGCTACCCTCCGTTGAAAACTATGCGGTTGTGCTCGAAGAGAATGCTCTGCTCAAATATGGAGAAAGACAGTTTATAGGTACGGTAAGAGGCGTAGACAGTAACTATCCTGTAATTACCGGACTGGGAAATTCGATGTGGGATGGAGAGTTCACCCTTGCAGACGAAAAGGGCACACCATATGCAGTGGTGGGCCTGGGTGTAGCAAACACACTGGGTATTAGAGTGAATTTTGTCACCCCGCTGGCTATCTATATGCCAGACCGCAAAGGAAATATCAACAACCCCGAATCAGCTTTCAACAGGCAGTATATATGGCCATCAGGTATTTTTGAGATCGAACAGGAATTTGATTCCAGATATGTCTTCATCCCCCTTGAGATGATGAGAGAACTTCTTGATTACGAAAAAGAGATTACAGCCATAGAGATAAAACTCACCGAGGGAACCGACCTTAAACAGGCTACCGGAGAGGTGAGGGATTTGTTTGGAAGTGACTTTCTTGTTCAGGACAGGTTCGAACAACAGGAACTCTTCTACAGGGTAATGAAGGCAGAGAAGCTGGCAATATTTATAATACTCACCTTTATTATCATTATTGCCTCATTCAATATCATCGGATCGTTAACAATGCTCATAATAGAAAAGGAGAAGGACATAAAGATATTACGCAGCCTCGGTGCCGGCGATAACCTCATACGCACGATATTTATCTATGAGGGCTGGATGATCTCTGTTTTCGGGGCCCTGGCAGGTCTGGCAGTTGGATTTATAGTTTGCTGGGCACAGCAGACTTTCGGCCTCATAAGATTTCAGAGCGAATCTCTGATGCTGGATGCATACCCCGTGGTGATGAAGCTGCAGGATTTTATTATCTCCGCTGCTACCGTACTCACAATAGGTTATATTGCTGCCTGGTACCCGGTAAGATATCTGAGTAAAAAATACCTTCAAAAGGAATAGCGATGAAAACCGTCTTTTCAAAGAAGAGGAGTCTGACAGTATCAGTTGCTGCAGTAATGCTTATCCTGGCCGGCAGCATTTCTTGCTCAGGAAGGAAGACAAAACCTGAGAAAAAGGATATTATCTCCCAACCTGACATGGTAACGCTGCTGACCGATATCTATCTTGCTGACGGTTTGCTTAGCCTTTCAGATATACAGATGAAGCATTCAAGCAAGGACTCAGTGATCACGTACATGGAGGTGCTTGACAACCATGGCTATACTAAAGAAGAGGTAGACAAATCACTTCAGTACTATTTTATTTACAGGCCAAAAAGACTTCAGAATATTTATAACCAGGTTCTTAATCAACTTAATGAATTACAGTCAGAGGTGCAGGCCAGAACAGAAATACTGCCTGCCGTGGTCAACCTTTGGCCCGGCCGGAACACCTATTCGCTACCCCAGGACGGAATAGCCGACATGATTGATTTTGAGTATTTCCTTACTGATACCGGATTATATACTCTGTCGCTGGGGGCAGTCGTTTTTGATGATGACCAGAGCCTTAATCCGCGTATCACGGTCTGGTTCTGGAAGCCTGACTCTACTGAAACAGGTACAATATCCTACTGGGAGGAGAAACCCCTTCCTAATGACGGCATTCTGAGGCAGTACAAGCTATCGGCGACAGTGCCCGACACATCATTCGTCAGCATCAGGGGTCGCCTTCTCAATCACGATCCCAAACCAGGCAGATGGGAGAAACACTCAAGAATTGATAACCCGATGCTGACCAGAAAAGACTACACAATTGAACAGTGATGAGACTCTTTTCTGCCCAATACGTTTTTACATCTTCAGGACCTCCGCTAAGAAGGCCACTGATAGCCACACACGATGACGGCACTATTATATCAGTGACTGATACCGGGGGCAATCTCCCTGAAAAATCAACACTTGCGTATTATAACGGCATAATAATACCTGGCTTCGTCAACTGTCATTCTCACCTGGAACTTTCATGGATGAAAGGATTGACAGCTGACGGAAAAGGACTTCACGGGTTTATAAACTCAATAAGGAACCTCAGGGAGGATTATGATCCTTCAGGTTATGACGCAGAAGGACTTGCGGTCAAATATGACAGCCTCATGGCTGCGGAAGGAATAGTGGCATGCGCCGATATATGCAACGGAACCGATTCTTTCACAGCCAAGGAAAAATCTGTTATTGACTACATCTCTCTCGTGGAAGTCTTTGGCATCAATCCATCGAAGGCAGGCAAACGTTTTGAGGAGGCTCTCACTGTTGCAGGCATGGCTGACAGGAAGTCTCTTAAACACAACATAACAACACATTCGGCATATGCAATGTCACTGCCCCTGATGGAGATGATTAAAAACTATCATTCAGGAATAGCTGTCTCTTCAATTCACTTTATGGAATCTGAAGATGAAGCATTGATGCTCAGGGGGGAGGAGTGTGACCTGCTGACTCCCTACCGTGAACTGATAGACGAAGAGGGTCCCCCTGTGCTTCCCCGGTCACACACAGAAGCAGTTTTAAACCATGTCACCACCAAAGGCAATCTGCTTCTTATTCACAACACCTTTGCCGATGAGGAAACAGTCCGCCAGGTAAATACAAGAGGCAACACCTGGTGGTGTCTGTGCCCCAACTCCAACCTGTATATCACAGGCACACTGCCCCCGGTAAAAATGCTGCGTCAGGCAGGATGCAAAATAGTTGTAGGAACCGACAGCCTTGCATCAAATAACAAACTGAGCATACTTTCCGAACTTGCTACCCTGCAGGAAGCATTTCCCGATATACCGCTGGAGGAACTTATTAAATGGTCAACAATAAACGGGGCAGAGGCTCTGTTGGCAGACTCATGGGCTGGCTCAATAGAGCCTGGCAAGAAGCCCGGACTGTTACTGATAGAGGGAGCCGACCTATCTGTTCCCCGGCTGACCCGCAATTCGAAAGTTAAAAGATTGATTTAATAATGGCTACTTTCCTTTTTGACAAGATTATTTTCGGACCGGTTAAAAGCCGTAGGCTGGGTGTTTCTCTGGGTGTCAACCTATTACCTGCAGACAGGAAAGTATGCAATTTCAACTGTATATATTGCGAATGCGGATGGACAAGAGAGGAGCATCTCAGCAGCCCTCTGCCCTCACGTAAAATGGTGCAGGAAGAACTCGAAAAGAAACTTACTGAGATGAAGGAATCAGGCAATCAGCCTGATGTCATAACCTTTGCCGGCAACGGAGAACCAACTATACATCCTGATTTCCCCGGAATAATTGACGATACGGTGAGCCTGAGAGACAAGCTGTGTCCATCCGCATCAATAGCCGTATTATCGAATGCCACCATGATAAACAGGGAGGAGATACGTGATGCTCTTCTTAAGACCGACCGCAACATTCTTAAGCTCGACTCAGCCTTTGATAATACTGTCAGGCTGCACAACCAACCCGGGTCACAATATTCTGTGGCTGAAACAATTGAGAGTCTTAAACTATTCAGGGGTGACGTAACTATTCAGACCCTTTTTGTCAGAGGTGAATACAGAGGTAACACCATTGACAATACAACAGCTGAGGAGCTGAAAGCATGGCTGGATGCACTCAGGGAGATAACTCCGCGCGAGGTAATGATATATACTATCCACCGTGACACTCCCGAAGGCGGCCGGCTCTTCAAGGTTCCTCAGAAAGAGCTGGAACAGATCGCTGCGATGGTAAGGGAACTCGGTATTGAGACACAGGTCTCAGGCTAAAACCAGGTGCTTATGCGAGTACTTATCTGTCCGCTCGACTGGGGACTGGGCCACACCGTCAGAATGTTGCCGGTGGCCTTCAGGCTTATGAACGAAGGTCACGAAGTGGTTTTCGGAGGCAGTGAAAGACAGCTGAAGATGATCGCAAGCGATCTCCCGGGAGCAGGGAGAATATTGTTCCCCGGGTTCACGACAAGATACTCACGATACCTTCCGATGTACCTTTGCACCATCTTCAGGGTACCTGCGTATATTGTATCGCTCATGAAGGAACATTATGCCCTGAAACATCTGCTAAAAAATAACAGGTTCGATATGGTGATCAGCGATAACCGTATGGGACTGTGGAACAAAAGGGTCAAAACGGTATATTACACACACATGTTGCGTATTCCAATGCCACGGATGCTGAGATGGCTGGAACCCGCGGGCATACTCCTGCACCGTCTTTTCATACTTAAATTTGATGAGTGCCGTATACCTGACCTTCCTGGTGATGGAAATCTGTCAGGGAGACTCTCTCATGAACTCAGAATTCCTTCTAATGCCAGATATACAGGTATTCTTTCGAAATATGAACTATGCCAGGAAGAAGAGATGGTAGTGCCCGCTGAACTCAGGGAAATGGCCGGAGGAATCTGGTCGGTGCTGATTCTCTCGGGACCCGAGCCACAACGCAGCCTGCTAAGCGAAAGTATAACAGGTTCATGGACTGACTCAGACGGTATACTATTTGTCCTTGAGGGAAGACCGGAAGATAACAGGGAGATTACACGCAAAGACAACATTATATCAGTGCCCCACCTGCCTCCATGCGCGATGGCTGCCCTGACAAGGGACAGCCATCGTATCATTTCACGATCTGGATACACCACTGTTATGGAACTCGCATCACTGGGCCGCCTCAATGAAAAGACGACCTTTATACCTACGCCCGGACAAACGGAGCAGGAATACCTGGCGACTAGATTCCCCAGTTAACCAGGTTATGGTTCTTTGGCGCAGTTTTCCTGAGGCGCTCTTTAATGATATCGTTGTAAAACCAGTTGTACCTTAATCTTGATAAGTAATTGGGACTGTCAGGGTCACCATTCCAGCAATGCTCAAAACCATCTCCGTACTTAACAACTCCGTCATAATAGGGATCAGTGGTCGACTCAAGAAAATCTTCCGTCAGCCTGACAGCGTTGTTAAGATAATAGTTGTCCATGTCACCGCAGTAAATATGTATCTTCCCCTTAAGCTTCGGACCCAGTATATCCCAGTCACGTTCCATTATGTATCTGAGATCGTAGTTCTCCTTCCAGTATTCGGCCACCTCATGATCTATCTCCCCGGTAAGCTTATCCCATATAGGTCTGGGATAACCATTATCTCCCTGAGGTGAGAAAACGGCCTGCCAGATATCCCACTGGTCACCTGACCTGCTGTTGGTGCCAACAACATATTCCAGCAGGTTCTGCTCCTCTATCGTCGAGCTTATATGACCGCGATAATCGCGATTTCCTGGCCGTGGTGTTTTCTTGAACCTGCTGTCGAGATAGTAGGCATTCTTATCCTCGTAGATATTAACAACGGTATATGCCCTGAAGTCAATCGGGTCAGGGCAGGCGGCAAAGCAGCCGTTGAATTCGTCGGGATAGAATACCTGAACAGCCAGAGCCTCCCAACCGCCTGTTGAACCTCCGTACGTAAACCGGCCCCAACCCTCTCCGACACAGTTGAACATCTTCTCTACTTCGGGTATGAGTTCATACATTATGGCATCGCCATACGGTCCGAGATTCGCCGAGTTAACCGCATATGAGTCGTCATAATAGGGATTCTGATGCTGTATTTCAATGACCACATATCTCGGAAACGAAGGTGATACCCATTTAAGATAAAAATCGTAGGCCTCCTTCTGCTGTATATAATCATAGCCTGTTATCCGGAAACGTGAATTGTAGACATTGTCATTGGGATCGGCATCGGGAGGGGTCGTTCTGAAGCCATCAAAAGTATAGGGGAAATGCCCGTGGAAGACGAAAAGGGGATACCTTGTATCCGACTCAGGATCAAATCCGTACGGGACCAGCACGTTAGCCTGCAGGTACATGGGCCTGCCCCAGAACTCTGAGAGCATTTTGCTCTCTATCCTCACATGCTTAATGAACTCCGTGTCTTCAGCCGGCTCTATCGGTGGTATTACATTGCCGGCCTCCATTGAGACCTTCATCTTACCTCCCTCTCCAATTGTCACCTTAACAGGTTCTGAATAGATATTTCCGGGCGAGCTTCGCCATTGCTGGCCTTCTCCCTGATCCATGTGCATCTTGATTGTATGACCGGTGCTAAGGTTAAAGGTCTCATACTTGTTTATGAAAGCCTGTATCCAGTAATCGCCCGGAGGAATGTCAGCCATCGATCTTAAAGGATATCCCGTCGCTGACCGGTCAAAGCTCACAGTCTCTCCGGGTTTCCAGTCTTCGACGTCCATGCCGTAAATAAGCTGGGTGGAAGCACCGGCGGATATCTGGAAACGAGGTTCCCTGTTTTCATTGTCGGCAATCATTATCAATAGCCTGCCGTCAAGGGGTTCATCAGCAGCACCTGCTGCAAGTGTAATCGTGATATCAGCCTTTGCCGCCCCGTCTCCGCAACTGTTCAGTGTAACCAGGAGAAGAATAGAGAAGGCAGGTAAAATAATCCATGCTAATCTTATGGTTTTCATCCGTTTGTAACTTTTTGTATGAAATACTTCTAAAATAATCCGCATGAAATGGAACTACCTGTTCCATAATTTTATCTATTTCAGTTTCTTAACACCCATATTCCAGAGTGTGAAACCGAAAAGATCAGCCCACTGCTCTATGGTCTTGCTTACCGGTGTCCCGGCTCCGTGGCCGGCCATTGTCTCAATACGTATCAATACAGGTGATGAACCTATGTGCTTGTCCTGCAGGTGGGCTGCAAACTTGAAAGAGTGAGCAGGAACCACTCTGTCGTCATGATCAGCGGTTGTGACCAGGGTAGCCGGATAGCTGACCTCCCTTACGTTATGCACCGGCGAATATCCCAGAAGGTACCTGAACATCTCCTCACTTTCATCTGCCGTTCCGTAGTCATAAGCCCATCCTGCACCTGCGGTGAACTTGTGATACCTCAGCATATCGAGCACGCCTACTGCAGGAAGGGCTACTTTCATAAGTTCGGGCCGTTGTGTCATCACAGCACCCACCAGCAGACCTCCGTTAGACCCTCCCCTCAATGCCAGATAATCTGAAGAGGTATAGTTGTTTGCTATCAGATATTCTGCCGCAGCAATGAAGTCATCGAATACGTTCTGCTTATTGGTCTTTGTTCCTGCAAGATGCCACTTCTCTCCATACTCGCCGCCGCCCCTGATATTGGGTACAGCATAAATTCCACCCATCTCAAGCCACAGCGCATTGGCTACGCTGAACGAGGGGGTAACGCTGATATTGAAGCCACCATATCCGTATAGAATGGTTGGGTTATTGCCATTAAGAGCGAGGCCTTTCCTGTGCGTTATTATCATCGGCACCTTTGTACCATCCTTTGAGTTATAGAACACCTGCACTGACTCGTAGTCTTCGGTATTGAAGGCGACCTCCGGCTTCTTGAAAACCTCCACTGAGCCGCTTACCGGTTCGAGCTTATAGATAGTTGATGGTGTAATATAATTGGTAAAACTGAAATAGACATCAGTATCCTTTTTCCGGCTGCCGAAACCTGAGGCGGTACCTACTCCCGGAAGCTCAATCTCTCTTACAAGGGTACCTTCCATATCATACTGCTTAACGTGTGATATGGCATCTATAAGATAGTTGGCAAAGATGTATCCTGCGCCTGACGATGGTGAAAGTACGTTCTCCGTTTCGGGTATGAAGTCAACCCAGTAATCAGGTGATGGATTTGAGAAATCGGCTGTTACAATCCTCATGTTTGGGGCATTGAGGTTAGTGGCTATATATAGTTTTGATCCTTCATTCGCTATCACGCCATGTGTGTTGCTGAAGTTGTCAACCACTGTTACGAACCTGCTTCCAGGCTTTGTAAGATCCTTGACATACAACTCATTACCTGTAGTTGATATTGCTGCTGACACAATCAGGAACCTGTCGTCTTCAGTAACGTCTCCGCCGACATATCTTCTCTTAACATCAGATCCAAACACTACCTTATCCTCGCTCTGAGGTGTTCCTATCTTATGAAAGTATAGCTTGTGATGGTCTGTCATGGCCGACAGTTCGCTGCCGTCAGGCCTGTCATAGCTCGAATAGTAAAACCCTTCATTGCCCTGCCATGAGATACCGCTGAACTTCACGTCGATGATCGGGTCTCCGATGGTCTCCATGGTAATGGCATTCATTACAATAATCTTGCGCCAGTCAGAGCCACCCTCTGAGATGGAATAAGCCACCATGCTGCCGTCACTCGAAAAACCCATTTCACTGAGTGAGGTTGTGCCGTCTTCTGAAAATTTATTGGGATCAAGAAAAACCTCAGCCTCCTCACCATCTTTCTGGCGGTAGATTACAAACTGATTCTGAAGCCCGTCATTTTTCATGAAGTAAGTGTAGTCTCCTCTTTTGAACGGAGCTCCAAACTTCTCATAGTTCCACATTGCCGTAAGCCGGTTTTTAATCTCCTCACGGTAAGGAATCTGTTCAAGATAACCAAATGTTACAACATTCTGTCTCTTAACCCAGTCGGCAGTCTCGTCAGACATATCATCCTCGAGCCAGCGATAGGGATCGGTAACCGGTGTGCCGAAAATAGTATCGACAACCTCTTTTTTGGCTGTTTCAGGATA
>CAZMSH010000009.1:63522-109773 GCA_964568875.1 uncultured Rikenellaceae bacterium | reverse complement strand
CCTGATACCTGATACCTGATACCTGATACCCGGCACCCGATACCTATTCATAATATACTTTCCTTAGTCCCGGTTCAGCCGGATTTGACAAATAGTGACCTGTTCCATTCATACGTACTTCTGTATATCTGGGTACATTATGACATATTATCTCCTTTCCGGGATTCTCTTCATTCCAGCTTTCGAATGTCTGGAGCACCGTTGAAGTATGTCTTCCTACCCTTGTATCTATATGCCAGCCTGTTGAGTCTATCGGTGCATAGAGAAGTCCGAACTTGCCGGCCTTAACTACAAATTCGTCCTTTCCTTCCAGCAGAAGTTTTTCACCGGTAATACCCCTCGTAGCATCAAGGAATGGTTCGGGAGCTTCAAAAAGTAACGAGATGGCATCAGAATGATCTCCTATTTCCCTGTGCGACAGACCGTGCAGTGTTTTTGGAGAGAATTCCGTGCCTATGCTGAACCCTTCCATGTCAGAGATCATCATTGAGACGAGGGTGGCGAGGTCTGTTCCCTTTTCATGTGTAACTATAGTGTTTATCACCGGGTACTGCAGTTCGGCCTCGTGCAGGTCTATAACCACGTCGACTTTTTCCTTTCTTATAAGCTCCATGAATGCGAAAGTTGTTTTTTCAGTCAGGGTTCCATTTGGCCTTCCCGGCCATGCCCTGTTCAGGTTTCTTATATCTACATAAGCCAGGTTCTGCCTGCTGGGGTAGTGGATGTATACTTCAGGGTCGGGCCACTGATCGAGGGGGTTTGACCATCTGTCTCCCATTCTGAAGGTACGTTTACCCCATTCAGTTGGTATGTTGTAATATTGGGGATAGGCCCCGCTGGGTCTTGTTACAGTGGTTCCGCTCCTGTTGGCAGAGAGAACAACGAACAGCCTGCCCTTATCGAGGAATCCGTTTTCCACCATTATCCAGGCAGCAAGACGGCATGCCGGCTCTTCGGGATGCGCTCCGGCCATTATCATCATTGTGCCTCCCGGTTCTTTCCCTTCCAACAGATATATGTTACAATCGTTTATAGTTCCTTTTATTCCTTCGAAGTAGTCTCCCAGTTTCAGTACCTTTGTGACTCCGGGACCTGCCACAACCGGTTCATTGAAATGGCGGTGTCGGTAGAAACTAACGGCTGCCACGGTAAGTATTACCATTCCTGCAGCTGTGAAGATCAATTTGCGTATTATATCACTTTTATTCATGTCTGCAGGTTTATTTCATCAATAAAAATCTCAGAAGGAAGGGTATGATAACCAGAACATAAAGGATCTCTTCCTTCCATTCTTTAGACTTAATGAGGTTGTATATCAGGCCTGCGGCTATTGTTCCTGCCAGCAGGAAGTAAAACACAGTAATTATCTTGCTCGCTATTTCCATGGTGTCTGGTGTTTTTTGTATTACAGTCCGGTAAGAAAACCGAGTTGTTTACTGTATATGACCATCAGCGTTCCGATTATGCATATTATTATTGCAGGTACAATGCACTGCTTAAGGAACTTGCCATATGACTCGCCGTAGCCGGTTACGCTTACAGACAACCTGCCTATTATAGCAGTCGGAGGCAGTGCGTCGCCGAGAGGCCAGATAAGACTCATTCCAGCAAGTGCGACTATAGGATCGAGTCCCATAGCATTGAAGAGAAGAACAAGTGGTACGCCGAATACTGCCGCAGCACCGTACATAAGTACTGCTTCTGTCATTGGCAGCAGCAGAAACAGTCCGCCAATCACGAGGAAGGTCGGAAGGGTGATGAAGGTTATCGCCAGCAATCCTCTCACGCCTGTCAGGGTCATTATCTGTACCAGAATACCGGCAGCAGTGAGAGTCCCTATAAGTGGCAGAAGCTGTTTAAGAGTATCTGTGAATATTCGTAATATCTTTAGTTTAACCGGACTAAGCAGCCACGAGGTCAATGCGGCGAGCATGAACATAAGCGGAAGCCCGACTACAGGAGTTTCAAACGGCCACCTGCGCCCGATAAGTATCAATCCGAAAAATATCAGAAACGGCAATGCAATGCGTGTCCAGTTCATCTTTTTCGGCGGTACGGGCAGTTCCCCGAAGGCCTTTTCCATGTCTATTGAAGTGCCTTTCCAGCCAAGTATAAAAATGGTTATAAGTGCTGCAATAACACAAGGAATAAGCAACGGCCAGAAAAAACCGACATAGGGCATGTTAACCCCGGCGGCAGTCATCATTGCCCAAAGACTAACGGGCGGTGCTGCTGCGCTGATGCCTGCCAGCAGAAATATTATAGCAGCAACCTTGATGCGTGGTATTCCCATGTAGGTCAGCACAATGGCAACCATTCCTCCAGTAATAAGTACGGTAACGCTTCCTGCGCCGGTCAGGGCTCCCGGAATAAGCAGCAGGAATGTCAGCAGGATAAGGAGCAGAACACGGCTCCGGTGGAACCCCTTCAGTATACCACGAACGGCGAAAGCAACCCCGCCTGACTCTTTCAGAATATTCATGAAGAAAGTCGCGGTAATGAAGATCAGATTGATATCGAGATATGTTATGGCCCCCTCAGCAATGTGACGAGCCGGGAACCATTCCCCGGCTGCAAAGGCTCCTGCAAGGGCAGCAGCAAACATCGATAATTCTGTGGAGAGCCTGAACCTCTGCGCGATGATGTAGATGACCACCATCAGAGCGAGGATCAGCGAGGCACTCGTAAACATGCTCACGGGAAGACTATTTTTTAATGAATATCTGTTCCAGCACCCCTACGATGTCGTTGTTAAGATCGAATCCGTACATCGGAATATTCTTGTTTCGCGATATCGTCGTGAATCTGCCGTCTTCGTCTCCTTCATTTTTGATAATCATCATATCGGAGTTGGGACAAACGGCATCAATGGATAGTTCATCAGAGTTGTCTCCTGCTGCGGCTCCGGCCGATCTTCTTGCCATTCCTTCGATATGAGAACCTATAACAGTTATCCCCTGTTTTCTTGCTTCTGCAATCAATTCGGCTGTGCGTTTCAGTTCATCGTCTACTGATACACCGGCAGCACCCATTCCCTTCAGGCTGGCACCAGTAACAATAATCAGTGATTTGAAAGGTTTGCCTGCATTCTTTGCATTTATAAGATCCTGTGCGGTAGCCATCTCTTTGTACTCAAAATCGAGACTGAGTCTTTGCATGAAGATCCTTAGTCTTACGGGACCGGGACTCTGGCCGCAGGATGTAAGCATAACAGGTTGTCCGGCCTTTTGGGCCATCATTTCAGGGAAGATGAGCAGGGCGATAAGCACTGCACCGATTTTAATAAGTGTTTTCATATCAGGTTAAAATTATGTTTCTGGTCAGGTGTTGATTATTTTCAAAGATAACACTTTAAGGTTAAAATGCCGATGTGATGGAATGTGTTGTATAACAAATACGGTGGACGGTAAACGGAACCGTGCCGAAGGCGAGCCCGCGACCGAATGGGAGCAAAACGGTGATCGGTATCTTGGTTACTTTGTGTCGTAGGGTATTCGGTAGCGGGTTGACAGACCCTTGATGTAAAGCAGGTGTAACACGGGAATTTCCCTTTCGAGCATATCGTGGATCAGCCCTCGCGAACCTTCCGGCGGCATTTTGGCTGATCTGACGATACCAGGCTTTATCAGCAGCGACAACGAACTTGTCCCCATAGCTGCATAACCGCCTCCGGTATTTATAAAGGCTTTAATACTGCCGGGGTTACCTCCTGAATAGAGCGAGTCCCTGATATGCCTGTTCTTTTCAAGATCTGGTTCCATTATAAGAGGGATTCCGTAATCCCCGACCTTGCCTTTGAGCTTTTCACGCGTTGCGGGCTCAAAATCTCTTCCAATGTCGAGATCTCCTCCCGGAGATACTGCAACAGGAACATTTTCTGCGAGACCCATCCCGATCATCATCATATGCAGATCCAATATTGTAAAGTCCGGGTCTGAAGCACCATATGAAGATGATCCCAGCGATAGTATTGTAACAGGATGCAGATCCATTGCCCTGGCTGCTGAGAGAGTAGCAATCAGCAAACCGGGGAAGGACCCGGAGCAACCTACCGCGATGGTATCACCGGATTTGACTCCGGCATCCCTCAATAGTTTCACAATAAGGGACGCGAACGCAGGATGAAGGGATGTCCTTTTTGCAGCCTGATCACCCAGTGTGGTGGTTATCTCCGATATCTCAGGTCCGATAAGATCATGCTGCGCCGAAACAAACCCCACCGCCTGTTCCATCAGCTCAAAGGCAGCTCTCTCTTCAGGTGATGAGAGAAGCAGATTGTTATACCCGGGAGTGGTCAATACGCTAATAGTCAGCAGTATCGCAGATAGCAATCCTGCCAATAGTATTACCCTGTCCTTCTTCGGTATTTTACGAACCAAACGCATCAGTAATCAGGTAAGGAATAACCACAAATTGCCAATGAACCACGTTGCTGCAACAACAATTGCCATTGAGGCAGTTGTTATCGCCACGCCCTGCCTCTCAAAACTCCCTGCAATAAGTCCGGGTATCACGAGCCCTATCACCCTGTAGTCGACCGACGCAGGAAACAATCCCGGTATTATTCGGGAGATTACCAGCGAACTTACCGCTCCGGCCAGTATAAGGAATACAAACCTCCGTTTTCCAAAAAGAATAAGATATCTTGATGCCAGGGCCCAGAGGCCAAGCGTAACCAGGGCGGCCACCAGGGTTCCCGCCATCCTGCCGGGCTGAGCCACGAACAGCACAAGATAGCCTGGCACAATTATTCCACCCGGGTAGTAACCGGTGAGAGAGATATAGATCAGTGCAAGAACAAGACCAAGAAACAGCAACTCGTAACCCATGGTAATCAGCTTGTTAATTCAGTATTTAGTTTTTGTTGTTCACTTGCTTTCCTGCGCCAGTATTCTGTCACAGCCATACCCGTGCCCGCAATATTTGCCAGCCCGAAAACAATTGTCCCGTCCTGACAATGATCAATAATAAAATCAGTAATCTTTTCGGGGGAACCAAAGGGTATTATTACACTGTCAGGCAGTCTGCGCTTAACAATCGGGCTATGGTTACCCGTAACAAAAAGAGGCGAAAAAGCAATTGCATCCTCGTCAGACAGGTAATCTGTCCATTGTTTTGTCCGTTCGGCCCTGTCGCTTCTGAGTGCCAGCAAACCTGCAATATGCTTGAAGTCTTTACCCGGTTCCTTAACTATTTTATCGATCAGTATAGCGGTTGAAACAGGATCGTTGGCCGCAAAAGCAGAAGCAAACCATACCTTTTTTTCTCCACCCTGCAGGCAGAACAGCTCAGATCGTCCCCTGTCATGCACAGATGATGCAATACCTGCCTCAATAACTTCGTGGGAAACACCCAGGTCTGTACATACCGCAAAGACAAGATCAGTATTCTGCCTTATCCGGAATCCTGACCTGTGAAGGTCATGTTGCTCATTATATGAGCCGACTGAATTGGCCACCTTAAGATTAGCATCCAGATTTGCAACTGATTCTTTAAGATAGTCTGAGAGATATTCAGAGTGGATATAGACATCTGATCCTTTGTATATATCATTGAGGAATACAGACTCGACTGCTCTTCTCTCTTTTTCCGTAACGTCAAGATGGTCAGGACGGAAGTTGGTGAGAACTGTAATGTGAGGCTTCAGAATCAGTCGTGACTCGGCCCTGTGATTCTCAGGATTGATGCTCATTATCTCAGTAACAATGCATTCAACTCCTGTTTCCACGGCTTTTCTGATCACTCTCTTCTGCTCGATAATTGAGACTATGCCACGTCTTGGTACCTGTTCTTCACTTCCGTCAGGAAGGATATATACAGGTTCTGATCCCGTTGTCTTTGCCAGAACCCTCCTCGCTGAGGCCCGCAATACTGAGGCAATATCCCTGGTTGTTCCGCTCTTCCCCCTGGTTCCCGAGACAGTGATTCTCAGATGTATACTTTTCAGCCGCCTGTTATGCACTATTGCCTCGGTAATGAACCAGAGCGTGATAATTGACAGCAGAATAAATATTATATACAATTTCTTATTTATTAGGATGTTAGATTAGTCGTTGTCTTAAGGATTGTAACAAAGATATTCTATTTTTGATTTTATACCTTAACAGGCCTCAACCAATTAGCTCCGGCAATGTTACTATATAAGGTAATTCCTTGTTTATGAAAGTTGAAAAACAACCCAATAGGCTTGCCAGGGAGACGAGTCTCTACCTCAGGCAGCATTCCATGAACCCCGTTGACTGGCATCCCTGGGGTGAAGAGGCCCTCAGGAAGGCAGCAGAAGAAAAGAAACTGCTTCTGATAAGTATCGGATACTCATCGTGCCACTGGTGTCATGTCATGGAACGTGAAAGCTTTGAAAACGAAGCTGTTGCGGAGATAATGAATAATAATTTCATCTGTATAAAGGTTGATCGTGAAGAGCGCCCCGATATCGATAACGTCTATATGACTGCGGTACAGCTTATTTCCGGATCGGGAGGGTGGCCCCTTAATTGCGTGGCGCTTCCCGACGGCAGACCGGTATGGGGCGGTACATACTTCCGTCCGGATAAGTGGATAGAGTTACTCAGCGGGATAGCCAGGTATTACAGTAACAACAGAGCGGAAACTGAGAAATATGCCGAAGAACTGAGCAGAGGTGTCGTAAGCGCAGGCCTGCTGCCTCAGCCCACGCAGGGCCGCTACACAATTTCAGACCTTAAACCTTCGGTAACAAGGATAAAGGATAATTTTGACCAGGTTAACGGGGGAACCAGGGGCGCCCCCAAATTTCCCATGCCGGTATACCCCGAGTTTCTGATGCACTATGGTCACGCATCCGGAGATAAACAGATACTCGGACATATTGAACTCACCTTACAGAAAATGGCTGCCGGAGGTATATATGACCAGGCTGGCGGTGGTTTCGCCCGGTACTCTGTTGATGAGAAATGGTGGGTGCCGCATTTCGAAAAGATGCTGTATGACAATGCGCAGCTGACAGCTCTCTATTCCGATGGTTATCTGCTTTACAGAAATGACAGGTTTCGTGACGTTGTAATCCAGACTGCTGAATTTCTTTCAAGAGAGATGCTGACGGAAGATGGACTCTTTGCTTCATCAATTGATGCCGACAGTGAAGGGGAGGAGGGAAGGTTCTATGTATGGACACGCTCAGAGATTGAGAGCGTCGATCTCATTGAGAAGGAGCTGTTCAGGAGCTATTACGGTATAGATGACAACATGCTGTGGGAGGGGAAATATCATGTTTTGACTTCCCCTGCCGATGAGACTGAATTCTGCAGTATCAAAGGTATTGACTACCCCAGTCTTGAAGAGTTGAAATCAAAATGGAGGAGTACGCTGCTTTCGGCCAGAGAAGCCAGGGAGAGGCCTGTAACTGATCATAAGGTCATTACCTCATGGAATGCACTGGCAGTTACCGGACTGACAAAGGCATGGAGAGCAACAGGAGACGATCGCATTCTCTCACTGGCTGTTGAGGTTGCAGAAAGACTGATCGGATTGCAGTACCCCGGCGATGGTCCCCTGATGAGAATATATTCCGAGGGTAAAAGCAGTGTGAATGGATTCCTTGATGATTACGCTTTTCTGACTGAGGCATTGCTGTCACTCTACGAGGTTACCATGTCAGAAAAATGGCTGAAACTTGCCGGCCGTCTTGTTGATGAAACGACAGAAAAGTTTTACGACAATAACGGCAAGATGTTCCTGTATAAGGCAAAGGGGGAGGAGATACTTATCTCCAACCATTTTGAGACCTATGACAATGTAATTCCATCGTCGAATTCGGTGATGGCAAAGAACCTTTTCAGGCTGGGTAACCTTACTTCTGACAGTGGTAAGACTGATCTGGCACTTTCGATGCTGGATAGTATTGCAGACAGTGTTGTAAAGTACCCTGCAGGTTACAGCGGCTGGGCACGGCTGATGCTGTGGAAATATTATCCTTTCTATCAGATTGCAATTGCAGGTGCTGACGCTTCGGTGCGACTCAGGGAGGTGATGGCCAACTACCTGCCGGCAGCAGTTGTCGCCTCATCATCAGCGCCGTCTGAGATGCCTCTTTTTGAAGGACGATATAGTGAAGCAAAAACACTTATCTATCCCTGCATCGACAATAGCTGCATGTTACCGGTTGAGAGTGTCGCGAAGCTGATAAAACTGATCAGCCCTTCACGGGGACCGTCAACCGCATCATAATAACCGGTTTCCGTTCTTGTATCTATTTTTGCGTTGCAGCCTTAACGACAAGGCTCATGAACTCACCCATCCTGGGTGAATCGATCCATCTTACGACCACAACCAGATCATTTTCCTTGTCAACCACTATATAATTACCACCGAATCCATCGGCATGATAAACGCTTTCCGGGACACCCTTCCAGGGAGTACCGGTATTTGTCCACCACATATAACCATATGTTCTGTTGGCCTCTGAGGTCCTGGTTACAGAGTTCACCCACTCTTTTGAGAGCAGTTGTTTTCCGTTCCAGTTTCCGTCACGAAGGAAGAGCAGGCCAAACCTTGCCTGGTCGGCAGCGCTGATAAAAAGTCCGCCGCCAAAGTGCCCGCCACCGCTTACCGACTGCATCATCACACCATCAATGTTTACCCATGAGTTTTCATATCCATGCCACCGCCAGGTGGTTGATGCTCCTATCGGATCCATGATCCGGTTTTTCAGTACCACAGGCAATGGCTCCCTGAGTACATGCAGAAGCGAATAGGCCAGCAGGTTAACCCTTACATCATTGTATTTGTACCTTGTGCCCGGTTCGTTGAGTGTGCGGTTTTTCCAATCATCGATGCCTCCGCGTGAAGGTGGTCTGTCAGCCCAGTCGTGTATGCCCCATAAAGTGCCGGACCAGTCTGATGTCTGCTGCAACAGATGCAGCCAGGTGATTTTAGAATTATGTTCACCCTCAAACTTGTCATCCCAGACATACTTATTGACCTTATCATTAATATCCCTTATCAGTCCGTCGTCAAGCGCAATACCTGCCATCGTAGACAGGAAACTCTTGGTGACACTGAAAGTCATGTCAACCCTGTCAATATCACCCCAGCTGGCTACAATGTAACCGCCTTTTATTATCAGCCCTGCCGGTCCGCCGCGTGGCTTTACCGGACCGACTATTTCAAAGAATGGCTCGCGGCCATAACCCCTGAGTATAGCTATGCGCAGATCCTTTTCAGTTTTGCTTTCGTTGGCCATTACATACTTCACGGCACTGTCGAGCCACATGCGGTTCATATTCATCTGCTCAGGCGTGCGGGTCTCCCATTCAGTATCCGGAAAGTAGAGTTTTTGTGCCCTGAGGCTGCCGGATGTGAATAACAACAATGCAATTGCAATAAGGGCCGGAATGTTTGTTAGTCGCTTTTTCATTTTTTTTGACTTGAAAACTGTTATAACTGAGTTAATCTCTATGCAATGTGGCTTTGGCATGATTTCATTTCAGCAGGGCACGATGCATGCCCGAAAGATAGTTATGATTTCATTGCAAATTTTGATAAATTTGCATTACTTTGTGAATAAACGTAAAAAATACACGTAAAAAGTCATTTAATAACATATTCAGAAATGGAAAGGGGAATAAGATTGTTACTGGCTGTTATGCTCTTATGGGGGCCGGCTGTGATTGCTTCCGGCCATACCGGCAACAGCCACGGGTCTGGTCTGCATGCTGCAGGGGCAGTCTGGAATTCATCAGGTTCTGCGGTGCTCGAGATCAGGCTGGCCGGGGAGAACTCATTACGCATCAGTTTATTGCCTGCCTCATTGGGGGGAGTGCTTCCTGATTCGCCATTATTGTCTGAAGGACGCCGTTATCAGGAGCCTTTGATAAGGACTTTGGCCGGAGGTGAACCGGCAAAGGCCAACATTGGCAACCTGAGGGTTGAGGTGGAGCAGATGCCTTTAACTGTCTCAGTATATGAATTATCGGGAAGGCTTGTGCAGAGATTGCGATATGATGATGATGGCAGTGTGGCTTTTATTCTTGACGGCGAGCCTGTTCTCGGAATGGGGGAGGGCGGACCGCGGATGACCGGAAACTGGCGGGAGCAGCCTATAGAGTTCAACAGGGTGGGACGTTATCACAATATGGTTCCCAGGTGGCAGGCAAATGCCTACGGTTCTCGCAATCCTGTTGCTTCCCTGCTCGGAACCAGCGGGTGGGGTTTGTACGTTGTGGCTCCGTGGGTGGAGGTTGATTTGCGAAGGGGTGTCGAAGGCCGGTTCATACCCTGGGTTCCGCCGGCAGAGAGGAGTGACAGCATAGACGGACCGGTTACAAGGAGCATGCAGGGCAGGCCTCCGGTTGATGCAATTGTTCCTGGGTATATTGATCTGTTTGTGTTTAATGCCCGTGATCCTCTGGTATATATGAAGGAGTGGTCGGAGGTTACCGGAAAGACGGTAATACCTCCGAAATGGTCTTTGGGGTACATGCAGTCACACCGCACCCTTGAGGATGAGGATCAGATGATTGGTATTGTTAAGACATTCAGGGAGAAACAGATACCTCTCGATGCAGTTATATATCTTGGCACGGGTTTCTGTCCGCGTGGATGGAATACGTTGCAGCCCTCATTCGATTTCAATCCCGAGGTATTCAGGCGAGAGCCTTCGGAGGTGATCAGTGACCTTCACAGTATGAATGTGAAGGTAATAAATCATATAGTTCCGTGGCGCCGCGACAGGCTGCCGACAATTACGGGAAACATACCGCCTGAGACCGGAGAAGTGGTTGACAAGTCGCACATGCTCGACTACTGGATGCAGCATTCCGATCTGGTTAAGGCAGGCGTAGATGCCTGGTGGCCCGATGAGGGTGACTGGTTTAATCTTTTTGAGCGGGTGAACAGGCATAAGTTATATTACGTGGGTCCTTTGCATACAACGCCAGGAGTACGGCCGTGGAGTCTGCACCGAAACGGTCATGCCGGAATAGCCCAATGGGGTGGATGGGTATGGTCGGGTGATACCGATTCATCGTGGAAGACGCTTGAGGGGCAGATAGCTGTGGGCATTAACCATTCACTGAGTCTCTCTCCCTGGTGGGGATCGGACATAGGCGGTTTTTATCCAAATGAAGAGTTGACAGGAGAACTTTATGCCCGGTGGTTTCAGTTCGGTGCTTTTTGTCCGTCGTTTCGTTCACACGGCAGGACATGGTGGACCAGGTTGCCGTGGGGATGGGGATTAAGTGAGATGGGTCCACGGGAGAACCGTTCCAATCCGTTGCCGTCAGAACTGAATAATCCGCTAATAGAACCTGTCTGCAGACAATACGCCGAACTCAGGTACCGGCTGATGCCTTATACCTATACCCTTGCATGGGAAGCCAGGGAGAGTGGTCTGCCTATGATGCGGGCCATGTGGCTGCACTATTCCAATGATATCAGGACAAGGAGCATTGGTGATCAGTATATGTGGGGCAGGGATATTCTTGTTGCTCCGGTATATGAGAAGGGGGCCGGTTCACGTGAGCTGTTTCTTCCTGAAGGCAGGTGGTATGACTGGTGGACCGGCAGCCAGTTGCAGGGTGGAAGAATGATAGAGAGGGATGTTGACCTGATGACCATGCCTCTGTATGTAAGGGCCGGGGCTGTGATCCCTCTTGATCCGGTCAGGCAGTATAGTGGTGAGGAAGTTGATGAGCCTATGACCATAATGATTTTCACCGGAGCTACAGGTGAGTTTATAATGTATGAGGATGACGGGATATCGCTCAAATACCTTGACGGGGAATTCAGCCTTACAAGGTTAATATGGGATGATGGCAGGAGGATTCTGTCGATAACTCCTTTGAAAGAGGGTTCTCTTGCGCCGGTTCCACGGGAGCTGGAGGTGGTTTTGGTTCCTTCAGGAAGAACAAATAAGATATTCTGGGATGGCAATGCTTTGGATGTGAAGATGTAGCCAGATGATGGTGCAAAATAAAAAGAGGCTGCCCCTGTGAGACAGCCTCTTTTGTTGTATATAATAATGTAATATATATGATGTTATGGCAGAATCACGTTGTTGATTACGTGGATCACACCATTTGTTCCCAGTATGTCGGTATTGACTATGGTAGCGTCAGATGATCCGAGGCTAAGAGCGGCGTCGGTATCGGTGATGGTCAGGCTACCAAGGTTGAGCGTAAAAGTTCCGCCCAGGGTGGTTACCTGATTGCTGGTAAGGTTTGGCAGGTCTGCTGAGAAGACTCTTGCGCCTACAACGTGGTATTTCAGAACAGCTTCAACTACAGGAATGCCGACAGCAGCTACCAGTGCATTGAAATCTGCAACACCGGCGAGGCTGTAGAGAGCCTGAAAAGCAGCGTCTGTTGGTGCGAAGACTGTGAAAGGACCTGTTCCGCTGAGTATGGTAATCAGGTTGGCTGCATCAGTGTCGTTTTCAACGGCGCTGAGAGCAGCAACGAGCTGTCCAAATTCTGCACCTGTTGAAGCCTGTGAAGCTGCCACAGCTATATCGACTATATTTTTTGAAGGAGGAAGCAGGGTTCTGTCAATAACATGAACCACACCATTACCAAAGTCAAGTGAACCTCCGGGCAGAGTTGCAACAACAACCTCGGTGAGTCCGTTGATGAATACTCCGCTGCTGTTGATGCTGAGATAGAAGTCTCCGCCAAGCGTTGTCACAGCTGAACCGGTAGCCGGCAGTCCGTTACCATATACTCTGCTGTCAAGTACGTGGTAGGTAAGAATCGGAGTAAGATCATTAGCTGTGAGTCCGGCCAGACTTGTTATTCCGGCAGCTTCGAAAGCCTCATCTGTCGGTGCGAACAATGTGAAGTTTGCAGACGGGCTGATGAGAGTCTCAAGTAATCCGGCGGTTACAACTGCCTGTGTGAGAATTGAGAAATCCTTGCTGAAGTATGCAGGCTCAACAATTGTATTTACTATGCTCAGCTCGAGAGCAGGAACAAGTACCTGGTCAATGACATGCACTACGCCATTTGTTGCCATGATATCAGCAGCGGTTACATTGGCTCCGTTTATTTTAACAGAGGTACCCATTTTGCTGACAGTGATCTTGTCATTGGCTCCCAGCAGGGTAGCAGCCATCTGGCCATCGCTGAGGTCAGTTGATTTAATTGCAGCTCCGGATATTACATGATACTTGAGAATTCTCTCGACAACAGCATCAGGAATGTTGGCTGGATCAGTCTGACCAATTGCTCCGAGCAATGCCAGGAAGGCGTCATTTGAGGGTGCAAAAACCGTAAACGGACCAACACCCTGAAGAGCACCGGCAAGTCCGGCATCAGTAACTATAGACACAAACAGGCTGAGGTTAGCTTCGCCCTGTGCAATTTCAATGATATCCATTGTTGGAACGGGCTCCTTATCTTCCTTCTCACAGGAAATAAGGGTAACAGAAACCAGCGCAAGTACTGCTGCAAGTTTCGCAAATTTTGATACACTATTTTTCATGATTGTTTATTTTAAAAGTTTGAATTAAATATTCATGTCACAAATAGTAACAGACTTACCGGAGTAATGTTCAAATAAAAAGATAAAAAAGTATACAAAACAAGATAACAATCACCAAGACAGATATATAAGACTATATATTAAATAATATATTTTCATTTTTTGGAAGTATTACAACAGTCAGACATGATTGACACCTTTCAGGCGCCGGACCCTTTCCTCCACTGGTTACCCTGCAGAGAAAACAAATGCATGATGCTTTTGGAGGTCCAATTTCTGTTTTGGTCAGAACGGGATTGTCCCGACGCTTTGGTCGGGCCGGACCCTTTCCTCCACTGGTGTGTATTGCAGGGAAATCAGGGAAAACCCTGCTTTGAAATTTGATTGAGCTTTCATTTTTCGGGATTGACGCCTTTCAGGCGCCGGACCCTTTCCTCCACTGGTAACCCTGCAAGGAAAACAAAAAAAAATGCTGCAACTGCAGCATTTTAACCTTTTTAAGCCAGCTGCTTTTGCCGGCAAGCCGTCAACGCTACAGGCTTAAAACGGAAAAGCCACGGAAAATCGTGGCTTCTGTTGTTTTTCTCTGCGGTGCGGACGGGACTCGAACCCGCGACCCCCGGCGTGACAGGCCGGTATTCTAACCAAACTGAACTACCGCACCAGTAGTCAAATTGCGATGCAAAAATAGATGTTTTTTTGATACCACAAACAGGTTTGTAAAAAATATTTCAGAAATGGAACAAATTCATTCAAAGCTGAAAAAGCTGAAGTTAACGCTTCCGTAATGGCGGTGCTCACTGAACCCCACGGTATCATTGAAGGAAGTCTTAGAGGGGTGTTCCAGGATGAAGATTCCTCCTTGTTTCAGTACTCCATATTTCATTATAAGTGCGGGTATATCCTTCAGCCATGGAAGGTCATAGGGGGGGTCGGCGAAGATAAGATCGAAACGGCGTTTTGATTTTCGCAGGTATATCCTGATATCAGTATTGTATGATGTTACGTTTTCGAGGTTTAATTCTCTCAGGGTAGCAGTTATGAACCCGTAGTTTGACCTGTTTAGCTCAACCAGTTCGACTGATCTGGCGCCACGGGATGCAAACTCATAGGTAACACTCCCGGTTCCGGAAAAAAGATCAAGTACGTCAATGTCTTCAAAATTTAAACGGTTGATTAGTATGTTAAAGAGGCTTTCCCGGGCATAGTCGGTTGTAGGCCGTACCCTGAGACCCTGCGGAGGTTTAATAAGTCTCCCCTTATATTTACCGCTTATTATACGCAACTGGCGAGACTGAAGAGGTTCAGATGGCGGTGAAGCAGCTCTTCTCCGAACACGTAGCTGAACAGAACAGAGCCTGCCGGTTTCGCATATCTTATGTTGCCGATGTAATCAGACAAACCTGACCATATCTCATCGAACCGCACCGTGGCACCGCTGACGCTCAGTGGGGTGGCGGCAGGAATACCGGATTTTCTGGCTACATATAAAAGATAATACATCAGGTCGGAAGTATTCTTATGCTCAAATGTATTGCAAAGTTTTACTGACTCCCCTGACATGTGTATCACATTCATGAAATCCCTTTCCACGTGCAGGTGCAGAAGGTGTTCCGCATGAGCCTGCCTGCCGGTATTAAGTGTATAGAGAAGGGGTTTGAGGTGATGTGTAAATTCAGAATCCGGAAACATATCTGAAAGGAGGTCCCTGAGGTGAGTGCCGAGAGAGAAGATGAGGTATGCATCAGGATACTTTAACCTGTTGACAATTATCTCTTCGCCGGCTTCTTTCTGGTTAGTAAGCAGAAAATAATCGTCGCGGCCGGCAGGGTCATATAGCTGCGCAGGCACAACGGTGGATTTTGGAGCGGCAACCATTATATTCCTGGCGGCGTAGGAACGATTCAGAAAATCATCTTTACGGAAGTAAGATTCAATTTCCTCAGGTGTCAGCTTCTCGTCATTGTCGGGCTCATACGATCTGAACAGAACGTATTTATTCCTGAGGGTATCAAGGACAGAAAAATAAAATCCATCCAGGCTGACCTGGATGGATAGTTTATAGTTTGCCGTGGAGTTTATATCCAGTGTTTCGTCAAAAAGCTCATTGAATGCCATTACATGGCCTTATATTAGTTTTCCCAGTTACCTGCGTTGTTGTTTGGCTCCTTGATGTTACCTACCCTCATTCCGGGGAAACCTGTGATCTCCCTGCGCAGTTCGTTATAGTTGATGATAAGCTGCTTGTCGAGTCCCTGCAGAAATACATTATTGAGAACAGAAGCTTCAAAAACCTGCACAACCACTCTTGATCCTGTTTCTACTGATGCTGCTGCCAGCTCAAACTGGGCGCCGTTGGTAAAAGGCACAAACCTGATGGAGTCTATCGGGTAATTAATGCTGAATATTGAGTCGCCGATCTCAACAAAACTTGTGTCACGCACAATAAGTTTCTGCCTTAGAGCTTCCCTTTCAGTCATTCCTTTTGCAACCATCTCATCTGTGAGCTGTCCCTGCCTGAAAACAACAGGAATGCTGTCAAACTTGATGAAATTGATAAGTGTGTCGAAACTGCCGGTATAGCGGCCATACTTCTGCCTGAAAAGAACCTGTGCATTCCTTATGTCTACTAGTCTCTCCTTAACAGCTTCCTCTCTTATGTCTCTCTCATTATTGAACCTGATAGGCTCCATTATGCTTTCATAAAGCAAATATGCAAGAACGACAATTACAGCGGTCAGAAGGATGTTTATTACGGCTTTCATCTTTTTTATTGTTAATAAGTTTACTTAAGTTTGTGTGCAAAATTATAAAAAAAATCTAAGTACCAAATCTGTCCCCGCTCATTTTATCGATGCGTCATATTAATATTGCAAAACTATTAACCGCAAATCTCGACTACACGCCGACTGATGACCAGCATAAGGCCATTGGTAAAATCTCGGAATATGTTGCAGAAAATAGTAATGATGCCATATTTCTGCTTACAGGTTATGCAGGAACCGGGAAGACCAGCCTGATAAGCGCTCTTGTGAAGAGCCTCGATCAGCTGCGGATAAAGTCAGTTCTTATGGCACCCACGGGCCGTGCCGCGAAAGTACTTGCCTCATACTCGGGGAAGCAGACTTTTACAATTCATAAGAAGATATACCGGCAGAAATCGGCACGTGATGGTATAGGGACATTTTCTCTTGACCGCAACATGCATAAGGAGACCTGGTTTATTGTTGATGAGGCAAGTATGGTGAACAACCGGACGGGAGATTCATCAGTATTCGGAAGTGGCAACCTTCTTGACGACCTTTTCGAATATATTTATTCCGGCACCGGCTGCAAGCTGATGCTTGTGGGCGACACTGCCCAGCTTCCACCCGTAGGTTCAGATGTCAGTCCTGCCCTTGATCCCGATGTCCTGAGGAGGTACGGCTTCGGCCTTGAATCGGTCGAACTAAGGGATGTTGTAAGGCAGGCTGTATCGTCAGGTATTCTTATGAATGCCACAGGGGTAAGGGAATTGGTTGCGTCAAACCAAGCCATTCGTCCGTTAATTGAAACGGCAGGTTATAATGATATTATCAGGATAGGCGGAGGAGAACTGATCGAGGAACTACAGTCTGCGTACGAATCTGCAGGCAAGGAGGAGACTATTGTGGTTGTCAATTCAAACAAGATGGCCAACAAGTATAACCAGGGTATAAGAAACAAGATATTCTTCAGGGAGGAGGAGGTAAGCGTCGGTGATCTTCTGATGGTTGTCAAAAATAATTATTACTGGCTGGCCGAACAGGAGCAAGCAGGTTTTATTGCCAACGGAGATATTGCAGAGGTCAGCGGTATTGGTAAATATGAGGAGAGGTATGGCTTCAGGTTTGCAGAGATGTCTCTTTTTTTTCCTGATTACCAGGAAGAGGTAGATGCAAAGGTGATGCTTGATACCCTTCATTACGACACTCCGGCGATGCCTGAGGATAAGAGCCGGGAACTGTATTTCAGCATCCTTGACGATTACCCGGGGATCAGGTCAAAGAGGAAGCAGTATCAGGCTGTCAGGGAGGATCCCTATTTCAATGCGTTACAGGTTAAATTTGCTTACGCCGTGACTTGCCACAAAGCCCAGGGAGGTCAGTGGAAGAAGGTATTCATCGACCAGGGGATGTTTAACCGGCAGGAACCATCAACAGATTACCTGAGATGGTTATATACAGCTATTACCAGGGCAACCGGGAGTCTCTACCTGGTGAACTTCCCCGATGAATATTTCAACAGTTAGTTCCCCGACAAGGGCATACCTGTGCAAACATTTGAATCAGCCGTCAGTCTCCAATAATTTTTACCAGGACCCTTTTTCGCCTTTTCCCGTCAAACTCACCGTAGAAGATCTGTTCCCAGGTACCGAAATCGAGTTTGCCGCCTGTGATCGCTACCACCACTTCCCTTCCCATGATTGTCCGTTTAAGATGGGCATCGGCGTTATCTTCGAATCCGTTGTGTCTATATTGTGAGTACGGTTTTTCGGGGGCCAGCTTTTCCAGCCATACTTCATAATCATGATGGAGTCCGCTCTCATCGTCATTGATGAATACGCTCGATGTAATATGCATTGCATTTACCAGGCAGAGACCCTCCATTATTCCGCTTTCCCTGATGCATTTCTCCACCTCACGCGTTATGTTGATCAGTTGACGCCGGGTGGGTGTTTCATACCAAAGTTCTTTTCGAAATGATTTCATGTCTGGTTTAGTTTCATTGAACTTATTATATCGTCGATACGTTTTTCCAGTCCTGCCTTTACAGCTTCGAACTCCCCCCTTCCGCTGACAGCGGCATTCACGCTAAAGTAAAACTTGATCTTTGGTTCTGTACCTGAAGGTCTTACCGATATTTTCGATCCGTCTTCAAGAAAGAACTGCAGGACATTTGATCTTGTCAAACCGGTAGATTCCTTCTTACCTGTATCAAGATGGGTAATAAATCCGCTTTCGTAGTCGTTAATCTGCACAACCCTCCTGCCAGCAATCTCAGCAGGGGGAGTGGTACGGTAACCTGTCATCATGGCCTTTATCTGGTCGGAACCCTCTTTCCCCTTACGAACGATATTGACCAGTCTCTCGCGGTACATTCCGTGAGTTGTCCATATATCTATCAGCAGTTCGTACAGGCTTTTGCCTCTTACTGCTGCCCACGCTGCTGCCTCCGCGATAAGTGCACATGCGGCTATGCCGTCCTTATCTCTGATATAGTCACCTGGCAGGAAGCCGTAACTCTCTTCTCCGCCGCCTATATATTTCTTTTTCCCTTCAAGGGCACGCATCATCTCTGCAAAATACTTGAAGCCGGTAAGAACGTCGAAACTTTCAATACCATAGTGCATCGGTATAACCCTAAGCAGGTCGGAGGTTACGATAGTTTTGATCATGTACTCGTTGCCTTTCAGCAGCTTACGTTCACTCATCTGCGATGCAATATACCATGTCAGTATAGCTCCGGTTTCATTGCCGTTAAGCAGTACGAACCTGCCCGTCAGGTCACGGACAGCTATGCCGAGCCTGTCTCCGTCAGGGTCGGTGGCCATGACCAGTACTGCCCCGGTCTCCTCTGCCTTTCTGATGGCCATTGAGAGTGCCTCGGGCTCTTCAGGGTTGGGCGATCTGACAGTAGGGAAATTGCCATCGGGAAT
The DNA here is from genome assembly GCA_964568875.1 of uncultured Rikenellaceae bacterium. GTDB lineage: Bacteria > Bacteroidota > Bacteroidia > Bacteroidales > VadinHA17 > SLNP01. The sequence goes on along the minus strand of CAZMSH010000009.1, from coordinate 90,641 downwards.
ATCCTGTTCCGGTACATTGATAATGTTGGTGAAACCAAAAGCCCTGAGAGCCTGCGGCCCCAGAACGGCAGTTGTGCCATGTATGGGAGTGAAGACTACCGGAAGATCACTCTTCTTCCTTATATCACCTGCATTAAGCCTTAGTCTCAGCAGTTCATTGATATATTTATCATCGGTTTCGTTGCCGAGTTTATGTATCTTTTTATCGTCACCGCCAAATTTTATCGCTGTAACTTTTTTGATAGCCCTTACCTCGTCAATTATTCCCTGGTCATGAGGAGGCACGACCTGTCCTCCGTCATCCCAGTACGCCTTATATCCGTTGTATTCCGGCGGATTATGGGATGCTGTTATCACCACACCGCTTTTACAGCCGTACTCTCTTAGTACAAACGAGAGCTCAGGTGTTGGTCGCAGTGATTCGAACAGGTATACCGTAAATCCATTGGCTGAGAATATACCCGCGGCAGTCTCTGCAAAGAGTCGGCTGTTTCGCCTGCAGTCGTGAGCAATTGCAACCTTTATCTCTTCTCCGGAACCGAATTGCCGAAGCAGGTAGTTTGCCTGGCCCTGGGCGGCCATGCCAAGAGTGTAAATGTTCATCCTGTTGGTCCCTGCACCCATTATACCCCGAAGGCCACCGGTTCCGAATTCAAGATCTGTATAGAAAGCGTCGATAAGACCTTTTTCATCGTTTTCGAGAAGATACTTAACCTCTGCACGGGTTGGTTCATCAAAATCCCCGCTAAGCCACTCAGTAGCTCTTCTTCTGATTTCCGCTATGGTATTGTCGCTCATATTCAATTTGTTAGTTTCTCAATACATAATATCAGGTTTTGCTGCCAGTGAGGAATGCCGATATCGTATGTATCTTTTATTTTTTGTTTGTTAAGGACACTGTAGGGGGGGCGGTGAGCCTTTGAAGGAAACTCTGAGGAAAGGCATGGCCTTATAAGTCCTGGTCTACCTGTGTGAACAGCTATCGTCTCTGCAATATCGTACCATGAGCAGACTCCCTCATCAGAGTAGTTGTAAATACCCGGAACTAGCGGGTGCCTGTTTCTAATGACGCCTGAGATTATTTGGAGGATGGTATCGGCCAGCCCGGCTGCATAGGTAGGAGAGCCTGTCTGATCAAATACAACATCTGGTTCACGCCCTTCATCAAGCAACTGCATTATCTTTTTCACGAAATTGACTCCGAAACCTGAATAGAGCCATGCTGTTCTTATTATTAGTGTCCACGGATGTACCAGTACATTCACTTCGCCTTCGAGTTTTGATTTGCCGTAAACGGTATCGGGGCATGGCTCATCGGTTTCGAGGTATGGAGTGTTACTGGATCCGTCAAATACATAGTCGGTTGAAATATGGATAAGCCTGCAGTCGCTGCCTTTTATGGCAGCGGCTATATTTGCAGGACCTGCTGCGTTAACCGCGAATGCCCCTGCCGGATCATCTTCAGCTTTGTCTACAGCGGTGTATGCAGCACAGTTGATAATCCATGAGGGATTGGTTTCGCTGATCATATTCATTACTGCATCTTTGTCAGTCAGGTCAAGTGTGCCGATATCGGTAAAAATGAACTCATAGCCGCTGTATTTTGGTGCCAGGGCGGATATCTCGCAACCCAGTTGTCCATTTGCTCCTGTTACCAGTATTGTTGTCATTTCTTTTGGTTTAAAAGTTCATTTCTGCCTCCTTAAACAAAGGGGCTGAGCTATCCTTCGGACTGATGATCGCTTCTGACATATCGGTTTTCCAGTCTATTGCAAGGGTGCGATCGGCAAGAGATATACTTCGTTCTGCGGCAGGGTGATAGTGATTATCACACTTATACTGTATTATAGCATAATCGCTTAAAACAGAAAAGCCATGGGCAAACCCCCTGGGTATAAACATCTGTCTCTTTGAATCATAGTTAAGTTCAGTACCGAACCATTTTCCATAGGTTTCAGATCCTTTTCTGAGGTCAACGGCAACGTCGAAGATGCTGCCGGCCACAACACGTATCAGCTTTGCCTGAGCGAAGGGATTAAGCTGATAATGAAGACCTCTGATTACACCCCTGGAGGATCTTGACTCATTATCCTGTACCGGATTGAAAATTATTCCTGCATCTTTAAAGGCCATAGTGTTGAAAGATTCAAAAAAATAGCCTCTCTGGTCGTTGTAAATATGAGGTTCAATCAGATATAGGTCCCTGAATCCGGTTTCAATAAGTCTCATTCTTCATGTATAAAATAGGTTATTCGCCTGCGATTCTGACAAGGTACTTGCCGTACTGGCTGTTACCGTATGAGGCAGCAGTTTCAAGGAGCTTTTCCCTGTCAATGAACCCGCGTTTAAATGCTATCTCTTCAAGGCATGAGGCCTTAAGTCCCTGCCTCTGTTCAAGGGTAGCTATAAAGTTTGATGCCTGCAGGAGGCTTTCGTTGGTGCCTGTATCGAGCCATGCCATGCCTCTGCTGAGGAGTCTGACATCAAGGGTGCCTTCGTTGAGATAGAGTCTGTTAAGGTCGGTTATTTCAAGCTCTCCGCGTGCTGATGGTTTGAGGCTTTTCGCCCTTGCTGCCACGCTGTTGTCATAAAAATATAGTCCGGTGACAGCGTAGTTCGATTTGGGCTTTACCGGTTTCTCCTCAATAGAAACGGCTCTCATCTCCTTATTGAACTCTACGACGCCATATCGCTCAGGGTCAGTAACATAATAACCGAAGACTACGGCTCCCTTTTTAAGTTCAGAGGTTTTAAGAAGCACGTCACCAAATCCCTGTCCATAGAAGATATTGTCGCCGAGTATCATGCAGACTGTGTCGGAGCCGATAAATTTTTCTCCTATAATGAAAGCCTGAGCCAGTCCGTCTGGTGATGGTTGTTCAGCGTAATGAATTTCAATTCCCAGGTCGCTGCCGTCGCCCAGCAGGTTACTGAATGCGGGAAGGTCACGTGGTGTTGATATGACAAGTATTTCTCTTATGCCAGCCAGCATAAGAACCGAAAGGGGATAAAATATCATCGGTTTGTCATATACCGGCAGCAATTGTTTTGATATAACCCTGGTGATAGGGTAGAGGCGGGTACCGGAGCCTCCGGCCAGAATAATTCCTTTCATAGTTTCTGTTTTCTTCCTATTCCGTAGTATCTGAAGCCAAAGCGTGCCAGGTCTTCAGGTTCATAGATGTTTCTTCCATCCACAATAACTTTATCCCTCATAAGGGAACCCGTTTTTGCAAAATCGGGAAGCCTGAATTCAGGCCATTCTGTTGCCATTACCAGGATGTCAGCATCTTTGGCTGCTTCATACTGATCATCTGCATATTCTATTGAATTGCCTATCAGTTTTCTGGTCTCTTCCATGGCTGCCGGGTCATACGCACGAATTACAGCCCCTTCTTTAAGTATGTCATCGATGAGTATAAGGGCAGGGGCTTCACGGATATCATCAGTGTTGGGTTTGAATGCCAATCCCCATAAGGCTACTCTCTTTCCTTTCAGGTTTCCGTTAAAGTGATTTTTTACCTTATCAGACAGGATATGCTTCTGAATGTTGTTGGTCTTTTCTATGGCTTTGATGATATTGGTATTGTACCCAACATCGCCGGCAGTTTTTATCAGCGCTTTGACATCTTTCGGGAAGCAGGAGCCACCGTATCCTGCACCTGCATATAGAAATTTATTTCCTATGCGTGAGTCGGTGCCAATACCTATTCTTATCTGGTTAATATCGGCCCCGAGGAGTTCACAAAGGGCTGCAATTTCATTCATAAAGCTTATCCTTGAGGCAAGCATCGCATTGGCGGCATACTTGGTAAGTTCTGCCGAGGCTATGTCCATAAAGAGTATGCGTTCATGGTTAAGCATAAAAGGCTTGTACAATGCCCTTATCTTTTCCCCTGCAGTCTCACTGTCTACTCCTATGACTACCCTGTCGGGCCTGAGAAAATCCTGTACCGCCGACCCTTCCTTGAGGAACTCCGGATTGGAGGCCACGTCAAACTCAGTCACTAATCCCCTCTCAGAGAGTTCATCATTTATTACCTGCCTTACTTTCGTGGCCGTGCCTACCGGGACGGTGCTTTTATTGACGATCACGGTATACTTTTCAATTGCTTTGCCTATTTCGCTGGCAACATCCAGAACATGAGAGAGATCAGCGCTTCCGTCTTCGCCGGGAGGAGTGCCGACGGCTATGAATACGACCTCTGACTGCCTGACAGCTTCTTCTATGCTCATGGAAAATGAGAGTCTTCCCTTTTCAATGTTCCTGTCTATCATTATCTGCAGTCCCGGTTCATAGATCGGTATTGAGCCACTCTTAAGCATTCTGATCTTTTCACTGTCTTTATCGACGCATATCACCGATGCGCCGGTTTCAGCAAAGCAGGTGCCGGTCACGAGTCCGACATATCCGGTTCCAATAACAGTAATCTTCATTAAGGATTGTTTCTGAATAAATAAGATGCAAATATAAATAAAAAAAATAATTACCTTTGCAGGCACTTTTTGAACAATATAATGTCTAACTTATTAATTTTTAGATCATTCATTTAAAACGTATGACACAAAACGAAGAGAAAAAAATCCGCGAGGAGATTGAAGAAAACAAGCCCGAAACCACATCTGAAGATCAGGTAGTTGAGGCATCTGCTGAAGAGAGCGCTGAGGCTGAGGCAGATAAACCAGAAATCGAAGCTGTTGTGACAGCAGAGGAATCTGAAGAAATTAAAGAGACTGAGGAAGTTGAAGAAACCAAGTCAGAAGAGATTACCGAGCCCGCCGGAGAAGTAACAGGTGAATCAGACCTGAAGCCGGAGGCCGCAGAAGAGACTGCCGGGGCAGTAGTTACAGAGTCTGCAGGACCTGAACCCGATGAAGAAGAGAAGAAGAAGCCCGTAAGAGCAGCAAAAGAACCCAGGGAGAAAAAGGAAGAGAAAGAGGCTGCGTTATCACCGGTTTCACCGGAAGAGTTTGACTGGGAAGAATTTGAAAAGGAGGATACAAAAAGGGCCAGAAGGAATCCTGAACATGAGGCTCTTTACAATGAGACACTTTCGACTATTGCTGAGAACGAGGTGGTAATCGGAACTGTCATTCAGATGACTTCACGTGAAGTTGTTGTTAACATCGGATTCAAATCGGAAGGTGTTATAAGTCTCAATGAATTCAGATACAACCCTAACCTCAAAATCGGAGACAAGGTCGAGGTTTACGTTGATAGTCAGGAGGACAAGAGGGGCCAGCTGATGCTTTCGCACAAGAAAGCGCGTGCTCTCAACTCATGGGACAGGGTAAATGCAGCTCTTGACAATGATGAGATAATAACAGGATTCATCAAGTGCCGCACAAAAGGCGGTATGATAGTGGATGTATTTGGAATTGAAGCATTCCTTCCCGGCTCGCAGATTGATGTTAAGCCGATACGTGACTATGACATCTATGTTGGCAAAACAATGGAGTTTAAGGTCGTTAAGATCAATCAGGAATTCAAGAACGTGGTAGTGTCGCACAAGGCCCTTATAGAGGCTGAGCTGGAGCTTCAGAAGAAGGAGATTATTGCCAAGCTTGAAAAGGGACAGGTTCTTGAAGGTACAGTTAAGAATATTACATCCTACGGGGTATTTATTGACCTTGGTGGTGTTGACGGACTGATACATATAACTGACCTTTCATGGGGCAGGGTCAATCATCCGGAAGAGATAGTTGAGCTTGATCAGAAGCTCAATGTTGTTATCCTTGATTTTGATGATGACAAGAAGAGAATTGCTCTCGGACTGAAGCAGCTTACTGCTCATCCGTGGGATTCCATCGATCCTGATCTGAAGGTAGGTGACAAGGTCATGGGCAAGGTTGTTGTTATGGCAGATTATGGTGCTTTTGTAGAGGTTTCTCCCGGCGTTGAGGGACTGATACATGTATCTGAGATGTCATGGTCGCAGCATCTTCGCAGTGCTCAGGAGTTTATGAAGGTAGGCGATGAGGTTGAAGCAGTTATCCTCACCCTTGACAGGGAAGAGCGGAAGATGTCTCTTGGCATCAAGCAGCTTAAGCCCGATCCGTGGGAGAAGATTGAGGAGAAATATGCGGTCAATACCCAGCACACAGCCAGAGTCCGTAACTTCACCAATTTCGGTGTTTTCGTCGAGATTGAGGAGGGAGTTGACGGCCTGATACATATTTCTGATCTGTCATGGACCAAGAAGATCAAGCATCCGGCTGAGTTTACATCAATTGATGCAGAGATTGAAGTTATTGTACTTGAGATAGACAAGGAAAACCGCAGACTAAGTCTCGGACACAAGCAGCTTGAAGAGAATCCATGGGATGTATTCGAGACACTTTTCACTGCTGATTCTATTCATGAGGGAACCATTACAGAAGTCTTTGACAAGGGTGCTGTCGTAGCGTTGCCTTACGGAGTAGAAGGTTTTGTAACTCCCAAACATCTTGTAAAGGAAGACGGATCGCAGGCAAAGGCAGATGAAAAACTTCTCTTTAAGGTGATAGAGTTCAACAAGTCAGCCAAGAAGATAATCGTGTCTCACAGCAGGATCTTCGAAGATGAGAAGAAGTCAGCTGAGGGAGCTTCAAAGAAGGCTGAAGCTGATTCTACCCGCAAGGCTACACGTAAGCTGAAGTCGAATCTTGAGAAAACGACTCTTGGTGATATTACTGATCTTGCGGCTTTAAAAGAAGAAATGGAAGAAAAAGCAAACAAAGCTTCCAAGAAAGAAAAATAAATTGTAAATTTAGGCTATCTAAAATTACCGATATGGATTTTAACATAGAGAGCCGTAATAACAGTACAGTGATAGAGATCAAGGCTGAGAAGCTTGACACACATATAGCTCCGGCCTTGAAATCTGAACTGGTACTTGTATCAGGAAAGGGAGAGAAGAATATTATTCTTGACCTGAAAAACTGCCATTATTGTGACTCCAGTGGTCTGAGCGCCATTCTCGTGGCGAACAGACTATGCAAGAATGCCGGCGGAACATTTGTATTATGTGGATTGAATGAAGCTGTTGAACGTCTGATAACAATCTCTCAGCTTGACACAGTTTTGTCGATTACCGGTAATCTTGAGGAGGCCGAAAAGATGATATCGCAGTAAAATGCAAATGACGGGGTGAGTTTCAGACTAACCATATTGGGTAGTAGTTCAGCCTTACCTACGTCAGAAAGATTTCCTACCGCTCATGTACTTACAGTGCATGAGCGGCCTTTTTTGATAGACTGCGGCGAGGGGACCCAGATGCAGCTCCGAAGGAACCGTATAAGGTTCGGCCGTATAAATCATATATTCATAAGCCATATCCACGGAGATCACGTTTTTGGCCTCTACGGCCTGATCTCTTCACTTAATCTTATGGGCAGGAAAGTACCCCTTAATATCTATGCACCTGCAGGATATGGAGAGATGCTTACGTCACACCTGGCTGATTTCGATATTATTACTGACTTTGAAATAAGGTTTGTATCCCTCTGTGCCAAAGACCCTGTAAAGATACTCGACGAAAAATATGTTACGGTCACTGCTTTTCCGCTCAGGCACAGAATACCGGCCTATGGGTTTCTCTTCCGGGAAAAGGAAAAAGATCGGAAGATCATCAGGGAAGCCATAGAAGAATTTGGTATTCCATTAAATCAGATGAAACATATCAAAAAGGGGTTAGACCTTGTAAAGGAAGATGGATCGGTTATTCCCAACGAAAGAATGACACTATCGCCACCGCCTCCTGTTTCTTATGCTTATTGCAGTGATACGGCATGGTTCAGCAGACTGCCTGGTTTTGTAAAAGGTGTCGATCTGCTCTATCATGAAGCTACTTTTGCCAGCAGCAAAAAGGAACTGGCGCGACATACAGGTCATTCTACCAGCGAAGAAGCTGCCGCAGTTGCGCTGAAGGCCGGTGCAGGAAAACTGATCATAGGTCACTTCTCTTCAAGATACAGGGAGATAGACCCTTTGCTTAATGAAGCCAGAGCCATTTTCCCCGACACTGTTGCTGCCAGTGAAGGACTCACAATCGATGTTGCTGATTGCCGCCGCAGCTGAGCAAAGAATCACTATCTTTGTGAACCAGTAAAATTTAAACATGTGGAGGAAAAAATTGTCATCCTTGATTTTGGCTCTCAGTATACTCAGTTGATTGCCAGGCGTATACGGGAGATGAATGTCTACTGTGAGATTTATCCATACAATCATTTTCCGGCTATTGACGACACTGTCAAAGGCGTAATTCTCTCAGGCAGTCCGCACTCTGTTCGCGAGTACGAAGCCCCGGTTCCCGACCTGAAGATGATAAAAGGTCATATTCCGCTGCTTGGGGTTTGTTATGGCGCCCAGCATCTGGCACATAACTATGGTGGCGAAGTTATGCCTTCAGATACGCGCGAATATGGTCGTGCAAATCTTGTGTTCGTCGATCATAATGATCCGCTTTTCAAAAATATATCTACCGGAACCCAGGTTTGGATGTCACACGGAGACACTATTGCCAGGGTGCCGGAATCATACCGGATTATCGGATCAACTGCTGACGTTGTTGTCGGGGCTTTTCATATATCTGGAGAGCAGACCTGGGGAATACAGTTTCACCCTGAGGTTTACCACACTACAGAGGGCAGGGCTATTCTTGAGAACTTTGTTTCAGGCGTGTGTGGCTGCAGTCCGAAATGGACACCCGATTCCTTTGTTGAATCAACGGTTGCTGCTCTTAAGGCTCAGCTTGGTGATGACAGGGTGGTTCTTGGTTTGTCAGGAGGAGTTGATTCATCAGTGGCGGCAATATTGCTTCACAAGGCTGTAGGCGATAATCTTTCCTGCATCTTTGTTGACAATGGTCTTCTTCGGATGAATGAGTATGAGCGTGTGCTCGAGTCATACAGGGGTATGGGGCTGAACGTAACAGGCGTTGACGCTTCAGAGAGGTTTATAGAGGGACTCAGAGGTGTGACAGACCCTGAGACGAAGCGAAAAATCATCGGAAGGCTGTTCATAGAGGTTTTTGATGAGGAGGCACACAGAATAGCTGATGTGAAGTGGCTTGCACAAGGCACTATTTATCCTGATGTTATTGAATCGGTATCAGTTAACGGGCCATCTGCCACAATCAAATCTCACCATAACGTGGGCGGACTGCCAGACCTGATGAAGCTCAAGGTGGTGGAGCCATTGAGGCTATTGTTCAAAGATGAAGTAAGGAAGGTAGGTCGTGCGCTTGGAATGCCTCACAGCATATTGGGAAGGCATCCATTTCCGGGCCCTGGTCTTGCGATAAGGATACTTGGAGAGGTTACTTATGAAAAATTGAGGATACTGAAGGAAGCTGACGAAATTTTTATCGGGGGTCTCAGAAAAAAAGATCTTTATGATAAGGTGTGGCAGGCAGGTGTTATATTGTTGCCGGTGCAATCTGTCGGTGTTATGGGTGACGAGCGGACTTATGAAAATACGGTTGTTTTGAGGGCCGTTGGCTCTACCGATGGCATGACTGCTGACTGGTCGCATCTGCCCTATGAGTTTCTGGGATCTGTTTCTAATGAAATTATTAATAAGGTAAAAGGCATAAACAGGGTTGTGTATGATATCAGCTCCAAGCCGCCTTCAACTATAGAATGGGAATAAAAGATTATAAAATGAGGATCAGAATAATTACAGGTAAGGCATTTGCTGTTCTCGCATTTGCATTATGCATGATTGTACCCGCAAACGGTCAGTTGTTAAATGAGTCTACATTCAAGCTCGGAAGGCTGTTTGGGCTGATAGATAATTTCTATGTTGATACCGTCGACATCAATTCGGTCACTGAAAAGGCAATAGTGGAACTGCTAAGATCTCTTGACCCTCATTCAGCATACATCCCTGCTGATGAGGTGGCAGAAATGAATGAGCCGCTTGTTGGTAATTTTGAAGGCATTGGAGTACAATTTAATATATTGAATGATAGTATATTAATTATATCTCCGGTGCCAGGGGGGCCATCAGAAAAGGTGGGAATAATGCCCGGCGACAGAATTGTAACAATTGACGGCGAGAATGTAGCCGGTATAGGTATTACCACCACCGGGGTCCGTAACAGGCTGATGGGACAGAAGGGTACTACCGTGAAGGTTGGTATCTTCAGAAAAGGAGCCTCAGGGATATCGGAATATAATATTACCCGCGATAAAATACCTGTCAACAGCCTGGATGCTGCTTATATGCTCGACCGGGATAATGGTTATATCAAGCTCAACAGGTTTGCTGCTACCACAGAGAAAGAATTTAATGATGCTATCATTTCGCTTAAGAGGCAGGGTCTTAAGAACATCATTATCGATCTCAGGGGTAATACCGGAGGTTTTATGAATCCAGCCATATCCATTGCAGATGCCTTTTTTCCCGCCGACAAGATGATAGTATATCTTGAAGGGTCGAAGACACCCCGTCAGGATTTCAAATCTACGGGGTTAAGTCCGCTTGGAAATGCGAGAGTTGTTGTGCTTACCGACGAAGGCTCTGCTTCAGCAAGTGAGATACTGGCCGGTGCCTTTCAGGATTGGGACAGGGGTGTAATCGCGGGCAGGCGTACATTTGGAAAAGGATTGGTGCAGAACGGCTTTTACCTCACCGACGGTTCGATGGTAAGGCTCACAATAGCAAGGTACTATACTCCTTCAGGCAGGTCAATACAGAGTCCGTATGCCGATGGGTATGACAAGTATATGGAGAGTTTTCTTGAAAGATATGCCAACGGAGAGATGCTGACAGCAGACAGCATTCATTTTCCTGATTCACTTCAGGCCAAAACTCTGACTAACAGGCGCATAGTTTATGGAGGAGGTGGCATTATGCCCGACCTCTTCATTCCGGCAGACACATCGGGATACTCTGATTACTACCGTGATCTGGTAAGGCAGGGAGTTGTAACCCAGTTTACCCTCGGTTATGCCGACAGCAACAGGAAAAGACTTCAGGAATCATACAAGAGCTTCGATGATTTCAGGGATAAATTCAGTTTCAGTAGTCAGGATATGGATCTTTTCATCAGGAAAGGGGAAGAGATGGGAGTGAAGTACGATGAAAAACAGTTCAATATATCCAGAGGGGAATTGACCAGGATAATGAAGGGTCTTGTTGCCAGGGATTTATGGGATATGAACGAATACTACATGATAGTAAATGAGGATGACAGGGTAATAGTCAGCGCCCTCGAAGTAATCTCAGATCCAAAGCGTTACAATTCCATTCTGGGATATAAGTAAAAGAACCGGATGAAATTTATTGCCAAAACACTCTTCGGTCTTGAAGATTTGCTGGCAGGTGAGATAGGCCGCACTTCTGCCACGAATATATCTGTTAAGAACCGGGCGGTGCTGTTCGAAGGCGACCTGGAATCGCTGTATACTGTTAATTACACAAGCCGAACTGCCCTGGCGGTATTGATGGAAGCAGCCTCTTTCACCATGCAGAATCCTAATGACCTTTATGACAAGGCATCAAGGATTGAGTGGGATACAATAATGTCTGTAGATGATACCTTTGCGGTAGTATCTGTGGTCAACTCTCCCTTATTCACTCATACGGCATATCCCGGGCTGGTAGTCAAGGATGCCGTGGCCGACTATTTTCGCAAGCGTACAGGCAGGAGGCCTTCTGTTGACACTTCTCATCCCGGGATATTGATAAATCTTCATATCAGCAACCGTGACGCAACTTTTTCATTTGACTCGTCTGTTGTCCCTCTTTACAAGCGAGGATACAGGAAGATGCAGGGACTCGCACCTCTCAATGAGTCGCTTGCAGCGGGTTTGATAATGCTTGCCGGATGGAAGGGAGACAGGAGCCTGCATGATCCTATGTGTGGTTCCGGGACCATACCGGTTGAAGCGGGTCTGATTGCTGCCAGGATACCACCGGGCTTTTTTCGTGAGTTTTTCGGTTTTATGAACTGGAAGAATTATGACAGCGAGCTCTTTTCAAAAATCAAAAACAGCTATAACAGCCTTATCAGGGCCATCTCCGTTCCTGTAAGCGGGAGTGATATTTCAAACAATGCAGTCAGGATGGCAAGAGATACTGTTGCCGGAGCCGGTCTCAATGGAGAAGTAAGGATTTACAGGGAGGATTTTATATCTGAAATACCAGGGAAGCGTGAGGGGTTACTTCTGTTTAACCCTCCTTATGGAAAGAGAATCAATCCGGGAGAACTGAACAAACTCTATTCAGGTATAGGAAGTACACTTAAGCACTGTTGTCCCGGAGTTGAGGCATGGATATTTTCAGGCGCACCCGAAGCTCTGAAATCAGTAGGTCTGAGGCCTTCTGCAAGGCATAAACTATACAATGGTTCCATTGAATGTCAGTACAACGGTTATATTATCAAGGAAGGAACGTTTAAAGGAGCAAAATAAATCAACAGATTGAGAGGGTTGGTCAACTATAATTGCTACTTTTATCAAAATTTCAGGTACATGAAGTAAAAACAGACAAAGAGGAAATCAATGTTAGTTGTTACTTCATATTTTTATTATATTTGTTAACTGAAACTTTTTTGACCCAGAACAAACGAAGCTTACATGAGCTTTACAATTGACAGTTATTTTGACGGGCAGAATATCGGGGAAGTTATCCTGCACCACACGGGTAATATTGACTCCGATTTCATTAACAATGTTCTCGATCTGGTCGAAAACAGGATGCTTGAATATGAAGAGCCTCCCAAGTTGAAGAAAAAAGTATACAATGTGCTCGTTGAAACTCTTCAGAATCTTTTCCATCACGTTGATGCAGTGCCATCAGGTTTTACAGAGAGTGACGCCGAAAAATACGGTCTTCTGATGATTTCCAGATCAGAAGGAGCATACAGAATAGTTACAGGCAATTTCATAATGAATGATAAGATTGAAAGACTTGAGGAGAAGATAAAGCGGATCAACAGATCCAGCAAGGAGGAGATCAAGGAGTTGTACAAGTTTATTCTTAATCATCAGAAGATATCGGAAAAGGGAGGTGGTGGACTGGGTCTGGTAGATATTGCCCGAAAGACAGGAAACAAACTAAATTATAAATTTGTCAGCTTTAATGGTAAGAAGTCATTTTTCTATCTTGATATTCTGGTAAACGAAGAAGTTGAATAACCCAAAAAAAACATATTAATATGGAGCCGATCATTATCGAAGGAACATCAAAGACCCCGTCAATTAAATTTGACAATTCTGAGGGAGTATTTGAGATCAAGGGAAGATCGATACCCGAAAATTCAGTTGAGTTTTACAAACCCCTGGTTGACTGGCTTGACTCCTATAGGGAATCCCCTCTGCCCAGGACTGTGGTAAATATCAGACTTGAATATTTCAATACAAGTTCATCAAAATGCATTCTTGACGTATTCAAGAAGCTTGAAGCCATTCATAAGGCTAAGAATGAAGTGGAGGTGAACTGGTATTATGAAGAGGACGACGAAGATATGCTTGAGGCCGGTGAAGATTATGAATCAATCATAAGGGTGCCGTTTAAAATGATCGAGATCAACGACTGAGCAGAGACTCAGCACTGAGTGATTGGTAGCTCCTGAAAAATTTATGAATACAATATGGAAAGGCTGTCTCTTTAGAGGCAGCCTCATTCATTTTTCCTGCTTAATCTCGAAGAGACAATTTCGAATGAGTCAAGTCCTCTCTTAAGCAATCTGAAGTAAAGTGCCAGGTAAAGCAGGGCTGTAATGACCCACAGCACGGCCAGGTTTACCCAGTAAGTATCAAAGTAGTTACCGAAGACCTGTTTTCTGGGTGCATAGAAATGCGCCTTGAGGAAAGGGTGCTCAGGATCAAGGAATATCGGATCGGTTTTCTGTACTATCCTTCCCCTGAATTCTACATATCTCTCCTTTTCATTGGAATTCCTGACAAACTCTTCTAGTGAATTATTGAAATGTTGCTTTTTAAGTCTCAGGTAGCCCTCCCTGTCCTCACGCATCCTGCTTTCTATCATGGCATCTTTCTGTTCATTGGCTGTATTGTAAAGTCTTACATTATAAAGCCTTATAAGTTCAAGATGGTCACGGGCGGCAGACAGTACCTCTGCTGTTAGTTTTTCAGGATATAGTGAGGAGAGATAGTCGAATGTTGCTCCTGTCTTTTCTCCGTAGATTGTCAGTTCATTTCTTACAATCTCCAGGTCGGCTACTGTTGACTCGTCTACCTTTGAGCGGATTATGGCGTTTTCTATGTCATCAACTTTACCTTTAAGGGTATTGGTCCATACATTTCTGATGAAGTTGGCTTTACTCATCTCCTTATCAAGGTTATACAGGTCCTTTTGATACCTGTTGCTCATGAACTGTTTGACGGCCAAAGCTTCATATCCCCATCTGGCGGTAATAAGCTCACCATAGAAGGGTATGGTGGTAGGTGATGATATATTAGGATTAAGTTTCTCATATTTAACCATTATACCAGAGAGAATTATCTGTGGTATTACAAGGAATGGTATGAGTATATAAATAGTAACAACAGCCTTGAATGAGTCTGAAATCAGCAAACCCATCATATTTGCAGATGCCCATGCCGTAAATAATACAAGCCAGTACTCTAACATCATTCCCCTGATTTCCGTTATGCCGTTTCCGATGATAACGAAAGTTAAAGCCTGTACTGCCGATATCATGAATTGCACCACAACTTTTGAGAGCAGATAGCTGTTCCAGCTTAGATTAAGGAAGGCCTCTCTCTTTAATATCTTACGGTCTTTAATTATCTCTTCGGCACTTACAGTCAGTCCCATAAATATGGCCACGATCACAGACATAAACATATAAACCGGCAGGTTGCTGTTATCGAGAAGAGTGTATTCAGGATTTCTGGTGCTCTCGTCGAAGTATTTTATCAGGAAGGCAAGGAAGAATGCAAGGACAGGGGCTTCGAGCAGTGTTATCAGAAGGTATTGGGTATCGGCAAGTTTCGAGAGTATATCCCTTTTTACAAATACCATGAATTGTCTGAGCCGGCCGGGAGTCTTGAAGTTTATTTCAGGAATTCCTTTTCCCGGTTCAGGCTTCTCTTCAGTGCCCTTGAGATTGGTTTTATAGTGATCACCCCACTCTTTGGGTGAGACTCTTCTCGTGTTTGTAATCTGTCCGTATTCATCAAGGACTTTCGATTCAACAATATTGAAGATCTGTTCAGGGTTTACATTACCGCAAACGTGACACTCGGTCTCATTATAGTTGGCATGATGCATCATGCGCTTGAAATATTCAATTGAGAATATAGGATTACCATTATATATAAGGTATCCTCCGGTGTCAAGAATTATCAGTCTGTCGAACATCTTGAAGATGTCTGATGAAGGTTGATGGATTACCACAAAAAGTAGTTTACCCTTCAACGCCAGTTCTTTCAGCAGGTCGAGAATATTTTCCGAGTCACGTGAAGAAAGGCCTGAGGTAGGTTCATCGAGGAAGAGGATCGACGGTTCGCGTATAAGTTCAAGGCTTATATTAAGTCTTTTTCTTTGTCCGCCGCTTATCTTCTTGTTAAGCGGACTTCCAACTTTCATGTCTCTGATCTCATAGAGTCCGAGATTTTTAAGTACCCGGTCAACTTTCTCCTTTATCTCCTCATTGTTAAGGTTGTCGAAACAAAGCCTGGCATTATAGTAGAGATTCTCAAAGACAGTCAACTCCTCAATCAGCAGATCATCCTGCGAGACATACCCGATAAGTCCCTGTACCTGTTCCTTCTCTTTGTGAATATCAATTCCGTTGATGGTTACATCTCCGGAGGTGGGGCTGTTAGTGCCATTGAGAATACTCAGGAGTGTTGATTTCCCTGCACCGCTGGCTCCCATTATTCCTACCATCCTGCCTGATTCTTCAACGAAGGACATGTTGTGAATACCCACATTGCCTCCCTTGAACCGGTAGAACAGGTCATTAGTCTCATATACAACCCGCGACTCCCTGAGTTCTTCCTTAAGAAACTGCCTGATTATATCACTATAATATATGGGAGTTGATTTGGGATCCCTTAGTGATGCCCCGGGGTTGAATGCGTAGGCTTTATCCTCCTGTAGCAGCTGTCCGTTCATGTAGAGTTCACCGGTTTGAGTAAACCTTACGAAATACATACCTGCCGATGCAACCGAAAGAACCCATATCTGACCCTTCACGGAATCATTCCTCAGATGCCTGGTCTGTTGGGGTTGTATCCCTTCGAGGTTGTCAATTACCAGGATGTCGGAAGAGTCGGGTATGTTGTTGAAGCGATTAAGGATGAATGATCTCAAAAGACTGTATTCTTCAGTCGAAACGTTGAAGGTATCTGCAACCGATTGAATAAATTCCAGCTCAAGTTCACTGACCTCCGATGCGTCTGATTTGCAAAACTCAAGAAGCTGTACCAGTACAATGATTTTCTGGTCCTGGGTAAGCTGGTCGTTGATCTGTATGCAAATCCTTAAAACACGTACTGCGATTGCAGATGTGCGTCGGTCGAGACTGCTTTTCTTCTGTTTTTCCCGGGCTTCGAGGTAGTACTCATCGAAATAGCCCAGGTACTGTTTTACCAGTTCCTTGTTCAACTGCCGCCTGAGGAATGCTTCTACAACGCTTCTCCTGTCCTTGTCACTGCTTTGCGGTCTTGCGATAATGGCAAACAGCTGCATTAAAGCCTTTAAAATCTTGTCACTCATCTATCCCCAGTGCGATAAGTTAAATTTAAGGTTATGAAATTAGTAATTTGGTTCAAATATTCCTATTTCTTTTTTACCGAAAACCCAAACTTTCCTATGAATTCATTTGCTACGAAATACTTGCCGTGTGAATAACATATCACAGAGGCCTTGTCGAGCCTGAATGCACCTGTAGCCGGGTCCATAAAAGATTCATCGGCATGTATGGCCATAACTTCGGAAATAAACATATGATGTGATCCAAGTTCAATTATTTCCTTTACCATACATTCAATATTTACCGGTGATTCCATTATCATCGGAGCCTTTACATATTCTGCAGGCCCGGCAGTAAGACCGGTTACCCGGAACTTGTCGTGCTTTGCACCCGACCGTACACCGCACCAGTCAGTTGCATGCGCCATTTCCCTTGTGGTAAGATTGATGACGTAGCCCCCTGCATTCTTTATTATCTGATAGGAATGCCTTTCCGGCCGTACCGAGATATAACACATGGCCGGCTCTGTACATATTGTCCCTGTCCATGATATTGTAATTATATTGTATTCAGGCTTTTCAACGCCACAACTTACCATTACGGCCGGCAGTGGATAGATCATAGTCCCCGGTTTCCATTTTACTTTGCCCATATCGTTTTGATTTTGTTTTGCAAAATAGTCAAATGGTTCCAACCGTCAAAGTGACATTATGACACTCCGGATCAGAGGCATTATGACAAAAAGACAGTGATTATCAGTCTGTTGTGTGCGGCAAAATTTTTGTTCTAAGGACAGAAACATCAGTTTGTCATGAACAATAACAACAATTTTACAATAAAATCACAGGAGGCCCTTCAGTATGCCATGGAGATCGCGAGATCAAACAGTAATCAGGCAATAGAGTGTATACATCTGCTGAAGGGGATAATGAAAGCGGGCGAGTCGCTGATATCCTATTTGTTAAAGCAGCTTGAGGTAAAAGAGGAAATGTTGTCTTCTGCTGCTGACCGTATTATAGAATCTCTCCCGAAGGTCACGGGAGGCAACCAGTACCTTTCAGACACTGCCTCGGAAGCTCTGCGGGAGGCAGAAAAATATGCCTCTTCAATGAAGGATGAGTATATTACTCTTGAGCATATTCTTCTGGGGTTGCTTTCAGTCAAGGACAGCACCTCTTCCTTGCTCAGCGACAGCGGGATGACTTCTGAGGAGCTGATGAAGGCAATAAAGAGACTACGTAAGGGAGGTAAGGTCAACACACAAACAGCCGAAGAGACATACAATTCACTGGCCCGGTACGCCATTAATCTCAACGAGAGGGCGAAAAGCGGGAAGCTTGATCCGGTTATAGGTCGTGATGATGAAATAAGGAGAATACTCCAGATTTTAACCAGGAGGTCGAAGAACAATCCCATTCTCATCGGAGAGCCCGGGGTTGGAAAGACTGCCATTGTTGAGGGTCTTGCCCACAGGATAGTAAGAGGTGATGTTCCTGAGGATATTAAATCGAAGGTGATATATTCTCTCGATATGGGAGCTTTGATTGCAGGTGCAAAATACAAGGGTGAATTTGAGGAGCGCCTGAAATCGGTTGTAAATGAGGTAATAGCTTCTGATGGTACGGTAGTATTGTTTATAGATGAAATACATACCCTTGTGGGAGCCGGTAAGTCTGAAGGAGCAATGGATGCTGCCAATATTCTGAAGCCGGCGCTTGCCAGGGGTGATCTGAGGGCTATAGGCGCAACCACCCTGAATGAGTATCAGAAATATTTTGAAAAGGACAAGGCACTTGAGCGAAGGTTTCAGGTTGTTATTGTTAATGAACCAGATAAGGCAGATTCGGTATCTATTCTGAGAGGACTCAGGGAGAAGTATGAAGCACATCATAAGGTGATTATCAGGGACGAGGCCATAATATCTGCAGTAGACCTTTCATATCGTTATATAACCGACCGTTTTCTTCCTGACAAGGCTATAGACCTTATTGATGAGGCAGCCTCACGATTGAGGCTTGAGATGAACTCCGTACCCGAGGAGATCGATGAGGCCGAAAGGAATATTCGCCGTCTTGAGATTGAGAGAGAGGCATTAAGGCGTGACGGAGACAATATTAAGGTTGATATGATAACCCGGGAGTTAAAGAGCCTGCAGTCTACAGCAGATGAGTTAAGGACTTCCTGGAAAGCTGAAAAGGAGATGCTGGAGCTGCTTCAGCAACGTAAGGATGAACTCGAGAGAATAAGATCGGAGTCAGAATCAGCAGAGCGTTCGGGTGAATATGGTAAGGTTGCTGAGATAAGGTATGGCAGGATACCTGAGCTTGAGGGTGAGATAAAGAGTCTTATGGAGGGGATAACCCACAAGCGTGAGGGGGGCGCCCTGATACGTGAAGATGTCAGGTCGGAGGATATTGCAGAGATAGTTGCAAAGTGGACCGGTATACCTGTAGCAAGGATGCTTGAGAGTGAAAGGGACAAGCTGATGCGGCTTGAAGAGGAATTACGGAAAAGGGTTGTAGGACAGGATGAGGCCGTTGAGGCAGTATCTGATGCTGTCAGACGATCGCGTGCAGGTTTGCAGGATGAAAAGCGACCGGTTGGTTCCTTTATTTTCCTGGGATCAACAGGCGTTGGCAAGACTGAGCTGGCAAGAGCACTGGCTGATTTTCTTTTCAATGACGAGAACCTGATGACCCGCATCGATATGTCTGAATACCAGGAAAGACATTCTGTATCGCGCCTTATTGGAGCACCTCCCGGATATGTCGGCTACGATGAAGGAGGTCAGCTCACTGAAGCAGTAAGACACAAACCCTACTCAGTAGTGCTTCTTGATGAGATAGAGAAGGCTCATCCAGATGTGTTCAACATTCTTCTCCAGGTACTTGACGACGGCAGGCTAACGGATAATAAAGGCAGAATTGTTAATTTCCGTAATGTGATTATAATAATGACCTCTAATCTCGGATCTGAGGTCATTGGTGAAATGATGGAGAGATACCCCGGAGACAGTGAGGCAAGAGACAGGGAGATGGCCGGTGAACTGAACAGAATGCTTCGTAAGATTTTAAGACCGGAGTTTCTCAACAGGATTGATGATGTTGTTGTCTTCAGACCTTTGCAGCCGGAACATATAAAGCTGATTGCCAGGATGCAACTTGACAGGGTTGTGGATTATCTGCGAGCCGAGAGTATTGATATCTCTTTCACCGAGGGCCTCGTTTCATGGCTTGCAACGAGGGGATATGACCAGCATTTCGGAGCCAGGCCGGTTAAGCGGGTTATTCAGAAGCTGGTTGTGAATGAGCTGTCAAAGGAGATAATCTCAGGCAGGGTTGCACGAGACAGCCGCATAGTAGCAGATGTAGAAAATGATACGGTAGTCTTCAGAACGACCTGACAGATTCCTCAACACCCGGAAAAATGCTAAAGACAGTGTGCAGGTGCAACATGGTAAGTACCTTCATGATTTCCGGATCGATATTGCAGAACCTGACTGTTGAGTAGTTGTTTCTGGCACTTTTGGTTATACCAAGAAGACATCCGAATCCGGAACTGTCGATATATTTCACGCCGCTGAGATCGATAACAACTTTCGGGGCTCCGTTTATGAACAGCTCTGACACCTCCTGGCGGATTTGCTCTGAAACCAGTGCATTGAGAGTGTCTGTTTCGAATGTTACCACATCAATGTTTTCAATGCTTTCGGTTTTAATCATTACCGGCTGAGAATGTTATTGAAGTGTTGAGATATAATGTTCGAGCTCCTTTATGGCTTCTGTTGTATCTGTCCGGAATCTTTCTATCACATCCGGGTATGATTCGGTATTGATTTCATCGCGGGCATTGATCTCCATTTCCTTAAGCATGACTGACATCTCCTCCATGCCCATTATTGCCACCGAGGATTTGGCTTTATGAGCCAGTAATCCGAGTTCTTTATACTTACCATTACGTAACAGCCCATTCAACTGTTCATAAAACTCCTCAGCCTGTTGTCTGAAGATAGAGATCAATTCTTCAGTAATTTCCCTGTTACCTCCTGAGACCATCTCCAGATATTCGGTATTTATAAATCTGTAGTTCATACTAAAGGGAATTAGGACTCAATTGTGCAATTCCGGAAGACAAAATTAAGAAAAAAGAGATAAAAAAAGCTGATGGATCAATGATATGGACTACTATACTTAAAAAAATTTCAGATAGAAAAAATATTGCTATTTTTAGCATATAAAAGGACATGACATGAACATCCGTAATTTATTCCCTCTATTGGTACTGTTATTTTGCAGCCAGGTATTGTTATCACAATCGGAAGTCAAGGTAGTCAGAAATGAATACCGGACAGACAAGCCCGGCTTTGATGCTGCCTGGAAGAGCCTTGGCAGGGGAGATAAGTATTATGCGGCGGGATACCTGAGCTATCCGGAGGCATTGGCTGAGTATAGTATAGCATATCAGTATAATCCCGAAAATGCTGAATTGAATTACAAGATGGGAGTATGTCACCTCTATACAGCCGACAAGGAGCGGTCGCTGAAATACTTCCTCAGTGCACTTTCCCTTAAACCTTCTGTTGCAGATGATATTCTTGTTCTTACAGGCAGGGCATACCAGTATAACGGACAGTTTATAGAGGCAGTGGCAAAATATACCGAGTATCTTGAATCAGAGATTAAGAAGAGTCCTGAGATGCTTGCCCGGGTCAGGAGATATATTGATGAGGGTAATGCCGGAATCGTTCTTGGGAGTGATACTGCAAGGATTGAAATAAACAATGCAGGAGATCAGATCAACTCTCCGTTTGACGACTACTCACCGGTAATCACTGATGATGCCAGCAGACTTTTTTTTGCCTCAAGAAGGCCAACCGGTAGAAATTCCGGGGCATCATACCCCGATGCACTTCCCGATGAGAATATTTACATCTCAACACTCAATGGTGATGTATGGGATTTCGGGCAGATGCTTGAGGGTAAGATAAATACGGTCTACTGTGAGGCACCTCTGTTTCTATCAGATGATGGTAATATTATGTACGTATATGCCGGATACAGGGGAGAGGGAGACATAATGACAACCAGTTTTAACAAGGGGGAATGGAAAAAACCGAAGCCGGTTGATTCGTGGATTAACTCACTGTTTACTGAAACAGCAATTGCTTTTTCTCCCGGCGGAGATGAGATGGTTTTTGTAAGTGGCAGGTCGAAAGATTCTGCGGGAGGCAAAGATATTTACATCTCTAAGAAAAGTAAGAATAGATGGGACAGACCAGTCAATCTGGCAATCCTGAACACTGCCCTCGATGAAGAATCAGTCGCCTATTCCAGGGGAGGCGACACTCTTTGGTTCAGCTCGAGGGGGCACAACTCAATAGGAGGCTTTGATCTGTTCTATTCTGAGAGACAGCCTGACGGTAGCTGGGGTATACCTGTAAATGCAGGACTGCCGCTGAATTCTGTGTATGATGACCTTTATTTAAGGCAATCGATAATAAGTGACAGCCTGTTCTGGTTTGTGTCAAATCGTACCGGTGGTTTCGGAGGCCTTGATATCTATACCGCCAGAATATTACCACCCGAACCCGAACCCGAGCCGGAGCCGGAGCCAGAACCAGATATTCAGGAGCCTGTCAGGGTAGCAGACAATGTGGTAGTTGTAAATGAGGTTATCAAAGAGGTTGAGCCTGTTGTCGTTGAGAGTGTATTTAACCTGGAAGGAAGAGTTCTTGATTCAAATGATGAGACGCCGTTAGTGGCACGAATAGACATTATTGATCCTGACACATACCAGGTAATTGCTGCACTTATTACATCGGAGGAAGACGGATCATTCAAGGTCAATGTGAAGAACAGAAAGAACTATATGCTTGAAGTCAGAAGCAATGGATACCTGTCTGAAATGAAGCGGCTCGAAATTCCAGAGGCCTACATAGGGGAGATTTATTTTTCAAATTATTATCTGACCAAAATTGCTGTAGGAACCAAAGTTGTTCTTACGAATATCTTTTTCGAAACCGGTAAGGCAGTATTGACTCCTGCCTCTTCTGAGGAGCTTGACAAGCTGACAACCATAATGAATGAGAATCCCGAAATGAAGATAGAGATATCAGGCCATACCGATAACACAGGCAGCGCAGGGCTGAATAACCGGCTTAGCCTTGAAAGAGCTAACTCTGTCGCCGCGTATCTTGTCGGCAAGGGCATTGAAAGAATACGCATAGAGACAAAAGGTTTTGGTTCCAGCCAGCCTGTTGAAACAAATGCAACTCCGAAGGGTAGGGCCGCTAACAGGCGAGTCGAATTTAAGATACTCGAATTCTGAGTCAGATATTAATTATTGCAGGCGGAATAATGATCTTATTCAAGGTATTATTATTTCAAATTGTATACATTAGAGCCGTTTAATCAAAGTCATTTTTGAATGAAAAATACAGCATTTACAAAATTTCATGAGGCGCTGGGCGCCAAAATGTTGCCCTTCGCGGGGTATAATATGCCTATTGAATACAGCGGAATAACAGATGAACACATCACCGTCAGGGAAAAACTGGGAGTGTTTGATGTGTCGCATATGGGTGAATTCTGGGTTACCGGCCCCAATGCCACCAGATATCTGCAGCATATAACCAGCAATGATGTTGAGTTACTCTACGATGGCAAAATACAGTATTCATGTTTCCCGAACGGTAAAGGAGGAATTGTCGATGACCTTCTGGTTTACAGGTTCTCGGCAGAGAAGTACCTTCTGGTTGTCAATGCCGCAAACATCGAGAAAGACTGGAATTGGTGCGTATCACAGGCTCAGGCGTTTGACATTATTCCCGGTCGCGAACTGGTTAATGCCTCTGATGATACTGCTCAGCTTGCCATCCAGGGTCCGCTGGCTCTTAAAGCGATGCAGAAGCTTACTGAAGAGCCGATTGTTGATATGGAGTATTATACCTTCAAGGTTGTCAGGTTTGCCGGAATCGATAATGTTATTTTTTCTACTACAGGCTACACAGGCTCGGGTGGTTGTGAGATATATGCCGGTAACGTCAGCGCAGCTGCTTTATGGGAAAAGGTCTTTGAAGCCGGTGAAGAATTCGGTATCAAACCGATCGGTCTTGGAGCAAGGGATACCCTCAGGCTGGAGATGGGCTTTTGCCTTTATGGTAATGACATTGATGATACTACTTCTCCGATTGAAGCGGGTCTGGGTTGGATAACAAAGCTAAATGACAATAAGGATCTTATAGACAAGGAGCTGTATATAAGGCAGAAAGAAGAGGGTGTCAGCCGCCGGCTCAAGGGCTTCATAATGATTGACAGGGGAATACCCAGGCAGCACTACGAAGTTGTTGACAGTGAAGGCAGTAAGATAGGAGAAGTTACTTCAGGTACGATGTCTCCGATGCTGAAGGCAGGAATTGGAATGGCATACCTTGAGAAGGGCTTCTGGAAGGCAGACACAGAAATATTTATCCGCATACGAAATAAGGATCTGAAAGCCAAAGTTGTAAACCTCCCTTTTTATAAGCAGTAATCTCATAGCTATTTAAGGTACAATTTCGCTGTAAATTATGAGCGGAAAGAGCAAAATTGAAGTTTGCCTGACACCGGCCCTGCTTGGCGGGTATCCCGACAAAGACTCCATTGTGGTGATCATTGATGTCTTCAGGGCTACCTCATCAATATGTTCGGCATTTGCTAACGGAGTTAAATCTATAATACCCGTTTCAGAAACTGAAGAGGCCAGGGTCTATAAGGAGAGAGGTTATGTGGTTGCTGGTGAGCGTGATGGCATTAAGCTTGACTTTGCTGATTTCGGTAATTCCCCCGATAATTTCACTGTTGAAATGGTAAAAGGCAAAACGGTGGCTTACACGACTACGAACGGAACAAGAACAATCCACCAGGCATCAGGATATTTTAAGACCATTATCGGCTCTTTCCTTAATGCAGCAGCGGTAGCATCATATCTCAGGAAGGAAGGAAGGAACGCCCTTTTACTGTGTGCGGGATGGAAGGATAGGTTCAACCTTGAGGATACTCTCTGTGCCGGGTACATAACCTCACTTATGCTTGAAAGCGGAGAGTTCGGGACGATTTGTGATTCAGCCCTTGCCTCGGTTGATTTATGGAAAGTAGCTGCAGCCGATCCGGAGGCTTATATTCAGAAAGCAGCCCACAGGCAAAGACTGAAGGATAAACATCTGGACGGTTGCGTATCATATTGTCTGTCAATGAATATTACTGATGTTATTCCGGTGCTCAAAGGAGACGAACTTGTAGCTCTGGCTACTTATGAATAGTAATCTGCAAGGGTATTAGTGCAAATATTAATAAATTTGTAGTTTAGTGGTTTCGAAAATAATTAACACAAATAACTAACTGATATGAAAAAACATAACTTTTATGCCGGACCTTCGATCTTACCGCAATTCACAATTGACAAGGTAGCTGAGGGAGTAAAGGATTTTGCCGGAACCGGACTTTCTGTAATGGAGATATCGCACCGGAGCAAGGAATTTATTGCCGTAATGAATGAGGCCATAGCTCTTTTCAAGGAGCTTCTGGAGATACCAGATGGTTATCAGGTATTGTTTCTCGGAGGAGGAGCCAGCCTGCAGTTTGCAATGATTCCGATGAACCTTATGGAGAAAAAGTCTGCCTACCTGAATACCGGAGAATGGGCAACCAAGGCCCTGAAGGAGGCTAAATTGTTTGGAGAGGCCGTTGAGGTCGCTTCCTCGAAGGACAGGAACTTCAGCTACATTCCGAAAGATTACTCAATTCCTGCAGATGCTGATTATTTCCATATCACGACGAACAACACCATCTACGGGACAGAGATTAGAAAGGACATGGACGTGAAGGTTCCTCTGATTGCCGATATGTCTTCAGATATATTCAGCAGGCCGATGGATGTTTCAAAATATGCCGTTATCTACGGAGGTGCTCAGAAAAACCTCGCTCCGGCAGGTGTTACCTTTGTCATTATTAAGGAGGAGATTCTGGGTAAGGTCAGCAGGCCGATTCCCACGATGCTCAACTACAAGACTCATATTGATAAGGAGTCGATGTTCAACACACCCCCGGTACTTCCTGTTTTTGCTGCTGTTCAGACTCTTAAGTGGCTCAAGGATATGGGAGGACTGAGTGTGATGGAGAAGAAGAACATCGAGAAGGCAACAATACTGTATGACGAGATAGACAGAAACAAGCTCTTCGTTCCGACAGTTGCTGATCCTCAAGACAGATCATTAATGAATATTTGTTTTGTTATGGCTCCTGAATATAAGGAACTGGAACAGGCATTCTCCGATTTTGCCAAATCAAAGGGTATGATCGGCATCCCGGGGCACCGCTCTGTCGGAGGCTTCAGGGCATCAACCTATAATGCTCTGCCCAAAGAGAGTGTTGAGGCACTGGTGGCTGTCATGAAGGAATTTGAAGCAAATAATTAGAAATAATAATTCATGGAAAGGACTGCAGGCATAATGTCTGGAGTCTTTTTCCTTAAAAGTATCGGATATGAAAATATTAGTAGCAACAGAAAAACCTTTCGCCCCCGTTGCAATAAAGCAAATACGGGAGGTGGTTGAGGAGGCCGGGCATGAGCTTGCCCTGCTTGAAAAATATACAGGTGTTGACCAGCTTCTTGAAGCAGTTGCAGATGCAGATGCAATGATAGTGCGTAGTGACATAGTTTCAGCAGATGTCATTAAGGCTGCCGCGAAAATGAAAATCGTTGTGAGAGCCGGTGCAGGCTACGATAATCTTGACCTTCCGGCTTGTACGGCCGCAAATATTGTTGCCATGAATACGCCAGGACAGAATTCAAATGCCGTCGCAGAGCTCGTGTTTGAGATGATGCTCTTCAATGCAAGAGGAGGATTTGCAGGGAAGTCAGGTACAGAGTTGAGAGGCAAGAGTATCGGTATTCATGCCTTCGGATATGTTGGCAAGAATGTGGCCAGAATAGCCAAGGGTTTTGAGATGGAGATCTATGCTTTCGATCCTTTCCTTAAGGATGAGGAGAAGATGGCTGCCGGCATTACATTCTGCAACAGTGCTGAAGAACTCTACGCAAAATGCCAGTATGTCAGTCTTCATATACCCGCCAATGAGAAAACAAAAAAATCGATAGGATATGATATCCTTAAAACGATGCCTCACGGAGCTGTGCTGGTTAATACTGCCAGAAAAGAGGTAATAGATGAAGAGGGATTGATGAGACTTATGGAAGAGCGGCAGGATTTTGTCTATCTTTCTGATATAGAGCCTGACGCTAAAGCTGCTTTTGAGGAAAAACTGAAAGGGAGGTTTCTCTTCACTGCCAAAAAGATGGGGGCGCAGACCCAGGAAGCAAATATCAATGCCGGAGTTGCTGCTGCAAAACAGATAGCCGATTTTTTCGCTACAGGCAACCAGACTTTCAGGGTAAATAAATAGGGACGGTATACGGTATACGGTA
>CAZMSH010000009.1:0-63422 GCA_964568875.1 uncultured Rikenellaceae bacterium | reverse complement strand
CAATCCAACCCCAGAGGGGTACAATCCAACCCCAGAGGGGTACAATCCAACCCCAGAGGGGTTGAATAATAATAGCAAAACAGCCCCGCACTATTTGTTGCGCGGGGCGGAGGATAACAGATATTAATATCTCAAATGTTCCTGCGGTCGGAATGCGGAGGTGAAAGGTTGCAGGGTACAGGGTAGGCATATAAGTTGATTAATAATATTATTAAAATTCAAAAAAAAAGAGATTAACAGATGGCGATAATTAAACCATTTAGGGGGTTAAGGCCTCCCAGGGAGATAGCGGCAGAGCTGGCATGCCTCCCTTATGATGTTATGAACAGTGAGGAAGCGTCAAAAATGGCGGAGGGAAAAGAGACATCACTTCTGCATATTACACGGTCGGAGATAGATCTTCCTGCCGGTACAGACGTTCATTCGGAAGAAGTATATGCAAAATCAGTAGAGAATTTCAAAAAGTGGCAGGAGAAAGGGTGGCTGGTACAGGATGACGAGCCAATGTACTACATCTATGCCCAGACAATGGAGGGCCGCACTCAGTATGGCATAATGGGTTGTGCATCGGTTGATGACTATCTTGAAGGAAAAATCCTGAAGCACGAGCTTACCAGACCCGACAAGGAACAGGACAGGATGATCCATGTAAAGGTCAATGAGGCAAATATAGAGCCTGTCTTTTTTACCTATCCTGCCGTGAGTGAAATCGATGAAATAGTCGACTCAGTAGTCTCAGGTGAGAAGCCGGAATATGATTTTGTTGCTGAAGATGGCTTCGGTCACCATTTCTGGGTGATACGCGACATGGGCACAAACAGACGGATTGAGGAATTATTTCGAAAAAAGGTTCCAAACACCTATGTTGCTGACGGTCACCACAGAACAGCTGCAGCTGCGCTGGTGGGAAAGGAGAAGCGTGAGGCCAATCCTGATCACAGGGGAGATGAAGAGTACAACTTCTTTCTCGCGGTTCATTTTCCGGCAAATCAGCTTCGGATTATTGACTATAACAGGGTGGTAAAAGATCTTAACGGACTTTCTGTTGATGAGTTTCTTGCGAAAATTGCGAAGGGATTTGAGGTTACGGAAAAGGGCAGTGAAATATACAAACCCGGCAAACTGCATGAATTCTCGATGTATATTGAAGGTAAATGGTACAGCCTGACAGCCAGGGAGGGAACCTACAATGATGATGATCCTATTGGTGGTCTTGACGTTACAATACTATCAGACCAGATACTGGCTCCTGTTCTTGATATTCAGGATCTTAGGCGTTCAAAGAGGATTGATTTCGTTGGTGGCATCAGAGGATTGGGTGAGCTTAGCAGAAGAGTTGATTCGGGAGAGATGAAAGTGGCTTTTGCATTGTACCCAGTGTCAATGGATCAACTGATCAGGATTGCCGATACAGGGAACATCATGCCTCCGAAAACAACATGGTTTGAGCCTAAACTACGCAGCGGACTGGCAATTCATCTATTAAAATAAAAACAGGCAGATCCGGAATAGTAGTTTTTATAATATTATAACCTCTGTTCAGGAGAGATAATGCTGACAATTTAAAAAAGAGAGGCTGCCCTTTTGAGACAGCCTACTCTTTTTTTGTTATTTTTGAATCGTGACATGTTTCTCAATATATGCATACGGTTGCTCAGAATATAGCCTTTCTCAGGGATAGTGTACCCGAAAGTGTTAAGATAGTTGCAGTCTCAAAGACTAAGCCTCCGGCCATGATTATGGAGGCATATGATTCCGGACAAAGGGTTTTTGGTGAGAACAGGGTCCAGGAACTATTGGCAAAGAAGGACTATCTTCCGCCGGATATCAGGTGGCATCTGATCGGACATCTTCAGTCTAACAAGGTTAAGTTTATTGTTCCGTTCATTTCTATGATTGAATCGGTTGACAGCTATAAACTCCTTCGGGTAATAGACAGGGAGGCCTCGAAGGTTGGGAGGAAGGTTGATTGCCTGTTGCAGATACATATTGCAACTGAAGATACCAAATTTGGGTTCAGTATTGGTGAGATTGACGAGATGCTGACTGACCCCGGATTTATAAGCCTCAGACAGATAAATATATGCGGCGTTATGGGAATGGCAACCTTTACGGACAATCACGATATTGTAAGAGGAGAGTTCAGGCAACTCAGAGATTATTTTAACAGGATAAAGAGAGATTTTTTCAGTGATAGTGATGATTTCCGTGAGTTGTCAATGGGAATGTCTGGTGATTATATTACCGCAATTGAAGAGGGCAGTACCATTATTAGGGTCGGTAGCCTGATATTCGGAGAAAGATGATATTTTTGAAACAGATAACATAAACAGAAATGGATAAACTAAAAACAACCTATCTTGGATTACCGGTAAGCAGTCCGCTTATCGTCAGCAGCAGCAGCCTGACATCTACCCCCGATCGCCTGAAGGAAGCTGAAGATTGCGGCGCAGGTGCTGTGGTGCTTAAATCATTGTTCGAAGAGCAGATAAACCATTATTCCAATGTTTTGTCGGAGACTGAATCATATCCCGAAGCAGGAGACTATATCGCATACTATACAAGATCAAAAAGTGTTGATGAATATCTGGCGCTTATCAGGACAGCAAAGGAGAATCTTACTATACCTGTGATTCCCAGTATAAACTGTATTACGGCAAAAGAGTGGATCGACTTCGCCAGAAACATTGAGGCTGCAGGTGCTGACGCCCTTGAGGTAAACCTGTTTTTTCTTCCCGTTGACCGCCGCATCTCACCGGCAGAAGCGGAGACAGTATACTATTCGCTGGTAGAAAACCTGATGAAGGTTATTAAGATTCCGGTAGTGATGAAGCTGGGCCCCCGGTTTTCAAATATTCTATACACCATTGATCAGTTATACAGGCGCGGTGTTAAGGGGGTGGTACTGTTCAACAGGTTCTATGAGCCGGATATAGATATAGAAGCTATGAATATTACTCCGGCACCGGTATTCAGTACTCCGGCAGAAAGAAGATACGTGCTGAGATGGATTGCCATGGCAAGCTCACTGGATATCAATATTGATATATCGGCATCAACAGGAGCCCACAGCGGCGATGATGCGATAAGGTACCTCCTGGCAGGAGCCGATACGGTGCAGGTATGTTCGGTACTTTATAATAACGGAATAGAATATCTGAAGAGCATGAACCGTCAGATAACGGAATGGATGGGAAAGAAAGGCTTTGCCAGAATTGAAGATTTCAGGGGGAAACTCAACTACCTGAATTTCCAGAAGCCGTCAGTATATGAAAGAACACAATTTATGAAGTACTTTTCGAGTCACGACTAACCCCTGAATAGTGGCAGAAAAACTATTTGAAATAAATAAAATAATATGCTAATTTAGTGGAATATTTAAACGGAAACCTAAATTCTTAATCATGAATAGCAAGTTTATTACCAGAACTATCCTGAATGCAGCAGTAATCCTGTTCTGTGCAGTTATTTTATCTGGCTGTGGAGACAGGGGTAAAACTGATCAGAGTCAAACGTCTATCGATCTGAAGAAAGAAGACCTTCAGATACTTGATGACATCAAGCAGGCTGAGAAGATTTTCAGGTCACTTCCTTCGCCACTTGAGTCTGCAATGCTGATTAAGACTGCAGGCGCACGTTTTGATAAGGATTATCTCAACCCAGTGGAAAATGCGTCAAACTATACCACCAATAAAAGTATGGCACTCAACCTTGGCATATATACATGTGATCTCAGCTTTGCCAGTCTTTACGACCAGACACAGATTATTATCGATTACATGAATGCAGCCAAGAAGATGGCAGACGGATTGGGTATACTTGATGCAATCAGCCAGGAGACTATTGAGAAGCTGGAGGAAAACATCAACAATACAGATGTGATAATGGAAATTGTCTCGGAGACCTTCCTCAATTCCAACTCCTATCTGGAGGATAATGATCAGCCTGCAATAGCAGCTACTGTACTTGTAGGAGGGTGGATTGAAGGTTTGTATATAGCGACACAGCTGGTTGACATGGATGATTTTGATAATAACAAGCTGGTATCAACAATTGTTGATCAGAAGTTGTCTATAGGAATATTGTTTGACCTTCTTAAGGATAATGCCGGTCATCCGGCAATTGATGAGCTTCTGACGCAGCTCGACGGCCTCTACAAGATATTTGACAAGATAAATCTTACTTCGACACCTATCAGCACGGAGGTTGACAGGGAAACCAATGTTACGATACTTAAGTCAGAGGTTAAGACCGATATGACAATCAAAACTTTCGAGGAGTTGCGTACCACTGTCGCAGCCATAAGGAATTCGTTCATTCAATAAAACTGAAAGATCATGAAATTACTGAGAATAATACCGATTATCCTGATCTTCATTACATGCAGCATTGACGCAGGTGCTCAGTGCAAGGGATTCGCCAAGAAGATTTGTCTTCCTGAGCTGGGTTCCTATACGCATGACGGTAATTATCATGCCGCTGTTCTGGTTGAAGGTGAAGAGGCAGAGCTCTACAAGACGTTCTATGCTGATATGGACTACAGACTGGCAGTATGTGGGGCAGAGAACCTCCCGAATGTTGAATTCAGCATATACGACGCCAACAGAAACCAGCTCTTTTCGAGTAAGGATTCCGATTCAAAGGTATGGGATTTCAAACTGCAGTCGAGTCAGCAGCTTAAACTCGTTGTCAAGGTTGGTAGTTTCAGCCAGCCCGGAGAAATACCTGCCAGCGGATGTGTATCGATAATGTTCGGGTTTAAGCTAAAGTAGAATAGGAAGCAAGAAATTTTCCGGTATGTGATTTGCGGCAGCCTGTTATCTGATCAGGAGTGCCTTCAAAAACCAATGTACCGCCCTTTTCTCCGCCCTCCGGCCCAAGGTCTATTATCCAGTCAGCATTCCTGATTACTTCCGGATTATGTTCGATGAGTATCACCGAATGTCCTTTGGATATCAGCGAATGAATTGATTGCAGCAGCTTTGAGATATCGTGGAAGTGGAGACCCGTGGTTGGCTCGTCGAAAATAAACAGAATATGCCCGGCATTTTTCTCTTGTCCGATGAAGTATGCAAGTTTGACTCTTTGACTTTCTCCTCCTGACAAGGTGGCTGAAGATTGTCCCAGTTTAACATATCCAAGGCCCACGTCAGCCAGCGGTTTAAGCTTATCAGCAATTCTTCCCGCTGTTTTATTCTTGTCGGAACCGAAGAACGAGATTGCCTCATCGACGGTCATCTCGAGGATGTCATAAATGTTTTTTCCATTGAAGCGCACTTCCAGTACATCCTTTTTAAACCTCTTTCCACCACATGCTTCACAAAGGAGTTCAACATCGGCCATAAACTGCATTTCAACTTTGATGATTCCTTCGCCCTGGCACTCTTCACAACGACCTCCGTCAACATTGAATGAGAAGTGTGCCGGCCGGAATCCCATCTGTACAGAAGCCTGCTGTTCGGCAAATAGTTTCCTTATTTCATCGTAGGCTTTAAGATATGTTACCGGATTTGAGCGGCTCGATTTCCCTATTGGGTTCTGGTCTACCATCTCCACAGAGGTTATGGTGTCAATATCTCCTTTGAGAGAACCGTGCTCACCGGGGCGGTCGGAAGAACCGTTGCGATATCTGTTCAGCGCCCTGTACAGAATATCATTTACCAGGGTAGACTTTCCTGAGCCGCTGACACCCGTAACGCATGTCAAAACATGAAGGGGAAACCTTACATCAATATTTTTAAGGTTATTCTGCCGTGCACTGTTGACCTCTATATAGCTGTTCCATTTTCTTCTTCGGGCCGGAACCCCTACTGTCATGCGTCGCGAAAGGTACTGAGCAGTAAGCGAATTGCCTGCCATGCACTCTCCGAGGGTTCCGCGGAAGACTATTTCACCACCATTGCTTCCTGCCAGAGGTCCAAGGTCAATGATCATATCAGCAGCCCTTATTATCTCCTCTTCATGCTCTACGACAATTACAGTGTTTCCTATATCCCTCAGTTCCTTCAGAACGGAAGTCAGCAGCCTGATGTCGCGGGGATGAAGGCCTATGCTCGGCTCGTCAAGAATGTAGAGCGAACCTACCAGGCTGCTCCCCAATGAGGTGGAAAGGTTTATTCTCTGAGCTTCTCCTCCTGAAAGTGTCGATGACAAGCGTGCCAGGGTCAGATAGGGTAGTCCTACGTCGAGAAGAAATTTAAGCCTCTGCCTGATTTCCAGTAATATACGTTCGGCCACCACCTCAGAGTCTCCTCCCGGCTTGAATTTCACAAAGAAATCATAAAGAGCGTCGA
The DNA here is from genome assembly GCA_964568875.1 of uncultured Rikenellaceae bacterium. Classification (GTDB taxonomy): domain Bacteria; phylum Bacteroidota; class Bacteroidia; order Bacteroidales; family VadinHA17; genus SLNP01. The sequence goes on along the minus strand of CAZMSH010000009.1, from coordinate 57,129 downwards.
CAGGCATTGCGGTAAGCTCGAAGATTGATTTACCACCTGCTTTGACATATCCTGCTTCCTTCCTTAGCCTTGTGCCGTTACATTCATGACATATTGTTTTTCCTCTGTAGCGGCTTAGCATTACCCTGTACTGAATTTTATACTTTTTCTCTTCAAGATGGCTGAAGAAGCTGTTGAGTCCGAAAAAATACCTGTTACCTGTCCAGACAAGTCTCTGTTGTTCTCTGGTAAGCTGATACCAGGGTTTGTGTACCGGAAAGTCAAATTTATGGGCACCGGAGATGAGTCGTTCTTTCCACTTGCTCATGGTCTCACCTCTCCAGCATGCTATCGCATCGTCATATACAGAGAGGTTCTTGTCGGGTATAACCAGGTCTTCATCGATACCCATTACTTTGCCATAACCCTCGCATACGGGGCATGCTCCAAGGGGATTGTTAAAACTGAAAAGATGTTCTGACGGTTCTTCAAAATGAATTCCATCTTCTTCAAACATCCTTGAGAACTTCCTCCTTTTGGTTCCTTTTTCAGTTTCGGCCAGCACTTCACATTTACCATGTCCTATCTGAAATGCTGTCTGCACTGAATCAGCCATGCGGCTTATTTCATCGGGTGCAGAAGAAGCAGCTATGCGGTCGATGACTATGTTTATCTCGTCGCCGGGTTTTACACCCTGCAGACCTTCAGCAGAGTCAGTTCTGCTGATAATTCCTGAGTGTTCTATGCGGGAGAAGCCTTGCTTGTTGAGGAAAGCGAAGTATTCATCAAGGGAGATATTGGCGGGTATTTGCGCCGGAGCAAAAATAACAGCCCTGGTTCCTTCATTAAAAGAGGTCAGGCAGTCTACAACGTCTTCGACACTGTGCCGCTTTACCTGACGCCCTGAGACGGGTGATATTGTCTTGCCGATGCGGGAGTATAGAAGGCGCAGGTAATCATATATCTCTGTGGTGGTGCCTACTGTTGACCGCGGATTACGGGAGTTGACCTTTTGCTCTATCGAAATTGCGGGAGGAATGCCGTTAATGAAATCTACCTCGGGTTTGTTCATGCGCCCAAGAAACTGCCGTGCATATGCTGAGAGGCTCTCGACATATCTTCTCTGGCCTTCGGCATAGATAGTGTCAAATGCCAGGGAGGATTTCCCTGACCCTGATACTCCGGTAATAATGACAAGTTTATTGCGGGGGATGTTCAGACTTATGTTTTTGAGATTGTGAACTCTTGCCCCACGTATCTCGATGAATCCTGACTCTACGCTCACACTCAGTTGATTGTTATGGTTAAGGATGTGTTAAAATTCAAAAGTAATACTTTCAAATCAAAAAAAATTTATTTCTTTGTCTATGCAAATCAAAAACAGGGAGGACTGCCTATAGAAAATCTCTACTCTTGACCAATAAAAGAGAGAGTTATGAATAACAGAGAATCCGATTATGAACTTATCAACAAGTTCATAAGTGGTGATCAGTCCTCAATAGAGAAGCTAATCCATTCCTATAAGAACAAGGTTTACGGATATATTTCAATGTATATTCGTGATCAGGCACTCGCGGAAGACATCTTTCAGGATACCTTCCTGAAGGTAATCCAATCGCTGAAAACGGGTCGTTACCAGGAAAACGGCAGGTTTATTTCATGGGTCATGCGCATAGCTCATAACCTCATCATTGACCACTTCAGGCGTGAGAAGCAGATGAATGTCATCTCGAATGACGATTACGAATGTGACATTTTCAACTCACGTAAGCTGTCAGACGCCAATGTTGAGGATGTGATGGTTAAGCGTCAGGTTGTAAAGGATATCAGGCGACTCATACAGCTTCTTCCGGAAGATCAGAGGGAGGTGGTTATTCTGAGGCATTATACCGGACTAAGCTTCAAGGAGATTGCTGAAATAACCGATGTCAGCATAAATACGGCCCTCGGACGCATGAGATATGCGCTCATTAACATGCGCAAGCTCATGGAGGAAAATAAAATAAACCTCGAATTAAGCTAACCGGTGCAATAAGATTGTCATTTCCTTCGTTATGTAAAAAAACGGAGGATGGAACCTTATCTTTACGAATGGATACCGGTAGCTTCTTTAAATGATATCAATGTTAAAGAGACGGATCTGCTTGAAGATGCATGGGGTTTAAAATACTCTTTTCCTGAGGTCTTCAGGGCATTGTCACTTGTACAGCCCGTTGCTTCCGATTCACTTGTTGACGGGTTACTGTCGAGAATTGAAACCGGCGATCAGCTTCCGGGGTAATAAAATATAATTACATATTGAGAAGGTATATTGAATGGCAGGCTGCCAGGCCTGCCGTTTCTGTTCTTAACCTGCTGTTTCCCAATGATGCCACTCTGAAACCCGCCCTGCGTGCCTTCTCAACCTCTTCCTCTGAAAAATCGCCCTCGGGTCCGATCATTACGGTGTATTTTTCTCCGGGAGCGCAAATCCGGTTGAGATACTCTTTACCGGCTTCTCCGCAATAAGCTATGACCTTGCATTTTGTCAGATCAGATTCGATGAAATCATTGAAGCTGACAGGTTCATTAATAATGGTAAGGCGGGTTCTCAGCGATTGTTTCATGGCCGATACTGCTATTCTGCCCAGGCGTCCGGTGTTGACTCTCTTCCTTACCGTGTGGTCACTGATAACGAGAGATATCTCGTCAACACCTATTTCAACAGCCTTCTCAATAAACCAGTCAAGCCTTTCGCTGTTGGTGAGGGGTGAGATGGCAATATGCAGGTAGTAATCGCGCTTGTCAGTTCCTTCTGAAATCTCATTGATATTAATTATACATCCATTTATGTCGGGTTGTGAGATTATGCCGCGGCCCAACATTCCTTTGCCATCGGTTACCAGCACCTCATCACCTTTCTTCAGCCTCAGCACGCGGAGTACATGCTTTGATTCTGCCTGATCGAGACGACATATTTCTGAGAGAGGGGTGCTGGTATAGAACAATTGCATGACAGGTCGTTAGCTTTATTTTTCTTAACTTCTCCGGATATCGGCATTCAATAATCGAAATCATCAATTATCTCTCTTGAAGACATGCGCCTGAGGAAGATTCTGAACCTGTCTTCAAGACTTATCATATATGTATAAGGATCCCTGCCTGATGACTTCGGATGACGCCGGTCGCGTGGTTTGGCTTCAACTATCAGTGTGTTATAGTCATTGTTTCCTGAAAGGGTCATCATTGTACCTCTGAAATAGGAGAAATAGTACCATGTCGATTCACTGGCTTTAAGGTAGATGTCGATAAGGTCGCCAGACCTCCTCCGCTGTATGTCAATATGCCCGTCAACATATAGATTTACAGGCTGCTGCCCGACGAATCCAATTCCTATCTTTCCTACAGAACGAAATGATGAAGAGGCTTCATTCCATTCGAGCGTAACATCATTAAGGAAGAGTTCATAGATGAACTCCTGAGGCATATTCCGTATCGATCCGAAAGTTCCTATCTCATCACTGATCACGCGTGCGGCTCTATCTCCGAGAATAAGGTTCAGTCCTTTCCTGTAGAAATCGGTATTGAGGCTTACCGGCCGCAGACCGGGGGTGAGTCTTATTTCATCAGACATTATTCTGAGGGCTTCGTCTGAGAAATGGAAATCGAGTGCCAGGAAGGTTTGAATAGTCAGTTTCTGCGAATCTGTATTATGAAAGGTGAGTCCTGCATTTTGCATGTTAACCAGGTCGAAATCGGTACCCAGGTTGATCTTTCCTTCTCCGGTAAGCAGGCAGAAGTTTTTGTCAAGGCTAACCATGTTGCCCGCAACAGAATTGTCGGTGAGCTTATTAAGTGAAGCAATTTTGTAGGAACCGGCGGCCTTATCATAATAGATGAGTCCTTCAGCAGAAACCAGGGGAGTGTCGCTCCATGACTTGCGGGGTGAGAGGAATGCCGGATAGACATGGATGGAATCAGTGTTAAGGAATGATGTCGAGAACAACATGTTATCGTTCATGTCCCTTGGTTTGTCAGTTACCGGTATCATAACGGCATCAGGATTTATTTCTGACCGGAACTTAACTGGCAGAGATTCAAACTGCTCACAGTTGTGAGTTATTCCCGCTCCGCCAATAAAAGTCAGAAAATCCCGTCGGGCCGACATTATCACATCACCCGAGAAGGTAAAGAACGGACTCAGCATGAAGTTCTCGTTCTCTCCGATATAACCCCTGGCATTGGTTGTAAGGGTGTCGACCTTTATTTCCGAGAACCTGACCGGACTTATCTTTCCCTCTTCATCCCTGTAGTCGTAAGTTCCTGATCCGGAGTAACTCCTTGCTGAACCAATCTTGACTGATGCCGAGTGTATGAGGTGTTTGTTATTGACAGCGATCACAGCATCCTGAATGGTACTGATATCAGCTCTTTTGCCTATCAGAATTTTGCCTTCGCCTGGTTGTATTAAAGCATCAGCTATTGGAATGTAGTTAATACCTCCTGCTTCTATGGTTTCATCTTTAAGGTAATAGAAGCCCTCACGTGACGCAAACTTAATGGTGTCACGCAGACTGTTTGTCGAGTAAAATGTCGGAGGTTCAAGATTGGTCCGGGGTACATTTATCAATTCCTCTGCAGGCATTAGTGCTGCAGATGCAGTACCCTTGTGTTCCATCTTTAATATCTGATTTTCCATATCGTAGAGGAAGTCAGACATTGTGCATATGTACTCTATCTCAGGAAATTTGAGAACTGATTCTTCAGAATAGAGCCGGAATCGTGTTTCCTGAAGAGGAAAGTCAATTTCAGTAATAGTATTCTCAGCAAGGAACGCTATACCTTCGCCACGGAGCGGCTTCAGTACATAGTCAGAGGAGTCGGCAGTGATTGTGCCTGCAGTGAAACTGAAATAGTCTGATGTCAGCCGTGCATCTGTCCTGTCGATAACACCTCCTCCCTTCATCTCATCAGGAGTCTGGTTTATATAGCCATCGAGGGTGGTGCCGTTGGCAAACATGTCAAACACCTTTCCGGGTCTGTTATATGCATACCATTCATCACTTTCAGTCATCCATTTGATTTCGACATCACTGATATTCAGGTCAGGATATTTTCTGTCTTCTGATGCTTTTATTGAAAAGTCTGAGGCCACGGTTATCATTGAATCAGGAAAGAGCCGGAAGTTCTCTGAATAGGCCGTTCCTGACAGCCGGTCAATTCTTCCGCTGGCTGTAAGACCGCTGTTGCCCATGCTTATGAATTCGAAGAGTCTTCCCTTACCGTCATACAGATCAAGACCATTACTGTCGATATTCATTGCAAAACCGAGCGAGTTGTCCTCAAGAATTATGAGGTTCTGGCTTACCTCCTTCATAATATTACCTCCATTGAATACCCCGGTAAGGTTGAGATCGGTAGTTCTGTATCTGTCTATGTTCTCATACGAGAAGGGGTCGACTCTGAAATAGAAATCAGATTGGGGATAAACGCCTTCAAGACCCGGTATCTTGTCAAAAAAGATATAAGAGTATGTGGTTGAGTTTATTATGGGGTATTGCCTGAGGCTTCTTCTGCCTGACTTGTTGTCCGGGTCATCTATGAAAAGCTCTGCCGATGCCAGCTGAATAAGGTTTTGAATCTCATTTACGAGATGATCGCCATACATATCACGTTCATCAGTTTCAACGGCAATCTGAATTGAATCTATTTTAGTAAGGTCTATTTTGAATTTGTCGTAGTCAAAAGAGAACTCGTGGCCAAAAATTGTAAACAGACCTGCTACGACAACACCGTCAAACCTGAAATTCCTATTCTTTTCGACTATGAGCTGATTGTTGTAAGGAAAGATCGCAACTCTTTGGGAATCACTAAGAAAAACATTTTGAACGCCATTAATGGTAATGTCGAAGTTTCTGAGGTCAAGCACTGCATTATCTGTAGGTGCAGCCACCTCGCTAAAGACTGAGATGACATCATAATCCTTTCTTTTGGCATATGAGTTTATATGATCATCTACCTTCGGCGTTATAGTAACCTCATCGATATTTCTGTCGTAGAAAAGGAATCCCCTGTTGGCAAGCTCAATGCAAAGTCGTGTTACACTTTCGACTGGCTGGTTGAGCCACCTGGCGTATTCGCTTATCGGGAATGATTCATCGTAAAAATATTCTGCAAAGCTTTTCAGGTTATAAAGCGGATGTACATCATCGAAGTAAATCATTCTTTCGAATAGTGTTGACCGGAAAAATGAAAATGATTCAAATGATGCCTGTCCGATTGATGCACCCCTTGCCCGTGACATCTTAATAAACGGCTCATCCATATCCCAGTTGAGAAATTCGAAATACATATCGAGATTATGGTATGAGTTGAAGTAGGGGCTTTTAGATACAGGGCTGCTTGTTCTGAAGAAGTTAACTTCCCTGGTATTGGTTAAATACTGGAACCCGAGGTTTGTATGGTAAATTGAATCGTCCTCCAGGTAGAGAGTCATTGTTGACTCCTGTGAGTTGACATTGGCTCTTGTCAGAAGGAAGTTCTTAGATTTGACCTTTATATAGAGAGTGTCATTCCGGAAGAGTGATATCAATGCCGGGGCATAATTCTCTCCTGTTCCTCTGACATTTGCTCCTTCAAATGTCAGTCCTCCCTCATAGTTTACACCCTCATAAATATTATCGATACTGAATTTGTCAGCTTTTGTCTCAAACCTGGGGAAAGTGGCATTTTGAGTTGCCGTGATCCTTACAGACTGGTCTGTCAGCTTTCCGGGAACGGGTTCCTGAAAAAAGAGATGGTGGTACAGTGTTGCTGAGTCTGCTACTACCTGGTTACGGGTAACATCTAGCCGGTAATCAAAAATTTCTGACCTTACTTCAGCATCCGAAAACCCTGCCTTTTCCCACGATACTTTTCCTGAAGCACCCACGAACAGGTATCTGTCGGGGAAGTATGTACCATGGGCATTGGATATCATGGTACTGTCATTTTGTGAATAGCAGATCAGGGTTCCGTTTCTGACGTTGACCTTAAATATTGTGTCGTATGTATATGATAAATCTCCCGTGGCAATGTTCCATCTTACAGCTGTTGATTTATACATGGTTTTTTCGCTGATAAGGTATGATGACATTTCCATGTACTTATCCAGTTCAGTTCCCGTATAACCGGGGTCCTTTAAGATTACAGAAAGACTTTTTAGCCAGTCGTTGAATACTGTTAAGCCCTTTTCTGTTTCAGTAAACTGGTCGATGGCACTGAAGAAGTTTATAAACCCTGGTACCGGGCGCACATTCCGTGCTTCCATCTGTCCAGAAATGTTTACAATATTTGCCCGTATTTCGTTACTGAGATCAAGACTATCCCATTTCACCATGAATCTGTTGAACAGTGAGGTTTGATTTTCATTAAGAGACTGGCCCATGAATTTCAGGAGTTCCTCTTTGTATGTTGTGGGGTCACCGCTAAAGATCTTCGTCGTCTGCGACCTGAGACACAAACCTGTAGTCAGCAGCAATAAAACAATCAGAAACCTTACCTGCATCTTTGAGTTATTTTATTGTATTATATGTACTTCAGTGACCATTTAACAGGGTTGCCGGCATAGACCCTTATGTCTTAAAGGCTGTTCAATTTGCAGCCAATATTATGCCAAGAAACTCGTCAGCTTTTAAAGAAGCCCCTCCGATAAGCCCTCCATCGACATCAGGATTGGCAAAAAGTTCAGCTGCATTGGATGCTTTGCAGCTACCTCCGTAAAGCAATCTTGTTGATATGGCAATGGTTTTGCCGTATACACTTTCTATAAGTTCACGAATAAATTTGTGCATCTCCTGTGCCTGTCCGGGAGTGGCAGTTACACCTGTCCCTATTGCCCATACGGGTTCGTATGCAATCACTACCTCCCTGAAGCGTGATTCAGGAAGGCTGAAAAGACCTTTCTCCAGCTGTCTTTTAACAGTTTCGAAATGTATTCCGGCCTCTCTCTCAGACAATAGCTCCCCACAGCAGAAGATAACTCTCAGACCTGAATCGAGTGCCTCATTTGTTTTCTTCAGAAGCTGTTCGTTTGTTTCGCTGAAGAGGGTTCTTCTTTCCGAATGCCCGATTATTACCCAACCGGCACCTGTGCTTTTTATCATCTGAGCAGAAACCTCCCCTGTAAATGCACCGGATGTTTCTGATGAACAGTTCTGGGCTCCGGCTTCAATGCCGGTGCCTTCGAGTATGCTAGCTACACCGTTCAGGTGGATAAAGGGAGTGCAGAGTATTACGCCACAGTTTAAACTCCTGCCTTCCATAACCTGTTTAACATCTCCGGCAAGTTTATACCCCTCTTCGAGGGTCAGGTTCATTTTCCAGTTTCCGGCTACAATCTTGTTTCTCATATCACTCGATCTATTTATCAGTTATCAGAATTTCTGTTAAAACCTTTATAAATAAGGTAGTTTCCGGCAAACAGCAATATGAACAAACCCGTGATAAATATTGCCTTGTCTTTGGCTCCTTCTCTTATAACCCCCGCTACCATATTGGAAGCGAACCAGTTATCATCCGGGATTGTTGCCGGAGACCATTTTCCTATTATAGTACCTTCTTTCAGAAGCAGGTACCCGGGATTTGACCTTACAATAGTTTTCAGCAGAGTACCGTCAGCGGAGCAAAATTCCAGTCCGTTCAGATATTTTTCAGTCTCGTTCCTTGTAGTTGAAGTAACTACGTAAAATGATATACCATTGGAAAGAGCACTGAAGCCAGTCATAAAACCGTGATCGAGGTCTTTGCGGTCAGCTTTTTCAAGGTCATGCGATATCATCAGCAAGGAATAACCTGAATCATAAAGCAGATAGTCAGTTATTTCCCTTCCCTCAAGAGTGCTGATGTGAAAATCCTTTACCGGTGGCTCATAACCCTTTGACACAAGTACCGATTTCTGATCCACGAATGTCCATGCAGTGTCCCCTTCGGGATAGTTTTCGAGTGTGAATTCCTTACTTACACCATCCTTTTCGTAAATAAGAGTGATCTCGAAAATATCCTGTGGCGCATTCTCCGGAATAGTCATGCTCTCAACAATATTTGTTCCTGTCTTGTAGGGTCTGAAGTCTATTACGGGCAGATACCTTACATTATAAGCCATGAAGAGGAAGAAGAGGAACAGTGTCGAGCCCGTCATAAGGGCATCAGCTTTGAAGATACCTTCCGCAGGTGCGTGTTTTTTTACGGTAAGCAACATTATTATTCCAAATATCAGAAATGGAATATTCTTAAAGAAGGTCTCCCAGTTTGTAAGATGTATTGCATCACCAAAGCAACCGCAATCACTTACCGGATTGTATATCGCCAGAAAAAGGGTAAGCGGAGTAAAGACCAGCATAAAGAGGAAGTATAACCAGACACCGGCTCTGTAAAAACTACCCGTTATCAGAAGTATACCTGTAATGAACTCTACAGCACATAGCATCATGGCTGCTGCCAGCAGTATCCTGTCGTCCATTGCAATACCCGCAGCTGCCATGTAGTCAGCAAATTTGATCTGAGAACCAACCGGGTCAATCCCCTTGACAAATCCAGAGAAGATAAATACGAGTCCACCTAAATACCGCGATATTAAAACCGTAATTCTCATTTATATCAAAATATTTTTGTTTAGCAGCAATTCTCTTATCATTACGAATATTTCTTCCGGAGGTAATATTGCCTCATTGCTTCCATAGCAGTTAAGAATTGTAAGTTTGTCATCAACTGAGGCTGTTTCGTGGTACATATCTCTTACTCTTCTCTGGAACCCGATGTCTGCCTCATGTATGTCTGCTGATCCGTTCAGGTATGATCTGTCGGCTCCATTCCTCTCTGATTTAAGCTTCTGTTCGGTGAAACTGAAAGGTACGTCAAGGTAAATATTGATATCCGGAACAGGAATCCGGAAATGATTAAATTCCAGATCCAATATCCATTTTCTCAGATTATCTCTTTGAGTCTTATCATCCAGTTTTGCGCACTGATAAGCAATATTCGAGTAAGTGTAACGATCAAGAATTACAAGATGATCCTGCTCAAGCCAGCTTCTTATTTGGTTGGCGGCATCATTTCTGTCACCTGCATACAGCAATGAGACAATATAGGGGTCAACCTCCTCTGCCGAGCCAAAATCTCCCCTGAGGAAGCGGGCGATCAGCTCACCGTAAAAGGGCGCATCAGTCCTGGGGAAATGGATATAATTGTACTTAATATCTTTACCCCGAAGATATTCGGTTAATAGTTTAATCTGTGTAGACTTTCCGGCTCCGTCCAGGCCCTCAATAACAACAATTTTCATCAGATCGGATTTACTGATGCAAATGTAACCAAATAAGCTTTTAAGAGGTAGAGGAGTCGACTTAAACTGTCTGATTTTAACAATTTGGTTTTTTGATAATAGTATTTGATGGAAAATTACCCTAAATAGCACTTCTATTACTATTTTTAGGCAGCAGTAATAAAATAAACAAGCATTTGGAGCGACAAAGACTGATTAATTTCGGAGGCAGGGTTTTTGACTGTTCAAGGCCTCTGGTGATGGGAGTTGTGAATGTTACACCTGATTCATTCTATGCAGGATCAAGGCATAATTCAGTCAGCGAGGTGTTAAGCACCGTTGCCCGCATGGTTGAGGAAAAGGCAGATATAATTGATGTTGGAGGTTACTCTACAAGACCGGGAGCAGCAGAGGTTCAGGCTGAAGAGGAAGAGAAGAGGGTCGTTGGTGTACTGAAAGCTATAAGGAGGGAATTCCCTGATCTCGTTCTCTCGGTTGATACTTTCAGATCTTCAGTAGCGGAGGCAGCCAGATCGGAGGCCGGAGTAGACATGATAAATGATATTTCAGGGGGGGAGCTTGATAAGAAAATGTTCAACCTGATAGCTTCTCTGAATATCCCTTACGTAATGATGCATATGCAGGGAACACCTGCTACCATGCAGAAAAATCCCACTTATAATGATGTTGTTTCTGATATTATTGAATGGTTCGGGAAGAGGATTCCGTTGCTGGAGGATTCCGGCGTAAAGGACGTCATAGTTGACCCCGGGATCGGATTTGGTAAGACCATAGAACAGAATTTTGAACTAATACGCCGGCTTTCTGAGTTTCAAGTACTCAGCCGGCCAGTGATGGCAGGTGTGTCGCGAAAATCACTGATCTGGAAAACACTGGGAATTACTCCCGCGGAGGCTTTGAACGGAACCACCGCCCTGAATATGGCCCTATTGATGAATGGTGCCAGCATTATCAGGGTTCACGATGTGAATGAGGCTGCAGAGACTGTCTCTTTGTATCAGAAAATAGGTTGAAGTTATCTGCGGGCCGGATGTTTTATTACTTTTGCTTATTAAACCAGGGGTTCGATGCTTGAGATTAAGGTTCTTGATATAATAGACATATTGCTTGTAGCAATAATCCTTTATCAATTGTATCGTCTGATAAGAGGTACTGCTGCATTCAGCATCTTCATAGGGATATTTTTTGTCTACATCTTCTGGCTGATAGTTAAGGCGCTTAACATGGATCTCATCGGAAGCATACTTGGCCAGGTGATAGGAGTTGGCGTTATAGCCCTTATTATTGTTTTTCAGCAGGAGATAAGAAGATTTCTTCTGGTGATCGGCACCAGGTATATGAAAGGGAACAGGTTTTCTTTCTCGGCCTTCTTCCCTGAAGGCAGGGATGAACCCTCTTCTCAGCCAGAAGCCGAGGAGATTGTAAGAGCTGTTGATTCAATGTCGGCAAGACGTACGGGTGCCCTTATAGTGATCGGCAGAAAAAGTCAGCTTGACAGTTTCGCCGAGAGCGGGGAGAGGATAGAGGGGAAGATCACCTCTGCTCTTATAGAGACAATTTTTTTCAAGAACAGTCCATTGCATGACGGGGCAATGCTGATTCAGAATACAACTGTTGTTGCTGCCCGTTGCCCTCTGCCGGTAACTGACAGGACAGGATTACCTGCCAGGTTTGGGATGAGACACAGGGCTGCAATAGGGATAACAGAATACACAGACTCCTATGTAATTGTTGTTTCTGAAGAAAGCGGAAAGATATCGATAGTCGATGCCGGACGTATTTCTGAGGACCTCAATATCAATGACCTCAGGATAATACTTCAGAAAGAGAGAGTATAACGTCAGAGGTATTTCAGCCTGAGGTCAGCAGTATTGTTGTAAATAAAATAGCACGGTTCGTCACAGTCCGATTCTGAATATTTTACCTGTGGCCTCGCAGAGTCAATAACTCTGTAGGTTCTTGAGTTGATAGAATATATAGCCTCAAGGGTGTATGTGCGGTTAAGACTTACATCTATTTTTCTTCCTGACCCGGCTGTCCCTGTCAGACTGATAACAACCTGACCATCGGTATTATCTCCTTCATATATATTGAGAGTGACTACGTTGAAGATAACATATTCTTCAGATAATCTGAGTGTTATCTGAGCTGTGGCAGGCTCCTCGGTGGTGCACTCGCTGCATTTTACCAGTACCAGCATCTGTTTTTCACAGGATGCAGTAAGGAGTGCCAGCATCACTATTACGATGGCGCTTTTTGCTGAGGGAATTGTCAGTACCATCTTATAACCTTGCCTTTTGATTTAACATTGTTTGTGTTGTATTTATAGTAGAATCCTGCCCTGAACCAAAGCGGACCGCTTCTGTATACCTCAGTCCTCATGTATTCGGTTCCCACTGAAAAGGCCGCATTTCTCAATTCGAGCGTAAGTGATACGGAAGGTATAAAGACAAAACCCTGTTCAGGCTTAAGAGATGAGCCGGGATAGCTGTTTCCAAACCGGTATCCTGCCTTCCCTGCGATATTAAGGATCCATATTCTTAAAGGAATATTGTCATTAAGTACAAAGTCCCTGAAGACACCCCCGTAAAGCACTCCTCTCTGATCGATATACTGGGTGAAGTTCTCATTATCTTCCTGAATAATTATTCTGGTTTTAAATGGTTTGAAATAAGTGCCAAGGGTGAATCCCAGGCCGCTGATGCCTTCTCTTCCCTGAATTGCAGCTCCTGAAAATAATTGGTAACCTGATGCCAGAAGTGATACCTCACCTGACAAATAAGTAAGTAAATCATTGGATGGTTTTCTGATACTGTTCCGGGAGAGTAGATTTACAAAATCCTTTCTTCTGTACTGTTCAAGTACTAACCAGGGATTGACGCCTTTCACCTCGGGCCAGAGATTTCCTTTGGCGGTGAGCAGGTTGAACATGCCGGGGTGTCCGTCTCTTACAGATATTGAAAGTGCGTTATAGCCATCGTCTGCCACGGCGTAGAGATCTGCTCCGCTCATCAACAGCAGTTCAGACATTATAGTATCTCCGTTTTGGGCAGCAATCAACAAAGGTGTATATCCGTCATTATCTCTGCTGTTAACGTTGGCGCCTTCCTTAATCAGAATATCTGCAATATCAAAATTACCGGAGATAACGGCAGCCATAAGGGGCGTGGTTCCATCCTGGGATTTTATGTCGTAAAGTGCATCATAATATATGAGCATATCGGCTTCATAGAAGTACCCGAAAAGGGCAGCATAATGCAATGGCGTTGCTCCATGCATATCGCGTGCATCAATATTTGCCCCGTATCTGATAAGCATTTCGGCTATGCTCAGGTTTTGGTTGAAAATAGCCAGGTGCAAAGGTGTTTCTCTTCTGTAGTTTGAGATTTCCGGATCGGCACCGGCCCTGAGGAGATATTCTGTAGCTGCTATCTGATCATATGCAACGGCATATGCAAGAGGTGTGGCACCGTTATCAGACTGAACGTCGATGTCAGCTCCCGCTGCCAGAAGTGTTCCTATAAGCGATGTATCACCGGCTGCTGAAGAAAAAAGAAGGCGCAGATCATAAGATAAACTCTGGTATTGATTACTCGTCCAGACCTGTGCACATGCACATTGACCGAAAAGAGCCAGAAGAAATGTGAAAATGAGTCTATTGCCGAGTTTCATTAAACCACCAGGTATCATAAATGCAAATTTATCTCTTTATTAATTATCTCAGACCTTCGTTGACAGTAATTTTGGCTGAAGGAAAATATTCCATTAATTTTGCCCCGGCCCTACAGGTTATGAATATCGATGATGAAATACAGTAGCATAGGTCTTACTCTTCTTTTGCTGTTTATTACACGTACTCCGCTGGTAACTCACCGTGTAGAATTCAACAGTGATTATCTGGTACCGGGCAATATCAGGATTACAAATGATCTCTCAAAAGGGAGGAATACTGACTACATTGAACGCCTTTACAGCTCCTTTATGAGAAAGTGGGAAATAAAGGGGGCGTCTGTAGCTGTTTCTAAAGACGGCAGGCTGGTTTTTGCTCATGGTTTCGGGTATGCCGACATGGAGAATTATATTGAAGCAGAACCCTATCACAGATTCAGGGTTGCCAGTGTCTCGAAGCTGATTACGGCGATTGCTGTGCTAAAACTTGTTGAAGAGGGCAAGATTTCTGTTGACGACAGGGTCTTCGGACCAGATGCTATCCTTAACGACTCTGTTTTTGCGAATCCGCGAGATAACAGGGTTTACAATATTACTGTTGCTCATCTGCTGGGACATCAGGGCGGCTGGTCCTTACGATATGGCGATCATATGTTTATTACCCAGTCAATAGCACGGCAGATGGACAAGGGTTTGCCCCTCACAACAACAGATTATGTGAGATTTGCCCTTGACAGGAGGCTCCATTATTACCCCGGAACCGGAAGATCGTACTCAAACCTGGGATATGCCATTCTCGGACTGGTAGTGGAGAAAGCTTCAGGCATGACATACGAAGATTATTGCAGGGAGAAAATATTCGAGCCGCTTGGTATCTATGATATGATGCTGGGCAGTAATCTTGAGGAAGGCAGGCTCATTAACGAGGTGAAGTATTATGAACAACAGGATGCTATTCCCAAGCTGTCAGTTTACGGTACCGGTGAAATTGTTCCGGCCAGTTATGGCGGAAATGATATTGAGTCACTGGGAGCAGCTGGCGCATGGGTGGCAACTGCCCCTGATCTGTTAAAGATACTACTGGCAGTTGACGGTTTTAACAATTTCCCTGATATTCTGCCTTCAGAGATGATAGAGCAGATGACTGACATCACAAATGGTTATGCCCCGCTGGGGTGGCGATCATCGTTTCCGAACGGGGTATGGTGGCGAACAGGTTTTTTCCCTGGCACCACTGCTATGATGAAAAGACTTCCAAACGGAATGGCCTGGGTTGTGCTACTTAATTCAAGCGCATGGAACGGACCTGAACTAACCAATGAGATAAACAGTTTAATGAACAGGATTCTTTCTCAAACCAGGGAATGGCGGCAGGATGATATGTTCAGGTACCATATGCCACTGCCGCTGAAGCATTCTTTTAATTCTAATATTGATCAGGATGTGCTTTACAGTAAATATAAATCTGATAAAGGAGGAGCTTGAAAGCATATATGGCCGTGATTTCATTGATCATGAAAATTACCGGCCAAGCTACTACTACCATGCTTACTCTTTGCCTGAAATGCCTGTAATCTGTTCAGACAGAATAGTGTTAATGAAATGGGGCCTCATACCGGAATGGATCAGGGATTCTTCCTCGGCAAATGAGATCAGGGTTAAAACCTTTAATGCAAGGGCAGAGTCAGCAGATTCAAAACCCTCTTTTTCCGATTCATTCAGAAACAGAAGATGTATAATTCCTGTTAACGGTTTTTATGAGTGGCAGCATACGTCGTCAGGTAAACTGCCATGGTATATAACATCTGCTGCAGGTAATCATTTGTCTCTGGGTGGGCTATGGAGCCAATGGGTCTCTGACGGGGACGGAGGTAAGGTCGTCACCTTTTCCATAATTACCACAGAGGCTAATGACCTCATGAGTGAAATTCACAATACAAAAAAGAGAATGCCGCTGATACTTGATGATCAGACCATTGAAAAATGGCTTGACCCGGCAGCCGCAAACACTGAGATAAGGAGCCTGATGGTGCCTTGTAGTGATGATTCTCTCTCAGCATGGACTATAGGTCGGTTGATTTCATCGCGCAATGAAGATAAAAACAGGCCTGAACTGATAAAACCCTGCAATTACAATACAACAGGTACACTTTTTGATTGACAGTCATATCACCAAAAACCCATTATGATGAAACCAGGAATCTTTATACTTGCCATTATTGTTCTGACGCAAACTGTTGCCGTGGCCCAGAGAACATATGTTACCACTGATTCGGAGATGATATTTTCAATGTCTCAGGTAAGCCGTCCGGGACTTGATATCGATACCGAGCTAAGATGGACTGTATATTATCACACCGGTGCGTACAAAAATTACGACATCACCGATCAGTTCGGTTTATACTACGGACTTGCAATCAGAAATGTAGGCTTTATTACACAGAATGAAGTAATAGGCCTGAATATGTTATCAACAGTAAAGCGACGCTCCTATACTCTCGGAGTTCCGCTGGCTGTTAAAATTGGTGACCTGGGCAGAAATGTTTTTCTGTTTGGCGGAGGCGAATACGAATGGCTTTTTCATTACAAGGAGAAGTGGTTTGACGGACGCGAGAGGGTATATCGCGAGACTGACTGGTTCTCAAGAAAAACCAACAGTCTCATTCCTTCCCTTTTTGCAGGCATCAATCTCAGGTCAGGAATGACGGTAACGTTCAAGTATTACCTTGATGATTTCATGAACAGGTCATACCGCGATCCGCTCACAGGCCTGAGACCCTACTCTGACATGGATTCAAAGGTATTTTACATATCACTGTCGAAGCGGTTCAGGTACGATCGTATCAGGGAAACAATTCGCAGTCAGGTGCTGTCAATCTGAGAGATACCTACTGTTCGGTGCGGCCCTGGGCAACGAAGTGAAAAGTCAGTGTTCCGTCTTGTTTAGCGGGGGAACCGGGGCTGTTATTAAACTTTGACATCATGGCATAGCTTACTGCTGTCTCTATCAGACAGGGGTCTCTTGTAGTGCTCTCTCCTGCTATAGCCTTTGCTGACAGCACATTACCGTCTCTGTCGACCTCTATGGAAAGAGAGACTTTGCCGGCGCCTTCACATTTATATATTGGAATGGGCAGATGAGTGTGGTATCTGTTTTCAAGCCTGTAATAAACGCGGGTAGGTCCCCGGTAATTGATCGGTTCCTTTTCCTCGTGGGTTTTAGTATACTCCTCTCTCAGCTTCTCTGCTATTTCGATTGCTCCTTCTTCAGTCTCCCTTTTTTTCCAGTCATCGATGAAGTTGTCTTCTCCAAGAAGGCCCCTTTTTATCATCTCCTCCTTGACCATGTCCTGGTATTCCTGCGGATCGATGACGGGGTTTTCCGGGTTTGCCAGGTTCCTGACAATATTCCTTATCATCATGTCAACGTCGGTAAGCTGCTCTTCCGATATCTGCCCGGGTGTGGTAATGTCAAGGTCAGGTTCCTCCGTAACCTCTTCAAAAACAAGGATAAACTCCTTTTCTCTTTCCCGTTTCAGGGTATTAAGCTTTACGGAAAAGAAAAGTATTGCGGCGAGCAGATGAATAATTATCGTACCCAGTAATCCTGCGAGTCTTCCTTCATACCTTCTCATAGGGTGCGAAATTATTAAATTATTACATTTGTCTGTTAAACATTTTGCCGTACCCTGATATTTTATGCAGGCTGAAATTATTCTTAATCAGATTCTGATACTTGGTGTTCTGGTACTCGTCGGGGTCGCCGGTTCTTTCTTTAAAGTCCTTACCGAGAGCGCTAAGGACATTCTTGCTAAGATAATCTTTAATATTACCCTTCCACTGATGCTGTTGACTAACTTCAGCAAAATGGATATTACCCCAAGATTGCTGGTCAACAGCTTTTCTATGGTGGGCCTTGCGTTTGCAGTTATGATGTTCATGTTGCTTATGGGGTGGCTGGGGACGGTGATTTTGCGCCTCGACAGGAGGGAGGCTGCCATTTTCAGGACACACAGCGTATTCGGGAACACAATTTACCTTGGATATCCGGTTGTGTACGCGCTTTTCGGAGATGAAGGATTGCTATATGCAAGTATGTTACAATTGGTGTCGACAATTCTGATGTGGACTGTAGGGGTGGTAATGCTGTCATCGGGAAACGGAACCCCTGTTGGAAAGAGTATGCTTAAAGTGTTTAATATTAATACATTAGCAATTGTGCTGGGTTTGTTGATGTTCCTGGCCGGAATAAAGCTGCCTGAGTTTTTGATGAAATCGCTTGGTGGTCTGGGTAGTACAAATACCTATCTTTCAATGATATACATAGGGGCTATGATGTACCACGGTAATCTCGATGGTCTGTTTGGAAGGCGTATAGTATATTTTCTTACCTTTAACAAACTGTTGTTGATACCGGTGTTGCTACTGGCAATATTTGTGATTATGATGCGCATGACAGGATATCAGCCGGATAATCTGGTACTGTCGGTGCTACTGGTAGAGAGCTCAATGCCTTGTATGGCAAACATTATTATTCTTGCCAAGGTGTTTGGTGCGGACGAGAAACTGGCGACGGCAAATGTTTTTGTTTCAACTATATTAAGTATTGTAACGTTACCTTTTATCCTTTACCTGATGAGTATGTTCCTCTGATCATAACAGCAGAAGTCGATAACCTAAACCCTTTACGTCATGGGAAAATGTGAATTACACGAGAATATCAGAAACCGTTGGAGTCCCTATTCCTTTTCAGAAAGGCCCCTTGATCCTGAGAAGGTCAGATTATCTCTTGAGGCAGCTATCTGCGCGCCGTCAAGTTTCAATGAGCAACCCTGGCAATTTATCTATGCTGAAAGAGATGATCAGGCCAGTTTCAGGGAGTTTGTCGGGTTTCTTGACGAGGCAAACCAGGTATGGGCGAGCCAGGCAGGAGCACTTGTCGTAAATCTGGCGCGCTCAAAGTCATCAGTGACCAGGAAGGAGAATTACTATGCCCTCCATGACCTCGGTCTGGCAACCGGTAATATCCTGAACCAGGCTACAGCATTCGGGATTGATGTTCACGTTATGGGAGGCTTTTCAAGGCAGAGGGTAAGGAAGTACTTTGGTCTCGACGATGATGTCATTCCCGTTGCCATGATGGCCCTTGGTTATTATGGCGAGAATGACCAGATACCTGATGAGGTTTCTGTCAAGGACAAAAAGAGGCGGCCCAGAAAACCATTTGAAGAGGTTGTCTTCAGAAACGACCCTAAACAGCCGGGCATTGTTTTCAAACAGAAGGGATGAGATTAAAGTCCCTTGTCAGCGTTTCCTTTCATTTTTTAGAAGTCCTTCTCTTAGACCCTTGATGAATTTAGACCATGCAAAGGGATTAAGAAGGTTGTTTTCCGGAAACTGGTTTCTGGTATATGCTGCATTGGTGTATTGCCTCGCAACGTGCCTGTAGGCAGCCTCCGGAGATAGTCCGGAGCTTTCAATAATCTGTTTCTGAAGGAGAACCAGGTTTTCAGTCATATTCTCTACTTCATAGTCGTGAAAATCTGTCTCGACAACAGCCTTTTTGAATTCAGCATATGAACCCCACGGCAGGACCAATACATCGTGGATAGATATTGTGTCATATTCCAGAAATACATCCTTAAGATATCTGGTTCCTTCAAAGTCTGAAGGAATTGGCAGGAGTGTATTCTTAAACCCCATTGCAGTGAATATAACGGTGTCTCCGGGAGTGCTTATGACCGAATAGATGCCTGAATTTCTGCTTGTTGCTCCTTTTCTCAGAGCCATTGACATTATGGAAATGTTTGAAAGCGGATTTCCCTGCTCATCGTAGACTATACCATCAATCTGGATATATTTCCTGTCGGTAATGGTCTGACCGGTCACATTAAGAGTAATGAGACAAATCAGTGAGAATATGTAGCAGAAATTTCTCAAAAAGCTTTTTATGTAATAAACGCAAATTTGGTTAAAAGAGTTCGTAAAATAGTTATTACAATGCAATGAAACCATACATTTAACGTAATTTTATGATTTATCCGCTCTTAATGTGTTAAGCCATCTTATGTTGAATTAAGTTTGCCGTAACATAAAATCATTTTGGTTTTTGGAAAATATAGCCATATTTACATCGGTATTGAGCGAAGTTTCAGACATAAAATAATACAAAGGAGATAATATAGATGCAGAAATTGTTATTACTTGGAGATGAAGCAATAGCCCAGGCCGGGATTGATTCCGGCATGAGCGGGATGTATGCTTACCCCGGTACTCCCTCAACGGAAATAATGGAGTATGTTCAGCGATCGTCTGCTGCTGCTGCAAAGAATATTCACCGGCAGTGGTCTGCGAATGAGAAGACGGCAATGGAGGCAGCCCTTGGAATGTCATATGCCGGTAAAAGGGCCATGGTGGCAATGAAGCACGTCGGACTCAACGTAGCTGCTGATGGCTTTGTCAACTCAGCCATAACTGGTGTTAACGGGGGGCTGATAGTTGTTGCTGCCGATGATCCTTCGATGCATTCCTCACAAAATGAACAGGATTCGAGATTTTATGCTAAATTCTCATTCGTTCCGGTACTGGAGCCCTCAAACCAGCAAGAGGCTTATGATATGGTTTTTGCCGGTTTTGAGTTATCAGAAAAGTACAGGGTGCCTGTGATGTTGAGAATAACAACACGTCTTGCACATTCACGATCAGGTGTACAAAGGCATCCTGATGTTGAACAGAACACCTTGTCATTACCATCAGATCCAAGGCAGTTTGTGCTGCTTCCGGCAATTGCAAGGCGAAGATACCATGCTTTGCTTGGAACCTATGAAACCATGAGGCGTGATACTCTGCTTAACGGCTTTAACACCTATTATCCCGGAACTGACCGCAGGCTTGGGATCATTGCCTTTGGTATAGCCTATAATTACCTGATGGAGAACTATCCTGACAGAGATATACCTTATCCTGTTCTTAAGGTCTCATCATATCCTCCCGAAAACATTCTTTTCGAAAGAATAGATGCCGATTCTGATGAGCTCCTTATTCTTGAAGAGGGTTACCCCATAATGGAGGAATTACTTAGGGGTATACTCCCTGGTGAAAGGAAAATCAGGGGCAGACTCGACGGTGCTGTTCCGCGTGAGGGAGAGCTTAATCCGAATATTGTGGCCTCGGCACTCGATCTGCCATCAACATATGGCGGAGATGTTCCTTCAGTTGTCAGGATGAGGCCGCCGTCGTTCTGCAAAGGATGCGGACATGCGGATATGTACCTGGCTCTTCATGAGGCGCTTTCATCATATGATCCGGGCAGGGTATTTTCAGATATAGGTTGCTACACACTGGGAGCATTACCTCCTTACAATGCAATTAACAGCTGCGTAGACATGGGGGCATCCGTAACAATGGCAGTGGGTGCTGCTGATGCCGGCCTTGTTCCGGCTGTTGCAGTAATTGGTGATTCAACATTCACTCATTCAGGGATGACGGGATTACTTGATGCTGTACTGAAAAATTCGCCGGTTACCATAATTATATCTGATAATTCAACAACAGGAATGACAGGCGGGCAGCAATCTCACGCAACAGACAGACTTGAAGCAATATGTGGAGGGCTGGGTGTTGAAAGAGAACATATAAGGGTTATTGTCCCTCTTAAGAAGAACCATGAGGATAATATTGCAGTGATGAAGGAGGAGCTCAGTTATCAGGGAGTCTCGGTAATCATTGCAAGAAGAGAGTGCATTCAGACGGCATCAAGGAGAAAAAAGGAGGCAGCCAAACAAAATGAAAAGAACTGAATATTATGAGAAATGATATTATACTGGCAGGAGTGGGGGGACAGGGTATCCTCTCAATAGCAGCGGTGATAGGGCTGGCTGCAGTCGACAGGAATCTTTATCTGAAGCAATCGGAAGTACACGGCATGAGCCAGAGGGGAGGAGATGTCCAGTCGCATTTGCGGCTGTCTGATGCCCCTGTAGCTTCTGATCTTATTCCTTACGGCAGAGCTGACCTCATTATTTCGGTAGAACCGATGGAGTCATTGCGTTACCTTCCGTGGCTTTCTCCCGAGGGATGGCTTGTTACAAATTCAACACCTTTTATTAATATTCCTGATTACCCGGAGCAGGAAGATATTCTGAAAGAGGTGCGGAAGGTGAAAAATCATATCATAATTGATGCCGATACCATAGCAAGAGATGCAGGATCGGCACGCTCAGGAAATATGGTTGTGCTTGGTGCCGCATCTCATTATATAGATATTCCGTATGAAAGCCTGCAGTCTGCAGTGCAAAAACTATTTGGGAAGAAAGGTGACGATGTGGTTTCAGTAAATCTTAAGGCACTTCAGGCCGGCCGTGACTTTAAAATGAAATAATCCGGTCTCTCTTTAACCTATTTTAACTGTTTATAAACATGTTGGGCGCCTTCAACGTGTAGGAAGGATTTGTGTATTTTGGTGGCATACAAATCATAAACACAGTACCCTATGAAGAAACTTTCTATGCTTTTTGCGTTCTGCATATTTGCAGGCACGCTGGTCGCCCAGCAGGCAAACTTCAGGGCGGCGGAAAAGTACTCTGCTGCCAATCTCAGACCTACCACCGGAGATATGTCCCTGAGTTTTGGCGGTAATAATGCCAATGCCGGATGGATTGGAGACTTTGACATCTTCTGGTATTCCTTTAAAACTTCGGAAGGAAAGAATTACTACTATGTCGATGCTGCCAAAAAGACAAAAAGACTCTTGTTCGACAGCAAATACATGGCTGCACAGATGCAGTTGCTTACCAAAAAGAATTACAACTTCAGAGATCTTCCGCTGCGGAGTATTGAGTTTGAAGAGAAGAGTTCAACAAAATTCACTTTCGTTGCTGACTCAATCAAATTTCTGTACGATATTTCCAACGCCAGGTTGGTGATTTCAGATACCATCAAGCGCGAGAGGCGTGACAGGAGGCCCAACTGGTTAAATTATTCTCCTGACAGCACCTGGATAACATTTGGACGGGGTTATGATCTCTATATGATGAAAGCTGGTGACAAGGACAGTGTCGAGATACGCCTTACAACCGACGGAGAGGCCTACTATAGTTATACAAACGCCTCTAATAGTGAAAAACCCGATACTTCCAAGAGGGTGGCTGCACGAGTCAGCTGGTTCAGGAATTCAGAAAAGTTTTACCTGATGAGGAATGACACCAGGCTGGTGAAGGACCTCTGGGTGATAAATACAATTGCAAACCCGAGACCTACCCTGAATACATATCGTTATGCCATGCCGGGAGAGGAGCATGTCGGACAGAGCGAACTGATAATATGGGATGCAGCAACCCAGACGCGTGTGGATGTGGACCTTGAGAAGTACGCCAATCAGTTTATCTCGGTGAGGTGGACACCCAGAGAGAGTGCTGACAGATTGATTGTTACGAGAAAATGCAGAACATACAAGCATATTGACGTCTGCTCGGTTAACACCACCTCAGGAGAAGTAAAGGAGCTTTTCAGTGAAACCGTCGAGCCCTATATCAGCGCCTGGAGCGGCGAGAGCCTGCATATACTTAATGAAGGCAAGGATCTGATATGGTTATCGGAACGTACGGGATGGAAACAGATGTATCTCTATGACGGAGAGGGTAACCTGAAGACCCAGAT
This sequence comes from uncultured Rikenellaceae bacterium, assembly GCA_964568875.1. GTDB lineage: Bacteria > Bacteroidota > Bacteroidia > Bacteroidales > VadinHA17 > SLNP01. Next base: position 33,524 of record CAZMSH010000009.1, on the reverse strand, counting down.
CACAGACAATTACTTTGTGGTTGGCGGGGTACAGAGAATAGATACTGCTGCCAGGGTTGTTTATTTCAATGCCTACGGAAGAGAACCGGATGTCCATCCATATTACAGTCTGATGTACAAGGCATCGTTCGATAAGCAGGGTGTTACCCTTATTACCAGGGAACCAGCCAACCATTCAATGGCAATGTCAAAGAGCAACAAATATTTTGTCAATACCTATTCAACGGTAGACAAAGCTCCTGCGATTGTATTAAGGGATGCAACAGGCAATCTCATTATGAACCTTGAGACTGTTGACCTTACTGAACTTCTAAAGACGGGATGGAAGCCGGCAGAACCTTTCATTATAAAGGCCCGTGATGGTATAACAGATCTTTACGGGGTAATGTATAAACCCTTTGATTTTGATTCGACACGTAAATATCCGGTTATCTCATATGTGTATCCCGGACCACAGACCGAGTCGGTGCCTTATGGTTTTACAGTGGGTGGCAGCCAGGTAGCTCTAGCACAGGTTGGATTCATCGTTGTCAATTTCGGACACAGGGGAGGAAGCCCGATGAGGGATCAGTACTATCACTCCTACGGATACCAGAACCTGAGGGATTATGCACTTGAGGATGATAAATACGGACTTGAACAACTGGCTGATAAACACGATTTTATAGATATTACCAAAGTGGGTATATATGGTCACTCCGGGGGTGGCTTCATGTCGACAGCTGCAATTCTTACCTATCCGGAGTTTTACAAAGTGGCCGTATCATCTGCAGGAAACCATGATAATAATATATATAATAGAAACTGGAGTGAGTCAAACAACGGTGTTAAAGAGATCAGAAAGAAAGTCAAGGTAAAGGATGAAGAGACCGGTGAAGAGCGTGAAGAGTTGAAAATCACCTTTGAATCGAAGACGAAATCCAATGCCGAACTTGCTGCAAACCTGAGAGGACACCTCCTTCTTGTACACGGGGAAAGTGACAACAATGTACATCCCGGTAACACATCAAGGGTAGTTGATGCTTTGATAAAAGCCAATAAAAGATTTGACCAGCTTATGATACCTGGTGCTGCGCATGGCTTTGGCAGTGCACAGGGTTATTTCGAGCGTATGAGATGGTACTATTTTGCGGAGCATCTCCTGGGAGACTACCGCAATAATGTTGACATGGACGACTATTTCTACAGGTAGATAGTTTTTGAAATATAACGGAGGAGGCTGCCTGTTTATAGCAGCCTCCTCTGTTATTTTCTAGGCTTCCTTCTCCTTTTGTGACCGGAGGAGCAGGATGTCGGTAAGGACAATGTCGGTGAAGTATTTTACCGCTCCATCCTTGTCTTCATAGGTGCGGTGAGATATTCTTCCCTCGACAGCCACTTCCTTCCCTTTCTTGAGGTATTTTCCGGCAATATCTGCCAGACCGTTCCATGCAACGATATTATGCCAGGTAGTCTCTTCAACCTTCTGGCCATCACCGTTACGGAAACTCTCTGTTGTAGCGAGAGTGAATTTAGCCACACTTTTTCCCTTTTCTGTTTTCCTGATTTCAGGATCCTGTCCCAGGTTCCCGATCAGCTGCACCCTGTTTCTCAAACTGTTCATAGCACATTTTTTTTAAAGTTTAACATAGCGAGTTGTCTTATGCAAACATACAGCTGTCTGAGAAACCGTTTCGGTTGATAAATGATTAGATACGCTTAATAACCATTTATTATCGTTTGTAACCGTTTAAAACGTTTTTTATTATCTTTATCAAAACTTTAGCATTGTGGAAAGAAAATGTCTCGATTGCGGTGACGTCCTGAGGGGCCGATCCGATAAAAAGTTCTGTTCCGATCAGTGCAGAAATAACTATAACAACAGGCTGAATAAGGATGCCAACAGTTATGTTCGTAATGTTCATCAGATCTTACGACGGAACAGGAAGATCCTGTCGGATCTCTATGATGAAGGCCGTTCAAGGGTGCACAGGGATGCTCTGTTTGCCCTGGGATTCAATTTCAGCTTTTTCACTCACACCACTGAGACCTCTTCGGGAGAGAAGTTCAGGTATTGCTACGAATTTGGCATCAGAATCGTTGAAGATAACTTTGCCGAGATCAGGGTAAACAGCGAGTTTCTTGATCTGTAAAAAGAACGCAGCCGGTATGAAAGAGCAACCAGCTGCGTCACGAAAACGGTTTATGTCTGGTCAGTTATTATTTCCAGTTTGTATTGGCAAGGTCCCAGAGATTTGCGAATGAAATTTTAACGACCTTTTCCATAATATCCCAGTCGAGAGTTGATGTCTCATCTGCCGGAGTATGATATTCTTCTCTATGGCCCGGTTTAAACCTCATTATCGGAATACCCTTGGCCACAAATGATCTGTGATCACTTCCGCCGGGAGGATTGTCAGAGGGTTGATAATCGGGTTCCAGTCTGATATTGAATAGAGCCATATTCTTCTCGGTTATTTCGCGGAAGAGAGGATAGGCCGCAGTATATGTCATTGTTACTGCATTGGGTTGATCATCAGTGATATATCTTGAAATCATATCGAAGTTGATATGCATTTTTATATGTTCAAGTGGTACTGTTGGGTTGTCAACCCAGTATCTTGAGCCCAGCAGACCCCTCTCTTCAGCTGTCCAGAGCGCGAAGACGATTGTTTTCTGTGGTTTCACTCCTGTTTCCATAACGGCTTTGGCAAGAGTCATTACACCTACTGTTCCTGACGCATTATCATCTGCTCCATTCCAGATATAGCCGTTGCCGATTCCCATATGATCGTAGTGTGCTCCCACTACAATGATTTCATCACTTTTTACACCTTCAATTACACCTATTACATTACGTACATTTATAAGAGATGTATTAACCGTTGATGTCAATCTTATCCTCTTTCCTGATATTTCAGGCAACTGTGCCATCTGACGTGTTCCGAAACCTGTCACATATTGCTCCAGGGTAAGTCCTGATGCTTCGAGTATTTCATTTGCGACACGCACCGATATTGTTATTCTTGGCAACTGATTCTGGATTACAGTCTGTGGGATCGAGTAGCTGCCAGAAGGTCTGCCTGTACGGGGTCTTCCCTCAGAGGGCGACATATTGAAAAAGTCCTTCTGTTCAATGCCTGAACTCAAGACAACAGTCTCCGGATTTACCTCAAGTACAGCTACCGCCCCCAGCTCTCTTGCAGCAACATCTTTTGATGCATTTAACTGATTCAGGCTTACGCCTTCTGTTCTCAGCGAAGCAGGTATTCCAGAAATTCTGAGTACGATTTTGCCTTTGACATCTTTCTTTGCATAGTCATTTTGTCCTTCGGTTCTTAATCCGTAGCCGACGAAAACAACAGGTGCGTCAATCTCAAATCCGGCGGTTGTGTTTCTGAGAGAATAATCGATACCGTAGTTGAAATGAGTTGTTCGGGAACCTGTCTGTGTTGCGGTAACAACCGACATCGTCTGCAGCTCTCCGGGCATGGATTTTGTCAGCTGGAAATTCTGGAAGTATGATCTTTCTCTTACACCAGCACGGCTTCCCATACCGGCCGCTCCTGCATACATCCCTGCCGGCCCGGCAGAAAGATCTCCACCGGGGGCAACACCCAGAAACTGCAACATACTGGCAATGTAATCGGCTGAAATGTATTCTCCTTTTTCTCCGGTCTCCCTTCCTTCCAGCCAGTCTGATGCAAGGAATCCTAGTTGGGACTTAAGTACGTTTTCAGTTATGGCGTCAAGCCCTTTTCTGGTATCCTCATTATTGACCTGTGCCGATGCACCTAATGAGAGCAGTAATAAAGCTGCTGCTATTGCTAATTTTCTGTTTGCTTTCATTTCATATCTTATTTTAGATCGTTATTAGCTGCATCCCATACCTGCAGGAATCCAAGTTTAATGATATTGTGCATCTTCTCCCAGTTAATAAGGCTTACATGATCGTCTGGCTGGTGGTATTCGGGATGCATTGCAGCCATCCATGCAATTATGGGAATCTGGTTTCTTGTGAATGCAGTGTAATCACTGCCTCCGGTTGGTGCGGGATTAGCTCTGTAGTTTATGTTCAAACCTATATTGTACTTACTCACATTTGTCCTTGTCCATTCCTCAAGCTTTGGATAAGTGCTGGTAAATGTCATGCCTGCCATATTCTTTTCGGTATCGTTTGCAGCATCACGTCCAATCATGTCATAATTCAGATAGAATTTTACATCAGAGATTTTACCCATTACCGGATACTGAGCGAAGTAATTAGATCCCAGAAGTCCCTTTTCTTCCCCCGTCCATGCACAGAAGATAATTGTTCTCTTCGGTTTTACTCCTGTTGCGGCCACGGCTTTAGCAATCATCAATACGCCTACTGTGCCTGAGGCGTTATCATCAGCCCCATTCCATACTCTTCCGGCTTCCATACCCATATGATCCATATGGGCTCCCACCACCACAAACTCGTTGGTGAGCTCTCCCTCTATCATGGCAACCACGTTTCTCACTCTAACCCGCTGTGTTGTCACATTGGTTCCAACTGCTGCCGCTACACCGTTAAGGATGATGGGCTTCGACCTGAAAGAACCATTTGCTGCATCGGCTATATATTTAGCCAGGTCAATTCCGCTTCCCTGCAGAATATAATTGGCAACTCTCTCAGTTATGGTTAAGGATACGGGTGATATAGGCAGGGTTGATCCCTCAAGCCTCATTGATGTCCAGTTTGTTCTACGGCTTCCTGTCTCAGCATTTGAAAGAGATATACCTTCTTTCATCACACCCCATCTTCTGGCTATGTCAGAACCCGGCGAGACCTCAATAATGCCTGCTATTTCCTTGCCATCCAATGCCTCGTTTTTCAGCCTGTTAATCTCAATTGCCGTTTTTTCTGCTGTTATTTTCTTATACATAGCAGACTCCGGGTTACCAGATCCGGGGAAGCCTGCAATTCTCAGGACGATCTTTCCCCTGAGATCCATACCGGCAAGCTCGTTTATACCCAGGGATTTGTCATTGATACCATATCCGACGAAAATAACGGGGGCTTCGAATTTGGTTGTCATTGATGCACGCAGACCTGAATAATCGACTCCTTCGTCAAAAGTTATTTCCCTGTTGTCTTTTTTAATTGTAAAGGTTGACGGACCGCTTCCAACTGTCTCAATGAGTGTGAAGTTCTGGAAGTATGATCGCGAAGCGTTTGGAGTATTCTGTGGCACTACAAAATTGCCTCCCCTGCTTCTGGAACTGCTACCGAAACCGGAAGGATCTCCTCCGGGAGCTGCCCCGAAGATCTTGAACATGCTGGCAACATATTCGCCTGCCATATAGTCGCCTTTTTCACCTGTGGCTCTTCCTTCCGTCCAGTCAGATGCCAAAAATTCAAGCTGGCCCTTTATGGCATTTAGTGTTATGGCGTCAAGCCCTTTTTGTTTCGGGTCAGTCTGTCCGTTGACGCTTAATGCTGATATTATCAGGGTAAGCATCGCCGCAATAGCTATTTTCCTCATATTGTATGGTTTATTGGTTAATACTTGTCCGGGTATTGTCTTTTTATTGAATTTCTTACAGGTATCCTCATTGTTTAACATGACTAAAATAGTCAATTAAGCCATTCGCTCTCAGTTGTGTTTCGTGCTTAACATTTTTTAACCCGCTACTGTTTGTCAGCACTGGAGCCCGTAGCATAATAATAGTCATGCCCCGGGTCATTTATTATCTTTTTTTCGTAATCTTGCCATTGTAATATAATTTATATGCCATGAAAAAAACTCTGATTATTGCATTGCTGATTGCATCATCTGCTGTCATAGGGCAGGAGAGAGAAGTTTATGATGAAGGATATCTTGTAAAAGTTGGTGACATGGCTCCTGATTTTCTCATCAGGGAGGCCGGCGGAAAAGAATACAGGCTTTCAGACCTGAGAGGCAGCGTGGTAATGCTTCAGTTCACTGCCAGCTGGTGTGGTGTTTGTCGTCAGGAGATGCCATTTATTGAGGAGGAGGTGTGGAAGCCGTGGAAGTCTCTGGGACTGGCAGTAATAGGAATAGACCGTGATGAACCTGTTGAGACGGTCAGAAAATTTGCAAAGGATATGGAAATAACTTATCCGCTTGCCCTCGACCCCGGGGCGGACATCTTCGGATTGTTTGCACTAAAGCAGGCAGGTGTTACAAGAAACGTAATCATCGACAGAAATGGCAGGATCATATTCCTTACAAGACTTTTCGAGAGAGAGGAATTTGATGAAATGAAGAGTGTAATCTTTAAAGAACTGAGCAAAAGGTAAAATGGGATTTGAACCTCGTGACTACAGGTTGCTTATCGTAGACGATGAGCAGGATGTGAGGGAGTTTCTCTCATATAACCTCACCAGGGAAGGTTATGAGGTCTCTACAGCTTCTGACGGTATTGAGGCGGTTGAAACAGCAATCTCAGTGCGACCCCATCTTATAGTAATGGACGTTATGATGCCGCGGATGGATGGTATTGAGGCTTGCAGTGAGATAAGGTCGCGGGAGGGAATGGAGAGTTCTCTCATATGTTTTCTTACAGCCCGCGGGGAAGATTACTCTCAGATAGCAGCATTTGAGGCTGGTGGTGATGATTATATAGTTAAACCTGTTAAACCAAAGGTATTGTTGCATCGTATCAAAGCCATTCTGAAGAGGTATTACCGGGAGGAGAAAACCGAGGCAGATAGCTACCCGGGGGAAAAGAGTGGATTGAAAATAGACAGGGAAAGGTATATAATAATAAAGGAAGGAGAGGAGATTGTGGTTCCCCGGAAGGAATTTGAACTGCTGGCCCTGCTGATGTCGAGACAGGGTAAAGTCTTCACTCGTGAGGAAATTTATTCAAAAGTATGGGGTGATGATGTAATTGTCGGTGAAAGAACAATTGACGTGCATATCAGGAAATTACGCGAACGCATCGGGGACGGATACATTCAAACTCTTAAGGGAGTAGGCTATAAATTCACTGATGGTATGTAACATTTTGGTCCCATGCAACGTTTAACATCTGAAATTAGTCAATATACTGTTGATAACTTAAACCTTCAATTATGAAAAGAATTGTTTTTTTAGTTTTAGCAATGATGCTTGCAGCTCCGATGTTTTCACAGTTTAACTGGGGAATCAAAGCTGGAGCAAGTACCAACAACCTTGTGATAGACCAGACTCTTAACACTTCAACCGGCACCATTATTCTCGAGCAGGCCAAGGAGGCTTCCTATGGATTTCATGGCGGAGTTTTCGTACGCCTTTCATTACTGGGTATCTATGTACAACCTGAAATACTCTTTGCGACAGCCGAGAATTTAATAAAGGTTACTGACCTTAATCAGACTACCGCTGAGATAAGGAATCAGAAGTTCAATAAGCTGGATATCCCCGTAATGGTGGGTTTCAAGCTTGGTCCGCTACGTATTAACGGAGGACCTGCAGCAACAATAATGCTGAGCTCTTCCAAGGATCTCTTCAATCCTGATAATTATGAAAACCTCTACAAATCAGCTACATTCGGATATCAGGCCGGCGTAGGTGTTGATATCCTCAAGAAGCTCACAGTTGATCTTCGTTATGAGGGAAATCTTAATCAGTTTGGCAATGAACTTACCGTAGGTTCCGAAACTTTTGAACTCGATCAGCGTTCATCAGCCATTGTCCTCAGCCTGGGACTGATATTTTAATTATCCATAGCGAACAGACATTTTTATATGAGACTCTCCGGTTTAACCGGAGAGTTTTCTATTTTTACGGATATTAGAAGTCCATATGAGCCTGGTACCTGATTTCAGCTTTACGACTATCGAAGGAGTGCTCTCAGTCCTTTACATCATCACTATCCTGTTTGTCTGCCTGATGATTATCTTTCAGAACAAGGCACCCCTGAAGACATTATCATGGATAATGGTAGTTTTGTTGCTTCCTTTTGCAGGCATTATACTCTACATTTTTTTTGGCCAGGATTACCGCAAGAGAAAGATATTCTCGCGTAAGGGCCTGAGGGACCTGGTTCGCATTTCTGATCACGCTTCAAATCAGATTGAAACCATCAGCTCAATACTTGAAGCCGAAAGCCAGGCTATACGTAGTAAGGAGCATCTCATTAAGCTCATGCTGAACAACGACAAGGCAATTCTCACGCGGCAAAACCATATAGATATTCTTCTTGACGGAACCCAGACTTTCCCGGCAATGCTGGAGTCTATCCGGAGCGCCAAAAGGTACATCCACATGCAGTTCTACCGTTTTGAATTTGATGAACTGGGCCGTGAGTTTCTTCTTGCCCTGAAGGAGAAAGCCATGTCGGGAGTAGAAGTGAGGATAATATTCGACGATGTAGGCAGCTGGAATTTCCCGGCTTCAACAATTAAGGAGATGAAAGTCTGCGGTGTTCAGATCTTTCCCTTTATGCCGGTTAGGTTTCCGTTTCTTACCAGCAAGATAAACTACCGCAATCACAGAAAAATAATGGTTGTTGACGGCGATCACGGTTATATCGGAGGTCTTAACCTGGCCCGTAAATACCTGTCCGGTCTTAAGGAGCTTGGTAATTGGCGCGACACCCACCTGAGAATAACCGGCGAGGCGGTAGCTGCCCTCAACAGCATTTTCCTCATCGACTGGTTTTTTGTAACCGGCATCATACTGACTAACGAGCCTGAATACTTCACCGGAGCACGAAAGGCCGGCAGATCTCTGGTGCAGATTACATCGAGCGGACCCGACTCCGACTGGGCAAGCATAATGCAGGTCTACTTCTCTGCAATAGCTACTGCGGGCAGATCGATTTTTATTTCCACGCCTTACTTCTCTCCTGACGACAGTATGAGGACGGCACTGATAACATCAGCACTCAGCGGCGTGGATGTAAGACTCCTGGTTCCTGCAAAATCTGACTCGGTAATTGCGACGTGGAATACAAGGTCGTATATAGCCGAACTGCTTGATGCAGGCGTGAAGATATATTTCTATGGCAAGGGATTCAACCATTCGAAATATATGATCGTTGACGGCGTTTTTACCACTGTAGGTTCTGCGAATTTTGACATGAGAAGTTTTGACCTGAATTTTGAAGTGATGGCGCTGATATATGATGAGGAATTTGCACAGGAGATGATAGCCGTATCCGAGAGAGATATCGAGGGAGCTGAGCTTGTCACTGCTGAGAAGTGGGAAGGGAGAAGGAAAATCTCCAGGTACAAGGAGTCGCTTGCCCGGATATTGGGTCCGCTCTACTAAACTGAACAGTGATGGAGGGGTCGGTTGTAAAAATTGCCGAGGGCAGGAAGTACAGGTTTCTGGTAGTTAAAACAGCTGCGGTTCCTGAGAAGGGTGATCATTTTGTGCTGCACGGCCCAGATAACCGCAGATATCTCATACCGGTTCAGAATTATAAGACTTATGATCTTAAAACGGGTGACACTGTTGTTTGCAGGGTCGACAAGATAAATTGCAAGGGCGAGGTTTTCCTTGAACCTGAAAATCCTTTCTACAGGGAAGGCCGGAGGTATAAGTTCATTGTATCAGGATACAGGGAGATTGAGGGAAGCAGAATACGGCAGGGAAGGGTAATGGTGGTCAGAACAGTTACAGGTGAGGAGATGCCTGTGCCTGTGCCTGAAAAGGTAAAGACACCTGAACCGGGAAGCAGTGTAAGCCTGCTGGTGCTTAAGATTTCAAAGGGTAGGCTTAATCTTGCTTTTGCACGGGATGAATGTCGCATAAGGCATCTGGACAGTGACACCGACTATGAATTTGTTGTTGAGGGAACCGAGACCGATATTGACGGAGAAGAGTACTTTGTCGTATCTGATCAGCTTGGGGTCATACATACCATAAGAAGGAAGTACTACGAGTACTATGGACTGAAGGAGGGGGTAAGGTTCAGGGGTAAGGTTGTCAGATACCGTGGAGATGGCTCAAGACTAATCGAACCTGAAAATCCATACTATAAAAAGGGCGATATCGTTGAAATCAGTATTGCCAGAAATGAAAGAAACAGCGCCGACGGCTCTTATTATATTGCAGGGATTGACAGATTCGGATTCCGGCATGAGCTCAGGCTTGAAAATGAAGTTCAGGGTAGAGGGCTTAAGTGCAGGGTTGTAATGATAAGAAAGGGTAAGCCTATGCTGGAGCCTCTGACATGATATCAACCGGCCTGATGAGATACAAAAAACACATGCCGCCCGGAATGTGGAGCGGTAAATCAGATATCATTTGTATTTTTGGAGCAAAATTTAAGGCAGAATTGATGCGGAGTTTCAGGAAGTCAGCTTCTGCCGGTTTCAGAATAACAGGTTTTTGAAAATATGAAAAAGGGTTACAGAAATATAGTTTTGCTGATCATTATTTCATTTGCCATTGTGGCATGGTCGTTTTACCGGACCTTCTGGTTTCCGAATACAAAACAGGCAGAGGTGCCGTCTGTACTCGTAATACCTGAAGGAGCTTCCTTTGAACAGGTCTGCGATTCTCTTGAGGCTGCAAGTGTTGTAATAAATATGAAGAGTTTCAGGCTGGCGGCAAAGGCAAGAAAATATACCGATAACGTAAAACCCGGCAGGTATCTCATTGAAGGAGAGTTAAGTAATTTTGAGCTTGTCACAATGCTGAGAGCCGGCCTCCAGACTCCTGTCATGGTGACATTCAATAACATCAGAACAATCTATGAGCTGGCAGGCCGGATAGGCAGCCAGATAGAAGCTGATTCGGCAGAGATTGTCGCTTTTCTCGAAAATGAAGAGAATTATGTTGATGATGGTTTTACAAGAGAGACTGTAATATCGGTATTTATACCAGATACTTATGAGGTGTACTGGAATATGTCGGCAGAAGGCTTTTACGGAAGAATGTTGCGCGAGCACAAGCGTTTCTGGAATGACGAGAGGCTGTCAAAAGCAGCAGAGAAAAATCTTAGTCCGGTAGAGGTCAGTATCGTCGCCTCCATCGTTGATGATGAGGTCGCCAGGGCTGATGAAAAACCCCGCATTGCAGGTGTCTATCTTAACAGGCTGAGGATAGGGATGGCGCTGCAGGCTTGTCCTACCATCAAGTTTGCCCTTAATGACTTCACCATTACCAGGGTGCTTTATGAACATATGCAGGTTGAGTCTCCATACAACACCTATAAATACCGCGGACTGCCGCCGGGGCCTGTTCGCTGTCCGACCATCTCAGGCATTGATGCCGTGCTTAAAGCTGAAAAACATGATTACCTGTTTTTCGCGGCTAAGGCCGATTTCTCAGGTTACCATAATTTTTCGCGTACCCTGGCAGAGCATAACAGGTATGCCAATGAATATCAGCGCGAACTCGACAGAAGACGAATTTACCGGTAGGGATTAACCGGCTTGGTCTAAATGACCTCAACTTCACGCTCGAGGGCAACTGAAAAACGTTTTTCAACGCTTGCCCTTATCTCTTCAGAAAGATTGAATATATCTGCTCCTGTTGCATTTCCGTGGTTGACCAGAACAAGAGCCTGTCGGTCGTGGACACCGGCATCTCCTTTCCTGTAACCTTTCCATCCGCATTGTTCAATCATCCATCCTGCTGCTATTTTGGTGTATCCTTCGCCGGCAGGATATAACGGGATGGAAGGATATTCCTGCATCAATAGTTCGGCCTTCGCGGCAGACACCACCGGATTTTTGAAGAAGCTTCCTGCATTTCCGGTTTCTGCAGGCTCGGGAAGCTTCGAACGGCGTATTTCAATTACGGCCTGCCTGATTGTTGACAGTGAGGGCTTCCCCCTCTTCTCTACCTCGGCCTGAAGATTTCCGTATGAGAGGTTTGGCTTGCTGCCGGTGGTTAGTCTGAAAGTGACTTTGGTGATGAGGTTAGTGCCTTTCAGTTCATTTTTGAAAATGCTTTGACGGTATCCAAAATTACAATCCTTACCTGTTAGTGTCAGCTTCTTTCCTGATACCATGCTGATGGTATGTACGGCTTCTATGATATCCGCGGCTTCCGCTCCGTAGGCTCCTATATTCTGAACTGCTGATGCACCTGTCATTCCCGGTATGAGAGAGAGGTTTTCGGTTCCAGCAAAACCGTTAGAGACCGCCCACGCCACAAAGTCATCCCACACCACACCGGCGCCTGCGGTTACGGTTACCTTATTGTTAGTGGTTTTATTCACCTCAATGCCAAGAATCTGAGGGTGAATTATCACTCCCTTGTAGTCTCTGGTAAACAGTATGTTACTTCCACCGCCAAGAATCATATGGGGCGAATCGGAGGTGATACCTGAAGTTATGAGATCGGTTGCTTCTTTTTCTGAGATGATGGCTGCAAACCGTGATGCTTTTACAGTGATGCCGAAGGTGTTGTGGCGCTTCAGGTCGTGGTTTTCGGAAATCATCGGATATGTTTTGCGCAAAGTTAAAACTTTCCGGCCGGCTTTCTGTTATTATATATGCCGGGTTGGCTGATTTATGTTAAAAGACGATGAAGGAGTTTTTTTTGAAATACAGGGTTGTTATTTTGTTTACTGTTGCCGGACTGGCAGGGGGATTTCTTTACTGGAAATACATCGGATGTCTGTCAGGTACATGCCGGATTAAGTCCGTATGGTATATGAGTACACTTTATGGTGGGATACTGGGTTACCTGGCAGGAGATATTATCGTCAGTATTATCAGGTGGGTAAAGAAGAGAAGGAATGTGCAGCATGACTAGATGCTGTTAAGATATTTTATCATTTCGGAGACCTTTCGTTTCAGGGATATTTGTATTTTGCAGTCTGATGACTGAAACACAAATAAACCTGATCAAATGAAAACCAATCGTAGAAATTTTTTAAGGACGGCAACTGTTGCCGGTGCCGGTGCCGTGGCGGCGCCAGCGTTTTCCGGCTGTTCATCCCGCAATGAGGTATCAAATCTTCATGAAATAAAGGAGGCTGCCGGGCGGACCTACCAGCAGAGGTTCAATATGTGTGGCTATTCTGCCGAACCCCTTGACAAGGTACGAGTCGGGTTTATAGGTTTGGGTGACAGGGGCAGTGGTGCTGTTACCAGGATGATAAGGATTGAGGGTGTTGAGGTTACGGCGCTATCTGATCTTCGCCAGAATGCTGTTGATTTTTCGCAACGCGACCTTGAGCGGTTCGGGCTTCCGGCGGCAAGGGAATTTGCTGGTGATGATCTCTCATGGAAGGGCCTCTGCGAAATGGAGGAGGTCGACCTGGTATACATATGCACCCCATGGGTATGGCATACTCCCATGGCAGTATATGCCATGGAACAGGGCAAGCATGTTGCTGTAGAGATACCGGCAGCACGCACTGTGGAAGAGGCCTGGCAACTGATAGAGACATCGGAGCGTACCCGCAGGCACTGCATGATGCTGGAGAACTGCTGTTATGACTTTTTTGAGATGCTGACACTGAACATGGCCCGGCAGGGGATGTTTGGTGACCTTATACATGGTGAGGGGGCTTACATCCACAACCTGATGGGATATAATTTCAAGAAGCCTATAGATGATCGTCAGGGCGATGGAGCCTATACCGGAATGTGGAGGCTTAAGGAGAACGCTGAAAGAAACGGAAGTCTTTACCCTACTCATGGTCTGGGGCCCATCGCACAGATGATGAATATTAACCGCGGTGATAAGATGGAATACCTGTCGTCGATGTCAACCAATGACTTTGGAATGCTTCAAAGGGCAAATGAGCTGGCTGCGAGCGACGACTTCTATGCAGAGTTTGCCAACCGCAATTACCGTGGCAATATGAACACAACACTTATCAGAACGGCCCTTGGAAGGACTATCATGGTACAGCACGATGTGACCAGCATAAGGCCATATTCTCGAATACATCTTATAAGCGGCACTCTCGGTATGGCACTGAAATATCCTTCACAGAGGATTGCACTGGGGCATTCATGGGTCAGCAATGAAGAAATGGAAATATTGCGTGAGCAGCATGCTCCCGAAATCATTAAAAGGGTAGGGGATATGGCAAGGCAGGTTGGCGGCCATGGCGGCATGGATTTCATAATGGACTGGAGGCTTATTGATTGCCTGCGCAACGGATTGCCGGTCGATCAGGATGTATATGATGCTGCCCTCTGGAGCGTTGTTGCCCCTCTTAGCGAGTGGTCGGTAGCCAACAGGTCTGCTTCAATCGATATCCCTGACTTCACATGCGGCGCATGGAAAACCAACAAGCCTCATGAAATCAATCTCGAAAGCGGAGGAAATACCGGCATACTTCAGCTACAGAGACAGGGAGGCGCACGTCAGCTTGAAGTGAGCCAGTAGTCGGCTAATACCCTGCGGCCTGTCCGTCTTTTCTTGACTCTGAGGCTCCGTAGAAGACCTTGTTCTTCTCGTCCCACATGATTGCCTGATAGCCGCCATAGCTGCCCAGGCCCCATTGTATCTTATGCCCTTTCCTCAGCAATGACTGTATCTCTTCCCATCTGAGTCCGCTTTCGAGAAAGAGGGTGCCGCCGTCGGTCATTATTGACCCGGTAGGTGATGATGAGCCTGCATGGAATATTCTCGGAGCGTCGCCTGCCTCCTGAAGGTTCATCTTGAAGTCGATAAGGTTTATTACTATTTGTGCATGGCCCTGGGGCTGCATGTCACCTCCCATTACGCCAAAGCTTATCCATGGCTTGCCGCCCTTTGTTATAAAAGCTGGTATAATAGTATGGAAGGGTCTTTTACCCGGGGCGTAGACGTTGTTGTGACCTTCGCTCAGACTGAAAAGTTCGCCGCGGTCCTGAAGTACGAATCCCAGTCCGGGAGGACACATGCCTGAGCCCATTCCCCTGTAGTTACTCTGAATGAGAGAGACCATGTTGCCGAATTTGTCTGCCACTGTGAGATATATGGTGTTGTCGGAGTCAAATTTTCCGGCATCGTATCTCGATGCTGCCCTGTCACGGTTTATCAGTTTTCTTCTTTCAGCAGCATAATTCTTGCTGATAAGTTGCTGTACCGGCATGTTTTTTACGAAAGCCATGTCGGCGTAGTACTTAGCCCTGTCCTCGAAGGCAAGCTTTTTGGCCTCGGTAAGAACATGAATATACTCTGCGCTTCCGAATCCCATACTCTCAATATCATAGCCCTCAAGTATGTTCAGCATTTGCAATGCTGCTATTCCCTGTCCGTTTGGCGGCAGTTCCCAGACCTCGTAACCACGGTATGTCGTACTTACAGGTTCAATCCATTCTGACCTGTGTCTGGCCATATCGTCATAGGTAAGGAATCCCCCCTGGCTCTTCATGAAGTCACCTATGGTGCGGGCTATTGAGCCCCTGTAGAATTCGTTCCTTCCTCCCTTGACGATCTTTTCGAGAGTATTTGCCAGCTGCGGGTTTTTGAAAATCTCTCCCTTGGCAGGGGCTTTTCCTTCAGGCATAAATACCTCTCTGATGTTAGGGTAATCCTTTAATATATTGGTGCCTCTCTCAAGGTAATAGGCAATTACTTCTGTAACCGGAAATCCTTCCCGGGCATAATCAATAGCCGGTTTAAGAACCGTAGCCATAGGAAGTTTGCCGAACATATCATGCATTTCGTACCAGCCATCTACACACCCCGGTACTGATACCGGCAGCGGTCCGTATGCCGGTATACTCTCCATGCCCTGGTCCTTGAAATACTGCAGTGTAAGCGAGCGAGGAGACCTTCCGCTGGCGTTAAGTCCGTATAGTTTTTCTCTTTCACTGCTCCAGATGATTGCGAACAGGTCGCCGCCTATTCCGCAACCGGTAGGTTCCACCACCCCCAGAACCGCATTGGCGGCTATGGCGGCATCAATGGCGCTGCCTCCCTTTTTAAGAATATCAATCGCAACCTGAGTTGCAAGAGGATGACTCGTTGCTGCCATTCCGTTGGCTGCTATCACTTCCGAGCGTGTGGCAAATTCACGGCCGGTGATTCTGTCCTGTCCCATAAGCTGGATAACGGGTAATGTAAGTATTAAGATTAATATATGTCTCATCACTGTCTGGTTGGTTTGTGATAGTTACAAAAATATGAATTATAACGGCACGCTTGGTCATCGTATCGAACCAATTTGATAACTTTGAAAGATTAACCCCCGTAAATACTCATCAAAATGAAAACTATTTCAAAACTCTTATTCGTGTTGCTTATGACTTCTATTCTTACTGTATCGTGCAAGCCAAAGCAGGCGGAGACAACCGCTGAAACTGATTTTATTTATGAGATAGACAGGTTTGAAGATATCAGGGTGCTTCGCTACAGGCTTCCTGCCTTTGACCAGCTAACTCTTAAGCAAAAGCAGTTTATCTATTACCTTAGTGAAGCAGCGCTATCCGGCAGGGATATTCTATGGGACCAACATTTCAAATATAATCTATTGATTCGCAGAACTCTTGAGGCAATTACACTTACCTACGAGGGCGAGAGAGAAAGTAGTGATTTCGAGGCGTTTACAACCTATGCAAAGCGAGTGTTTTTTGCCAATGGAATTCATCACCATTATTCCAGAGAGAAGTTCAAGCCAGCCTTTTCTCAGGAATATTTTAAAGAGCTGATTCTTAATTCAGATCCTGATGAGCTGCCTTTGTCAGAAGGGCTGAACCCTGAGGGACTTGTCTCTAAACTGGTTCCTGTTTTGTTTGATGATAATCTCTATGCCGTAAGATCAGTACAGATGGCAGGTGCTGATATGGTAGCAGAATCTGCTATCAATTTCTACGAAGGAGTTTCCCAGGCTGAGGTAGAGGAATATTATGCTGCAATAATTGATTCTGAAGACCCAAGACCAGTTTCATATGGTCTGAATACGAAGGTTGTAAAAGAGGGAGATATTGTTAAAGAGGTGGTCTGGCGGTCTGGCGGTATGTATGGTGCTGCGATTGACAAAATCACAGGCTGGCTTGAAAAGGCAATGGAGTTTGCCGGGAATGAGATGCAGAGGCAGGAGCTGGAGGTGCTGATAGACTATTACAGGACAGGTAACCTGAAGACCTGGGATGATTACAACGTAATCTGGGCAGGAAACACTGATCCTGTTATTGATTATATCAATGGCTTTATCGAGACCTATGCTGATCCGATGGGCATGAAGGCTACCTGGGAGGCTATTGTGAATTACAGGGATGTTGAGGCTACAAAACGTACGGCTATCATAAGCGCCAATGCCCAGTGGTTTGAGGATAACTCTCCGATAAATGATGCATACAAGAAAGAGGAAGTAACAGGAATTTCAGCCAGTGTAATAAATATTGCCATGCTTGGCGGCGATTGTTATCCTGCCTCACCGATTGGCATCAACCTGCCCAATGCTGACTGGATACGCAGGGAGGTTGGGTCGAAGTCGGTAACCCTTGCAAATATTACAGAGGCACATGACAAGGCCTCGCAGGGTAGCGGTTTCCTTGAAGAGTTTGCAGAGAATGACGATGAGATATACAGGGCCAGGACTTTTGGAACACTGGCTGGAGCGCTTCATACAGACATGCATGAGTGCCTTGGCCATGGCAGCGGTAAACTTGCCCCTGGCACCGATCCGAATGCACTTAAGAATTACGCCTCTCCTCTTGAGGAGGTGAGGGCTGATCTTTTTGCCCTCTATTATATGATGGACCCGAAGATTTTTGAACTCGGACTGCTTCCTGAAGAGGATGCAGCCAAGGCTGCATATGACAATTACCTGAGGAACGGAATGCTCACCCAGCTGGTCAGGATCAGGCCGGGCCGCAAGATAGAACAGGCTCATATGCGCTGCCGCGCTGCCATCTCAAGATGGGTATACGAGAAGGGAAAACCCGATAATGTGGTTGAGATGATTGAGCGTGAGGGTAAGGTTTATGTAAGGATTAATGATTACCAGAAACTGCGCGGATTGTTTGGGCAGATGCTTGCCGAGGTTCAGAGGATCAAGTCGGAGGGAGATTTCGAGGCAGGAATGAACCTTATTGAGAATTACGGTATAGAGGTCGATCCCGTCTTGCATGCCGGCATACTTGAGCGTTATGAGAAGCTTGACCTGGCACCCTACACCGGTTTCGTCAATCCC
This sequence comes from uncultured Rikenellaceae bacterium, assembly GCA_964568875.1. Lineage (GTDB taxonomy): Bacteria > Bacteroidota > Bacteroidia > Bacteroidales > VadinHA17 > SLNP01. The sequence continues at coordinate 15,524 of CAZMSH010000009.1, read as the reverse complement.
ATTCTGACCCCGGTGCTCGACTCACGGGGCAGGGTAAAGGATATAGTAGTAGACTATGTTGATGACTTCCTCGGCCAGATGATATACTACGGCCGGAACTACTCATTCCTGCCGGAAAGGAATTGATGTGATGATTGGGTGATTGGGTGATGTGCTGATTGATTGATTGGTTTGGATCATTATCCTAAAGTAATTGGCAAATGAAAGCATTGGCTTGTTGTTTATTATTGGTTATGTCGGGTGGTTTCTTAACAGATGCCGGCAGGGGAAAGGGCCAACACGCTGAGATGCAGAAAGGGTACCATCTCTTTAAGTGGCACTGGGAGCCTAATGAGAAGGCATTCAAGGTGTTGATACCTGATAAGTGGGTCACTGAAGGTGGCATCTTCCGTATCAATCCGGTTACCGGGGGTGGAGCCGGCAATGCCATTGAGGCAAAGCTCGACTTTACCGTAAAGAGTGACGTGAGGGGGCAGGTTATGATGAGATGGTTCCCCGATATGTTCTATTTTGATCCCTCGTACTCACCTGCCGGACAGATGGGGCTGATCAGGCCGGGTTCGAATTATAACGGCATGGCTGTGATACCACTTATGCCGGCCAACAGGTTCATTGCAGAGGTAGTATTTCCCTATGCTCATGGCAGTGCTTCCGGCGTGGTAGTCCGCGACCAGCGCAGCCTGCCTGAGCTGGCAAAGGCGGTGGCAACAGAGGACAAAAGCATTATCGACCTGGGGTTCACCTATACTGCTGCCATGATGCATATTGAATACACCGAGGAAGGGGTAGCGTATGAAGAGAAGATTGTTGCCGCGATAACCAACCTGGGACAGGCAGGGGCTGGTATGTGGAAGAACAGGTATACCTTTTCGATCAGGGCTCCGAAGGGTAAACTGCAGGAGTATGAACCGACATTCAGTGCCATTGGAAATTCTGTAACCATTAACAACACCTGGCTTGCCTCGGAGATAAAGGGACAGATGGAGAGGTCAGGGATTCTCAACCGTACTATGGCAGAGATAAACCGGATAGGGCAGGAGATATCCAATCACCGTAACAAGATCAACTCATCGATTCAGAACGACATGTATCTCACCCTTACAGGGCAGGAGGAGTATGTGAATCCATATACCGGTGAAACAGAGATCGGTACCAACAGGTGGAACCACCGTTGGTCAAGTAACAGCGATTTCGTGATTTACAGCGACGATCCGAATTTCAACCCAAACAAGGTGCCCGAACTGAATCATTTCGAGTTCAGGAAGTCACCGGTAAAGGCCAGGTGACAGAAACCTGTCACCTGGTTTTTTATTAGCTTAGTTTTTCAGCATCCTGACAGACCTATCTGTCAGAAGGACCGGGCGGCCCGGACATACCATAGAAAATTTGAATCACTTTTAGGGTATCCGCCGGTTACTCCGTTTGTGAAGTTATGAATAAATGCATTAGTGCCATCATTTGAAGGATCTTCCGTAGAGCTCCAGTATATGTTTTTTTTAAGGTTAGCAATCCCTTCAAGATAAAGGAAGCGATAAATTAAATCCAATTCCATAATAGATGGCAGGAACCAGTCTGTATATCCATTCAGATCCATATCGGCACATAATCTTGCTGCAATACCTTCCTCAGGACAATTTGCCAGAATGATGGCAGTATTTGAAGCACCGGTACCAATATCAGGTAAGGTGCCGGGTATTGAAATGCTCCCGCATCCCCATAATGCGACACCTGCATCTTCAGGCGCACTTACAATACCATGATCTCCGGTTTCATCAAGGTAGAATATATAACCTCCAGCATAGAACTGTCCTATCTTTAGGCCAAGTGTGCCGGATTGGGTGGTGAAGCTAATCTCGGGTCCATAATTAGTTGTCTGAATGTTGGTTGCATAAGCCCTTACATAATATGTATAGTTGGGAATAAGGTCAGTAAGAGCAGCCGAAAATGAACCAGTGCCGCTCCCGGAAACTGATTTGAGGTCGTTTATTGTTGGATTAGGTTTTCTGCTCCAGCAGATACCTCTTTCCACTATTTCGCATCCACCATCACTTGAGATTATTCCACCACTTACGGCACTTGTCCTGGTAATTTCAGTTATTACTGTAGTTTCATCAATGACAATTATTCCGCCGCTGGTGACAATGAGCTGGTTGCCATAACCGGTTCCGGTGCTGTTTGTGGCGTAAGCCCTGACATAGTAAGTTACACCACAGCCATCAAGATCGGTTATCAGGCTGTTAAACAATCCCGTGCCACTGCCGTCAATAGTGTAGGTGCCAGTTAATGTCGGGTTTTCTGAGGTACTCCAGCAGACACCTCTCTGAGTAACGGGCGATCCGCCATCGGATGAGATATAACCACCTGTATGATAGCCATCGTTTGAGGTTGTGATCCTTACCGTTCCGACTACCGGTAGCCCTGGTTCGGGAGCAACGATTGTAGGAGAGGCAAAGCTGATTTCAGGGCCGTAGGTGGTGCCGATACTATTTGTTGCATAGGCACGTACGAAATATGTGTTATTTGCTGCAAGTCCTGTTAATTTGCTCACAAATGTTCCCGTACCCGTGCCATCGGATGTTTTGCTGTCGGTCACGGTTGGACTGCCGGTGGTATTCCAACATACACCCCGCTGGGTTATCAGGGCGCCTCCGTCGGAGGTGACATTTCCTCCACCCGTGGCTGTGGTGTAGGTTATATCGGTGACCTCAGCAGTAAGTACTGTTGCAAAATTCTGTGTTGTAAACATCTTTGTCTCCCCGTATGCAATGCCTATTATGTTTATCGCGTATGCCCTGACATAATAATCAGTACCTATTGTTAGTCCTGTTATCTCTCCTGAGAATGCTCCATGTCCTTCGCCCAGTATCAGGAATGAATCATCTTTGGTAGGGTCACCCGTAGTGTTCCATACGAGACCGCGCTCAGTCACCATTGCTCCTCCGTTAAGGGTTACATTTCCGCCGCAGGTTGCCGATATGCCGGTTACCAGAGATACCTGATCAGTTACAACAGTCGGTACATTTATGGTAGTGAAGAAATATTCGTTGCCATAGGCGGTTCCGGTTGCATTGGTGGCATAGGCTCTTACGAAGTAGGTTGTTCCCAACGTCAGCCCGTCAATACTGCTGACAAATGATCCGCTGCCGCTGCCGTTATCGGTGAATGAGTCTTCGAGCGTCGGGTTCCCCGTTGTGTTCCAGCAGACACCGCGCTGAAGAATAGACAGTTCCCCTCCTGCGAATATATTACCGCCTGAGGTGGCCGAGGTGCCTGTTACTGCGGTGATCGGATTTGTTGAAAGCACCGGCAGGTCGCTTGTCGAAAATGAGAATACTTCTCCGTATGCTGTGCCGACGCTGTTTGTGGCATAAGCCCTGACGAAATATGTGGTGTTGGTAAGCAAAGATGTCAGATTACTCATGAATTCTCCTGAACCTGGACCGTCTGTCGTAAAATTATCTGTCAGTACAGGATTGCCGGTTGTGTTCCAGCAAACACCTTTTTCTATTATTTCTGCAGCACCGTCGTCAATTATGATACCACCGCTGACTGCAGTTGTGGATGTGACAGAGGAGACGCTCACAGTAGTAACCTTAGGCAGAACCGGTTCCGGAGTAGTGAACATCACATCTTCACCGTAGCTGGTAAACCTGCTGTTTGTTGCAAAGGCCCTGGCATAATATGTAGTTGAACCTTTCAGACTGGTGGCCAAGGCTGTAAATGAGCCGGTACCGCCGTCAACAGTTACGCTGGTGTTGGTTGTCAACAAAGGTCCGGCTGTTGTCCCCCAGCAGATACCCCTGGCAATGATCTCTGACCCTCCGTCGGTGAGGACAGTTGCGGTTATTGTAAAACTGTTCCTTGTAATATTGGTAACAGATTCGGTTATAACCTCGGGAGAACCTGTAACCACAAACTCCTTCTCGTCATCAGACTTGCTTCCGTTCTTACTCTCACCGTATGTATAGAATTTGGTACCGTCAAAGTTTATTGATCCTGCTGTTTTGCTTTCATCGTACCCCATTCTGAGGCTTCCGTCAATATTGAACAGCGGCATATTGTCGAGTGGGTTTCTGATTGAAACTTTCCTGGCCTGATTTGATGTGGCTATTATCGTGCTGTCGGTTGTTACAAGCAGAAAATCCTGCCATACTCCCTTTGATTCCTCCATGCTGCCTATTGCGAAGCCACCCTTAACAGGCTTTCCTTCGGGTGGATTATAGAGATAAAACCTAATTGAATCGCTGTCGAGATAGAACAGGTCGTAGGGGTTCGCCTTTGATTCCTCCATGCTGCCTATTGCGAAGCCACCCTTTCTTGCCTTGCTGATTCCATCACCAACATATACTCTTACGCCTTCGTTATAGACTGCAAAGACTGTCTGTCCGTTCTTGTTTCTGACCTCAAAGAGAGGTTCCTCGAGAGAGTCTGTGATCCCCTCCACCTCTAATTTGTTCAGGGAGCCGGCAAAATTGGCTGTTGCCAATGAATATGGTACGCTCCATAGCTGTGCTGAGCCCATTGTCTTCCATCCGCCATGGTTAACATCGGTTTTTATGAACTTGGTAGAGATACTCCAGTCTATTTCATTGAATGTTGTCGCGGTTCCTGTCTCTCTGGTGCCGGTTCCCACAACCATAGTAAACATCCCATAGCCGTTGGTTAGGACAGGACTGTGCAATTCCTGCCAGAAGATGGTTCCTCCGGTTTCAGCCGACTGGATGGTTATTCGTACCTCGATTGAGGTGTTTATTATAGGGATGCCTGCCTCGTCAAAGGCAACAGCCTGGTAGTTGAATCCCTGCGGGATCTGACTGAGGGCACAGGGCGCAGGGAAGAGAGTTGCAAGTATGAGCAGTATTGCTATTCTGCTTAACATGAAGTCGCTGTCAGAAAAGAGAAAAGCCTTAACGGGGGGTAGATTTGCTTTCATGTTGTTGTTTTTAGTCAGGACTGATAGTGGTTTAACTAATTCATAATGAAAAGTTACGAACCAAAAACATATTAGTCAAATTTTTTTGACGAAAATAGGGATTGGGAGAATGAGTAAGCGCGAGAAATTGATAATTAGTAGATTAGCAAATCAGCGAAATATAGATTCAGCAAATCAGATGTCAGGAGTATTTTCAGGGTATGGCTACGATGATTTCGAATACGTTTTCTACGAAGAAGAGTGAGAAGAATGATACCAGGCCGGCGATAATGGGAGTGGCTATCCATCCGAGGGCTATGCCGCCGAGCATCCTGTAGTTCATATTGCGGGCTCCTTTGTAGAGGCCTATTCCAAGTATGGAACCTATTACCACCTGTGAACTTGAAACGGGTACCAGAGGAAGAGATGGCAGTCCTATTCCGTTAAGAAGATTTGCGAGGGCTACTGATGAAAAGAGAAACAAAACCAGTGACTGTGAGAGAACCACAACCAGTGCGGCCTCAGAGCTGAGCTCAAAGATGCCGGAACCGACAGTCTCCATAACTCTCTTTGAGTAAGTTATAATACCAAGTGCTATGGCAATTCCCCCAAGGAAAAAGAGTTGCTGTCCCGACCCTAAGGTGAGAAATCCAAGGTCTATTGCCGGCAGGTCTATTGCCGGAACGAATACGCCCATGACATTCGCGATATTATTTGCTCCCAGGCTGAAAGCCCCGAAAGCACCTGCTATAATCAGTCCGTTGCGGATATAGGATTCAAATCTGATCATATGTATGCCCGCTCTTTTCTTATACCACTTTAAGAGCATATAGAGCAGAATGGCAAACGTTCCTCCCAATACAGGTCCTGATATCCAAGTCGTTACAATCTGTGTAAGTGTTTTTGCATCTGTTGCATTGCCGGTATAAATGTTCCAGCCTATTATTGCACCGACTATCGCCTGGGTTGTGGAGACAGGCAGTGACGATTTTGTCATTGAGTAGACAGTTATTGCTGCGGCTAGGGCTACAGTGAAGGAACCTCCTATGGCATTTACGGCTCCAAGCTTGCCAAGGGTGTCGGATGTTCCTGACCCCTGTAATACCGCTCCCAGGATCACAAATATCGAAGCAATAATAGCGGCTTTCCGGAAGGTTATCATTCTCGATCCGACAGCCGATCCGAATATGTTCGCGGCATCGTTCGCTCCGAGTGACCACCCGAGAAAAAGTCCGCTGGTTATAAACAGGAGGGTCATTACATTATAACTTTTATTGCCATCGCGGTCAGCAGGTCGGCAACGGCCTGTGCTTTGTCGGAAATCCCTTCGATATGGTGCAGTATGTACCGGAGATGTGCTTTTCTGGCCAGGTCGAGTTCAGGCATCTGCTGAAAGATCCTGGTCTTGATCTCTGTCGATAGTCTGTCGGTTTCATTTTCAAAGAAGTAGACTTTGATCAGCTTATCCCTTACCAGGTAGGGGGTGGTGAAGTATGTTCTGATTGCCGGTATAAGTTCATCACCTGCGCTTGCTGAGGCTTCTGTCAGCCTTATAAAATCAGCCTTCAGACTCTCCGGTATATCTGGTACCTCTACTGTAAATTCAGTCAATGAGTGTTTTGTGGTGTCAATAATCTCATCGGTACGGTCAAGAAGTCTGAAGACTTCCACCCTCTCTTTTGGCAGTATTGAATGGACAATCATGTCGTTTTCAATCTCACGCTGAAGTTTGTCTGCATTCTCTTCAAGGGCTTCAATCTTGCGAAGGTGACGGTTCAGTGCCTCCATGTCGCCATGAAGGTAGCTTTTGATACCTTCCCTGAAAACCAGCAATCCAACTTCGACATTGTCAAGAAATTCATCGAACTTATTGATCAGAAGCCCGCTGGTGCGTTTGAAAATGGCCATAAGCGGTTAAAATCTTGGTTTATCCTACAAATTTAGAATTATTCCATTCATTTCATAATCTGTCGGCACCATGAAAACAAGAATTCTGATCTGAGATTTCAGAACCTGAAAGAATTCGGATTATACTGCAGCTTTATCTGAAGTTAAATCTGACATCTGACATCTGATATCAGAAATCTATAATCTTCTCCACTTTGTTTCTCGAGATATAACCTTTGATGATCATCTGTACATCTCTGTTATCTGAAGCTGGTACAATGCAATCGTGAACCGGGGTCAGTCCAAAGCCCACATCATTGACATTAAACCACCCGTATCCTATATATTTCCCATTGACGATCTTGACTGCTGAGCGTTCTTCAGGATGTCTCCCGGAGTCAATGATCAGACAGTTACGTTGTCCGAAACTGAATTCATCTACTACTTTAACAGCTCTTGAATTGTAATCTTCGGGGCTTTCACTGCCGTTGCAGGCACCAGAGCAGATTCCGACCTGGTAATGGAAGCAACTCCCTTCAGTGTCATATAGTCCGCACATCTTCTGGCATAGCCTGTATTTCTCTACAAGCATCTGTATGGCCGCCCGTGCCTTCTGTTTCGATGAATATGTTGCAAGTGGTATTTCTTCACAGTTGATATTGTCGGTTCTGAATGTTATATATCCTTCCGGACTGATCCCTTTAAAAAGACCCCATACTGCTCCTGTTCTTCTTTGCGCGCGATTATAAAGAGGTTTGTTTCGCTTTATCTCTTCCGATTCCTTAAGTAGTGCTACCAGTTCGCTTCCTGTACATTCCCAGTCAATTGAAGCTATCCGGTCGCGCATCTCCATGCTTCTCCTGGTAGTGTTATTTGAAAGATGTGTTGATATCCTGTCAGCCAGATTACGGCTCTTGCCAATATATATCAACTCGTTGTTTTCATCGTAGAAGAAGTAGATACCTGGCTCTTCAGGTATATCTTCAAGTTTTGACAGGTCGAGGGAAGGGTTGAGTTTTACATCTCTTGTGCTACGGAAGAGTGAAGCCCCCGGACCGTTAATTTTTTCATCTTTTTCAAGCAGCAGCTCAAAGAGTTTAACGGTAGCCAGAGCATCGCCAGCAGCACGATGCCGGTCTTCAATAACTATTCCCAGTTCACGGCAAATATTGCCAAGGCTGTAGGAAGGGTATCCCGGAATCAGTTTACGGCAGGCAGAGACAGTATCAATAATGTTACGTCTGAAATTGAAGCCGAGGGATTTGAATTCGTGTCTCAGAAATGAATAGTCGAAACGAGCATTGTGAGCTACAATGGCTTTCCCTTCTGTTATCTCCACTATTTGCTTCGCCACTTCGTAGAATTTCGGTGCATCCTCAACCATTTCATTTGTAATGCCTGTCATGCTGGTGATAAAGTAGGGAATGTTTCTTTCAGGATTGATCAGTGTAACGAATTCATCAGTAATTCGTTTACCGTCGTGAACGTATACAGCAATCTCGGTGATCTTCTCCCTGAGAGGACTGCCACCTGTGGTCTCAATATCTAATATTGCGTACACCTTTGGTTGCTCTGACTTTTATCCGTTAAAATTAATCAGAATTCCTTTAGTGCCGGAATCTTCTTAATTTTGAGTTATTAAAAATGATTTTACCATGAGCGAGTGTTACGGCAGGTATTTTGTCAGGAACGGCGAGCTGACGCCGGCATGCCTATTTAGCAATTCAGAGGTTTATGAAGGAGAATCTGTATATGAGGTATTGCGCATGATGGGTTCTGGTCCCCTCTTTTTTGAAGACCATATGGAGCGCATGGCTATGAGCGTAAAATATCATTCCCATAAAATGCTGGCCACGCCACGCCAGATGGCTGAACAAATAGTCATGCTCAGGAAGAATGCAGGAGTTAAGGAGGCTAATCTCAAGATAGTCTTTAACTACCGGGAGAATGAGAGCAGCTATCTTCTCTATTTCATTGAGCCGCTATATCCTACCCGGCGGCAGTACCGGGAAGGAGTTAAGACAATACTATATCATGCAGAGAGGGAGAATCCTGAGGTGAAGGTTATCAACCACCGGTTAAGATCGTCTATTTATCACAGACTCATTCTCTCTGACGCATATGAAGCGCTCCTTGTTGATACTGACGGATTCGTTACCGAAGGCAGCAGGTCAAACATCTTCTTCGTAAAGTCAGGTAAGTTGTTTACGGCGCCCGATCATAAAGTTCTGGGGGGAATAACAAGAAAGCATGTACTTGACATATGCAGCCTGAATGGCATAGAGGTGGTAATGGATTCGGTTCATGTTGATGAAATAGCTGATTTTGAATCGGTTTTTATGACGGGAACCTCGCCGATGGTTTTACCCGTAAGGCTGATTGACGAAATCACTTTCAGGGTTGACAACCCTCTTGTAAGTCGATTACTGGAGCTTTATACTATGAGGGTAAAGGAGAGTCTTGATGCCTTCCGTCGCCCTGAGGTCAGGTAGGGTGCCTTGGCTTGCGTTTAAAAAAGTATATCTTTGCGCCATTAAACAGAATTGATATGGCAAGTGTAAGAAACCTGAAAAAAGATATTGAATACCTTGTTTTTGAGGTAGTTTCTGATTGTTTTACCTTTTCCGGCCTCTATCCGGGTAAGCAGACAGAAGAGTTGACTGATATAGTTGAGACGGCCATCCAGCTTCGTAACGATTTATGTGTAAGGATAAATAAGGGTGACAAAGCCGCGCCACCTGCTGAAAGGAAAGCCTACTACAAGGCTATCAGAAAAGACCTGCTTGCCGGAATTGATAATCTCTTTGACAGGCTTAGTAAGGTTACCCGGGAGAAGTAAAATGCCGGTACACTGTGTGGCCGCAACGGCTGCATTTTCCTGAATCAGTCAGGTTCTGAAAATCCGTGATATAACCTGTTCTTGTCGTGACTGTAGTGCCACAACCGGGGCATCGGGTATCTGACAGTCCGGGGCTGTATGCATTTCCGATATATACGTAACTGAGCGATTCAGAAGCCAGCCTGTGTAATTCCACAAGCTTGCCTACAGCGGTGGGACCGGTTGTCCGTTTGTGAGCCGGGTGGTAGCGGCTGAGATGCAGGGGTGTGTCTCTGCCGCATTCCGACGCTATCCAGGCGGCAATATCTTTTATCTCGTCATCAGAATCGTTCAGGCCGGGTATAACCAGAGTAGTCACTTCGAGGTGGCGACCGGAAGAAGCTATCTGTGAAAGGCTCCTGAGTACCGGACGCAGGGTTCCTCCGGTATATTTCCTGTAGCTTTCGTTGCTGAAGAATTTCAGATCGATATTAAAAGCATCAACAACATTGAGAATATCCTCCAGAGGCTTTTCATTGACATAGCCATTACTGACCATAACGGTAGCAAGTCCTGACTCCCTGGCCTTTCCTGCAGTTGCCAGCATAAACTCAATCCACACCACCGGCTCATTATAGGTGAAGGCAACGCCGGTGTTTCCGGGTATGTCAAGAGCATCACTCACAATCTGTTCCGGCTTCATCCTTTTGCCCGGCATTGGGTTCCTGCCATTGGAAATATGCCAGTTCTGGCAGAAATCGCAGCTGAGGTTACAGCCATAAGACCCTACCGAAAGAATAGTGCTTCCGGGGTAGAAATGGTAAAGTGGTTTCTTCTCTATAGGGTCGGAACCATAACCTGATACCAGTCCGAAGGTGGTCAGCGCAACAGTGCCATTACCTTCATTTTGCCTGACTGCGCATAGTCCTGATGAACCCGTACTGATATTGCATTTATGCGGACAGACGAGGCACCTGCATGTATTGCCGCTGCATTCAGAGTAGTTTGCCATCGGGTGGTCGTTTCATTATCAAAGATACCTCTTTTTGACGAAGGACTGAGATATACTTATTCAAATAGAGCCAATAATAATTCTTAGTTAGACAGTAAATTTTAAATTTGCATCTTTAACAATAATCAACGTATTTATACCGTGAAAATAAATTATAAACCTATTCAGCTGGCAGGCCTGATGGTATTGCGGCTGCTGACCGGCTGGCTTTTTCTGTATGAGGGTGTTGTTAAGGCTGTTAATCCCGACTGGTCTTCAGCTGGTTTTCTTCTTGACTCAGGCGGATTCATGGCAGGATTCTTCAGGATGCTGGCTTCTGACCCGACAACCTTGTCAATAGTTGACTTTATGAATGTGTGGGGTTTAGTGGCAATAGGATTGGGTTTGATCACCGGTTGCCTTACGAGGGTGGCACTGATTTCAGGAATGGTGTTGCTGGGTTTTTACTATCTGTCGCATCCTCCTCTGGTGGCAACCAGATACGCCGTTCCTTCTGAAGGAAGTTACCTCTGGGTTAACAAAAACCTGATACAGTTGGCTGTGATGTTCGTTTTATATCATTTCCCCACCGAGAGAATATACGGTATTGACAGGTTTATTTTTGGAAAAAACAGTTAGAGTATTATTTATGAGCAACGAGAATAATAAAGAGAGAGATACTGAGCCCGTAAAAGGAGACAATTTCACCAGACGGGATGTACTGAAGGGACTTGCCACTGTTCCGGTGCTTGGCGCTTTTGCCTATGCATATTTTAAAAAGAGAAGATATGAAAAGATGCTCAGGGGAAATATCCTTGACAGTGTTGACATGACAGCAGCAGCCCCTGATCATCCGTTGCCACCGGCAACAGGACATACCATCAGGCTGGGTATTATAGGCTTCGGGATACGGGGGCCGCAGATTGCGAAGGCAGCCGGTTTTCTTCACCCAGACGACGTCGACGCACTCAGGGAGGCCTCAGTCAGCAACGGTAAAGATACGCGCTATGCCGAGTTTATGGAGCAGGATAACCTTAACGTCGAAATCCGCGGTGTCTGTGATATCTTTTCGGTATACGCCGACAGAGCCCGTGCCGCAGGAGCAAATATATACCGTTCGGGTAACGGTGAAAAGACGGGCGATATGCCTGTTGTTTACAGAAACTACAAAGAGCTGATAGCAGCCCCTGACATTGATGCAGTAATAATTTCAACACCTGATCACTGGCACGCTCCCATGGCAATTGAAGCAGCCAGGGCCGGCAAGCATGTGTATTGTGAAAAACCGTTAAGCTGGTCGGTAGAGGAGACCTACGAGGTCAGAAAAGTAATCAGGGAGACAGGAGTCGTGTTTCAGCTTGGCCATCAGGGCAGGCAGACAGAGGCATACATGAAAGCAAAGGAAGCCATTGATAAGGGTGTTATTGGTAAGGTTAATCTTATAGAGGTTACCACAAACCGTAACGACCCCAATGGTGCATGGGTTTACCCTATACATGAAAAGGCCTCACCTGAGACTATTGACTGGGAACAGTTTATAGGACAAGCTCCGTGGCACGATTTCAGTCTTGAGCGCTTCTTTCGCTGGCGCTGCTGGTGGGATTACAGCACAGGATTGTCAGGCGATCTTCTTACCCATGAATTTGATGCTATGAACCAGATATTCGGTTTTGGCATTCCAGATAGTGCAGTCTCATCGGGAGGTATATACTTCTTTCGTGACGGAAGAACAGTACCCGATGTATTGCAGACAGTATTTGAGTTTGAAAATGAGAAACTGACGATGCTCTACAGCGCAACCCTGGCAAGCAACAGATCAAGAGGAAAGGTAATAATGGGTCATGATGGTTCGATGGAAGTTAGTAACTCGCTGATTATTTATGCTGACAGAGCTTCAACGAAATATAAGAAGGAGATCAGTGAAGGCATTATAGATACCGAGTTGCCTATTCTTACATTCACCCCGGGAAGGAAGAACGTTGACGCTGTGACCTCAGCCACAGAACAGTATTTTGCAGGGCGCGGACTGCTCTACACTTACAGGGGTGGCCGCCGCATTGATACAACACATCTGCACCTCAGGGAATGGTTAAGCTGTATCAGGAACGGAGGAACACCATCGTGCAACATTGACCAGGCTTTTGAGGAAGCAATAACGGCTCATATGGGAACCATCGCCTATCATGAGGGAAGGAAGGTCAGATGGGACAGAGAAAAGGAGTTAATAATCTGAAACAGAATGCATGGAAACAAGACGTTCATTTATCAGAAAATCAGGCATAGCAGCAACTGCTATTGCTTTGGCGCCGACACTGGCATGCAGGAAGGAGGATCCTTCCACCGGTTTGATTCTTTACACTGTAAGACAGGATATGGCACGTGATGCTCAGGGAACATTGGCTGCCGTTGCTGAAATGGGTTATAACTGGATTGAGGCTGCCAATTACTCAAACGGTATGTTCTACGGAATGAGTCCGGTCGAGTTCAGGCGGGTTGTAGAGAGTTTTGGAATGAAGCTGATAAGCAGTCATAATGGAATCAACCGCGACAATGCGGTACGGATGGTTGAGGATGCGGCAGAAGCCGGTCTCAGTTTTCTTGTTCTTCCTTCACTGCCCAGGACGTGGAGCCGTTCTCTGGATGGATTCAGGGAGGCCGCCGATTTCATGAATTATGCAGGCGATTTATGTAATTCCCGGGGAATAAGGTTTGCGTTTCATAACCACTCAGTTGAATTCACTGAGATAGAGGGAATAGTACCGTTTGATATCCTTGCCGAACGTACCGATCCGTTGCTGGTAACATTCGAAATTGACCTGTGCTGGATTACTGCAGCAGGCAAAGACCCTGTTGACTATTTCAGGAAATACCGCGGCAGGTTTGAGCTGTGGCATGTGAAGGATATGACCCCTGATAAGCGTGATGCAACAATGGGAGAGGGTATAATAGATTTCAAACCGATATTCTCAGAGATGAAACTGTCGGGTATGAAATATCACTTTGTCGAACAGGATAACTGTGTTACCCATACACCCCTTGAGAGTGCCCGCATAAGCCGGGAGTACCTGATCAATAACCTTCTACAATAGAGTCCATTTGCTGTCGGCTGCCGATGAATTGACGACAGCCTCGAGGAATCTCATACCCCTGACACCTTCTTCTATCCCCGGATAATCGGATTCGGGGGGCAGGTTGTCAGAGACAGCCCTGATTGCCCGGGTAAAGCTGCGATAAACATTTGCAAAGCCCTCAATAAACCCTTCGGGGTGGCCTGCAGGAAGCCTGGTGTACCTGGTATTTCTTTCAGCATCATCGCCGGTAAATGCAGCTGTCCGATACACCCGGATAGGTTCTCCGGTACTGCGTACAATAAGATCATTAGGATTCATCTGTTCCCATGTCAGGCTACCCTTTTCTCCGTAAACCTTCAGCCGCAGGTTGTTCTCCTCTCCTGTGGCTATCTGGCTGGCCAGAAGAGAACCCTTAACTCCATTCTCAAATCGAAGCATCACATTGCCATCATCATCGAGTCTCCTGTTAAATAGAGTCGGAGTAATGTCTGCACACACCTCTTTTACTTTCAGGCATGAAACATATTCGGCAAGATTAAAAGCGTGGGTTCCTATGTCAGCCATAGTACCGGTATTGCCGGCTTTTGAGGGGTCTGAGCGCCATGCAGCCTGTTTGTTGCCCTCTCCTTCAGCATTTGTTGAGAGCCATCCCTGAAAATATTCAACTGATACCTTGTGTACCTGACCCAGGCGGTCTCTTCTTACAATATCACGGGCAAGCTTTATCATAGGGTAGCCGGTATAATTGTGAGTGAGGCAGAAGAGGCGACCGCTGGCCTCGACCAGATTCTTCAGCTCTTTGGCTTCAGATACTGTCATACATAAAGGCTTGTCGCACAGTACGTGGAAGCCGGCATTCAGTGATTCGGATATTTGTTGGTAATGCAAAAAGTTAGGAGTTACTATTGATATAAAGTGAGGCCTAATTTCAACCGGTTTAAGTTTTTCGGCATCTATCATAGCCTGCCAGTCGGTATATATCCTGTCTCCCGGCAGCCCTGCCCTTATACCGCTGCTGATGGCATTATCAGGGTCGCTGCTCAGGGCTGCAGCAACAAGTTCACACTCACCATCAAGAGTGGCAGCCATCCTGTGCACTGGTCCTATGAATGAACCAGCACCGCCGCCTATCATTGCCATTCTTATCTTCATTTCCCCTCTCTTTTTTCCTCTGTTAATATTTTATTGTCTCTGCCGAATTCCTCTATTGCATCTTTAACACGGTCAATGGTTTCATTCAGGGTAACCGGAAAGCTTACATTGAATGTTTTGCCGTTGCGCAACGTAACTGATATTGAAAGAGGGAGTATGTCAATTCTTTCAATATCGCTGTTACGGATCAACTGCTCCCGCCCGATAGCGGCTTTTTTGATTTTCAGAGTCTCTTTACCTATAATCAGATATTTCGATGCATATCCCAGACCTGAGTATATCTGGAAGGCGCCGAAAAAGAACATGAACAGGGTAGCTATCCAGTAGTTGCCGCTTTCCAGTGACTTAATCATATATACGGCCCACCATCCGGCCGTTATAATGCAGGCTATTCCAAAGAGTATCTGCAATATCCTTACAAGCTTATTACTCTCTCTGTTTTCAAGCGAATATCTTTTCATAGGTCATATAATTATTCTCCGGCAATTTATCCAATTTTGTGCAAGGAAAAAAGTAGGGGGAGCGTTCATCAAATTGAAAAAACGGTAAACGGCAAACGGAACCGAGCCGAAGGCGAGCTCACCGGAGCCTGAAAGGCGAAGGTAAAACCAGCAACCAGCAACCAGAACCGAGCGCAGCGAGCTCACGACCGAAGGGAGAACCGAGCCGAAGGCGAGCTCACCGGAGCCTGAA
>CAZMSH010000008.1:110740-113406 GCA_964568875.1 uncultured Rikenellaceae bacterium | reverse complement strand
ATCCCTCCCTTTGATATAACCGGATTATGAAGAAATGGTATTACCTTACAACCCCGTCGGGGTTGAATATTAATAGCAACAGACCAGCCCCCCGTTTTTGTCGCCGGCAAAAATGAATTATAAATGTAAATAAATGATATACAATAATATAGAATATCAAAATATAACAACAAAAAACCAACAACTATGAGAATTCTACGCATGAAAACAATTGTTTTTCTGGTTCTGTTAACCGTTACCGCTGCCACGACCCTCAGAGCTCAGGGCAAATCAGAACTGAAAATGGAAGACATCATGAGGGGTTACGACTGGGTAGGTAATCTGCCTGATCAGATCCAATGGCTCAATCAGAGTGATTACTTCTTTTTTACCTGGAATCCTGAAAATAAACCATCTGCAATCCAGTACAGCTACAACCTGAAGAAAAAGGAACTCACCGTCTCAGACGACAATGTAAGGGAAGCCCTGCCTCCCCGCGGCCTTGTTTATAACAGCGATCGTTCGCGTTTTCTGTATGTCAGCAATGGTGACCTATACCTGCAGGAGGTCCGTAACGGAAAGGTAACCAGGCTTACCAACACTCTTGAATCCATCACCAACCCCAGGTTTTCACGCGACGAAAAGGAGATCATCTATCAGGTTGGTCTCAATATCTTTAAAAGAGACATACAGACAGGATTTGTTACCCAGCTCACAGATTTTCGTCAGGGAGGAGCCAACGGAAGCACCCAGCAGCAATCTTCAGGCAGCCAGTTTCAGCAGGGAGGCTCTATGTTTCGTACAGGTGCCGGGGCCTCGTCTCGACAGGATGGGTCTCTGTCGGAACAGGACAGATGGCTGAGGGATCAGCAACTTTATCTTTTTGAATACTTCAAAATCAGGCAGGAGCAGCAATCAGCACAGAGAGCTCAGGCGCGCAGTGGTCAGTCCTCATCCCAGGCCCGCAGCGAAAGGCCGAGAACAATAAATCTGGGCGATGGCGGGGCCAACGGTATCGATATCTGTCCTAACCAGCGGTTTGTGACATACAATACCTACGAACGTCCGTCTGTTTCGTCAAAGAATACGATTGTACCCAATTACATCACATCATCAGGCTATGTAGAGAGTTTCAATGCAAGGTCAAAGGTCGGTTCCGCCATGAGCTCGGTAGGACTAAGCATTTATGATACAGAGAAGAGGACAGTTTACAGCGTAAACAGTTCATCAGTACCGGGTATAAGAGATGTGCCTGAATACATGTATGAATACGGTTTTGAAGGAACCGAACTGAGCGAAGACAGGGAAGTAAATGTCGGTGGTGTTATATGGTCTGAAGATGGCCGCTACGCTGTGGTGAATATAACTTCACATGACAACAAGGACAGATGGATCATGCTGCTCGATCCTGAGTCAGGAGACCTGAAACTTCTCGACCGTCAGCGAGATGAAGCATGGATAGGAGGACCCGGTATCAGCGGCAGGAACATGGGATTCATGCCTGACAACCGTCACCTCTGGTTCCAGTCTGAGGAGAGCGGCTACTCACATCTCTATACCGTCGATGTGGTGACAGGCGAAAAGAAAGCGCTGACTTCAGGAAAATTCGAGGTTTATAACCCTGTAATGTCACTCGACAAAAAATGGTGGTATTTCTCATCCAACGAGGTTCATCCCGGCGAGAGACATTTCTACCGTATGCCTCTCAATGGTGGAACCAGGACACAGATAACCTCGATGGTCGGGAGCAATGAAGTGTCGATGTCACCGGATGAAAAGTGGCTGGCAATCCGTTACTCTTACTCCAACAAACCATGGGAAGTATATGTGATGGAAAATAAGCCCGGGGCAGAGGCGCTGCAGCTCACCAGCTCGCTTAGTGATGAATTCAAATCATATCCGTGGAGGGACCCGCAGATCGTAACCTTTAAGGCACAGGACGGAGCCGAGGTCTATGCACGGCTATATACTCCTGAAGCTGGTGTTAAGAATAAAGCAGCTGTAATATTCGTGCATGGTGCAGGATACCTTCAGAATGTCCACAAGTGGTGGAGCCAGTATTTCAGGGAGTATATGTTCCATAATATGCTTGCCGACCTGGGATATACGGTTCTGGACATTGATTACCGTGCCAGTTCAGGCTACGGACGAGACTGGAGGACAGGCATATACAGGCACATGGGAGGTAAGGATCTTTCAGATCATGTTGATGGTGCAAGGTACCTGGTTGAAAATCATGGGGTCGATGCGGAGCGTATTGGTATATATGGCGGTTCATATGGCGGATTCATCACGCTGATGGCAATGTTTACCGAACCGGGAGTCTTCGCAGCAGGTGCCGGATTGAGATCAGTAACAGACTGGGCTCACTATAACCACGGATATACGGCAAATATTCTTAATACTCCTGTTGCCGACAGCATAGCCTATCAGCGAAGCTCGCCGATAAATTTCGCTGACGGACTCGAAGGTGCACTGCTGATGTGCCACGGAATAATAGATGATAACGTGCAGTTCCAGGATATTATCAGGCTGTCGCAAAGACTCATAGAGCTTGGTAAGGAGAACTGGGAACTGGCTGTATATCCGGTCGAAAGACACTCTTTCACAGAAGCCAGCAGTTGGGTCGATGAATATAAGAGGATACTGAAGCTGTTTAATGATAATCTTCTGAAATAGGTGGACGG
>CAZMSH010000008.1:101467-110640 GCA_964568875.1 uncultured Rikenellaceae bacterium | reverse complement strand
CGGTAAACGGTGAGGTCTGCGGCGACTCAGGGCAAAATTGATCTGATATCGCCCAGCATCATGTCGGCTTTGTCGAATAACTCACCTACGCCTAAAGATGCCCAGAGTATGAAGATGCCCAATATTACTTTCACAGCTCCCGAGAATTTGTATCCTGTTGTTTTCAGTAAAACAGCATTCAGGGGAATGAAGTAGAGTATTGAAATCGCCATTATGAAAATGCCAAATACCATGTCGTTGCCCCAGAAAGTATTTACAATACCGATTGCAAAAAACAGGATACCAAATACACCGCTTATTATCTTCCAATTCATAGATGTTTAATCTTTATCAGTTTCTGAAATATATAAAGTACTTTGAAGTGCAAAGTAAAACATAAAATCAGATATGACAAAATTTATTCTGCGTTTTTTTCAGGAATCAGAAGTAAGCACAATTTGGGTCTCAAAAACGAAGGCCGGCCCCTTTTATGAGGCCGGCCCCTGATTATCATTGATTCGCTAGTGTCTCATGTAGGTTTTCTGAACTATCTTCCATCCCTCGGTGAACTTGTAAAGAAGAAGGTAGTCGGTAAACAGCAGCCTCGATCCGTTCTCAATTAACCTGATCTTTGCCATCGCAGTGTAACCGGTTACATCTATCATATCAAATTCAACAGTGATCTTGCGTGTGGGTATATTACCTGAAGCCTTTGTCTTCTCAACACTTTCAATCCAGTTGTAAATAGGTGTATGTGTGATCTGGTTGCTGGCCGGATTGTAATTAGTAATAAAAAACCCCGGATAGAAGCACTTTTTTGTCACCTCAGTATCACCAAAGTTCTGCAATCCGTCGACATAACCTGCCTGGATAACCTTTTTAATAGCCTCTTTATCATCAGGAGTCTGTGCCATTACAGAAACAGAGAGGGCAAAAGCAATTGCGGTAAGGATAGTAATTCTTTTCATGTTAGTTTATTTTAAATTATTTCTGAATGATTTTACAATTTTCGTAAACGATGGTGTTCACGTTTACCTGATTATAGACAGAAAGTTGTATTAAATGCTGCAATCCGGATTCATAAAAAATGTTTAATTCATGGGAGTGATTCTGTAAATTATTGCCAGTCAGAACTACAGCCGTAGCACATAATCGTATATATCAGAATGATTTCAGTTATATCAGAAAGCAAGTTCAGCTTTGAAGACCGTAACTGCCTGACCTGATATAAGCACACGCTCACCGTTCATCGACACCTTTAGTATACCGCTGCGCTTTGATATCTGATGAGACAGAAATTCTGTGCGCCCGGTTTTATGATACCAGAATGGTGTAAGAGCACAGTGTGCCGATCCTGTCACCGGGTCCTCATCTATTCCCACTGACGGAGCAAAGCAGCGTACACAGAAATCAAAGTTCGTTTCCGAAGAGGGTGCAGTAATCATAAGGTGTCCCATGCCTGAATGCCTCATCGCCCCGAAATCAGGCTTAGCATCACGCACGATATATTCATTGTTGACAAAGGCAAGAACCCAGTCGTTTATGCTGCTGTAGAGTTCTACCGGCTTAACTCCCGTAATCTTTTCAAATTCTTTCGGAACCTCAATTGGTATAAGCGGATAAGCCGGGAAATCCATTGTCAGCCATGTTCCTGATTTCTTTATTTTCAATTCGCCTGAACGTGACTGAAATTTTAATTCCTCACCTCTCTTAACGTAACCTGTTTCATAAAGAATATGTGCTGCTGACAGAGTTGCATGTCCGCACAGGTTTACCTCAGCAAGGGGAGTGAACCACCTGATGGTCAGTCCGGTTTTCATCGGAATTACAAAAGCCGTCTCGGAGACATTCATCTCAGCAGCTATGTTTTGCATCCACTCCTGTGAGGTGTTGGCATCGGCAATCACAACGCAGGCAGGATTGCCCGAAAAGGGTTCCGTGGTAAAGGCGTCAACCTGGTATATCGTTTTCATGGCAAAATGATATTTGTACAACCCTACAAGATATACAAAAAAATCGAGAAATCTGTTCACCGACCAAAATCGGGCATTCATAGATTCCATTCTTATATTTACCTTAGAAAACTTTTAAAACCAGAAAAGTTTAAACATTTTTGCAGCCAAATCTGTTTCAATGTTATGAACGATTGTAAAAACAGAATAGTTGAAGAGGCTGCTGCTATGTTCCAGGCATACGGGATCAGAGCTGTTACCATGGATATGCTTTCATCAAACCTTGGGATGTCGAAACGGACCATATACGAGAACTTCCGTGATAAGGACGAATTGCTGGTAACTGTTATGAAATGTATGGAGGAGAAGAGGAAGGAAGTGGTAGTGAGTACCCTGAGGGAGTCTGCAAATGTTATAGAAGCAATTTTCAGGCTGCTGCGACTTACCGGAGACCATTTCAGGAATATGAGTCCAGCCTTTTATACTGATATCAAAAAATATCAGCATGTAATTGAAAAGAGCGGACTATGTTCGATTCCCGACCTAACGGGTTCGAGGGCAATTGTTGACCAGGGAATCTCTGATGGTACATTTCGTGGAGATATTAATCCTGAAATTGTCAACAGGGGAATGTTCGGCGTTTTCAGGTTGACAGGCGATTTCGAACTTTTTCCTTCAGGTGAGTTTATGAGGCAGGATATAATTACCAATCTGTATCTGAATCTGCTGAGAGGCATTTGCACCTCAAAAGGCAGGAAACTGCTTGAGAAGTATGAGGAGGGTTTTACAGTACAGTTTTAAGAAAAAAATATTATGAAAACCAAAATGAATCAGTACGGTATGAAAATAACGAGAAGACTTTTATTCTACACGACTTTTTGCCTGTTGTTTATTTCAACATCAAATCTTCGTGCACAGACTGACTCCACGGTAATGAGCCTTTCATTGGCCGATGCACAGGAGTATGCTCTGAATAACAACCTGTCAGTAGTATCGGCAAAGTATGATGCCGAAGCT
The DNA here is from genome assembly GCA_964568875.1 of uncultured Rikenellaceae bacterium. Classification (GTDB taxonomy): domain Bacteria; phylum Bacteroidota; class Bacteroidia; order Bacteroidales; family VadinHA17; genus SLNP01. The sequence goes on along the minus strand of CAZMSH010000008.1, from coordinate 107,692 downwards.
TCAAGGTTTATGATCTGGGAAGCAATATCAGCAGGTCTGCCGCAGGTGAATGCCAGTGCATCATTGAATGATAACCTGAAGCTTATGACCACCCTTTTGCCGGGTGAGTTTTTTGGTCAGCCGGGAACCAAAATACCGGTTCAATTCGGATCGAAATATAACTCAAGCTTCGGAGCCCAGGCCTCATTGTTGCTGTTCAATGCGCCTTACCTGGTTGGAGTGCAGACATCTCAGCTGGCTGGTAAGCTTACAGGTCTTAACCTTGAGAGAACAGAGCAGGAGACACGCGAAGCCGTAATCATGAGCTATTATCTGATTCTTATTTCTGAAGAGTCGATGAGGATACTGGATGGCAATATAGCCGCACTGAGAGAGACTCTGATGTCAACACGGGCAATGCTGTCGGCAGGTATGGCTGAAGCAACTGACGTTGATCAGATGGAATCCAATGTGGCTATGATGAGAAACACCCAGAGTTCAATGGAGCGGACATTGGAACTAAACTATAATATGCTCAGGTTTCAGCTTGGGGTTACGCCGGAAACAAGAATATTGCTTACCGAGTCGCTCGAGTCTATTATTGCCTCTACAGATGTTTCAGCAGTTCTGGAGGCTGAGTTTAATCTTCGTGACAATGTTAACTTCAGGCTTATAGAAGGCCAGGAGCAGATGTCTGAGCTTTCGCTTAAAATGCAGAAGGCTTCGGTACTGCCTACTATTTCGGGATTTTATTCCTACTCGAAGAGTGGTATGGGCGATAAGCTTGGTGAGCTTGACTGGTTCCCCAACTCAGTTCTCGGACTCCAGGTCTCGCTGCCCATCTTTGCCAGTGGCACACGTTATTCAAAAATCAAGCAGGCACAAATCGAGCTTGAGAAAGCTCGCAATGGCAGGGAGTTGATGTCAGAGCAGTTGCGGATACAGGAAAAGCAGTTGCGATATAATCTTGTCAATGCAAGAGAGCAGTATAACCTGCAAAAAGCAAATATTGAAGTATCGAAAAGAATTTATGCCAGTGTAGAGAACAAATACAGGCAGGGAATGGCATCAAGCCTTGAGGTCACGCAGGCTAATGCGAATTACCTGCAGGCTGAAAACAACTACATAAGTGCTCTCATGACACTGCTTCAGTCAAAGGTGGCCCTTGATAAACTTCTGGGTAATTTCTGACTGATCACAAAACAGAATAATAATAAACAGTAATAATATATAAGGAAATGAACTACATTAAATCTCTTACAACAATAGCAGTAACTGCAGTGCTGATTGCAGGATGTTCCTCACAAGGTCAGAATGCTGCTGAAACTGCTGAAGCAGTTACTGATACTACATCGGTTCCGGTTAAGGTACTTGAACTGAGCAAGACTACCATAGCCAGATCTATTGACTTTACTGCCACAGTGCTTCCTTTTGAGGAGGTAAACATGAGTCCTTCAACTCCCGGCCGCATTGACAATATATATGTCGAGGTTGGCGACAGGGTAAAAAATGGGGACAATCTGTTTCAGATGGACCGCACGCAGCTGATGCAGGCAAGGATACAGCTTGCAAATCTTGAAAAGGATCTTGCCCGCCTTGACACACTCCTTCAGACCGGAAGCACCCGTCAGCAACAATATGACCAGATGAAGGCACAATATGACGTGCTTAAATCAAATGTGGCCTTCCTGGAGGAGAATACTGTTTTGAAGGCTCCGTTTAACGGTATAATAACCGGTCGTTATTTTGAGGCCGGGGAGATGTATTCGGGGGCTCCGACAGCCGCCAGTGGTGGTAAGGCTGCCATAGTTACCCTTATGCAGATAAATCCGGTAAAGGTTACGCTAAATATTACCGAGCAGTATTTTCCGCTGATCAGGAGAGGAATGCCGGTGCGTATCAGTTCAGATATCTACAGCGATGAGGTGTTCACCGGAAAGGTCCATTTGGTTCATCCTACCATTAACGCAATGACGCGATCATTCCAGACAGAGGTTGAGGTTCCCAACCAAAGTGAAAAGCTGAGACCCGGTATGTTTGTGAGGGCTTCGATGGATCTGGGTGAAATAGAGGCGTTTGTTGTGCCTGCGGCAACCGTTCTTGTGCAGGAAGGTACCAATATCAGGTACGTTTTCGTGGAGAAGGACGGCGTTGCTTCAAGAATTGAGGTAGTTATCGGTAAGAGGTACGATGATATGATTGAGATCATTTCAGACAACCTCAGGGAGGGTGACAGGATTGTGACCCAGGGTCAGGTCAGACTCACCACCGGGGACAAAGTAGAGGTAGTCAGATAGTTACATTTTAGAATTTCAGAAAAATGAGTATTTATAAGAGTTCAGTTCAGCGACCGGTTACAACAATCCTGATATTCGTGGGGTTGGTTGTGATGGGAATCTATTCACTGATAAATCTTCCGGTAGACCTCTATCCAGAGGTGGAAATACCTTTTGTTTCAGTGTTTACGCAATACCCCGGGGCTAGTGCTTCGGATATAGAGACCAACATAACGCGGCCGATTGAGGATGCCCTCAACTCCGTTAGCAACCTCAAGGAGATAACATCAACTTCGAGCGATAACAGCTCAGTGATTTTCCTGCAGTTCGAGTATGAGACAGACCTCGACGAGGCATCGAACGATATACGAAGTGCCCTCAGTTTTATTGAACAGTTTCTGCCCGAGGATTCGCAGAGGCCGGTGATACTGAAGTTCAATTCAAGCATGATGCCGATCATTTTCTATGCAATAACGGCTGATGAGAGCTATGCCGGCCTTGAGAAGATACTTGATGAGCGTGTTGTGAACCCGCTCAACCGTATTGAAGGTGTCGGTTCGGTAAGTCTTGCCGGAGTGCCCGGACGTTCAATATATGTTGATATCGATCCGCGCCGCATGGAAGCTTTCAATCTCTCGGTGGAGCAGATCGGGAACATACTGAGGGCCGAGAACCTCAATATGCCGGCCGGATACCTTGAGATGGGCCAGTTTGACTACCCGCTCAGGATTCAGGGTGAGTTTCCTGAAAGTGATATTATTAAAAATATCGTGGTGGGCAGTTTCAATGGTAATAATATTTATCTGAGCGACGTAGCAGAGGTGCGTGACACAATCCGTGAATCACGTCTTTATGAGCAGGTAAACGGTGAAAAGGGAATGCAGCTCTTCATCCAGAAACAGTCGGGTGCCAATACCGTGAAGATAGCCCGTGAGATTGACAAGCAGATGACCCAGCTGGCGAAGACGCTACCGCCAGATGTTAAGATCGATAAGATATTCGATACTGCCGACTTTATTCAGGGGTCGATAAACAACCTTACCTCTGCGCTGATGTTTGCAGCAATATTCGTGGTTCTGGTGGTACTGTTCTTCCTGGGGCGGTGGCGGGCTTCCGTGATAGTAATAATTACAATTCCCATCTCACTTATTGTTGCATTTATATATCTGTTTGTAGCTGATGCGTCTATCAACATAATCTCGTTGTCATCTCTTTCAATCGCTATCGGTATGGTGGTGGATGATGCCATTGTAGTACTTGAGAACATAACAAGACACATAGAGAGAGGTAGCCGTCCGCGTGAAGCGGCCATATATGCAACCAACGAGGTATGGCTTGCAGTTATCGTTACCACCCTGACAGTCGTGGCAGTATTCATGCCTCTTACATTCGTAAGCGGACTCACCGGGGTACTCTTCCGTCAGCTGGGACTTATCGTGACAATCACTGTCGTAACTTCAACAGTTGCGGCCATAACTCTGACACCGACGCTTAGTTCACTGATGCTGAGACTCAGACCCAAAAAAGAGAATCCTGGCAGACTGAGCTATGACGGAACAGTAAAGGTCGCACTCGACTGGTTTGACAGATTTTATGAGAAGACATTGCGCTGGGCCCTGTCGCACAAGACCGTGGTTTCACTGGTATCAATTGTTGTTTTTGTTCTGTCAATGTCACTGTTCGGCGTAATAGGAACTGAATTCATACCTGAGTCCGATGAATCCAGGTTCAGCATTTCTGTAGAGCTTCAAACCGGAACACGTTCAGACCAGACTGTATTGACTACCGAAAAGATTACCACCCTGATAACTGAAACTTATCCGGAGGTCGATCTTATCTCTTCATCCACCGGATCGGATGACCAGGGAGGATTTGAGTCTCTTTTCAATGCCGGAGGAACACATACCATAAGGTTTACAGTGCGTTTGGTGCCTGTACTTGAGCGTGACCGGACTGTCTGGGAGATAGCAGATGACCTGCGTGAGAGACTTAAGGTATTTCCTGAGATAGTCAATTATTCCGTTTCGACAAGTGATGGTGGCGGTGGTATGTTCGGAGGATCAGGTGTCGCCGTAGAAATTTATGGTTATAATTTTGATGAGACAAACTCTGTTGCCGATGAGCTGTCTGAAAAGATAAGACAGATTGAAGGAGCAAGGGATGTACAGATAAGCCGCGACAGATCAAAGCCTGAGCTTCAGGTACTCCTGAATCAGGAGAAAATGATGATACATGGCCTTAATACTGCAACGGTATCGAACATGGTGAAGAACCGGGTTGCCGGAATGACTGCCACAAGGCTCAGGCAGTTCGGTGATGAGTACGACGTTGTGGTAAGATATAACAGGAAGTATACCAATACCCTTACCGAGATTGAGAATATCGCCATCATGAATCCTCAGGGTCAGATGGTAAGGCTCGCCGAAATAGCAGAGATAAGGGAGTTCTGGTCTCCACCCACAATCGAAAGAAAGAGAAGGGAGAGGATTGTATCGGTAACGCTCACCCCTTACCAGAGGCCACTGAATGAATTAAACGTTGATCTTCAGAAAGCCATTGATGATACCTATATCCCGGCAGGTGTGCAGGTTAAAATTTCGGGAGCAATCGAAGAGCAGATGGAGTCTTTTATGGACCTCGGCCTCCTTATGGTACTGAGCCTCGTTCTTGTTTACCTCGTAATGGCATCGCAGTTTGAGTCACTGAAGATGCCACTGATAATCATGATTGCAATACCCTTCTCTTTTGCAGGTGTTGCCATAGCACTCTTTATAACGGGAACAACCCTCAGCCTGATTGCGGGAATCGGAGCCGTAATGCTAATAGGAATTGTTGTCAAGAATGCAATTGTGCTGGTAGACTATATAAACCTTATGCGGGAACGCGGCATGGAACTCTATGAGGCAGTTGCTGTATCAGGACGCTCACGTCTGCGTCCGGTTCTGATGACATCGCTGACAACAATGCTCGGAATGTTGCCTCTTGCCATGAGCGTAGGTGAGGGTTCTGAGATCTGGAGCCCAATGGGTATATCGGTTATAGGCGGATTGCTCTTCTCAACATTTGTAACCCTGGTGATAGTACCGGTGGTTTATGTGATATTTGCCCGCAAGGGTGAGCGCGACAAACTCAAAAGCCTTAGAAAGGAACTCAAATTCCTTGATGAATAGGCTATAGTTCAGTATGGGGTCCGGACCGTGAATCCGGATCCCGTTACTGACAAATAATCTGTAACAGTAATAATGAAAAATGGCATAGTAATGAAAGCAGTAATGATAATATATAATCAGGCCCATACCGAGAAGGTTGACTATATGCTTACCAGTTTGGGAATCAGAGGCTACAGTATGGTTGAAAATGTCCAGGGAAGGGGAAGTAACGATGGCGTGCCACACCTGGGAACGCACACCTGGCCTGAAATTAACTCAGCTATGTACGTAATGGTTGACGATGAAATGGTTGACCCGCTGCTGGAGAAAGTCAAAAGGATTGACGCCATCAACGAGGAAGTAGGTATCAGGGCATTCGTCTGGGAGATAATTAAGACGGTGTAGGTATCAGGTGGCAGGTGGCAGGTACCTGGTGAGCCCCCTGCGCTCTCCGCCCTCCGCACCCCAGCGGGGTGCAATGCCCATAGCAAAGGATCACCCCCCCCTCTGTTTTTGTCGCCGGCCGACCCGGGGATAAGGTGGAATACAATCGCACCCTATACAATCGCACCCTAGCGGGGTGCAATAAGAATAGAAAAAATTTTGAAAAGTAATTTATAAGTTATATCTTTGACCGAACGTTCAGTCATAAATTCAATTTTAATACATATTACACCGCAAACCGCACACCACTACCGCACACCCATGCCACGATCAGCAAAACAATTTGGAGAGATGAGAGAAAGTGCCCGCAGGAAAATCCTTGAGGCGGGTATGTCGCTATTCGCTGAGCAGGGATATCACGCCACATCCATAAGCAT
>CAZMSH010000008.1:0-101367 GCA_964568875.1 uncultured Rikenellaceae bacterium | reverse complement strand
ACACCACACACCACATACCACACACCACACACCACATACCACACACCACACACCACATACCACACACCTAACACCACATTCACATACCTAACACCACACACCACATACCTAACACCTCATACCTCAAACCACAAACCTACAACCTTTTATAACTTATTTTTATGAAATTCAATCCCGGGAACAACTGGTACAAACTTTTCTACCAGATTACAATTGCAGCCCTTCTCTTTTATATGGGAATGAGATTGTGGCTGGACAAGAGCTATATTGCAGATTTTGAGGCATATTGCCCGTTTGGTGGACTTCAGGCGTTGGGCAGCTTCCTGACACGTGAATCTCTGTCATGCTCTATGACTACAGTTCAGATACTGATGGGCCTCGCCCTTTTGGCAGCAGCTATCATATTCAGTAAACTTTTCTGCGGTTACATCTGTCCGATCGGAACACTGAGTGAGTACCTCGGAAAGATAGGAGAGAAGCTGAAGATACGTTATACAATTACCGGAATAGCTGACATCGCATTGAGAGCACTTAAATACGGTCTGCTCTTCATTACTTTCTATTTCACACTGAAGTCGAGCGAACTCTTCTGCAAAAAGTTTGACCCCTATTATGCTGTTGCCTCAGGATTTGATACTGATGTTACAGTTTCGTACGCAATAATTACTATCCTGATAGTCGTGGCAGGTTCTGTATTCCTGCGCCTATTCTGGTGCAAGTATCTCTGTCCGCTCGGGGCACTGACCAACATATTCCGGTTCTCATGGCTCTTTGCAGGTGTAATGGTGGTCTATGTAGTACTGGTTGCTTTGGGACTTAAAATTTCATTTGTATGGCCACTGGCAATATTATGTGTTGCCGGATTTATTCTTGAGATCATCAGGAAGAAGAAGACCTGGCCCAATTTTTTTGTTATAACCCGAAATACTGATACCTGTACCAACTGCAATCTCTGCTCTGAAAAATGTCCGCAGGGCATCGATGTGGCTAAAATGAACAGGGTAACACATATCGATTGTACCCTTTGTGGGGACTGCATCCATGAGTGCCCCGAAAAAGATACCCTGCAGATAAACAGGAAGAATAGACGCTGGCTGCCGGCCCTTGTTCTGATACTTTTCATTATTGCAGCGCTTGTTGTCTCGCGGTTCTGGGAGCTTCCCACCATTGATGTGAGATGGGGTTCCCCCGAGCAAATAGAGAATGCAGGAGTGTTCCAGATGTCAGGACTAAAGAATATCAAGTGCTTTGGCAGTGCCACCACCTTCTCGAACCAGATGCGCCGCCACCAGGGCATCTACGGGGTCGCAGCCTATGTAGGTCATAAATCAGTGAAGATTCTTTACGACCAGAAGATGTATAACGACACCACCTTGCAGCAGTTGATCTTCGTACCTGAAAAAAGGATCTTAACTACCGTTGGCACGGATGTCAGCGAGTTGACGGGCTACAGATTACTCGTCGAGAACTTCTTCGACCCTCTTGATGCTACCTACCTGCAGCATCTTCTCAGGCAGAACAGCCAGGCCGTCGGATTTACATCAGAGTTCGGATGTCCGATCATTATTACCGTATACTTCGCCCAGGGCACTGAGCCTCAGCCAGAAGAACTAACGAAAATATTTGAATCCAAACACCTGACCTTCGAATCTAACAACAACACCTTCAACGTCAAGCTGAAATACAAGGTCCTTGACATTGAGAAACTGCCGGCAATAAGCCGCACGCAATACGCGGCCCGCATGTTCTCTCCCCTTACAATGAGGTTCAATGGCTTTGCCGGTGTTGTTAAGGAAGAACTCATGGAGGTGACCTTCCCTATGGGCAGCAATACTGCAAACCGGTCACGCTACAATCAGCTGGTCAGTCATCTCTCAAACGACAAAGGCGTGGTAGGCTTTGACAATTACCTTGATGATGAAGGAACCGAGACCGGTAGGATAATTTTCAGAAAGGACCATACCGCGGCAGAGAGTATCTTTAGCATGATGAATGCCGACACTCTCCTGGTTCATTTCAGTGACGGCCGTAATGTGAAGGTAGTCAGTCCGTTCAGCTTTAAAGAGATACATGAGCCAGAGGTCCTTAGGGATATCAGCCTGTACCAGAATTAGGAAAGTAATACTCATAACAGAGACATCATATGTATGCAATAGAATGTAAAAACCTTACTCATTATTACGGCAAAAAACTCATCTATGAAAACCTGAGTTTTAATGTTGAGGAGGGCAAAATTCTCGGACTGCTTGGCAAGAACGGTACCGGAAAATCGACAACTATCAATATCCTTAACGGCTTTCTTCAGCCGACTGAGGGAGAGTGCCTTATATACGGCGAGAATTCTCAGAAGCTTTCACCAGCCACAAAAATGCGTATAGGATTTCTGATAGAGGGCCACATCCAGTACTCCTTCATGAATATTCATCAGATAGAAAAGTTCTATTCGGGGTTTTACCCGCGATGGAACAGTGCTCCCTATTGGGAACTGATGTCGAAGCTTAAGGTTACACCCCGGCAGAAGATCTCAAACATGTCGTGCGGCCAGCGGTCGCAGGTGGCCCTTGGACTTATACTGGCACAGGATCCTGATCTGCTTATCCTTGACGACTTCTCAATGGGACTCGATCCGGGCTATCGCAGGCTCTTTATCGACTACCTTCGTGAGTATGCCAAGGCTGAGCAGAAGACTATCTTCACCACCTCGCATATAATTCAGGATATGGAGAGGCTGATTGACGACGTTCTGATAATGGATTTCAACAGGATACTTGCCCAACAGCCTATTGAGAAATTCATGAGCGATTTCAAGCAGTTTGTGATACATCTCGAAAATCATAATACCATTATTCCTGAAACAGACATGGCTGTCAACATAGAAAGAGTCAAGGATACTATTGAATTTTACACTTACGCAACTGCAGAAGAGGTGAAAGCCTTCCTTGCAGAAAGGGCTATTGGATTTACCGATTTCCGTGAGAGGAAGATGTCGCTTGAAGATGCATTTATTGGTTTAACAAGGAAATATTAAAAAGGTCATTACGATGCTTAAGTCATTAATTTACAAAGAGTGGATCAAAATCAGATGGCTTGCCCTGGCGATACTCGTGGCAGGAATACTGATGCAGATCAATATATTTCTGAAAGTGCGGCACGATATAATATTTGTTGATGCAGCAAACTATTGGTATTCAGTGCTGTTCAGGAATTACCAGTACTTCGGGTCACTTAAGTTTCTGCCTCTTATTGGTGGTCTTGGACTTGCGATAGCTCAGTACTTTCCAGAGACAGTCAATAAAAGAATCAAGCTGACCTTTCACCTCCCGGTCGATGAGGATGAAATACTTATAAAGATACAGACATTCGGGGCCATGTCCCTCATAGCAATATTCTTATTGCTGGGCCTGTTTTTCTTTGTTGGCAGCAGTATTTTTTTCCCGGCTGAGATCATAATTCCGGCTCTGCTCTCAAGTGCTCCGTGGTTTATGGGCGGACTTGCATCCTATTTTTTGGTTGGATTCATACTTCTGGAACCAATATGGCTCTACCGTGGTCTTTATGCAGTTTTAGGTGCAGGGTTCATAAACTTTTTCTACGTATCGGCTAATCCGGGCGGCTATGCACCGGTGCTGCCAATGCTGACACTGCTGACGCTGCTGGCGGGTTTCTTTTTGTTGTTTTCAGGTTACAGGTTTAGAAAAGGAGAGATGTAAGATGGTTAAGTTAAGCAGATATATCCTGGTATTAACGGGCGTGCTGGTTGCCGCCGTTTCAATTCCTTCGCTCTACTGGCTCGTGATAGCCAAGGTTCCGCCGTCACCTGTAATCTTTTACAGTACCGTGCTCGATGATTTCATTATTGTAAACTCGTCGAGAATGGAGGAACGGTCGACGCGAATTGACAGCAAGGGAAACACTTACGATCAGGCAGACTATGAAAGAGTAATGCCGCTGATGTTCTTCAGGCAGCTGATTGCTGACGGCAGAATGCCGGATTCCATTAACGGTGTACCGATGGACCCTGCCCTGTTAAACCGTTACAATTATTCGTACAGGTTCAATCCGAGAAGTTTTGATGCACCCACGCCGTCGCTATACCCTTTGCTTGAATCACAGAGCGGACGTGTCAACCTGGAAATGCCCGATGATTATTTCAGAATGAAAAGAGGTATTGAATTTATTGTGGCTCGTGACAATAAAGTCAATGTTGAAAAGAGCAGGCTGTTCACAGATGCTCTTACTGAGAAGGGTTTCAGGTTCCCTGCCTCAATCATTGCAGGCATACCTACCACAAGAAAATCTAAGGATGAAGGTTATTTTATAACAGACAGAGACAGTAAACTGTTTCACCTTAAGATGGTAAAGGGAGCTCCGTTTGTAGAGGCAATCTATACACCTGAAGGCTTTGAGATTATCCAGATTGAGTGTGTCGATATGCGTACCAGTGAGTACTATGCTTATATCTATACCAGATCGCACGGGGTTTTTGTTTTGATGGATGAAGTATATGACCTGCAGCGTCTGCCTGTAGAAGGATTCAATCCTTATGAAAATACACTGAGAGTCAACGGAGATATGTTCAATAAATGCATCTCCTGGATAGGTGAGAACTGGATTAAGGCTGTGGCTGTTGACGATATGTATAATGTCGTTAAAGAGTATGAAGAAAGCTGGCCTGCAGTTCATGATCTGACAGAAGGTAAAATATTTGCTGCACTCTTTCCGTTCCACATCGAACTGAAGAGCAGCAACTCTTCATTCATAAGGCTGTATTTGAAGCTTTCTCACGGTTACATATGGATAATTACCAACATTGTGCTGGCTCTGGTTTATGTATCATTTCTTTTTAGAAGCCGCAAACCACTGGTTCCTCACATAATTGATATTATTATAATTGTTATTACAGGGGTGTTCGGTCTGATTGCAGTAAGTGTGTACCCGAACCGGTTTCATAAAAAAAAATAGTAAAAGTTGAGAGTAGTGCAGGAATGCCTTAATTGTTTGCTAGTTTGTATGCCTAAAGAGCTGATTTCAGGATTGTCTGCTACCTGTTACTTTCTGCAATTAGCAAACTATTGGGATATGGCATGCATGCTTCAGACAGAAAAACCCTATATTTGTATGACAGGCAGAATGCCGGATAATGACCCTAACCTAAGAAAAAATGCTTAGGAGATACCTTTTAGTCATTACATTAATGACTATAAACAGCCTGATGATTACAGCCCAGTCAGGTGGAAGATACACTATGACAGGTACTGTCCTGCGCAATGATGATAGTACCAGGGTGGAAATGGTCGCTGTAGTGCTTACAGAGATTAACTTGTGGACAGTTACAGACAGGGAAGGCAATTTTATTCTGAAAGATATCCCTGCCGGGAAGTATACTCTGGTAATTTCATGTCTCGGATACACTCAGTTTGAGCAGCAGATTACAGTAAGCAGCGATATCCAAAATAAACTCTATTACATAAATCCTCTCACACTGTCGCTCGATGAGGTTGTTGTAGTTGCGAAGGAGGGCAGAAGGATGGCCACTGAATCTAAAATAGAGCAATCGGCAATACAGCATGTTCAGCCTACTGACCTGTCTGATGTGTTACAACTTCTTCCGGGTCAGATTACTACCAATCCAAGCCTGGCGAGAGCAAAACAGCTTACAATCAGGGAAATAAATGCCGGTTCAGACCGCATGGCCAGTCTTGGTACGTTGCTCATTATTGATGGTGCACCGGTGAATAATGATGCAAATATGCAGTTTATTAAGACATCGGGAGGGTCGCCAACAGCGCAGTTCTCTACAACTGCAGCAGGAGGGTCTGATGTCAGATCGATACCGGTAGACAATATCGAATCTGTGGAGGTTGTCAGAGGCATTGCCAGCGTGGAAACAGGTGATATGCTCAGTGGTGCAGTGAAGGTAAATCTTAAAAAGGGTAAGACACCATTTATATCAAAGATAAAGATTGATCCGGGTATAAAGCAGGCCTATTTTGGCAAGGGTTTCTTACTGCCAGGGGGAGGTGGTTCGCTTAATACCGATTTCGACTATACCCAGTCTCTCGATGATCTTCGTACAAAATATAAAACCTTTAACAGGCTGAATGGTTCGGTTAGATACAATACTACATTTTTCAAACAGTCTAAGCCGTTGTCATTTAGCGTTATAACCCGACTAAGCCAGACTCTGGATGTCAACTCTGTCGACCCTGACATGCTTGCTTTTGAAAAATATGAGGCAAAAGATCAGAATGCATCCCTTACGATTTCAGGCAGATGGTCATTGAACTCATTTCTGATCTCCAATCTGAATTTCAATCTCTCAGGAACCTATCAGCATCAGGTTGGTCATGAAATCAGGCATATCAGCCTGAGCGGCCCTATGCCTCAACCAGTGGCGACCACGGGAGGTGAGAATGAAACCAGTTACCTGCCCAGCCGCTATACCAGTGATCTGGTAGTTGACGGCAAACCATATTACATTAATTCGAGAATATCGGGAACCAAAACATTCTATACCGGTAAGATACTGCACAGCTTTATGCTTGGTGCTGAATGGAAATTGTCAGGTAACAGGGGACTGGGAAGAGTATATGATCTTGCATTCCCTCCTTCTCCGACAGGTAATACTGATGCCAGGCCAAGGTCTTACCGTGATATCCCTTCTCTTGCAGATCTTGCAATGTATGCCGAAGAGAACCTGACTGTACTCCTTGGTTCGACAAAGCTTGAGATACAGACAGGGATAAGGTTTACAAATGTCCAGCCTGAGACCGTTTTCAGATCAGCGGAAAACACTACCATGTTTGACCCAAGGTTTAATATGAGGTACACTATCCTCGACCGCTCATCGAATACTAATTTTAAGAAGCTGGTTATAAGAGGAGGATACGGATATTTCAGCAAAGCTCCACCGTTATTGTATTATTATCCCGACAAGGCATACTATGACAAGGTTAGTTTCAACTATTACGATCCGACAGGTGACAAGCTGGTTGTAACAACTACAAAGGTTAATGAAGATACCCGGAACTACACACTTAAGGCTGCTGTGAACAGAAAAACTGAAGCCGGATTTGATATTGGTTTCAGGGGAGGAGATTTGACTGTTACCGCATTCTACGAGAAGATGACAAATGGTTTTGACTTTCAGAGACTCTATGATCTGTTTATATACAATCAGTATGAACCATTGACGGTAAGTGGTCTTGCCCCCTACTTTGTGCCCGGAAGCGGTGTTTTCTACAATGATCCTGTGAGCGGAGTACCGATAGCGGTTCCGGCTGTACAGGATTCAGTCTTTATCAGTTATAGCTATCCCTCTAATGATAATCTTACAGTGAAGAAGGGGGTGGAGTTCACGATACATTTCGGAATAATAGAGAAACTGCGAACCTCATTTATAGTTGACGGCGCATACATGAATATTAGAAGACAGACTGTCGCCGACTATCTGACACAGGTTACCAGCTCCTATCTTGGTAAACCATTCCCGTATGTGGGCCTTTACAAAGGCGGAAATGGAAATATTACCGAGAGACTTAATACAAACCTCAGGACAATAACGCATCTCAGGGAACTTCGGATGATATTTACCGTGACGACCCAGGTTGTATGGCTTGAAAGATCCCGGAATATTTACAATGCTCCTGATGGAACCCCATTATTCTATACCACCGTACCGGTCGATGATTTATATACCGACGTGGAGCAGATCAAATACCTCGATCCGGTTGGATATTTCGATAAACAGATGAATTATCACCCCTTTGTAAGAGAGCTCGCCACTCTTAAACCTTTGAGTGACCTTATCAGATCCTATGTCGATCCGAGATACTTCGTACAAAGGAAGTATACCCCTTATTTTCAAATAAATCTGAGACTTACCAAAGAGGTATCAAACAATATTGACTTTTCTTTCTATGCCAACAACCTTACAAATTACCAACCGTTGGTAAGGATTATTGGCCTAAAGGAGGCTTATGCACGCAAAAACAGCCCGCTCTATTTTGGTGCGGAGATGAGGATAAAATTCTAACCATATGTCTAATAAAAACCATCTAATTATGAAGAAGTACATTGCAATATTTTTGGTTATCCTGGCAGGAGCCTTTATTGTCTCCTGCGATAAGGAGGGTGCTCAACTCTATGATGTTGAGATCACTGTGAACTACCCCGATGGTTACACTGCCGACACTAAAGCCAATATAAAGGTGAAGGTGACCAATAACCTTACCAGCAAAGTGGATTCGGCAATGACAGATGCTGACGGCATAGCTGCTTTCAGCCTCGAACAGGGGACCTATACCATAGCTGCAGCCACGGCTACCGACGAATTTGCTTTTAATGGCATTCTGGAAAATAAGATTGTCTCAGCCCTAAGCCTTAGTTTTGATATTGATCTTGTTGCTGTATCACTTCAGGGCGGTCTTGTATTTAAGGAGATTTATTACACCGGATCAAGAACTCCTGAGGATAAAACATACTATGCAGATCAGTTTCATGAGATCTATAACAACAGTGATGAGGTAATATATCTCGATGGACTGTGTATCGGAGTTCTTGAGACAACAGCAACAAATCCTTCCCCATGGGTCGACGGAGAGGGTAATCTTCTCGACAGGCTGCCCGTAGGCTTTCATGCGTGGATGTGGCCGGGTAACGGAACAACATATCCTCTTGCGCCCAGAACAAGTGTTGTACTGGCTCAGGATGGAATAAATCATCAGACTGATCCTGCCGGTAACCCGACTTCACCGGTCAACCTGGGAGATGCTCAATGGGAGACATATGTAGAGGCTCCCGGAAAGGACACAGACAATCCTGCTGTACCAAATCTGACACTGATGTATACTACTTCTGCAACAATGTTTGACTGGCTTCACAGTGTTTTCGGGGCTGCGGTAATCATTTTCCGACTGCCGACCGGTCTTGATTATCAGTCATTTGTTAACGAACCGAACAATTTCTCAACCAAGCCCGGAACAACCTCTACCACGCAGTATTTCATGGTCCACAAAGATTGGGTTATTGATGCTGTTGAGATAGTACAGGCTGATCCCACCAAACAGAATAAGAGGCTGCATACAACTCTCGATGCAGGCAAAGTATGGTGCAGCGGAACCTATGTAAGCAAGAGTATCAGAAGAAAGGTTGATAAGATTATAGACGGTAAGGTGATTTACAAAGACACAAACAACTCTACTGAAGACTTTCTTTCTGAACTGGTGCCAACACCCTTTGTACATCCGGCAACCGTAGATGTAAAATAAATTTGAAAATTATCAGGTAGGGAGTAGGGGGGAGTAATTCCCCTTCTCCGCCTGTTTTGCCTGGCCAATGAGGAGATATCGATTACATATTGCAGTCCTGATCAATTTATTATCTGCCTGTTGCATAATGAATGCAGGTGCTGTCCCTGATACTACAGGAAGAGGCTCCTCCTTTGAATTCTGGAGACTTATGAAATATAATACCCCCTGGCTGGGACAAATTAATCCTGCAGGTCTCTCAAAGACTGAATTCACATCATCAAACAGGGCTGAGATCGGTTACAGATATTCGGGAAAGGATATAAGATTTTCACAGGAGCCTGGCATTGTAAACAGCTTTCATGCTTTTACTGAAGGCTATACAAGGATTAAGAATGTGTCATTTTACGGAGCTTTTGGTTATAGCAATGAACATTATGACAGACTGAAATATAATAATACGCTGGTATTTGACCCCTCAAACCCATATCTGCTTGGCGATACAATAGGAGGAAGACAACGAAAGGAAGGTTACTCCTTAAAAGGGACGGTCTCTGTAAATTTGTCAGAAAGAGTTTCTGTCGGGCTGGGACTAAATTATAGTAACAGTACAGGGGCAAAACAAAAAGACCCGCGTAACCTTAATGATATATCAAGTCTTCTGGTCATGCCCGGTGTAACTCTTACAAAAGATAATATTACAATAGGGCTAAGTGGCGGTCTCGAGCGATTCAACAATGATATAAGCGTTAGTGTAACCGAAAATGCCAAGTATAACCTGTTTCAGTTTATGGGTTTGGGTTACTTTAAATCGATACGTAATATTTACAGTTATTCAAATGCATATTATGGTTCCGGATTCAGGGCCGACATCCAGTTGGGCTATGAAAATAACAGATTCAGTAGTCTGAACAGCGCAGGTGTAAGGTTTTATTCAGAGGAAGTTCGATACGGCAGTGCAAACAGATTGCTCGATGCAATTTCTGAAAAAACAACTATCTCATTATATTCAATTCAGACACTGAAGGGAGATAAGGTCTCACACAATCTGGAAATTGATATGAGAGCTGATTTCCTTGGCGGCGCAGAGATAAACCAGGATTATGTCAGGATAGTACAGGGTCTTTATTCGTATGATTCACTGGTAACACTAAGCTGGGTTGATAACAGGCACACAATCGAAAGTTATTCAGGCAGGCTGCTTTACAGATTAGTGCATGGAGGTAAAGCTGACAGGCCTGGCTTTGAGGCTACTACAGGTATTATGGCTAATTATTACTCATCAAAACACTTTCCTGTAGAAAACTGGGGATTTTTTGACGTATTTACAGTAACAGGGATTGTCGGACTCAGCAGGTCCCTAAACCCGGCAAGAGGTTTGGTAATTCTTCCTGAACTAACCGGCACTTTACGAAGAAGCTTATATAAAGATATGGCATATGTTGTTATGAATCAGAGCATACCGGAGGTGGCCGTTGCAGACTACACGGCAATGCACTATAATTTCTTCAGAGGCGATATTTCTCTTACTTCGCTTATTGATGCTGGCTCTGAAAGCATTTCACAATATTATATCAAGATTGACTATAACAGAAATATTCCATTTGGCTCAGATGATATAGCAGGAAACAATATGGGGTTTAATTTATTATTGGGAATAATCTTCTAAAAGATATGAAAGCAGCAACACATCGGATTCAGACAATAATTATTATCTCGCTGATGATTTTGGCATCATGTGCTGAACAGAGGGCTTATGATTTTGCTATCATCTGCGACAAAGAGAGTTATGAGGCAGCTCAGGATGAGCTAGAGCAATATGCAGCAGTTCTTGATTCTCAGGGGCTTCGTACTACCATTATTATAGACATCTGGAGCCATCCCGATTCTATTAAAGCTGAACTAATAAAGCTCCACTCCGATAATCCCCTTTTTGAGGGTGCAGTTTTTGTTGGTGAGATACCAATTCCCATGTTAAGAGATGCACAGCACATGACCTCCGCTTTTAAGATGGACCAGGAAAGATTTCCATGGGGAAGATCGTCAGTAGCATCCGACAGGTTTTATGAAGACTTTGACCTGGTTTTTGATTATCTGATGCAGGATACTGTTCAACCTGTTTATCATTATTATTCATTGAGACATGATTCACCGCAGAAACTGCAGCCTGAAATATACTCTGGCAGGATAAGAATCCCCTGGGATGAGGATAAATCGATTCTAAAGAGCTATCTCAGAAAGGTGGTTGAAGCTCATAAATCACCTGAAAAGGTTTCAGATATACTTATGTACTCAGGTCACGGTTATAATTCCGAATCGATGACGGCCAGGATTGATGAGAGAGCCGCTCTTCTTCAGCAGTTTCCACAGCTATGGAGGCAGGAGAATGGATTCGATTACATTAATTTTGATTTTGATACCCACGTCAAGCATCGTTTGCTGGCAACTATGTCTTCCAAGGATATTGATATTGCATTTCTTCATCACCATGGAGGAACAGACGCACAGTATATTAGCGGAGAGAATCCCTCAAAAGGGGTACAGGCAAATATTGAAAGTGTGAAGTATTATCTCAGATCGAAAGTCCGTCCTGACAAAGACCCTGAGGCTGCCATTAAGAGATATATGGAATGGCTTGATGTTCCAAGGTCGTGGTTTGATATGACTTTTGACAAGGATCAGACAGTGAAGGACTCTATTTTCTTCAGGGATATGGATATAATGGCCGATGATCTGGAGAACTATTACCCGCGTGTAAGTTTTATAATTTTCGATGCATGCTTTAACGGCTCCTATTATGTTGATGACTATATTTCAGGGCGCTACGTTTTTGGTAATTCAAAAGCTATTGCTGCACAGGGTAATACTGTTAATGCCATACAGGATAAGTTCCCGGATGAAATGGCCGGATTGCTTTCGCTTGGAATGAGAGTGGGTGAATGGAATAAGAATGTCTGTTTCCTGGAGACCCATATTATCGGAGATCCGACCTTCAGATTCAAAACCAGCGCTAATATAGATTTTGAAAAGATCAGGAAGGCTGAAGGAAACACCCGGAAACTGCTTCATCTTGCAGATTACCAACACCCGGATGTGCAGTCGTGGGCTCTGAAACAGTTGTATAATACCGGATACGATGGACTGGGCCAGCTTCTTTATGAAAAGTATCTTGAATCCGATTATTTTGTTACCCGCATGGAGTGCCTTAAGCTGTTATCATACATAAGAGATGATTATTTTATTAAGGTAACAGCAGCGGCCATGTCTGATTCATATGAACTTATCAGACGATTGGGAGCAAATTATGCCTGGAAATCAGGGCATCCTGACCTTATTGATCCATTAATCATGGCTTATGCAAATCCTAACAGCTCTAAACGTGAGAATTACCAATTGCGAGACGGACTGGGCTTCTTTGAAGAGGAATTGATGACAGAATCGCTTAAAAAGTGGGCCGCCGGGATTGATACTACAGGAAACCATTTCGGAAGTATTTATCAGACAACAATGGGGGACATTTCCAGTCTGACAGGGAGTGCCCGTAGAACTGTCAACGAGGTAATACTGCCGGAGACAACTCAGCGTGACAGGATATTCTCAATAAGAAACCTCAGAAACAAGACCTACCACACAGGAGTGAGTGAACTTACTGAATACCTGTCGCAATGTAACGATGAGAGCATTAAATGGTTCCTTATTGAAGCGCTCGGTTGGTTTGAGTACAGCTACAGACGCGGCGAAATAATTGATGCATGTCAAAGCATTGCCACATCTGATGAAAATAGCGAACGTATCAGAAACGAAGCAACGAAAACGATAAACCGCCTTAAATAGTAGAGAATCCTCTCTCATCTCTCCTCCCTGCTACGAAAGATAATTGATTAAGAGGTTCAATATTAAAAGTAACAGGGTGTTATCACTTTTTATTACCGGAAGCCTGTCACCCAGGCCCCCGGCATTCTTAATACTATATCACAAATCTTATATCTGATATCTTATATCTGATATCTGATATCCCTTGCCTACTCCTCGTCTGCTTCTGCTTCGTAAGCTTTGATTACGGCATCCTGTACATCACCAGGCACCTGAGAGTATTCTGCGAACTTCATGGTGTACATTGCACGACCTCCGGTGATTGAGCTGAGTGCTGTCGAGTACTTGTTCATCTCTGCAAGAGGAACCTTGGCCTTTATAACCTCGAAGCCCTTCTCAGAAGACATGCCAAGCACCATTCCCCTGCGTCCCTGCAGATCAGATATGACATCTCCCATACGGTCTGACGGAACCATTATCTCTACATCATAAACCGGTTCAAGAATCTTTGGACCCGCATTTTTGAAAGCAGTGCTGAAGGCATTTCGTCCCGCAAGCTTGAAGGATATCTCGTTTGAGTCAACCGGGTGCATCTTGCCGTCATAGACATACACTCTTATATCACGGGCGTATGAACCGGTAAGCGGACCTACCTCCATCTTCTCCATTATACCTTTAAGGATAGCCGGCATAAACCTGGCATCTATCGATCCTCCTACAATACAGTTAATATAAACAAGTTTTCCGCCCCATGACAGCTTTATCTCTTCGCGGTCGCGAATGGAGAGCTTAAACTCCTTGCCGTTAATCTTCTGCATGTCCTTGTCAGAAGAGCCCTCTTCATAAGGTTCAATTATCATGTGAACTTCTCCGAATTGTCCTGCTCCTCCTGACTGCTTCTTGTGGCGGTAGTCAGCCTGGGCGGCTTTGGTAATGGTTTCCCTGTAGGGTATCTTCGGAGCCAGGAACTGTGTCTCTATCTTAAAGATGTTGTCAAGATGCCACTTCAGTATGTTCAGATGATACTCACCCTGTCCGTGAATTATTATCTGCTTAAGCTCCTTTGAGTATTCCACGATTATCGTCGGATCCTCCTGGTGCATCTTGTTGAGGGCATCACCCAGTTTCTCCTCGTCGCCTTCGCTGAGTGGCTTAATGGCAGTGCGGTACTTAGGCTCAGGGAATTTAATATTGTCAAACTTCCAGTCGTTCCCCGGGGAGTTGAGTGTGTGGTTGGTCTTGGTATTCTTAAGTTTCACAAATGCCCCGATATCACCTGCCTGCATCTCCGGTACTCTTGTACGGTTTCTGCCTGCGCATGCAAATATCTGTGCCAGTCTCTCCTTTGATCCATTATTGGAATTTACAACATCGAGGTTCTCTGTAACCTTGCCGGTTATTACCCTGAAGTAATTAATCTCACCGATATGCTCTTCAATTGAAGATTTGAAGATGAAAACAGAAGCAGGACCGGTAGCTGAAGGTTTCACTTCCTGTCCTTTATTATTTACCGGGGCCGGCATGTCTGTAACTTTTGGCGCTGCCATGGTTATAAACTCCATAAGCCTGTCGACACCATAATTCAGTTTTGCCGATATACAGACCACCGGGAAGATGCCCCGGGTAGCAATACCTTTTACAAAACCTTCAATAATCTGCTCCTCTGTGAGGCTTTCGTTCTCAAAGAAGAGTTCCATAAGGCTCTCTTCGCTTTCAGCTGCTTTTTCAACCAGCGCATTATGAAGCTCCTCAGCCTTATCCTTATGTTCATCAGGAATATCAACCAATTCTGCCTTGCCGCCATCCTTGGCATATCGCAGCATCTTCATCTTCATTACATCGATAACTGAGTTGAAGCCTACTCCTTCTGACACCGGAAACTGTATAAGGCAGACATTGCTTCCAAACCTTTCCCTGAGAATCTCTATGGTTTTGTCAAAATTTGATTTCTCATGATCGACTGAATTTACTGCAAAGATTACCGGCTTGTTGTAACGGTCGGCATGCCTGAAGTGTATCTCGGTTCCTACTTCAACGCCGTTATGTGAATCTACCAGAATGAGACCTGTATCCGTGGCGTGCAGCGATGAGATTACCCCACCGCTGAAGTCGTCAAGACCCGGGGTATCGAGGATGTTGATCTTGTGGTTCAGGAACTCGGTATACAGTACCGTTGAAAAGATCGAGTTTCCATTCTCCTGTTCAATAGGTTTATAGTCTGAAACCGTGTTTTTTGATTCAACAGTTCCGCGCCTTTCGATAATACCGCCGTTGAGCAACATCGTCTCTGCAAGGGTGGTTTTTCCCGATCCTGAGTTACCCAGCAGGGCAATGTTCCTGATATGGTCCGTCTGGTAAGTCTTCATTTCTTGAGTTATTTCTGGTTATACATTTATATCTGTAGCGTTTGGAGCGGCAAAATTAATAATTTTTTCACTCAGAAACAGAAAGCTTTTGTTTATTGAAAAATATTTCTTTTCTTTGCGCCGGTTTTAAAAGACCACAGGAGTACCGGCATTTCTTTCAACAGTAAGTTTAAGAAAAGCGGTTTCGAAGGAGAAAGGTCGGGAAGTAACCTGTTGAGAACTTACAACCAACTTATAACAGATTAATGATCTGTCGCGGCAGAGGCTCCCGGTCAATGCAGGGATTGTTGTATGCCGGCCCGGTCATGAAGATTAAAGATAAATTGAACTATTGACTAACTAAGTAGTATATATGCCAACAATTCAGCAATTAGTAAGAAAGGGCAGGAACAAACTTGTTGACAAGAGCAAGGCACCTGCTTTGGATTCATGCCCTCAGAGGAGGGGAGTTTGCGTACGCGTTTACACGACAACTCCGAAGAAGCCCAATTCGGCCATGAGGAAGGTGGCCAGGGTAAGGCTTACCAACGGTAAGGAGGTGAACGCATATATACCTGGTGAAGGTCACAACCTGCAGGAGCACTCTATAGTGCTTATCAGGGGTGGCAGGGTCAAGGATCTTCCGGGTGTAAGGTATCACCTTGTAAGGGGTGCTCTTGATGCATCAGGCGTTGACGGCCGTTCGCAGAGAAGATCGAAGTATGGTACAAAGAGACCGAAGAAGTAACAGTATTAAAGGATTCAGATAATGAGAAAGGCAAAACCAAAGAAGCGGATCATACTACCTGATCCGAAATTCAATGATCCTTTTGTAACAAGGTTCGTAAACAACATGATGAGAAGTGGGAAGAAGAACCTGGCCTTCAAAATTTTCTATGATTCACTTGAGATCATAGATGATAAGATGAAAGTTGAAGGCAAGAATTCCCTCGAAATATGGAAGCAGGCTCTCGAGAATATTACTCCGCAGGTTGAGGTGAAGAGTCGCCGTGTGGGAGGAGCCACCTTCCAGGTTCCGATGGAGATAAGGCCTGACCGTAAAATAAGCGTAGGAATGAAGAACCTGATCCTCTTCGCCCGCAAGAGGGGAGGCCGCTCAATGGCCGAGCGTCTTGCCGCCGAGGTGATGGCTGCCTATAACCAGGAAGGTGCTGCCTTCAAGAAAAAGGAGGACACTCACAGGATGGCAGAAGCAAACAAGGCTTTCGCTCATTTCAGGTTTTAATTAATCATTGCCCCGAAACAGAAGAAATGGATCCCAACCTGAAATATACCAGAAACATCGGAATCATGGCTCACATTGATGCCGGGAAGACGACTACCACGGAGAGAATACTCTTCTACACCGGTCGTACCCACAGGCTCGGTGAGGTTCATGACGGCAATGCCCAGATGGACTGGATGGTTCAGGAGCAGGAGAGAGGTATTACAATTACTTCGGCAGCCACATCTACCTATTGGAAATACAGGGATACCCAGTATAAAATAAACATTATTGATACTCCGGGCCACGTTGATTTCACTGTTGAAGTGGAGCGCTCTCTCAGAGTCCTTGACGGAGCTGTAGCTGTATTCTGTGCCGTGGGTGGCGTGGAGCCTCAATCGGAGACAGTCTGGCGGCAGGCCAACAAGTATGGTGTTCCCAGGCTGGCATTCGTCAACAAGATGGACCGGTCAGGAGCTGATTTCTTCGGCGTGGTTCAGCAGATAAAGGATAAACTAGGGGCTAACCCGGTTCCAATACAGATACCAATAGGTTCAGAGGATAAGTTCAGCGGAGTGATTGACCTTGTTGAGATGCAGGCTGTGGTATGGTATACTGATGCCGAGATGGGTGTCATGTATCAGATGGAACCGATTCCTGATGACCACCTTGAGGAGGCTGAGGAGTGGCGCGTGAAGCTTATCGAATCGCTTGCTGATGTCGACGACAGCC
The DNA here is from genome assembly GCA_964568875.1 of uncultured Rikenellaceae bacterium. Taxonomy (GTDB): domain Bacteria; phylum Bacteroidota; class Bacteroidia; order Bacteroidales; family VadinHA17; genus SLNP01. The sequence goes on along the minus strand of CAZMSH010000008.1, from coordinate 84,004 downwards.
TTCTTGAAAGGTACCTCGACGACCATGACTCCATCAGTCCAGATGAGATTTCTGCAGCCTTGCGCAAGGCCGCAATAAAAGGGATAGTTATACCGGTTCTATGTGGTGCTGCATTTAAAAACAAGGGAATACAGAGACTCCTTGACGCAGTAGTGAGTTATCTGCCTTCACCTGTGGAGGTAGGAGCGGTTAAAGGTCACGACCCCAGAACGGAAGAAGAGATTACGCGCGAGCCTGATGACAATGAACCGATGTCAGCGCTTGCATTCAAAATAGCAACAGATTCATTCAGCGGGAGGCTTGTTTTCCTCAGAGTCTATTCGGGTGTACTTAAGACCGGAGATACCGTTCTTAACATACGCACGGGTAAACGGGAGAGGATAAACCGACTCTTCCGCATGCACGCAAATAAACAGAATCCGATAGAAAGTATCTCAGCCGGTGATATATGTGCCGGGGTGGGATTCAAGGATCTGAAAACGGGAGACACACTCTGTGCAATTCATAAGCCGATAGCACTTGAGTCAATGGATTTCCCGGAGCCGGTTATCGGAGTAGCGGTGGAACCAAAAACACAGGCTGATTTTGACAGACTTTCACTCGCACTTGGTAAACTGGCAGAAGAAGACCCGACATTCCAGGTAAAGAATGATCCCGACAGCGGACAGACAGTGATAAGCGGTATGGGAGAGTTGCACCTGGAGATACTTATTGACCGTCTGAGAAGAGAGTTTAAAGTGGAATGTAACCAGGGACCACCACAGGTTGCATACAAGGAGGCTATAACTGCTTCTGTAGAACACCGTGAGGTGTTTAAGAAGCAGACCGGAGGAAGGGGTAAGTTTGCTGATATTATTGTTGAGATAATGCCTGCAGAAGCCGGATTCAGGGGCCTTCAGTTTGTAAACGACGTGAAGGGAGGTAATATTCCAAGGGAGTACATCCCATCAGTTGAAAAGGGATTTCGTGAAGCGATGTTTAACGGTCCGCTTGCGGGATTTCCGCTTGAAAGTCTCAAGGTAATTCTCAAGGACGGTTCGTACCATCCTGTAGATTCCGATTCTCTGTCGTTTGAAATCGCAGCAAGGCAGGCCTTCAGGCATGCCGCATCAAAGTGCAACCCGGTAATCCTCGAGCCGATCATGTCTGCCGAGGTTGTAACACCCGAGGAGTACGTAGGTGACGTTGTGGGTGATTTCAACAGGAGAAGAGGAAAGGTGGAAGGTATGGAATCGAAAGCAGGTTCAAGGGTAATAAAGGCAAAAGTACCTCTGGCAGAGAACTTCGGCTATGTTACCGTACTTCGTACCCTGTCCTCCGGACGCGCGACTTCTACAATGGAGTTTTCGCGCTATGAAGAGGTGCCTGCAGAAATAGCAAAAAGAATAGTAGAAATTACAAAAGGAAAAATTCTTTAAAGATGAGTCAGAAAATCAGAATCAAACTGAAATCTTATGACCACAACCTGGTTGATAAGTCTGCCGAAAAGATTGTCAAGACTGTTAAGTCAACCGGTGCAGTTGTAAGCGGACCGATACCTCTTCCGACACATAAGAGGATTTATACGGTTAACCGTTCCACATTCGTGAACAAGAAGTCGAGAGAACAGTTCCAGCTCTCTTCATACAAGAGGCTGCTTGATATCTACAGCTCGACACCAAAAACAATTGATGCCCTCATGAAGCTTGAGCTTCCAAGCGGCGTTGAAGTAGAAATCAAAGTGTGAAACCGGTAAAGATTTAAGCGATGCAGGGATTAATAGGAAAAAAGGTAGGGATGACCTCCATCTTTGATGAGGATGGAAAGAATGTTCCCGTTACAGTTATAGAGGCCGGACCGTGTGTAGTTACCCAGGTGAAGACCCTGGAGAAGGATGGTTATTCAGCACTGCAACTTGGCTTCGACGATAAGAAGGAGAAAAAGTGCACCAAGGCTGAGCTGGGCCATTTCAAAAAGGCTGCTGCAGCTCCTAAGAAAAAACTCATTGAATTTACCGGGTTCCCCCAGGGAGAGTATAACGCAGGCGACGTTCTTACAGTTGAGCTCTTCAGACCTGACAGATGGGTTGATGTCAGAGGATGGTCGAAAGGTAAAGGCTTCCAGGGTGTTGTCAAGAGACATGGCTTCGGCGGTGTGGGCGGACAGACTCACGGACAGCATAACAGGCTCAGGGCTCCGGGTTCACTGGGAGCTTCTTCATGGCCGTCAAGGGTTATGCCCGGAATGCGCATGGCAGGAAGAAAAGGGAATGACCAGGTAATGGCTATAAGCCTCAGGGTAATCAAACTGATCCCCGAGAGCAATCTGATGTTAGTAAAAGGATCGGTGCCAGGTCCGAAAGGTGGATACTTAATAATTACGAAGTAATGGAATTAGCAGTTATCAATAAGGAAGGTAAGGAGACCGGAAGGAAGGTGAATCTCGATGATTCCATTTTCGGTATTGAACCCAGCGACCACGCCATTTATCTCGATACAAAGCAGTATCTGGCCAACCAGAGGCAGGGTACTCACAAATCAAAAGAGCGCTCTGAGATAGCCGGCAGTACCAGAAAGATAAAAAGACAAAAAGGAACCGGAACCGCAAGGTTCGGTAGTATCAAGAATCCTCTGTTCAGGGGTGGCGGAAGAATATTCGGACCCCGTCCGAGGTTCTACGGATTTAAGTTGAATAAGAAGGTTAAGCTATTGGCCAGAAAATCAGCACTTACCTATAAGGCAAGAGCAAACAGCATTGTAGTTCTGGAAGACTTCTCCTTTGATGCTCCCAAAACAAGGGAGATGGCAATGGTTGGCAGTAATCTTAATCTGCTGAACAAAAAATCATTATTTGTTTTACCAGAACAAAATAAAAACATATATTTGTCATCTCGAAATTTGCCGGGAGTTGAGATTATAACAACCTCAGAATTAAATACATACACTATTATGAGGGCCTCAACTCTGGTCTTTTTTGAGAGTGCAGTTGACGTTTTGCAGGCAACAATTGAAAATTAGAAAACTGAAAAGAGATGGATATTCTTATCAAGCCAATAGTAACTGAGAAGATGACCGCACAGGGTGACAAGTTCAACCGGTACGGGTTTATTGTTGCCAGGCGGGCCAATAAGCTGCAGATCAGGAAGGCTGTTGAGGACCTCTATGGCGTGAAGGTGGAAGATGTCAATACGATGGTTGTCGCGGGCAAGCGTAAAAGCCGTTACACAAAGTCAGGTGTTATTACAGGAAAGCAGGCTACAGTGAAGAAGGCTATCATAACCCTTGCCGAGGGCGACACAATCGATTTTTACAGCAATATATAATAATATAATATGGCAGTAAGGAAGCTAAAGCCTGTTACACCAGGCCAGAGACACAAGGTTATAAGTGCGTTTGACACTGTAACCTCTGCAAAGCCGGAGAAATCCCTCCTCGCACCGCTCAGAAAATCAGGAGGAAGGAATGCCAGCGGCAAGATGACTATGAGGTACAGGGGCGGTGGCCATAAGAAGATGTACCGTATTATTGATTTCCGTCGTGATAAGGATGGGATAGCTGCGACGGTTAAAACCATTGAATATGATCCGAACCGTTCGGCAAGGATAGCTTTGGTAGTGTATGCCGATGGTGAGAAGAGATATATTATAGCTCCAAATGGTTTGAAGGTTGGACAGGAGATTGTTTCGGGTAAGGAAGCCACGCCTGACCTGGGTAATACTCTGTATCTGAGCGACATTCCGTTGGGTACCATTGTTCACAATGTAGAGCTTAAGCCAGGAAAGGGAGCAGCCATGGCACGCAGTGCGGGTTCATATGCACAGCTTGCAGCCCGTGACGGAAAGCATGCTACGATAAAGTTACCTTCAGGCGAGACAAGGCTGGTACCTGTCACCTGCAGGGCAACAATAGGCACGGTCAGCAATCCTGACCACAACCTCGAGGTTAGTGGAAAGGCAGGAAGATCGCGCTGGATGGGTCGCCGTCCCAGAACAAGGGGTGTTGTAATGAATCCTGTCGACCATCCAATGGGTGGTGGCGAAGGCAGGGCTTCAGGTGGTCATCCCCGTTCAAGGAAGGGACTTCCTTCAAAGGGATACAAGACCAGGAGCAGAAACAAATATTCTGACAAGCATATTATTGAAAGACGTAAAAAATAGGTGGTATTATGACAAGATCTATCAAGAAAGGACCTTTCATCGATTTCAAGCTTGAAAAGCGTGTTATGGATATGAACGAGGGCGGGAAGAAGACTGTTCTTAAGACATGGTCGAGAAGGTCGGTTATTTCACCCGATTTTGTGGGACATACCATTGCTGTTCACAATGGCAGCAAGTTCATACCTGTATATATTACCGAGAACATGGTAGGACATAAACTCGGCGAATTTGCACCAACGCGTACTTTCAGGGGACATGCTGGCAGCAAGAAATAGGAAGTGACAGATTGTAAACATTGAAAACAGACAAGTAATGGGTTCAAGGAAAAGAGAAACAGCCAATCGCCGGAAGGAAGCCAGGAAGGAGACTTACCAGGCGATGTTGAGGAACTGTCCCACATCTCCGAGAAAGATGAGGCTGGTAACTGATATGATCAAGGGTATGGATGTTAACAGGGCCCTTGATGTTCTCAGATTCAGTCCGAAGGAGGCCTCGAGGAGGGTTGAGAAACTTTTACTTTCGGCTATTTCGAACTGGCAGCAGAAGAATGAAGGGTCACGTATTGAAGATAGCAATCTTTATGTCAGGGAGGCCTTTGTAGACGGCGGCAGAGTATTGAAAAGGCTTCAGACAGCTCCGCAGGGAAGGGCTTACAGGGTACGCAAGAGGTCAAACCATGTTACCCTCGTACTTGACAGCAAGGTAAAAGAAATTGAAACAGCATCAAACTAATATAGATGGGACAAAAAGTTAATCCGATAGGGAACCGTTTGGGGATTATTAAGGGCTGGGATTCGAACTGGTACGGAGGCAAGGATTTTTCCGGGAAACTGGTTGAAGACACCCGTATAAGGGAATATCTCAACGCCAGGCTCGCTAAGGCAAGCATCTCAAAGATAGTTATTGAGAGAACCCTCAAGCTGATTACGGTAACGGTCAACACTGCCCGTCCGGGTATTATCATTGGCAAGGGTGGTCAGGAGGTTGACAAGCTCAAGGAGGAACTCAAGAAGATTACCAAAAAGGATGTTCAGATTAACATTTTTGAGGTAAAACGTCCTGAGCTTGATGCTAATATAGTTGCTAACAATATAGCAAGGCAGGTTGAGGGTAAGATCTCATACCGCAGGGCTATCAAGATGGCTATTGCATCGACAATGAGAATGGGAGCCGAGGGTATCAAGGTACTTATCAGCGGTCGTTTGGGTGGAGCTGAGATGGCCAGGAGCGAAACCTACAAGGAAGGCCGTATTCCGCTTCATACATTCCGTGCCGATATAGATTATGCACTTGCAGAAGCCCTTACCAAGGTAGGTCTCCTTGGCATAAAAGTATGGATATGTAACGGTGAGGTATACGGAAAGCGCGATCTGAGTCCGAACATAGGAGTCAAGAATCAGAAACCGAAGTCACTTGGCAAGAGGAAACCAAAGAAATAGACCTCATAGTATAGTATATATTTTAACATCATTGAGCAATGTTACAACCGAAGAAGACCAAATACAGGAGGAGCCAGAAGGGCAGAGTCAAGGGCAACGCACAGAGGGGAAACCAGCTAGCTTTCGGCTCATTCGGTATCAAGGCACTCGAATCTTCCTGGATCACGGGAAGGCAGATAGAGGCGGCCCGTCAGGCAGTTACGCGACACATGAAACGTGAGGGACAGCTATGGATCCGCATTTTCCCCGATAAGCCAATAACCAAGAAGCCGGCTGAGGTGCGTATGGGTAAGGGAAAAGGATCGCCGGAAGGCTTTGTTGCTCCGATTGCTCCGGGCAGGATAATACTTGAGGCTGAAGGTGTTCCCTTTGAAGTGGCAAAAGAGGCCCTTCGTCTGGGAGCACAGAAACTGCCCATAACGACGAAATTTGTCGTAAGGCATGATTACGTTCAGGAATAAAACGATTGAGAGATGAAAATGTCAGAAATAAAGGAACTTAGTTCCCAGGAGCTTCTCGAAAGACTTGACAATGAGAAAGCCATGCTTGTGAAAATGAGACTCAATCATGCGATCTCACCACTGGATAACCCAATGAAAATAGGTTATACCAGGAAGAATATTGCAAGGCTGGAGACAGAGTTACGCAAGAGAGAACTGGATCTGAAAACAAACAGCTAGAGTATATCAGCAATGGAAAGGAATTTAAGAAAAGAGCGTATTGGCGTTGTGGTCAGCAATATGATGGACAAATCGATAGTTGTGGCCATCAAAAGGAAGGTAAAGCATCCGATGTACGGAAAATTTGTTAACCGTACCAAGAAGCTGATGGCTCATGATGAGGAGAATACCTGTAACATAGGTGATACCGTTCGTATTATGGAGACCAGGCCCCTCAGCAGGCATAAGAGATGGAGATTAGTAGATATAATTGAAAGAGCCAAGTAGTCATGATACAGCAGGAAAGCAGATTAGCGGTAGCCGACAACAGTGGAGCCAAGGAGGTTCTCTGTATTAGAGTGCTGGGAGGCACTGGAAAAAGGTATGCCACGGTAGGTGATAAGATCATCGTAACGGTAAAGAGCGCAATGCCTTCAGGTGATGCCAAAAAGGGTCAGGTCAGCAAGGCTGTTGTGGTAAGAACAAAGAAGGAGATAAGACGTTCAGACGGATCATACATCAGGTTTGATGACAATGCGGTGGTTCTTCTGAACAATGCCGATGAGGTGCGGGGAACACGCATCTTCGGTCCGGTTGCGAGGGAACTCCGCGATAAGTACATGAAGATAGTATCACTGGCACCAGAGGTGTTGTAAAAACCCTGAGAACTATGCAAAAGAAGTTACATATAAAAAAAGGTGACACGGTTATGGTTATAACCGGAGAATCGAAAGGACAGAAAGGCCGTGTTCTTGAAGTCGACAGGGTAAAGAGCAGAGCCCTGGTAGAGGGAGTCAATATGGTATCAAAGCATACCAAGCCTAATGCAAAAAGCCCGCAGGGTGGTATTATCAGGAAAGAGGCCCCGGTTCACATTTCGAATCTTCTGCTGGTAGACCCTTCATCGGGTAAGGCTACAAGGATAGGAAGACGTCTTAATGAGAAGGATAAATTAGTGAGATATTCAAAAAAATCAGGAGAGGAGATTAAGTAATGTATACCCCTGCTTTAAAGACCAAGTATCATAAGGAGATCATTCCTGCACTCGTAAAGGAGTTCGGTTATACGACCGTTATGCAGGCGCCCCGGTTGGAGAAGATAGTCATCAACCAAGGGCTGGGTCAGGCAATCGCCGATAAGAAGCTGCTGGAGGTAGCAGTTCAGGAGATATCAGATATAGCCGGACAGAAAGCTGTTCAGACTGTTTCGAAGAAGGATATCTCAAACTTCAAGCTCAGAAAAAACATGCCTATAGGTGTTATGGTGACACTGCGCAAAGAGAGGATGTATGAATTTCTTGAGAGACTGATAGCTGTAGCTCTGCCACGTATACGCGACTTCAAGGGTATTAACAGCAAGCTCGATGGCCGTGGTAACTATACACTCGGTATCACTGAGCAGATAATATTCCCTGAAATCGACCTTGACAAGGTTGTCAAGATAATGGGATTGCAGATTACATTCGTTACCAATGCAAGGAGCGATGAAGAGGCATTTGCCCTGTTGAAGCATTTTGGTTTACCATTTAAAACAAATAAAAACTAGACAGTATGGCTAAGGAATCAATGAAGGCGCGAGAGGTAAGGCGTGCGAAGCTGGTTCAGAAATATGCAGCTAAGAGAGCACAGCTGAAGGCAGAAGGGGAGTATGTTCTCTTAAGCCGTATTCCGCGCAACTCAAACCCGATCCGTCTCCGCAACCGTTGCAAGCTGACAGGAAGACCCAGAGGCTACATAAGGCAGTTCGGGATAAGCAGGATAACTTTCAGGGAGATGGCATCAAAGGGCCTTATACCCGGAGTGAAGAAGGCCAGCTGGTAGTTAATGAATTAGTACAAACAAATTAATCAATACAGAGATGACTGATCCAGTTGCAGATTTCCTGACCAGAATCCGTAATGCCGTAATGGCAGGTCATAAGGTTGTGGAGATACCCTCATCAAACCTTAAAAAGGGTATTACAAGAATACTCTACGAGAAGGGGTACATCCTCAGCTACAAATTCCTGGAAGAGGGTCCGCAGGGAACCATTAAGATAGCCCTTAAATATGATCCCAAGAGCCGTAAGCCGGCCATCAAGGGACTGGAAAGGGTTAGCCGACCGGGATTGCGCCGCTATAACGGAGTTGATGATATACCGCGTGTTCTGAACGGACTTGGAATAGCCATCATTTCCACATCTAAGGGGCTGATGACTGACAAGGAGGCCAAAAGTGAAAATGTTGGCGGAGAGATTTTATGTTATGTTTATTAAAAGGAGGAGTGCTTGAATGTCACGAATAGGAAAATTACCTGTAAACCTGCCTGCCGGTGTTACTATTGAAGTGAGTGATACCAACAGGGTTAGTGTGAAAGGCCCTCTGGGTGTTTTGTCACAGGATGTAGACAAGGATATCAGAGTGGAAGTTTCAGAAGATAACCAGATATTGATCACGAGACCGTCAGACTCAAAAAAGCACAAGTCACTGCATGGCCTTTACCGGGCTTTGATAGCAAATATGGTGACGGGTGTGTCTGAAGGTTATAAGAAGGAGCTTGAGCTTGTAGGTGTCGGCTACCGTGCAGAATCAAACGGTCAGAGATTAAGCCTTAGCCTGGGATACTCACATGATGTTATCATTGAGCTGCCCGGAGAAGTAAAGGTAGAAGCCAGAACCGAAAAGAGGAGCAATCCTGTCATTACTCTTCAGAGCATTGACAAACAGCTTATCGGGCATGTCGCTGCCAAGATCAGATCGCTTCGTCCGCCTGAGCCATATAAGGGCAAAGGCATTAAGTTTGTCGGCGAGCAGATCAGAAGGAAGGCCGGAAAATCGGCAAGTGTATAATTTGTTAACAGTTAGAAAAGATGGCCTTAACAAAAATTGAAAGCAGGAAGCGGATCAAGATGAGAATCCGCAAAACAATAAAGGGTACCCCCGAAAAGCCCCGCCTGTCTGTCTTCCGCAGTAACAAACAGATATATGCCCAGGTGATAGATGACCTGAATGCAACTACTCTTGTTTCTGCATGCTCGAAGGAGAAAGATGTTGCCTCACAGTCAGGTGACAAGAAGGCTCAGGCTGCATTTGTAGGTAAGCTTTTAGCCGGTAAGTGCAGGGAGAAGGGAATAGAAAATGTGGTATTTGACAGAAACGGATACAGATACCACGGAAGGGTAAAATCATTAGCAGACGCTGCCCGTGAAGGCGGATTAAAATTCTAAGAAGTATGACGGAAGGAATAAGAAAAGTAAAGACCAGCGACCTGGAACTAAAGGACAGACTGGTTAGCATACAGAGAGTTACCAAGGTAACCAAGGGTGGCCGTACTTTCAGTTTCTCAGCCATAGTGGTTGTCGGCAATGAAGATGGTATTGTTGGTCACGGACTGGGAAAGGCTAATGAGGTAACCACTGCCATTGCAAAGGGTATTGAAGATGCCAAGAAGAATCTTATTAAGGTTCCGGTATACAACGGTACGATTCCGCACGAACAGTTCGCCAAATTTGGAGGAGCCAGGGTTTTTATCAAGCCGGCATCTGAAGGAACCGGAGTAAAAGCCGGTGGTGCTATGCGTGCTGTTCTTGAGAGTGTTGGTGTTCGTGATGTACTTGCGAAATCAAAAGGCTCTTCAAATCCCCATAACCTTGTGAAGGCAACATTCGCTGCTCTTCTCGAGCTTCGCGATGCCCACACGGTAGCCGCTCACAGGGGTATTACGATGGATAAGGTGTTCAACGGATAAGAAAGATACCGTCATGAAAAGGATACGTATTACACAGATAAGAAGTAAGATAGGAAGGCCTGAAAGGCAGAAGAGAATTCTCGAGGCACTCGGAATCAGGAAACTGAATCAGAGTGTTGAGCATAATGCCACAGGACCGGTTCTGGGCATGGTAGAAAAGGTAAGGCACCTTATAAAGGTTGAGGAGATTTAAGATATAACCATATTTATTTACAAAGGAATCATGGAGTTACACAACTTAAAACCCGCAAAAGGTTCGGTTAAAAAGGGAAAACGCCTGGGCAGGGGAGAAGGATCAGGAAGCGGCGGAACCGCTTCAAGAGGCCATAAGGGAGCTAAATCACGTTCGGGCTACTCAAAGAAAGTTGGTTTTGAGGGAGGTCAGATGCCTCTGCAGAGACGAGTTCCCAAATATGGTTTTAAAAATATTAACCGCAAGGAATACAAGGGAATAAACATAAGTACGCTTCAGACGCTTTCAGAAAAGATGAGTCTCGGTAAGATAGACATTCAGACACTGATAAGTGCGGGCCTTATATCGAAGAACGACAAAGTCAAGATACTCGGTAAGGGCAAGCTTGAGGGTAAGATAGAAGTACACGCCCATGCATTCAGCAAATCAGCCGTAGAAGCAATAGAAGCCAATTCAGGAACTGTCGTTAAATTGTAATCAGATGAGATTTATACAGACGATAAAGAACATTTGGAAAATAGAAGATCTTAAGGCAAGAATTCTCTATACTCTTGGTATTATTGCTCTTTACCGGCTAGGTTCCTACATAACACTGCCGGGAGTCGATCCTTCACAGCTTGAAGCTCTGAGGACCCAGACATCGGGAGGTATCATGGGTCTCCTCGATATGTTTTCCGGCGGAGCATTTTCTCAGGCTTCGATATTTGCCCTGGGTATCATGCCATATATTTCGGCTTCAATCGTCATCCAGCTGCTTACTATTGTGTTCCCCTTCTTCCAGAAGATGCAGAAAGAGGGAGAGAGCGGCAGGAGAAAGATGAACCAGTATACACGTTATCTGACGGTACTTATACTGGTGCTTCAGGCCCCGACCTATCTGGCCAATATAATGAATGTACTCCCCCCGAGTGCTTTTATTCTGTCAGGAACATTCTTTACTGTATCATCTGTAATTATTCTGACAGCCGGAACCATGTTCGTGATGTGGCTGGGAGAGAAGATTACCGACAAGGGTATAGGTAACGGAATTTCTCTGATCATTATGATAGGTATTATTGCCCGTCTCCCGGCGAGCTTCATATTTGAAGCTGGTATCAGGCTGACCGGATCGGGCGGACTGGTAGCTCTTCTGGTAGAAATTGTACTTTTGTTTGTAGTAATACTTGGAACCATCCTTCTGGTTCAGGGCACACGCAGGATACCAGTACAGTATGCAAGAAGGATTGTTGGAAACAAGCAGTACGGAGGGGTTCGCCAGTATATTCCATTGAAAGTAAATGCTGCCGGTGTAATGCCGATTATCTTTGCTCAGGCTATTATGATGCTGCCTATAATAATAGGAGGTTTCAGCAGTGAGGGAGGCGGTTTCATGACTGCATTTTCCAATATGTTCGGTTTCTGGTATAACCTTACTACCGCTTTTCTTATAATTGCTTTTACATATTTCTATACTGCCATCACCATCAATCCGGTTCAGATGGCTGAGGATATGAAGAAGAACGGAGGATTTATTCCGGGCATCAAACCTGGAAGAAAGACAGTCGAGTTCATTGACGGAATAATGTCAAGAATAACTCTTCCTGGTTCGATCTTTCTGGCATTTGTTGCAATATTGCCGTCGATAGCAGTTAACTTTGGTATCAGTCAGCAATTTGCACAGTTCTACGGCGGTACATCGCTGTTGATTCTGGTGGGGGTAGTGCTTGACACCCTTCAGCAGATTGAAAGTCACCTTCTTATGCGTCACTATGACGGCTTGATGAAATCGGGCCGTATCAAGGGGCGTACAGGCGGTGTGGCAATGTAATGAATGAAAAGTTCTTTGATGTCATATTTGAAGAGTGAGGAAGAGGTCGAGTTGCTGCGTGCAAGCAATACGCTGGTTTCAAGAACACTGGGTATGCTTGCAACAGAAATAAAGCCAGGAATAACAACTCTGGGACTTGACCGGCTTGCTGAGACCTATATTCGTGATAACGGCGGTATTCCCGGTTTCAAGGGATACAATGGTTTTCCGGCAACACTCTGTACTTCGGTCAACGAAGCTGTCGTTCACGGCATTCCTTCAGACTACGTGCTCCGCGAGGGAGACATTATTTCGGTCGACTGTGGAGTGATACTTGAAGGGTACTACGGTGATAGTGCATTTACCTTTGCTGTAGGAGAGATTGATGAAAAGGTAAAACGTCTTCTTGACACAACCAGGGAGTCACTGGAGGCGGGAGTGAGAATGGCTGTGGCAGGAAATCGCATCGGCGACATAGCTTATGCTGTTCAGACAGTGGCAGAGCGGGCCGGATTTACAGTTGTCAGGGAGTTGGTGGGTCACGGTATCGGCAGGAAGCTTCATGAGTCACCCGAGGTTCCAAACTTCGGCAGGCGAGGCTCGGGGCCAAAACTGGAGAAGGGTATGGTTATATGCATTGAGCCGATGATAAATATGGGCAGGCGTGATACCATACAGAGTGGTGATGGCTGGACAGTGAAGACAGGAGATGGCAAGCCTTCCGCACATTTTGAGTATGCAGTAGCTATTGATAAAGGTAAGGCAGATGTATTGACAACATTTGAGTTTATTGATAACGAATTGAAAAAAAGTCAGGACTAATGGCAAAACAACCATCAATCGAGCAGGACGGAACTATAATTGAGGCTCTGTCAAATGCAATGTTCAGGGTTGAACTTGAGAACGGCCATGTCATAACCGCTCATATCTCAGGCAAGATGAGGATGCACTATATCAAAATCCTGCCCGGAGACAAGGTTAAGGTTGAGATGTCGCCATATGATCTGACAAAAGGAAGAATAACATTCAGGTATAAGTAACGGAGAATATAAAATATATAAAGTAATGAAAGTAAGAGCATCTGTAAAGAAACGTAGTGCCGACTGTAAGATCGTCAGGAGGAACGGACGTTTATATGTGATAAACAAGAAAAATCCCAAATTCAAGCAGAGGCAGGGATAATTTTAACTAATTTTGCACATTTATTAAATAGAGGCATATGGCGCGTATAGTTGGTGTAGACCTACCAAGGAACAAAAGAGGCGAAGTTGGCCTTACTTATATTTACGGTATTGGCCGCAGCAATGCACAGAAGATTCTGGACCAGGCCGGTGTCGACCGGAACAAGAAGGTACAGGAATGGAATGATGATGACATCAATTCAATCCGTAGGATAATAAGTGAGACCTACAAGACGGAAGGAGAACTTCGTTCTGAGGTGCAGCTTAATATTAAGAGACTTATGGACATAGGATGTTATCGCGGAGTACGTCATCGTATCGGGCTTCCGGTGAGAGGTCAGAGCACCAAGAATAACGCCAGAACCCGTAAGGGAAGGAAGAAAACCGTTGCAAACAAGAAAAAAGCTACCAAATAATAAGTAACAGAATATGGCAAAGAAGACTGGAGCAGTTAAGAAGAAGGTCGTAAAAGTCGAACCGACAGGGCAGGCTCACATACATTCATCATTTAACAACATTATTATCAGTATGACCAATAATTCTGGTCAGGTTATTTCATGGGCCTCAGCCGGAAAGATGGGATTCAAGGGTTCGAAGAAGAATACACCCTATGCAGCTCAGATGGCAGCCAGCGATTGTGCCAAGGTTGCATTTGACCTTGGACTAAGGAAAGTAAAGGTTTTCGTTAAGGGTCCGGGTTCAGGCCGTGAATCGGCTATGAGATCAATTAACGGCAGCGGCATTGAGATAACTGAGATTGTTGATGTAACTCCGCTTCCGCATAACGGTTGCCGTCCTCCGGGTAAGAGAAGAGTGTAATAATATTACCGGGATAAGTATTAAGAATTAAAAATATAGGCATACAAATGGCAAGATATACTGGACCAACAACAAAGATTGCTAGGAAATTCGGTGAACCAATTTTTGGTACCGACAAATATCTCGACAGGAAGAATTATCCTCCCGGTCAGCACGGGCAGATGAAAAAGCGGAAGAAAGTATCCGAATATGGATTGCAGCTCAGGGAGAAGCAGAAGGCAAAATACACGTATGGTATTCTTGAAAGGCAGTTCCGCAACACCTTTGAGAAGGCACAGCATAGCAAGGGGGTAACCGGTGAGGTTCTGCTCCAGATGCTTGAGTCGCGTCTCGACAATGTAGTCTTCAGACTGGGTATAGCTCCTACCAGGGCTGCCGCACGTCAACTAGTCAGCCACCGCCATATAACTGTGAACGGAGATGTAGTCAACATACCTTCAAGACAGTTGAGGCCGGGTGATATTATTGGTGTTCGCGAGAAGTCTAAATCACTCGAAGTAATAACTGACTCGATGGAGACCAGGAGGTATTCAAAGCTGTCATGGCTGGAATGGGATGATGCACAGATGGCAGGTAAATTCATGAATTTGCCTGAACGCTCAGAAATTCCTGAGGATATCAAGGAACAATTAATTGTAGAATTATACTCAAAGTAACAATATAAGACTATTCCTATGGCCATTTTAGCATTCCAGAAACCTGATAAAGTAATAATGCTGGAAGCGGACGAGCGGTACGGCAAGTTCGAATTCCGCCCTCTTGAACCCGGCTACGGTATTACGGTGGGAAATGCCCTGAGGAGGATACTCCTTTCATCACTTGAGGGCTTCGCGATAACAACCGTCAAGATTGATGGTGTTGATCATGAGTTCTCTACAATTACCGGAGTAATAGAAGATGTTACTGATATTGTATTGAATCTGAAGCAGGTACGTTTCAGGCAGACGGTTGAAGGAACAGACAATGAGAAGATAGTACTCAAGGTCTCAGGACAGGAAGAGTTGAAGGCAGGTCAGCTTAATACTGTTCTGAGCGCATTCGAAGTATTGAATCCCGACCAGCTGATCTGCAGGATGGAGCCGGATGTTAAGCTCCAGATTGAACTTACTGTATCAAAAGGCCGGGGCTATGTTCCCGCTGAAGAAAATCAGCCCGTTGAAGCTGAGTTTGGACTGATAGCAATAGATTCAATATTCACCCCGGTAAAGAATGTAAAATATTCGGTTGAAAACTTCCGTGTTGAACAGAAGACCGACTATGAGAAGCTTATTTTGGAGATATCCACAGATGGGTCAATCCATCCCAAGGAGGCTCTCAAAGAGGCTGCTAAGATACTGATATACCATTTTATGCTGTTCTCTGATGAAAAGATCACTATTGATTCAGACGACAAGATGGCCAACGAGGAGTTCGATGAGGAGATTCTGCATATGAGACAGCTCCTCAAAACCAGGCTTATTGACCTTGATTTATCGGTGAGAGCCCTTAACTGCCTTAAGGCTGCAGAGGTTGACACACTTGGCGATCTGGTGAAGTTCAATAAAAACGATCTTCTCAAGTTCAGAAACTTTGGAAAGAAATCGCTGACCGAACTCGATGAGCTTCTTGAGAACATGAGTCTGTCATTTGGTATGGATGTGAGTAAGTACAAGTTGGATAAGGATTAATTTGAAACGGTAAGGATAAAGAGAAATGCGACATCTTAGAGTAGTTAACCATTTAGGAAGAAAGAGTGCACACAGGAAGGCGATGCTGGCAAACATGGCTGCATCGCTCATTATGAATAAGCGCATTACGACAACAGAGGCCAAGGCTAAAGCCCTGCGTACTTACGTTGAACCTCTTATTACCAGGTCGAAGGAGGATACAACTCATTCAAGAAGGGTGGTCTTCAGTTATCTGCGTAACAAGCTGGCTGTTGCTGAACTGTTTCGCGAGGTATCACCCAAGATAGCCGAGAGACCGGGAGGATATACCAGGATTCTTAAAACGGGAACCCGGTTTGGCGACAATGCTGATATGTGTATTATCGAACTCGTTGATTTCAATGAGAATATGCTTTCTGCAGAAGACTCAAAAACAAAATCAACCAGGCGCAGAAGAGGTACCAAAAAGAAGGTTGAGGCTAAACCCGCTGCCGATGGCTCAGTAAAGAAGGATGATGATGCTAAGGCAGTTGCTGAAACGGCAGATAAAGAACCGGTTGCCGGCACTGATGCTCCTGTTGAGGAGGTTGAAGTACAGGAGACTGTGACTGATGCTGAGGTAATTGCAGAGGAGGGTAGTGATGAGATTGCCGGTACAGAAGAGGGAGAGGAAGATACTGAGAAGGAGAATTAAAATACCATCATGATCAGAATCAGGGATATGTCATAACCATGACCATATCCCTTTTTCAATTAATTGGCATTAAGGTTAAATTTAAAAATACAGAGTTATGGGTCAGATTGTTTATGTACACGCCAGGGAGATTCTCGATTCACGAGGTAATCCGACAGTAGAGGTAGAAGTTGCAACAGCAAGCGGTTATTCTGGAAGAGCAGCAGTTCCGTCAGGAGCCTCGACAGGAGAAAACGAAGCATTGGAGCTTAGGGATGGTGATAAGACCAGATATCTTGGAAAGGGAGTCCTTAAGGCTGTTCATAATGTCAATAATGTAATAGCAGAGGAGATCATAGGAATGGAGGTTTCTGATCAGGCCGGCATTGACAGGAAAATGATTGAACTCGATGGCACCGCTACAAAGAGCAATCTGGGAGCCAACGCCATACTTGGTGTTTCTCTGGCAGTAGCAAGAGCTGCAGCATCGATGCACGGACTTCCGCTCTACCGCTATATTGGCGGAGTAAATACTGTTACTTTGCCGGTACCGATGATGAATATCATCAATGGAGGTTCGCACTCCGACGCTCCTATTGCATTTCAGGAATTTATGATCAGGCCGGTTGGAGCGCCGACGTTCAGGGAAGGTTTAAGAATGGGGGCAGAGGTCTTTCATTCTTTAAAGAAAGTCTTAAAGGAGAGAGGCCTGAGTACAGCTGTTGGCGATGAAGGAGGATTTGCTCCGGCACTGAAAGGTACCGAAGATGCCCTTGAAAGCATTCTGAAGGCTATTAAGGGTGCGGGCTATGAACCTGGCAGGGACATTACCATTGCCCTTGACTGTGCAGCTTCAGAGTTCTTCGTAAGCGGTGTGTACGATTATACAAAGTTTGAAGGCAGCGGTGGCAAGAAGCTTACGTCCGCACAGCAGGCTGATTACCTTGCAGAATTGGTGGAAAAGTATCCGATCGATTCGATTGAAGATGGAATGGGAGAGAGTGACTGGGACGGCTGGAAACTTCTTACTGACAAGATCGGAGACAAAATTCAGATTGTCGGTGATGATGTTTTTGTTACAAATGTTGAATATCTCAGTAAGGGAATAGAACTTGGATGTGCCAACTCAATATTGATAAAGGTAAACCAGATAGGGTCACTTACCGAAACACTCAATTGTATCGAGATGGCTCACAGGGCTGGTTGGACAACAGTGACATCGCACCGCTCGGGTGAGACGGAAGATGCCATTATAGCAGACATTGCTGTAGCTACCAATTCGGGCCAGATTAAGACCGGCTCGCTAAGCCGCTCCGACCGTATGGCAAAGTATAACCAGTTGCTCAGAATAGAGGAGGAGCTTGGAGAGAATGCCGTTTACGGGTTTAAAAAATAAGGGCATAAAAGGCGTAGAAGGGCGTAAAAGGCGTAGAAGACGTAGTGACTTAATGGCGCAGGCGTAATAGTAGGCATAATGACATAATGGTATAATGGCGTATTGAGGTATAACCGGATACCGGCCCCGTTTACCGCATACCGTTTTTGTTAACATTTGTTAATAACTTATGTTCAAACTCGGTTTATATCTATGATTCATTTTATTTGGTAACGGAGCCTTCTCTTGTTATTTTTGTTATACCAGATGAGCGATAAAAGGTTGCTCCAAAGGTGAGGAGGCAGCGAACCCTTCTTAACTGAAGCAGTAGTTGTTTCGAACAGATCTCAGGATCTGCCGCCGGAAGAGCCGGAGTCCTGGAAACAAAGACAGAGTGGAAACACAAAGTCCGCGAAGAAAGGATAACCCGCAAAGATTCGCAAGAGTTCTTTAAAGGTTTGGTTGAAGGGGTTAAACTCTTCAGCACTCCGTTCCGGAAGATAAATCCCGCCGGGTTTATCCAGGGAACAGCCGGAAAGTGAAGCTGTAACAGGCCTCACCGGAAGGTCAGGGCAGACGGCCTCCTCCGCAAGGAGAAAAGCTGAAAGCCGGCCGTAATAACTGTAATCTGGCATTTAAGGCAATTTCGGTTGCTTCAAATGAACGGGAACCATTCGACAGAAAGGTTCCCGTTACTGTTTTAGGCTAACCTCATAACTATGTCATCTCAAAATCGGACCGGCTGATTATCACATTATCACATTGATAATATATTTTATCTTTGTTGCCATATTAATCTGACCGGAATTGAAAAGCAAAGGATACAACGGACTAAGCAGTTTTATCAGCAGACTGAGCGAAGAGGGTGAATTGTTGAGGATTAATGAATATGTTGATCCCGTACTTGAAATTTCAGAGGTTGCTGACAGAATCATAAAGAGTGGCGGCAGTGCCCTCTTGTTTGACAACAATGGTACCGGCTTCCCTGTTCTGATAAATACATATGGGTCTGACAGACGCATCTCACTGGCAATTGGCAGGAGCGATCTTGATGAAGCGGGTAGTCAGATAGAAGAACTTCTTCAGCGGTTCCGGGGAAGTAGCGGCAACGGTTTTATCAGGAAGCTTAAGTCATTGCCTCAGCTGCTGAATCTTGCTCGGTTGATACCGGTGAGAAAGAAAGGCCGGGGTGAATGCCAGCGAAAAGTAATGAAGGAGCCGGACCTCGGTCTCCTGCCTGTATTGAAGTGCTGGCCTTATGACGGAGGACGTTTTATAACGCTTCCGGTGGTACACACATTTAATCCTTTTACAGGAGCTACCAATGCCGGGATGTACAGGATGCAGGTATTTGACGGTAAGACCACCGGCATGCACTGGCACAGGCACAAGACAGGAGCAAACCACTATATGGAGTGGAAGAGAAAGGGAGAAAAGATGCCTGTGGCAGTAACCCTGGGCGGTGATCCTGTATACACCTATGCCGCAACGGCACCTCTGCCGGAAAACATTGATGAGTACCTGCTGGCAGGATTTCTCAGGGGAAGGAGAGTGAAGCTTGTAAAATGTCTTACACAGGATATATGGGTGCCCGAAGATGCCGACTTTGTAATCGAGGGTTATGTTGATCCGGCAGAAGATCTTCATTATGAAGGTCCCTTTGGCGACCATACCGGTGTATATTCACTTGCTGACTGGTATCCGGCTTTTCATGTTACAGCGATAACTCACCGTAATGATGCAGTATATCCGGCTACAATAGTTGGTATACCTCCTCAGGAAGATGCATGGATCGGAAAAGCCACGGAGAGATTGTTCCTTGCACCTATAAGGATGACCATGGCTTCCGAAGTGCTGGATATGTATATGCCACCGGCAGGAGTGGCCCATAATCTGGTAATAGTCAGAATAGAAAAGAAATATCCCGGCCAGGGTATGAAGGTGCTCAGTACATTATTCGGGGCAGGGCAGATGATGTTCAGCAAGTTTATTGTTGTGGTAAGCGGAGATACCGATATCAGAAATTTTGGTGAGGTGATGAACATAATAGAATCCAATGTCTGTTTCTCAGAAGATATTATGTTTCTTAAGGGGCCGCTTGACGTACTTGACCATACATCAGAACAATTTTCATTCGGTGGTAAAATGGGTATTGATGCCACTACGAAACTGCCTGAGGAGATGAGGACCGGCAGAAGAGGTATTGACTTTGCATCAGTTGATGCAGCAGGCTCCGCAGGAAGCTCCGTAAAATCGAAATACCCTCATATTGTAAAAGAGACTTTTCCATTAGGGAGAGGAATTCTTGCGGTACTGTTATATACCCGGAGAAGTGCTTCGGATACTAAAGCGATAAAAGATTATTTTACCGGTATTGCCGCAGAAGGAAAGGAAAGGTATATAGTTGTCCTGCTCGAAGAGGGTGTCGGTAATGCTGACATGAATACCATTCTGTGGCAGGTTGCTGGAAATACCGATCCGGTAAGGGATATTAGTGCAGGGCCGGTTTTCATAATAGATGCCGGATTTAAGCTGCCTGCAAGGGATGGATTTGGACGAGAGTGGCCCAACGTGGTTGTTTCAGACAAAAGGACAATAGAACATATTGATAGCAGGTGGACGAAACTGACAGGAAAGGAGTTTGTGCCTTCACCCTCACTGAAGTATCTCAGTCTGGTTGTGGGTGAGGGAGCTTCTGTATGCTCAGATGATAATAATTAGTAGTCTTTAACTCTTTCACAGGTATAATTATTTATGGGGATGTTGTATTTTTGGAAAAAGTCTGATAACCTGATACAGCTAACCTGGCGGGGGATTAATAAATGATTCTGCATTTCACGGAATTGCTTGCTGATATTATCAATTACAGTCCGGGTGACGGAGAGATATTCCGTTACCTGTTCTATTCAGTGGCCGTTATTGCATTTGTATACTTCGTTATATGGGGACAGACACGTAGTCTGTACAGGGCCAACAGACTGCTGAAAGAGAGGGAAGAGGCCCTTAAGCAGGTTGCATTGCAGAGAGAAGAACTGGAGTATAAGAACAGGAATATTACAGACAGTCTTGTATATGCCAAGAAGATTCAGGAAGCACTGATCCCTTCGGCATCGTTTTTTCAGAAACATTTCAGGGAATCGTTTATTCTCTTCCTGCCAAGGGATATTGTAAGCGGTGATTTCTATTATATACATCAAAGCAATGATAGGACCTGGGTGGTTCTGGCTGATTGTACCGGTCATGGTGTACCAGGTGCGCTTATGTCTATGATCGGTCTCCAGACTATTGACCGCATAATAAAGACCGGAGAATGTAGACAACCATCTGAAATACTGAATGTGCTCAACAGGGAAGTTGACTCAATCATTCACCGCGAAGAGGGTTTCTCACCCGGAATCAAAGATGGAATGGATATAGCAGTCTGCCTGGTTGACCGGACAAGAAATGAACTTCACTTCTCAGGGGCCTTTCTGCCTCTTTATATGATACGCAAAGGTAAACTGATTGAAAAAAAAGGAGATAAGCATTTTATAGGAAGCTCCATGCCACACATCTCTTATACAAACCATGTAATATCAATGGAGGAGGGAGATAACTATTACCTGCTCAGTGACGGTTATTCTGATCAGTTTGGCGGTGCTGAGAACAAGAAATTCATGAACAGGCGTGTTCGATATCTTCTTGTCAACATTCACGAGTATTCTTTAAGTGATCAGAGAGATATACTTGAAGATAATTTCACCTCATGGAAGGGTCAGAACCAGCAGATAGATGATGTATTGCTGATAGGTTTCAGGCCCTGATAATTTCAGAAGAAATCTTTTATTTTTCCAATCAGGGCTGCCGGGTGAAAAGGTTTGCTGATATAATCGTCCATCCCTGCTGCAAGGCATTTTTCCTTGTCCCCAAGCATGGCATTTGCGGTTATTGCAATAATAGGAACATGTTTGCCGGTACTCTTTTCCAGCGCCCTGATTTTTTCTGTTGCAACAAGTCCATCCATCACAGGCATCTGAATGTCCATCAGTATGATATCATAATCTGCCGTAGCAATCATGTCGAGGGCCTCCTTGCCGTTCGAAGCTGTATCGATACTCTTTACCAAGGGCTTGAGTGTCAGGTAGGTGATCTTCTGATTAATTACGTTGTCTTCCACAAGAAGCATGTTCAGCTCCCTGATTTCTCTCTTTTTGGGCTTCTCGCGTGACAGTTCGGCTATCTTTGGAGATATGACGGTGTCGTGTATTTTTTCAGCTACTGCCCTGGAGAATGGTAGTGATACAGTGAGCTGATATCCTTCAGGGATGATTTCGTATCCATACTTTCCTGAATTTTCCCTGATGAGTCTCAAAGACAATGGATCATGCAAATCTTCATCGAAATCTTTCAGCAGTTTAGACCCTGATGAGAATCTTATGGTTACATTGATGCCGTTTTCAGACCGGGAAGGCTCATCGATGGCAATCTTTAGCGAAGGCTTTACCTGTTCCCCGCTGCCTGTAATATTATTAAGGATATCAATAACAATCTGCTTGATTATTATCGGGTCGCCTGTTATTTCCGGGCCAGGGGCGGCGGCTGATTCAACAGAGAAATCTACCTGTGCAATACCTTTTAGGTTAAATATTTCAACTGTATTCTGAATAGCCGAAAGCAGATTGAACCTTATTGCCTTTCTCTTGCCGAAAGCAATGGTTTCTGCACCCTGCATCGTTAGCTCGTTGACAGTGGAAACCATATTTGTGGTTGAAGCAATAAGGGTCTCAACCAGATCTTTCTGTTTTTCGTTAAGTGTAGTAGCTGAGAGCAATTCGCCTACTATAACCAGATTATTTAGCGGTTCTCTTATCCGGTGTGAAAATCCTGATATGAAATCACCCTGTCTCATTCTTTCCCTGGTCATCTCTTCAATCCTGTTTTCTGCCTTTCTTACAGTTTTTGTCACAAGGATAAATGCATAGGCAACGGCAGCAAATGAAAAACAAACAGAGACAATTGACCAGACAGGCATTTCATTAATAAACAGCACTACAGATACTATTACCAGCAATATTGCAACAGAGACCGGAATCAGCGGGTTCAGATTTGCTTTGCTGCCGGTATTTTCGGCCGGTTTTGCCTTTGTTTTCTCAGACATATCTATTTTTTCTGCCATCAGATTAGCCGGGTGTGGCAGATTGTAAAAATACATAATTATCTCAAAAACTTTACCGGTTATGGGAACAATCAGATTAATGCCTTAAATTTGTCCATGGCGGTACGAATTTTGTATGTTGAAACCAAAAAGGAGGAGCCATGAAGATGTTCAGGATGATTTCAGTGTTTCTGGTCACGATGGTTGTTGGTTCAGTGGTGTTGTATGGTCAGCTGGAACCGGAGAGAATCGTTAAGTATGAGCCCGGATTTGAGTTTACAGACGGCATATATCTGAATTTCGACCAGGTTAAGACAAACAACCCGATCCCAAAAGCCAAATTACTTACTTCGTCTGATTATAATGACAGGGACTTCTTCAAGAAATTGTTTGAAGGAGAGAAGATCTATTACTATGATGAAATAGGAGTAAGGCAGGAGCTCAGTAAATCTGATATTTGGGGTTTTGCTCGCAATGGTGTGCTGTACATTCAGGTACAGGAGAATTTTAACCGAATTACTTTCATAGGTAGCATATGCCATTTTGTGGCAGATATTACGATGTATGATTCAAGGTATTACAACAACTACCCTTACGGTGGATATTACGATCCTTATAGTTACAATTATCCATACAGTTATTATCCCTACAGCAGCTATTATTATCCCTACTCATATGGGATGCCTTACAGGCAACAGAATGCTGCAAGAACCGAACTGCAACAGTATCTTATAGATTTTGAGACAGGTAAGATACTTGAATATGAGCCCAAAAACGTAACTATACTTCTAATGAATGATCCTGAGTTGCATGAGGAATATGTTAAACTATCGAGGAAAAAGCAGAAGCAGCTTATGTTTGTTTATGTCAGAAAGTTCAATGAAAGGAACCCACTCTACTTACCAAAAAGATAGATAAATGAAAAAGGCCTTTTTTGCAGCTCTTCAATTTGCCATTGCTGTTTCTCTTTTTTCACAGGCCCCTTTCCCTACTGAGGAGGAGAGTCGTCTGTTGCTTGAATCGAAAACCTGTGTTGTACTGGAGAACTCTCCCTTTTCTATGTTTAACCCTGCTATCCGTAATGCAGTTGAAAATTACTGGACGCTGACACCTTATGAGTTTATAACGGTAGATGAGTTCAACAAAAGAAGGGATGATCCTGCATGGTCGTTCCTGGTTCTCACTGAATCTTACTACGAACGTGACAGGTCAGGGTCTGCATTCGTTTTTCTGAATCTTCTTCTTGGGAAGAAGGTAAGAAATCTTGAGGATATGCCTGAGTTCTGTGCAATACCTCTCGATTTCGCGGGAGAGGATGCAGATGAGGAATATGCTTATAAGCTGGGACTGATTGTAGAGTTCATTCAGCAACATGCCAGACTTGTAACGGAAAGTCCGAAAACACCAGGAGTAAGGTTCCTTAAATATTACAATAAGTTTGTGCCTGAAATTGAGGGCAGGACCATACTGGCACGTGAGGCTGACATGGATGTGTCAGTTGCTTCAGAAGAGGAGATAGAATCTTACTATTCTGGTATTTTCCGTATTGTAACGGAGGATGAGATAAAGGCTGCCATTTCGGAACGCAGGCCAAATACGCTCATTCTTCATAAGGTAGGTCCGCCCGATGAGACCAGGGGAGCATATGTTTTCAAGATGCTTATCGGGACAGATGACGGAAAGATGTATTATTTCAATAATCACAAGATAGATCAGCGCAATTCAAATGGATTTCTGCCTGCCGATCTCAGAAGGATTGGTCGTTTTTAGATGCAGCATAATACAGAAACTGGCTGTCTTTATAATAAACATTCTCGGTTATGGAAGAGTTAAGAAAATATTCTGAATCGGAACGAAACTGGGCAATGCTCTGTCATCTCTCAGCATTTGCCGGTTACATATTCCCTTTTTTTGGAGGAATTTTAGGGCCGCTGATTGTTTGGCTGTCGCGAAGGACAGATTCGGAATGGATTGACATTAACGGCAAGGCAAGCTTGAATTTTCAGCTTTCGGTGCTTCTCTATAGTGTGCTTTGCATTCCATTAATGTTTCTGATAGTCGGTTTCTTCTTCTTTTTCCTGCTGATGGCTCTTGAGCTTATATGCGTTGTTATCGCGTCGATAAGAGCGGCTCAGGGAATAGAATTCAGGTATCCGCTCACTATTCCCTTCATTCAGTAGGGAAATACATCTGATAATAAACCAGGGTTTTTGCCAAAAAACCGGTTGCTACTGTTTTTAGTTTCAGGGATTTTCTTAAATTTCACTAATGAAATCCCTTAAGCTCTTTTCTTAATACTGAAACAGATGACACAGAAAAACAACCATAAGGATTCAGATGAACAATTTGACCGGTCAGACCTTTACCATGATGTTATGGTGAAGAAACAGAAAAGGTTGTCGAAAAAGCTGTATTTCAAGGAATTGCCCAAATACGAGATAGAGCTGGTTAAACTTCAGGAGTGGGTTAAGGAGAAGATGCTTAAAGTTGTGGTAATATTTGAGGGGAGAGATGCTGCAGGCAAGGGAGGAGCTATTAAAACTATTTCAGGCTGCATGAATCCGCGCATCTGTCGGGTTGTGGCCCTGGGCACACCAACAGAAAAGGAGAAGACCCAGTGGTACTTCCAGAGATATGTCCAGCACCTGCCTTCAGGAGGTGAGATAGTACTCTTTGACCGCAGCTGGTATAACCGCGCCGGTGTTGAAAAAGTGATGGGTTTTTGTACAGATGAAGAATACGAAGAGTTTCTCAGATCGTGCCCTGAGTTTGAAAGGATGCTGATCAGGTCGGGGATAATCCTTATCAAGTACTGGTTCTCTGTAAGCGATGAAGAACAGGAAAAGCGTTTTCAGGACAGAATAAAAGACCCTGCCAAGAGATGGAAGATCAGTCAGATGGATATTGAATCGCGCGACAGGTGGGTGGAATACTCGATGGCGAAAGACAAGATGTTTTCATTTACTGACACCAGGCAATCTCCCTGGTATGTTGTGGAGGGTGATGACAAAAGGAGGGCCAGGCTGAACTGCATTCACCACCTTCTCAGTCTCATTCCCTATAAGGAGGTAAAGATCAAGCCCATTAAGCTTAAACCCAGGTGCCATGATATTGCCTATGTAAGGCCTCCTAAGGATGAACAGACTTACATTCCGCAGGTCTGGTGAAGTTTTTCATCATACATGACTGTACTATTCTGACGAGGTGGACATATTTTTGTATTTTTACCCGGTAAAAATCAATAAACTGTTATGCCGGCAAAACCTGCTATCCCGAAAGGAACCCGGGATTTCTCTCCTGATGAAATGCAGAGGAGATATCACATCTTTGACACAATAAAATCGGTGTTCACCCTCTATGGTTACCAGCCCATTGAAACCCCTGCAATGGAAAACCTTTCCACCCTTCTTGGCAAGTATGGGGACGAAGGAGACCGGCTGCTTTTCAGGATACTCAATTCAGGAGATTTCCTCAGTGGTATCGGCAGTGAAGAGCTTGTCAGCGCCGGGTCTTCTGACCTGTCAGGCAGGATATGTGAGAAGGGACTCAGGTATGATCTTACAGTTCCTTTTGCAAGGTATGTAGTCCAGCACAGAAATGAGATAACATTTCCGTTCAAGAGGTTCCAGATTCAACCCGTGTGGCGGGCCGACAGGCCGCAGAAGGGCAGATACAGAGAGTTTTACCAGTGTGATGCCGATGTAATCGGAAGCGATTCAATGATAAATGAGTATGAACTGGTGCTTATAATCAGGGAGGTTTTCAGACGGCTGGGGCTCAAAACACTGATTAAACTGAATAACAGGAAGATACTGACAGGCATCGCCGAGATTGCAGGAGTTGGTGACCGCATAACAGACATTACAGTAGAGATTGACAAGCTTGATAAGACAGGGATTGAGAGTGTGGTTGAAGCCTTGCGTCAGAAGAATATTCCTGAAAAATCGGTTGAAATGATAATGCCATTGCTCAGGTTAGAAGGATCTGCCGACGAGAGGCTTAAGCATCTCGAGAAAATCTTTGCCGGAAGTGCGGCCGGATTAAAAGGCATTTCAGAAATGCGTGAACTTTTCTCATATATGAATGAGGAGGTCTCATCGGGTGTTGAACTTGATCTGTCGCTTGCAAGAGGCTTGAATTACTATACAGGAGCCATTATCGAGGTTAAGTCACTTGATATGGAAATAGGAAGCATTTGCGGAGGTGGTCGTTATGATGACCTTGCCGGCATATTTGGCATGGAGGGAGTATCGGGAGTGGGGATATCTTTCGGTGCTGACAGGATATATGATGTTATGCTTCAGACAGGACTATTTCCACCTTTTTCAAAAACAGGCACCCGGATACTGATTGTAAACTTCGGAGGGAAGGAGCTTGCATACGGGCAGGAGATAGCGCGTTTACTGCGGGCAAAAGGAATAAAAACAGAAGTATATCCTGACGCCGCAAGAATGAAGAAGCAGTTCAGTTACGCCGATTCAAGGCATATACCTGAGGTGCTGATAGCAGGGTCTGATGAAATCTCTGCGGGAGAGGTTACTCTTAAGGAGATGGCGGGAGGTAATCAGTTACGGCTTAAGATAGACGAATTACTAAGCAGATATGAATAGAGTTTTCAGGATCTCCCCCGAACCACTGACCATTGATCAGATTGAAGCCGTGCTGGATGATGCCAGTACCCTGGAGCTGTCAGAGGAATCGGTAACCATCATAAATCGTTGCCGTGATTATCTTGACAGGAAGCTTGAAAATCATGACTCTCCTGTTTATGGTGTGACGACAGGATTTGGAGCGTTATATAACAAGACTATAAGCCATGATCAACTCAGTCAGCTTCAGAAAAACCTGGTTATGTCACACGCCTGCGGTACCGGTCAGGAGGTCAGCGATGTGATTGTAAGGCTGATGCTTCTTCTCAAAGCCCATGCTTTGAGTCTTGGGTATTCCGGTGTGCAGGAGAGAACAGTAAGTATAATGCTTGAGATGTACAATAGGGAGATCATCCCTGTTGTTTTTGAATTTGGTTCACTTGGAGCATCAGGAGACCTTGCCCCTCTGGCACACCTGGTGCTTCCGCTGCTGGGCCTTGGAGAGGTGCGTTACAGGGGAGAGAGGATGCCGTCGGCAAAACTGTTTGAGGAACTCAGTATCCCCACTGTCGGGCTTAGGTCAAAGGAAGGGCTTGCCCTTCTGAACGGAACACAGTTCATGAGTGCTCACGGGATATATGTTTCGGTAATGTCGCGAAGGCTTATCAGGGCTGCAGATGTTGTAGGAGCTGTATCGCTTGAGGCATATGACGGCCGCGTTGAGCCGTTTAATGAGTCACTTCACAAGATCAGACCGCATTCCGGACAGCTTATCACAGCTGCCAATATCAGGGAATTGCTTAAAGGCAGTGAAATAGCAGTAAGAAGAAAGGTCCACATCCAGGACCCCTATTCATTCAGGTGCATACCCCAGGTTCACGGTGCAACACGCAATGCACACGAATATTTTGAAAAGGTTTTGACTACCGAGATAAACTCAGTTACTGATAATCCGACTGTGTTTCCCGAAGAAGATCTGATCCTTTCAGGAGGTAACTTTCACGGTCAGCCTCTGGCCCTGGTGTTTGACTATATGGCAAATGCCATTGCCGAACTGGGAGCTATCTCCGAAAGAAGGATCTACAGACTGATATCCGGCCAACGCAATCTTCCGGAATTCCTGGTTGCTAATCCGGGTCTCAACAGCGGATTCATGATACCTCAATACACTGCAGCCTCGCTTGTAAGCCGCAATAAACAGCTTTGCACCCCAACCTCGGTTGATTCCATCCCCTCTTCAAACGAGCAGGAGGACCATGTAAGCATGGGAGCAAACGGGGCCACCCGGCTTCTGAAGGTTGCAGAGAATACAATGGCTATCCTGGCAATAGAACTATTTACTGCTGCCCAGGCCATTGAGTTCAGGAGGCCACTCAAGTCGTCAGTCTACATAGAAAGACTGCTTTCCGATTTCAGAAAGCAGGTTTCCTTTATTGATGACGACAAGGTGATGTACCATGAAATTGAGAAATCGCTGCGCTTCATGCAGCAGTACAGCTTTTAAGTCATTTGACAGGCCTCAGGGGCTCTCTCCTTATGTCTCTCTGGTCGCGCAATTCATTAATCAGTTGGTTCCTGAGCATATTTTCTGCCTGGTATACCCTTATAACCTTTGCAGGCGGCAGTATCTCCTTGAGCCTCTTGTGCAACGACTCTGTCAGCATTGCCTCTTCAACCTGCAGGGATATTAATCTGTCAGCAGCCTTTAACAGGTCTGCGTCAGACATGCGTTTCTCATTCTGGTTAACCATTCTTATAGTCTCTGCCCTTTGTTGCTGAAGCCTGGTTCTTCGGCCATCAAACTCATTGTAGACAGGCCAGAACTTCTCAGCCTCAGCAGGAGTGAGATTTAGTCTTCTGGTGAAGAGGGCGATCTTGTACGACTGTATCCTTTCCAAATCCTGACCCTGCGATTTCAGTTCACGGGGCATCATCACAGCAGTCAATGTCAATAGCACTATCAGAATCTTTTTCATAACACTTTCAATATATTAATTATCATACTTTAAATCATAGCTGAATTTTATCGTCGAGGTGTTCATAGAGTACCGCAAAATCCACCTCGCTCAGCATCAGATACTCCATAATATCTTCATAATTAATGTCATCTGCAGGTTTTTCGGTTCCGGCCTCGCCCAGCATCTGCATATCGATAAGGTACATGTCAATGCCGTCGATCAGGAACTGTGGTACATCAGCATATGCAGTATTACTGCCATTTGCAGTGACATTGCCTTTTTCCGTAAAGTGGAGCACAGCCATTGTCAGCACCGCAACACCCGCTATTATTGCCGCCAGAGAAAGCCACGGACGTATCATCGCAATACCCCGCACCTTTGCTGCAACGGGCTTTTCTGATGTCGCCTGCAGAATCCTCCCTTCAAGCTCTTCAAAGTAGTTTTCCGGCACTTTGAAGGGATTTCTCTTCATATCTTTATTAATTTCCTTCATCACTTTCTGAGATGTTTTTCAAGCCAAATGGTTTAATCATGAGGTTATAATTTTTTCAATCTTTCTTACCGCATGGTGATACGATGCTTTCAGCGCACCTGCCGTTGTTCCGGTTATCTTGCTCATATCCTCGTAGCTCATCTCGTCATAATATCTCATCAGGAACACAAGGCGTTGTTTTTCAGGCAGAGTAAGTATCGCATTTTGCAGCTTCTCCTCAGCATGGTCTCCGTCGAACCAGGAATCTCCCTCCGTTGACAGTGCAAACAGATCCCCGATTGTTTCCAGTGAATTCTCCGACAGCCTGTTCCGTTTCCTGATTATCATCAGCGCCTCATTGGTGGCTATGGTATAGAGCCAGGTATACAGGGAACTTTCATTGCGGAATTCCGGCAGGTTTTTCCAGCATTTTATAAAGGTGTTCTGAAGAGCATCGTCTGCATCTTCATGGATGATAACCACCCTCCTTATATGCCAGTACAATCTGTTGCTGTACTTTTCAACAAGCAGTCTGAACCCTCTCTCCTGATCAGAAGCCAGGGTATTCAGTATTTCGGTATCGTCGGGTTTACTCTTCAAAAAAGCTAAAGGTAATACTGGTTGGATACAAATTTTTGACAAAGGTTTAAACTGTAGTTGCAGATAACTCATTTTTTTCTGTCGCCGGGTTTTCAGCAACTGACGGTAAGATAAACCTTGTCGTAACGGAAGGATTCAAAATTAAGTAATTTTGATAAATTTGCACAGACTTTTTCAGTAGGTGAGATGGCTTTACAATGCGGAATAACAGGACTGGTGAACTGCGGGAAGACAACGATCTTCAACTGCATATCAAATACAAGGGGAGAGACCAACACCTTCGGTGCTGCCAGGCCGAATCTTGGCATGATCCAGGTTCCCGACCAACGCCTGTATGAATTGGAGAAGCTCCAACCAACAGAGAAAGTTGTTCACACCACCTTTGAAATAGTTGATATACCGGGACTGACCGGAGGCGGCGGAAAGGGAGAAGGAAACCGGTTTCTTGCCGAAATACGGAATACAGACGCACTCATACATGTTTTAAGGTGCTTTGATGATGATAACATCCCTCACAGCAGCGGATCGGTAGATCCGGTAAGGGATATTGAGACCGTAGACCTTGAGTTGCAGGTGAAAGACCTTGAGTCGGTGGAGAAGAAGATGGCCAGGCTGGAAAAGGCTGCTAAAACCGGTGACAAGGATGCCAGAAGAGGTCTTGAGGTGCTTGCTGTATGCAAGCAGCATTTTGAGAATTTTGGCAACGCGCGTGACCTTGATCTTAAGGAAGAGGAAAAAAAGTATATCGACGACCTGTTTCTTCTTACCATGAAGCCTGTTCTCTTTGTCTGTAATGTTGACGCGCAGTCAGCCGTAACAGGCAACGACCACTCAAAGAGAGTAGCAGAGTTCCTTAGTGGCAGAGATGCCGGTGTTATCATTATTGCGGGAACACTGGAAGCTGAGATTGCCGAACTGGCTGACAGCGACGACCGCCTTGAATTTCTGAGGGATGCAGGCCTTCAGGAACCCGGAGTGAACAGACTGGTGCACTCAGCATACAGCCTCCTCAGGCTGAAGACATTTTTTACAGTGGGTCCTAAGGAGATAAGGGCCTGGACAATCAGGGAAGGCATGACAGCACCACAGGCTTCAGGAGTTATTCACTCAGACCTCGAAAGAGGATTCATAAGAGCCGAGGTGATGAAATATGAAGATTTTATAAGACTCGGATCGGAGAGTGCCTGCCGTGATGCTGGCAGGTTTTTTGTTGAAGGAAAGAACTATATTGTTGAAGACGGTGACATTCTTCATATAAGGTTTAACGTATAAACCATCTGATGAGGAGATTCCTCCTGATACCCATTATCCTGACCATTATCTGTAGCTATGCTTCAGGGCAGCAGTACTCTGATTCAGTAAGGCTGAGAGAGCTTATTTCGACATACGGTCAGGCAGAGGTGACTGTAAAATATGAGGGCAGAGACAAAGCTTCCGAGCTGGGACGGATAGTATCTATTGACAGTTACAAAGAGGGGAGGCTTCATCTGATAATAAGCGATGCTACAGCAGAGAAATTCCTTAAAACCGGTTTGCTTTACAATCTGATTGAACCTGAAGAGACAAAGGGAGTTCTCACTGCTCCGGATATGACCAAAGCAATGGAATGGCAGAGTTATCCGTCATATACCCAGTATGATTCAATAATGAGGAAATTAGCAGGTGATTATCCCGCTTTATGCAGACTTGATACAATAGGCACGAGCATTTACGGCAGGCTGGTGATGGTACTAAAGATTTCTGATAATGTCCATCTTGATGAGGCTGACGAGCCTGAAGTCTTCTACTCGTCAACCATTCATGGTGATGAGCTTGCAGGCTTTGTTCTGATGCTGAGGCTTGCCGATTACCTGCTGGGCAGCTATGCCACCGACAGTGATATAAGATATCTGATTGATAATCTGCAGATTTATATTAATCCCCTGGCTAATCCTGACGGGACGTACAGAACCGGTGACGCTGTCAGTGACTATCCTACCAGAGGTAATGCAAACGGGCGTGATCTCAACAGGAATTTTCCCGACCCAATGATGCCTGGTGTGGTTCAGGAGAAGGAGAATGTTGACATGATAGCCTTTATGAGACGACACAGGTTTGTTTTGTCGGCGAATTTTCATTCCGGAGCGGAGGTGTTGAATTATCCATGGGACCGGTGGAATAGATTTCATGCTGACAACGATTGGTTTGTTACATTATGCAGGGCTTACGCTGACACAGTACATAACTATGCTCCTTTGGGATATCTGACCGATTTTGATAACGGCATTGTCAGAGGTTATGTGTGGTATGATATTTACGGGGGGAGACAGGATTTCGTGACATGGGAATTGCAGGGCAGGGAGGTTACCATAGAGGTAGATGAAACAAAGCAAACGCCCGCTGAAAATCTTGAACTTCTCTGGCAGTATAACTACAGGTCGCTTATTAACTATCTTGGGTTTGCACTTGACGGAGTAAGGGGAAAGGTAACCAGCGCCGGCAACGGAGAACCGCTGGGGGCACGCATATTTATTCCGGGGCATGATACAGACAGTTCTCATGTCTACTCTTCTCCGGCAACAGGTAACTATCAGAGATTGTTGTCTGACGGCACCTGGCAACTGCGGTTCTCATCACCAGGTTTCAGAGACACCCTTGTTACAGTAGCCGGTATTGCCGGTGGAACTGCCACCTGGCTTGATATAGCTCTTAGTCCGCTCGATAATGACGATGATACTCTCAGGCCTGATAATATGCTTCTGACACCTAATCCTTCGAAAGGAATATTCAGGATGGTCCTTCCGGAGGGGTATGACGGGGATGTACGTGTTGATATAATATCATTGTCAGGCAGGTTCATAAGCACTGAAACAATTCAATACATTACAGGCACAGCGGTAATATTTGGCAGATATGACCTCTCACCGGGAATATATATCATAAGGGCCAGAAACATAACATCGGGAAAGTCACTGCAAAGCAGGTTGGTAATAGTGAGATAGCTGCTGTAAAATAGTCCGGGTTGCTTGTATTACTACCGAAAAGGAATATTTTTGCATCTCAACTTAAATACAGTACGGGGGTGATGAGGAGAGTGATTATAGTTGCGGCAGCTTTTTCGATGCTGCCTTTTTTGGATATCAGTTCGCAGGGGGCTTATATTCCGCCAGAGAAGCCCAGGCTTATAATAGGAATAGTGGTTGAACAGCTGCGTTTCGATCAGCTGGAAAGGGCAAGGGATAACCTATCGGAAAATGGTATCAGAAGACTTATTAATGAGGGTACCACCTATAGAAATGCCACCTTCGGACACCTCCTTACGCAGGGGGCTCCTGGTTTTGCTACCATCAGCACGGGAACCGAACCTGCATTCCACGGCATACCATCTGATAACTGGTATGAACCATTGCGTAATGAACTTATTTACTGTACCAAGGATCTCTCTGTTAACCCTACCGGTGGAAGCTTTGAAAGCGGTCTTCATTCTGCTGCCAGTCTTCAGTCCTCGACTTTTTCAGATGAACTGAAATTATCGGAAAGCGGAAAATCGAAGGTTTACGGAATAGGATTTAAGGAATACACTGCCATACTGGGTGCCGGGCATGCAGCTGACGGTGCCTTTTGGTTTGACGACAGAACTGGTTCATGGATGTCAAGTACCTATTATATGAACGATCTGCCGCCATGGCTGCACGATATAAATGCCCTCAGACCTGCAGACAGCTACTTGTCAGGTCGGTGGGACAAGATGAAGGGTGAGTCTCATTATTCTGTTTCTCTTCCTGATTCATCGGCCCACGAAGTGGGCTTTAACGGCAGGTTTGTGTTCCCTTATGACCTCAATAAGATGAGTATGACAGGGGGCCTGATAAAAAGGAGGGAGTATACACTTCTTAAGGAGACCCCTTTCAGCAACAGTATGACGACAGACCTTGCAATACGGCTGATTGACGAGGAGAACCTCGGCAGCGATGATTATACTGATTTTCTTTCAATAGCATATTCGGCGAACGATTATATAGGGCACAGGTTCGGGCCTTCATCGGTGGAGGCGCTAGATGCTCTTTACAGGCTTGATGTCGAGGTGGAGAGGCTGCTGGCATACCTTCATGACCAGATTGGAAAGAGGAACATACTTGTTTATTTCACTGCGGCGCATGGAGTGTGCGAAGTACCTGCCGTACTGGAGTCGAACAAGATACCGGCAGGTTATTTTAGTCAAAATCAGGCCGTTACTCTTCTGAGGAGCTATATGAATGCAATATACGGCCAGGGAGAATGGGTAAGGGGTTACCATGAGAGACAGATATTTCTCAACCGGAACCTTATTGAGGATGCCAGGATTCCTCTTGAAGAGATACAGAGCCGGGTGGCGAGGTTTATGATACAGTTTTCGGGTATTGCTGCTGCCTATCCATATTACGCTTTTGAGAATGATAATTTTATGAACGGTCACCTGAGGCTGATCAGTAACAACTATTCACCTCTGAGGTCGGGAGATGTTATTCTTATATTAAAGCCGGGATGGGTTGACAGGGGTGATTTTGTAACTAACCACAACTCACCCTGGGATTATGATTCGCATGTTCCGTTGATATGGTATGGCTGGAGCGTCAACAGGGCGACGGTTAACAGGAAGGTAAGTATGACCGGTGTTGCGGCAACGCTTTCGTCAATAATGAGAATACCTCTTCCGAATGCATGTACGGGAGAGCCGCTCCCTGAGCTTCTGCGATAATTGGTATGGTTTTTGAAAAATGAGTCAGGAAATAGGTTTACAAAAGATATTTAAAGTTTGGTTTTACAACATTTTTATATATTTGCAAACCGTGTTAATAACTAAAATCTGAATTTATGAGAATCTTTAACGGATCTTACAGGAAGTATACAGCCACTATAGTGGTTATCTTGCTCACTCTCAGCGCCTCGGCTCAGGTAACTATGAAAGAGGTTGTAGATGCTTTCAATCTGGGAGTACAATTTGCCAGTACCAATCCGGAAGTGGCGATAAAGTCATTTGAGAATGCGATCAAGTATGCAGACGAGGTTAACGATGAGGAAGCCAAGGGTTTGAAAGCCAATGCCATGTCGCAAATACCGAAGGTGTATTTCGATTGGGCCAGGTCATTGGTTCAGAAGGGAGACCTTCAGGGCGGTCTTGCACAGCTTAAAAATTGCATTGCAGCTTCAGAGAAATACAATACTCCCATATATGCCCAGAATGCCCGTCCCACGGTGGCGGCAATATACCTTTCGCTTGGCAATACGGCTATGAAGGAGAAGAAATATGACGACGCTATATCCAATTACAATGGTGCGATTGAGTATGACGACAGAAATGTAAAGGCTTATCTTGGCAAGGTTCTGGTCTATAATGAGAGAGAGATGGAGGAAGAGATGGTAGAGGCCGCAATGGGTGGCATGAACAGCAACCCTCGTCCCGCTGATCTTGGAACGGTTGAAGATATCAGGAAGGTTGTAACAGCTTTCTATTTCAACTCGGCTCAGAAATCGATGCAGGCTAAGGAGTTTGCCGAAACGGAGATCAACCTTCAGAATGCCATCAAGTTTGGTATGGATAATAATCCTATAGTATATTACCAGCTCGGTCTGGCTCGCATCTCAATGAGCAAGTGGGAAGATGCTATAGCTGCCCTTATTGAGGCTGTTGATCTCGATGAAGGTACAGATGCCGACAAGGCAAAGTACTTTTTTAACCTTGGCAAGTCATATGAAGCACTTGGCAACAACAGCAAGGCATGTGAGTCTTACAAGAAGGCCCTTCACGGTGAGTTTGCCGAGGCTGCCAAATATCAGATTGAAACTGTTCTGAAGTGCGGATAGTATAGATTATTGGAATAATGAAATTATAGGGGCCGTGGCATTAGCAGCGGCCCTTTTTCAATTCAAACGGCATTGAAACTGTTCCTAATAAGACATGCTTCGTTCAGCAGCATGGGATTATCTTCGATACCATTGCCAATAACCACCATATCTGCACCTGCGGTGTAGGCATTGTTAATTGCCTCAACCGATCTGAGCCCTCCTCCTGTTATTACAGGTAGGTTGGTATTGGCCCTTACTTCAGATATTGTTGCAGCAGGGACAGCAGTTTTTGCTCCGCTTCCTGCTTCAAGGTAAATCAGTTTCATGCCCAGCAGTTCTCCGGCTATAGCAGTAGCCACAGCTATCTCAGGCTTGGAGTGAGGTATAGGTTCTGTCTGGCTCATGTAGGTTACCGATGTTTCATTTCTGCTTCCGATGAGAATATAACCTACAGGAATCACTTTTTGTCTGACAGTGCTCAGGAAAGGGGCTGCAATTACATGATTACCTATAAGAAGCTCAGGGTTCCTGCCTGATATCAGTGAAAGCAGGAAGATAATATCGGCTTTACCGGTAAGTTGAAGCAGGTTGCCGGGGAAAAGGGCCACTGGTATTTCGCACCTCGATTTGATCTCTTCTATCAGTTTGTCAACCGGTTTGAATGTCAGGCTGCCGCCGGCCATGATGAGATCGGCACCGGCCTTTTCGGCTCTGTCTACAACAGCATCAAGCTTTTTTCCGCTGGTTTTGTCTGGATCCAGCAGTAGGGCTAAACTCTTTCTGTTTCGCGATATCATCATCTTCGTAAGGTTTTTTTGTCCATACCAGTGCGTAGTTCTCGTATCTGGTGTACCAGAGGTCGAAAGTATCATCAATGCGGTCGGTCCTTACCAGTCCGCGTATCTCACCCGAGTCTTGCAGCTCGAACGGTTCTACCGTGATGTCTTTTCTGATGTTTATACCCTCTTTGTCACATATTTTATACAGAGCTTCCTTGGCACACCAGTGAATGTAAAGATGGTATTTCTTCTTCTCCCTGTCTCTAATCACTTTTTCTCTTCTGTTAAGGAATTTGAAGGCAAACGCCGTAATATTTGCGCTCATATACTCGAGGTCTATACCGACCTTTTCTGTGCGACTGAGCATAATAGCCGTAAGTCCGTGAGAGTGTGATATGCTTATAAAGTGGGAACCGTCTTTCAGGAAAGGCTTGTTGTTCTTGTTGTAGACTATCCGGGCTTCGGGGCCGAGCAATTCTGCCAGAAGGGCACGTACGCTAAGAAACTCTGTCTTGCGGGAGTTACTGCGAAAAGTCCTGAACTTCTTTTTGTCATCGGCTGAGAGTTGCACAAGATTGAGTAGGGTTTTAAGGTCCTCTTCGATCTTCCATACACCAAGTATGGTGTCGGCACTTAAGAAGTGCTTCGAAATACAGCTCATCTTAAATCGTTTTTACCTGTCTCTTTCCACCTGGTAGTCTCAATCAGATGGATAATATCTTCACGGAAGTAACTTATGACCGGTGAAAGTGAATCTTCATTGGGGGAAGCAAAGAAATAGAGAGACCCTCTCAGGAAGTGGTTAATGCTGTCGGTGAGATAGAACTGAACTGCGGTTGCTGTGTTGCCCCTGAGGTCGTAAAGCAGGCCATATACGTCATCTTCGTCATTTACAAAAGGAGTTTCGCGTATTGCGTCGGCTTTGATAGTGTGGTTATAGGTAAGGGTATATGTGTCTTCCAGCAGCGAAGGCAGGTTTCCTTCTATCGCTTTGTAGCTTATGTGTATTTTAGCCCTGTATTTTTCAAACTCAATATTGAACCAGCATGGCTCGGCATCGGGCTCGTCACTATCGGTAAGTACACCGTATGCCGGGTATTCGAAAGAAAAGGAACACTCTGAATTAAAGGATGTGTATTCTTTCTCAGGCAGGTCGATACGGAAGTAGCCCCTTGGTCTTGGCTGCAGTCTTTCCCTGCATCCCAGGCAAATCAGAGTTATTATAATAACCGTTATAAGAGATTTATATAATCTTTTCATCGAGCAGCGTAACCTTTATCTCTTTAATCCTTCTTCTGTCGGCCGATGTTATTGTAAATATGAACTTTCCGTAGGTTACAGTGTGGTCT
Source organism: uncultured Rikenellaceae bacterium (assembly GCA_964568875.1). Lineage (GTDB taxonomy): Bacteria > Bacteroidota > Bacteroidia > Bacteroidales > VadinHA17 > SLNP01. The sequence continues at coordinate 45,687 of CAZMSH010000008.1, read as the reverse complement.
TTACCGGGTATTTCACCTGTAAGTTCGAGGATCAGCCCGGCGAGTGTCTCTGAGTCTCCCCTGACATCTTCAAACGGGTCTCCCTCGATTTCAAGTATTTTGCAGAAATCGTTGAGCAGGGTTTTCCCGAGGAACAGGTAGGTGTTGTCATCATCTTTCCGGTAAGTTACCTCGTCCTCGTCGGTCTCGTCTGTTATTTCTCCCACAATCTCCTCGAGGATGTCCTCAAGTGTAATGATCCCCCTGGTTCCGCCATACTCATCGATAACGACTGCCATATGGATTTTTTTAAGCTGAAATTCTTTCAGCAGTTCGTTGATTCTTTTTGTCTCAGGTACGAAGTAGGGCGGGCGGATGACCGACTGCCACCTGAAACTTGCCGGTTTGTCGGTATGAGGCAATATATCCTTGACATACAGTATGCCCTTTACGTTGTCAAAAGTCTCTGCATAGACGGGGATTCTTGAAAAGCCTGATTCAAATATCATTGGCAGTATCTCACGGAAGTCAGATTTGATATCGAGTGACATTACGTCGATGCGGGGTGTCATTATTTCACTGACGCTGATATTGCCGAATTTGACTATTCCCTTGAGTATCTTTTCATCATCACCTGCTTCCACTGAGGGCAGGTTGAGTGCATCGGAAAGATCATTCATGCTTATTCCTTTCTGTCGCGACATCGTTCTGCGCTTAAGGAATGCTGTTGAGATTATTAAAGCTGATGCAACCGGCTTGAAGATTATATATGCAATTTTCAGCCAGGCTGCCATATAGATTGTGAACCCCAGGGGATTGTGTGTAGCATATACTTTTGGAAGGATTTCTCCGAAAAGCAGCAGGAAGAAGGTGATTACAACGACTTCAATTATGAAACCTGCCACAGGGTTTGCGGAAAGGTCAAACAGAGAACTGCTTATAAATGCAGCCAGTATAATAATGGATACATTAATGAAGTTGTTGGCTACAAGTATGGTACTCAGCAGTTTTTCGGGTGCAGCGTAGAGGCTTAGTACGGATGTGGCCTTTTTTGATTTTGATGTTTTCAGTTTCTCAATATCTGACGGAGTGAGGGAGAAAAAGGCCACTTCTGACCCCGACATCAGGGCAGACAGAATAAGAAGCAGAAGCAATAATGCCAGACCGATAATAATCTTTACGTCAGGCGTGCTTGAGAATATTCCGGCAGTCAGAACTATCGCAGAAAGAGGATCATCAGTTTCCAATTCCCAGTAGTTTTGTTAATGAACTAGAAAGGAAGGTCATCATCACCCGAAGCATCTGTTACATCAAAAGTGTTGTCAGTGACCTCGCCTGAAGATGAAAAGTCACTGTTGTAGCCGTTGTTTGATTCCTTCCTGTTGTTGCCAGTGTCGGGTCCTTCCTCTTTTGATGATGAGGTTTGTGTGGCTGACTGCTTTTCATCGGCATCATCGTCGCGGCTATCTGATCTTTTTCCCATCATCTGCATCTGATCGGCGACTATTTCGGTCATGTATCTCTTATTGCCATCCCTGTCATCGTAAGACCTGGTTCTGATTTTGCCTTCGATGTATAGCTGACTTCCCTTTTTGACATATTTCTCGGCAGTTTCAGCAAGCCCCCGCCACAGAACTATATTATGCCATTCGGTTGCGGTTACCCTTTCGCCATCCCTGCTTTTGTATGTCTCACTGGTTGCCAGCGGAAACCTGGCTACGGCAACTCCTTTTTCAAGATATCTTACCTCGGGGTCTTTGCCTACATTTCCAACAAGAATTACTTTATTGACAGACATATAATTAGGTTTAAAAAATGTTTGAAAACAGAGAGTGTAAAGGTATAAAAAAATAACTTTACGACAACTGTCTTGAACGTGTCTTCTAAGATGTTGCCAGACAATAACATAGGATGTGGTTAAATTTGCCTGATCCGTGGCACTGTTACCGGCTGCTTTTCTATATCATTGTTATGCAGTGAAATAATAGTTGTATAAAAAAATAAAAAAGTGATAACGATAACGTTATGATCAAATATTATTTTATATTTGCACAGTTGAAAACTTAGAGTACGATATATTGTCAAATTTTTAAATTAATCACAAAATGACTAAAGCAGACATCGTTAATGAAATTGCCAAGAACACTGGTATCGAGAAGGTTGCGGTTCAGAAAACTGTAGAAGCCTTTATGGAGACTGTAAAAGACGCCATGATTTCAGGTAACAATGTATACCTGAGAGGCTTCGGAAGCTTTATTGTAAAGAAGAGAGCAAAGAAGACAGCAAGGAATATTTCAAAGAACACTACCATTATTATTCCTGCACACAATATACCGGCTTTTAAACCGGCGAAGACATTCATCAACAAGGTTAAAGATAAAGTTAAGAAATAGAGGTTATGCCAAGCGGAAAAAAGAGGAAAAGACATAAGATGGCCACCCATAAGCGCAAGAAAAGGCTTCGGAAGAACAGACACAAGAAGAAGAAATAAGCGCAGATGTGGTCACTACACTACAACACTAAACCTAAAGACATTCAAGTCTTTAGGTTTGTTGTATTATAGAGCTTAATTACAAAGAAATATATTCGGGTGTGAGTAAGGATCTGATAATAGATGTAAATGAGAATGAAGTTACCATAGCATTACTTGAGGATAAGCAGTTAATTGAGCTGAACAAGGAGAAGAGGACGATTCAGTTTTCTGTAGGTGACATTTTTCTCGGTAAGGTAAAGAAGATAATGCCCGGGCTTAATGCAGCTTTTATCAACGTCGGCTATGAGCGCGATGCATTTTTGCATTATCTTGATCTCGGTGCTCAGTTGCGTTCTCTGCAGAGATACTATCTCTCTGCTGTTCAGAAAAGGGGCAGGATACCCCCGGTCCATAAGCTTAAGCTTGAACCAGACATTGACAAAGAGGGAAAGATTCAGGATGTACTGACGGCTGGTCAAACGGTAATTGTACAGGTGACGAAGGAGCCTATTTCAACCAAGGGGCCGAGGCTTTCATCTGAAATTTCGATTGCCGGCAGGAATCTTGTTCTGATACCCTTTTCCGACAAGGTTTCGGTATCGTCAAAGATAGAGAGCCAGGATGAGAGGAACCGGTTGAAGACCCTGATACAGAGTATAAAGCCCAGGAACTACGGAGTAATTGTAAGGACTGTTGCCGAAGGCAAGAAGGTTGCCTCGCTTGATGCTGAGTTGAGAGAACTTGTCCGCAGGTGGGAATCTGCATTCTATTCGATAAGAAAGGACATTAAAACGCCGAAATTACTTATAGGAGAGCTAAACCGAGCAACTACTTTTATTCGTGATATGCTGAATGTTACCTTTAACAGTATTCAGATAAACGACGAAGTATTTGCCGGTGAGATAAAAAGATATATAAGGGATATCGCCCCGGAAAAAGAGAAGATAGTCAAACATTATCACGGGTCGCATCCCATTTTTGATCATTTTGGCGTTACGAAGCAGATAAAGGCCCTTTTTGGAAGGACAGTTTCAATCAAGCATGGGGCTTATCTTATTATCGAGCATACTGAAGCTTTGCACGTAATAGATGTCAACAGCGGGAACAGATCACGCAGTGCCACTGACCAGGAGTCGAACGCACTGCAGGTTAATCTTGAGGCGGCTGTTGAAATTGCCCGTCAGCTGAGGCTGCGTGATATGGGTGGTATCATAGTCGTCGATTTCATCGACATGCAGACGGCTGAGCACAGGCAGCTTCTTTTTGAAAAGATGAAAGAGGTAATGGCATCTGACCGTACAAAGCACAATATACTGCCTCTTTCAAAGTACGGACTTCTTCAGATAACAAGGCAAAGGGTAAGGCCTGAGATGAATATCGTTACTGATGAAAAATGTCCTGTGTGCCTGGGCAAGGGAGAGGTCGGTTCCACAATTCTCTTTACTGATGAAATTGAGAAGAAGCTTGAGGAGATCGTAACAAAGGTAAAAACCAGGAAAATAGTACTGAAAGTGCATCCGTTTGTAGCCGCATACCTCAGGCAGGGACTGATATCATTATCTGCACGTTGGGGAGGCAGGTACAAAGTGAGATTAAAAGTGGTTGCGATACCATCTTATCATATGCTTGAGTACCACTTTTTCGACAGTTATGAGAATGAAATAGACCTCGGTTGAACAGAATGGCCTGCAAATCTGTTCATACTATGAAATACTATTATTCACAGGCAGATAACAATATTTTAATAACCGTACATAGTGATCTTTTATGAAGAAGCTTATTCCTATATTATTTATTTATCTGTTTGCACTTCCTCTGGTGGGGCAGATTTATGATCCTGTATCCTGGGAGTTCTCATGGGAGGATAAAAGCAATGGTGAGTATGAGGTAGTATTAAGGGCTATAATTGAGGAGAATTCTCATATCTATGCCATGAACCTTCCGGATGGGGGGCCTATTCCCACATCGGTTCACTTTGAGGCCTCCTCTGATTTTACCCTTGTAGGTGAGGTCTACGAAAAAGGTGAGCGTGAAGATGTTTTTGACCCGGCGTTCAAGATGGATATTTCGTGGTTCAGCAACGAGGTTGAATTCAGGCAGAGGATAAAGAGTGATTCTCCCGATTTTGTTGTGAAAGGTTACGTTACCTATATGGCCTGTGATGATTATCGTTGTTCACCACCGCAGGACCGTGAGTTCGCGATACAGATAACTGCTCCGGCAGATGGAGCGGGTAGTGGGATACTTGGCTTCTTTCTTTTCTCTCTTCTTATGGGATTTCTCGGGGTGCTAACACCTTGTGTGTTCCCCATGATTCCTATGACAGTTGCCTTCTTCTCACGTAGTTCAGGAAGCAGGTCAAAGGCAGTATTAAGTGCTCTTGTCTTCGGGCTTTCAATAACTCTTATATACTCATCGCTTGGCATTATTGTGTCACTGACAAGCGCAGGGGCAGGTTTTGCTAATGCGCTAAGTACGCACTGGATTCCAAACCTGATATTTTTTGCACTCTTTGTTGTGTTTGCGATCTCCTTCTTCGGTGCATTTGAGATAATGCTTCCTAACAAGTGGGTGAGCAGTGCTGATTCAAGAGTTGACAAAGGCGGTATTGTGGCAGCATTCTTTCTTGCGCTGACAACGGTACTTGTCTCGTTTTCCTGTACAGGCCCGATAGTAGGAGCATTGCTGGTTGAAGCAGCTACCGGTGACGTTCTCAGGCCAACGATAGGTATGTTTGGTTTCGGACTTGCATTTGCGTTACCTTTCACTCTCTTTGCACTGTTCCCATCTGTGCTTGAAAAGATTCCAAAGTCAGGAGGCTGGCTTAATTCAATTAAGGTTGTGCTCGGTTTTGTTCTGTTAGCATTCAGCCTCAAATTTGTTTCAACTATTGATGATATTTACAGGATAGGCATTCTTAACAGAGACATCTTCATTGCCATATGGGTGGTATTGTTTTCACTTATGGGGTTTTACCTTCTCGGCAGGATCAGGTTTGCACATGACTCGGAAGTGAAGCATGTCGGTGTATTCAGGCTTTTCCTGGTAATCGCAGTGTTTACTTTTGTGGTTTACCTTATACCGGGCATGTTCGGGGCACCGCTGAAGGGTTTGTCAGGCTTACTGCCATCGCGGCAGAAGTCGACATTTAACCTTGAGAGGATGATTGGCTCGGCACAGTTAACCTCTTCAGGGTCGTCAGGAATTGAGGCGATGCCTGCTTTCGCTGCCGGCAGTGACTGTGAAACGCCCAGATTTGGTGATTTTCTTGAGTTGCCGCACGGCCTGAGGGGATATTTCGAATATAACCAGGGATTATCCTGTGCTGCTGAGCTTGGTAAACCTGTACTTCTTTACTTTACCGGCCATGCCTGCAGTAATTGCAAGGAGATGGCAGCGAAGGTATGGGGTGATCCTGAAGTACTCAGGCGTCTGCGAGAAAATTTTGTGGTCGTAGCACTGTACGTTGATGACCGGACTCAATTACCTGAGGCGGAGTGGATAACATCGGAGCTGGATGGAAAGGTCAAGAAGACCATTGGCAGGATCAATGAAGATATAGAGATATCGAAATTCAGAACCAATGCCCTTCCGCTGTATGTAATAACCGATCATGAAGGCAACCGGCTTAACGAACCACGTCAGCATAATCTTGATGTAAAGGCCTACATCGAATGGCTTGATGAAGGGTATGACAATTTCATGTCCCGGTAGCCGCGGAACTGGTAGGCCACCAGTTGCAGAAGCAATATGAAGATGGTCACGGTGGCTGAAGTGCGGCCCAGTAAGTCTCCGTACCTTGTATAGAATGTCAGTTTGTCAGAGGTTTCCACAATATGGTTGATGGTCCCTTTTTCCCACCATGGCAATTCAGCTATTATTCTGCCCCTGTGGTCGATAATTGCAGATACGCCTGTATTGGCAGCCCTGACCACTGTTCTGCGGTTTTCTATTGCCCTCAGTGAGCTGAATGTCAGGTGCTGATAGTAACCGTAGGTCCCTTTCCACCAACCGTCGTTGGTAATCACAGTAATGAATTCCGCCCCCATCTTTACAAACCGGGAAACATGTTCACCGAATGCAGACTCGAAGCAGATTACGGGTGCTGCACAGCTACCATCAACCGGATTTACCATCAGGGAAGGAGAAGACTGCCCGTGATAGCCGCCGGAGGTCCCTCCGAGCTCGGGAAAAATCCCCTGCAGGAACGAGAGAGTACCGCCGAGGGTCTTCTCTATTCCGGGAACCAGTTTTGATTTGTGATATGAAGTCACCGGATGGTTGTGAGTAATCATCAGGGCAGAGTTATTAAGCCTGTCCGGCGGACCGGGGGTATAAGTTACAGCTCCCAGGATGAAGGCCGGTAAGTGATTTGCTGTAAGGAATTCCCTGATTGCGGATATATACTGATCAGAACCTGTGTCAGAAAGGTTTACAGGGTCGTCAATGGTCGTCTCGGGTGTGATAATCCATGATGTTCCTTCTGTGATTGATGAGGAGACGTCATATAATATCTGTTCAAGTTGCTGATTAAACGGTATGGTAAACTTATCGGTGTAGGGATCGAGGTTAGGCTGCACCACAAGTACCTCTGTATAACCATTGCCTGGTGTTCCTTCATAATTGCGCAACAATGCCATTGAAATAACGGGGGGCAGAATTAGCAGGAAGAGGGCCGGAGTCAGTCTGAATACTTGTTTTCCGATGAAATTACCTGATGTCATATATCTTATTGCATCTGCCAGTACCATATTTGTGATTAGTATCCATAGAGTGCCGCCGGCAACACCGGTAAATTCATACCATTGAATCAGGAGGGGCTCTCCGGCCAGACCGTTTCCGAGGTTAAGCCAGGGGGAGAGGAGGGGTATATTATTGGTGGCAAATTCCATCGCAAGCCAGAATATAATGATAGAGGCATTACCAGTTGTTTTTCCTGCTCTTTGCCTGATTATCAGTCCAAGCCAGAAGGTGAATGTCATTATGAATGTGTTTGCAACTATTGCTGTAATCAGCAGTGGGACTCCGGCTATTCTTATCCATGCAAGCGCTGTAATATTAAACACCAGGAAGCCCGGGAGCATTATCAGGAACGGGAGCCTGCTGCCAAACCTGTTCTCCTGTGTTAATTGTTCTCCGGCAACAAGGAAGAAGGGAATAAAAGAAATCAGCAGGACCATGCCAGATAAGAATGGCATATATGCCAGGCCTGATAACAAGCCTCCGGATGCCGACAGCACTACAAGAGTTATGATTCTTTTTTGCTTCATTTTATCTGTCAGGAGAAACAGGGCTTAAAGTTAAGAAAGTTTCTGGCGGATAGTCTCCTGAGCTGTCGCAGCAGATGCAGGATAATTTATTATATATTTATATTTGCAGGTTGAAGGATCGCATAATGGTAGCTGAACTGGCACTGGTATTGAAGGGTATGGCTGCGGGATTCACCATATCCATGCCTGTTGGACCCGTAGCTGTGGTATGTATAAACCGTACCCTCAGAAAGGGGAGGGTCTCAGGATTTCTCTCGGGTGCAGGTGGTGCAACTGCTGATGCTTTCTACGCACTGATAGCAGCATTCGGAATTACAATAGTAATTAATTTTATACAAGCAAACTTATTTGGGCTACAGGTAATAGCCGGTGTGGTAGTTTTGATATTCGGAATCAGAATTTTCATATCAAATCCTGTTAAAGACTACCGCAACCGCAGTCGCGAGCCCGACAGCTTTTTAAGTGATTACCTTTCTGTTCTGCCACTCGCTTTTGCCAATCCGATCTCTCTCTTTGTCTATCTGGGTGTTTTTTCCGGACTGTCACTGCCCTACACCGGATCAGCATCCACGAAAGCGTTGCTGATGGTACCCGGCGTTATTGCAGGTGCCCTGGTCTGGTGGTTTATTCTATCGGGTCTGATAAGCAGGTTCAGAAACAGGATAAAACTTCGTACACTGCTATGGATTAACAGGATAGCCGGTTCTATAATTATAGCATTCGGATTAGCATTGGTTTTACTGCTGTTCATCAGCATTAAAAGGTAGTTTGTCAATTTTTGCAGCAGGTTATTGTTATTTTGGCAATTATAAGGTTGATTTTTGGAAAAAGTTGTTTTACCTTTACGTTGATATAACAAGGATTAACGAATATTGTCCGGCATGAAACGACTTCTGTTTATTGTTGCTGCCCTTTTTGCTGTGACTGCATTGTTCGGGCAGCAAAAGCTTGACGTTATATCAAGCGCCGGTGGATTTAATGTCTCTTCCGGTATTTCAATAAGCTGGACACTGGGAGAGACTATAATACCCAATTTTACCTCACCTGATGGAACGGTGTCACTGGCCCATGGTTTTCAGCAGAAGTTGATAATAACCAAAGTCGACGAACTTATTGAGAATGCAGTTACAGTCAAGGTTTATCCCAATCCTGCCAGTGAATTCGTAAGGATTGAGTTTGAACAGGCTGTCGATTCTGAAATAAAAATGTCAGTGCTTGACCTCCGTGGTAAGGTTCTCGAAAATGATATGATAGGTCCGGGCACATCCTATTTTGAAATAAACCTGCAGAATCTGCCTTCTGGTATCTATTTTCTGAGACTTCAGAAAGGCAAATTCGTAAATGTATACAGAGTCGTTAAGCTCTGAAACGAAGCTTTTTACTGTCCAAAAGCAATTTTTTATCTTTTCATGGCTGCCCCTGACTTTCCGGTCAGGGGCTTTTTATTTTGAAATTGTGTTGTAGAATACCTTATATTTTGGGTAATGACATTATCAAATCCTTAATTTAGTACCATCAGAAAATAATATACTATGAGAGCAATTGTTATTATTATCGTTTTGTCAGCGCTATCTGTTTCTTGCGGCGATAGCGAGAGCGTAATAGTTAAAAAGGCAGATAAGATTCATGAGGCTGTTCTTACCGTCGACACACATACTGACACGCCGCTGAGGTTCAACAGGCCCGGATTTGATATTGGCAAGTGGAACGATGAGGGTTGCGTTGATTTTCCCAGGATGAAGGCCGGTGGACTGAATGCTGTCTTTTTTGCCGTATACGTAGGTCAGGGTCCACGAACAGAGGAGGGCAATGCGAATGCCTACAACCGTGCAGTCAATATGTACGAAGCAGTACATGCAAATGTCAATAAGTATCCGGAGATGGCGGAAATAGCACTGACACCAGGTGATGCTTACAGGCTGAAGAAAGAAGGGAAGCTTGCCATATACATCGGGATGGAGAATGGTTATCCGTTAGCAAAAGATCTTTCGAGGATAGAAGAGTTCTATAATCAGGGGATGAGGTATATAACGCTAAGTCATTCAGGCAATAACGACATTTGTGATTCTTCGTCTGATCGTAACGGTCCTGAGCATGGTGGATTATCGGAATTTGGCAAAGAGGTGGTTGCCGAGATGAACCGGTTAGGAGTTATTGTGGATGTATCGCATATTTCCGACGCATCGTTCTTTGATGTGATTGAGACAAGCAAAGCACCCGTAATTGCATCACATTCTTCTGTAAGGGCTTTGTGTGAGAGTCCGAGAAACCTCTCGGACGAAATGCTGCTGGCACTAAAAGAGAACGGGGGAGTGATACAGATATGCATACTTAGCTCATATCTTGTTCCATCGGCTCCCAATCCTGAGCTGGATGCAAAGTATGCTGAGATAAGAGCCAGATATGAAGCGATGGGCGAGTTGACTGATGATCAGAGAAGGCAGATGAGCGGTGAACTGAGTGTTGCACGGCGTCAGCTTGCGAAGCTGGCCACAGTCAGTGACGCAGTTGATCATATTGATCATGTAGTGCAGGTAATAGGAATAGATCACGTAGGTATAGGTACTGATTTTGACGGAGGAGGCGGCATAGAGGGCGTACGAACAGTTGATGAGATGAAGAATATAACCATTGAACTGGTAAGACGCGGTTACTCCAAAAAGGATATTGAGAAGATATGGGGGGGTAACTTCATGAGGGTTTTCAGGGAGGTAGAGAGAGTGGCGTCAACACTCCAGAACAATATCTGATTCTATTTTACCCTTGAAAACCTGAGGGCCTTTAAGATAAATCCGGGGAGTGACTTCTCCGGATCTCTTTTTCTAAGATCAAGGTACCATCCCAGTTTTTTGATTACAGGTATCTTATGTGTCTCGACAAATTCTATCAGGGTACCGTCGGGGTCTTCTATATAGGCAAAGTGGCCGGCAGCCTCTCCCATATCAAAGCTGTTGCCCTCATGGCTGATTCTGCTGTCTACGGTAAAAGGGTGTCCCTGCTCCTGGCATTTGCTTTTGAGGTCTTCCATTCCGTTTATGTCGTAACAGAGGTGGATAAAGCCCTTGTCGCCCCAATAACGGCCTTCAAATATTTTTTCAGGTGTTCTTCCTGACACTTCAATAAGTTCAATCTCACTGTCACCGAATATTCTGCTGAAAGCACCGGAAAAAGGCAACGACCTTCCCAGCAATACTCTTCTGAATTCCATCTGCCCGCCGGGGATCTGGAGGTAGTCGTCAAATTTTCCTTTTACATCATAGATCACTTTATTGTAACCAAGAATGTCTGAGTAGACTTTTCTTGCCTTTTCAATGTCAGAGACACCTATTACGGCACCGTACGATCCTCCTGTATTCTTCTTTTCATTGAGGAACCAGTCCGGAGCTTCAACCAGCTGAAAAATATTTCCAAACGGATCTCTGACAAATGATGATTCTCTTCCTGCAGGGTCCTTTAGTGTGTCGGCAATCACTTCAACCCCTTGTTCCCTGAGTTTGGCTGTTGTGACAGCGATATTCTTTGTTTTCATTTTGCATGCAAAGATACCCAGGTCTCCTGCCAGCACTTCCTTAAGCGGATCTTTGGGTTCCCTCTCTCTGTACTGCCATATTTCAAACCCTCCGCCGCTCTGCAGGTTTAAGGCCAGAATTGCATGCCTTCTGCGTGGTTTGCCACCTGTATAAGGCAGCATTAATTTTGCTTCCGAATTATCTTCAAAAATCTTGCAGTCCATTCCAAAATTGTCTCTGTACCATTTCCAGGCTTCTGCAAGATCTTTGACTCCTATTCCTATCTGTTGAATACCACTTACTATATAACTGCTCATTCTAACTAACTGTTACTATGTAGGTTTTATTTTTGTTGCTATCCTGAAAAACAATCGGGGAATATATCTGCGAAGATAAAGCATTATTAGTTCATTTCCGCCGACAAGAATCTCTCTTTTATTTTTTCTGATACCTTTTAGAATTATTCTGGCTGCTCTTTCTGCTGTTATGCCGCCAGCCTGACCTTCATCCATTCTTCCATGCGGATTGCCTTCCTGGTTCAGGGCATTCACGGAAATATTGGTTCTGACTCTTCCTGGAATGATAGCCGAGCCTCTTATGTTGTATCGCTTGTTTTCAAGATAGAGAGTCTCTATAAATCCATGCAGGGCCTGCTTGGAGGCGGAATATGCCGACCGCAACGGAAAACCGAATCTTCCTGATATTGAGCTTGTAACCAGTATGTGTCCACTCCCCTGACGTATCATATACGGAAGTACAGCCTTTGAAAGGGCTATTGTGCCAAAATAGTTTATCTCCATTATCTTCCTGTCAAGCCACAGAGGAGTCTCATTTACCAGGGCTCTCTGGCTTACTCCGCCTATGTTTAACAGATAGTCGATTCTGGTGACTTTCTCTATGGCACTATCAACAACTTTTTGTATATCTGATGTTTCATTAAGGTCGAATGGTATGGTTACTACTTTATCCCCATACCTGCCTGCATTTATTTTAACACTTTCAAGCCTTTCGACCTCATTTGATGAAGCAAGCACAGTGGCGCCTCTTCTCAGACACTCATAAACCAATGCTTCACCGATCCCCGAAGACGCCCCGGTGATCCAGAATATTTTACCTTTAAAATCCATTGCTTAACTAATTAAAGGGATCTGATTTTGCTCATCAGTCCTGTGAAATCCTCTTTCAACTCTTTAAAAATGCTGTTTTTTGTGATCATAAACCACCTGATCCTGAATCCTTCAACTACTCTCCAGAATATCAAAGACCAGTTCCATGCCAGTAATCCGGAAAAAGGGATTGAAATAACCACGGCAAGAGCAATCCACCATGGTTTTAGCAGCAGAAATGCAATAACGGCATACAGTGGTATAAACACAAAAGTCAGTAATAATGAAACTACAAACCTTACAGAACTGTGAAACTGGCGGTCAGCAATCTTTTTGAGCGGGAACTTGGGAACTTCCAGGAATATATAGTTGAATGCCATTCCGTAGATAAACAGGGGAAATGTTACAAGAAGCAGCAGTGCACCCATAATCAGGTTCAGGAGACCATGCCTCTTTTTCTCCAGATATCTGTACCCGATCTTAAGTCTCAGGGCCTTTTCCTTAACGGAAAGAGTCTTATCACATATATATCTGTAAAGGTCAGGATTATCGCGGCTCACGTTATTGAGAGTGTCAATCAGCATTCTGTCGCGGAAGATCTTGGGAAATTTGACACGGTCACTGTAACGTCCGTTTACAATACTACGAAGTTCATTGAGAGCTTCGTAATCGGTTTCAGATTCTATATGGACCATCAGTTTCTTCATTCTTTCAGAAAGATGGTCGCGGAGATCATTAAGCGCCTTGGGCTGGTTTTCAAGATAGGTATCTTTGAACCGGAGCACCTCTATTGGCTTGCCGTATACTACAGTCAGAACCTGTCTGAATCTTCTGTAATGAGTGAATTCGAGACCGACAGGAATAATTTTAATATTGAGATTAAAGTCATTTACTTCCTCAGCGCTGAAAGCTATACGGCAGATACCCTTCTTGAGCTGTCTCAGGCGCCTGTGCTCACCATGGTTTCCTTCGGGTAGGATTACCAACCCGTTTTTATGTTTTAATACATCAACAGTCTTAAGGAATACCTCGTCGTTAAGCCTGAGGTTATCCATGCCGTCTCTCATTCTGTATACAGGCAGAATCTTTATATAGTACAATATCCTGGCAATGGATTTCTTCCTGAAAATATCAGATCGTGCCAGAAAGATAGGTTGTCCCTTTGATGTACATAATACCGCCAGGGCATCCATAAGAGCATTCTGATGATTCGGGGCAAATATATTATGGGAATTCGGGTCAATATTATTGCGGCCAAGTACGATAACCTTTCTGTAAAAGACAAAATTATGCCAGAAATTGACCAGGAACTTCAGAAATGAATAGCCAAATGAGTATTTTTCAATGTTGTGTCGTGCCATCCGTGTAACTGTGATTTTAGACCTTTTTTTCTTTAAGGGGGATAAATGACAGTGTCCCTGCAAGTGTTAATCCTGACAATATGTGCCATATTCCCCACCAGGCAGTTATTATTGCCATACCTCCCAGTTCGAGATCAGCCGGGAATATCTTCGGGTTGAACAACAAGACCAGTCCGAGACCGGAGTTCTGAATACCGGTTTCAATTGTAATAGCCCTCCTGTCAAATCTCGAGCGTCTGGTTAGTGTAGATACAGCGTATCCTGTAAAAAATGCCAGCCCATTATGAATCAGGACTATAATAAATATGAATTTGATGTATTTCAGGAAGAAGTCATAGTTGTTCCTGAACATAACGTATACCATTCCCAGAAAAAGGATTATAGACAAAATCTGCATTGGTTTGATGATCTTGTCTGCAGTTACAGGGAATTTTTTATTAAAAGACATACCCAGAACCAGCGGAATTCCAAGAAGTATAAGAACAGCCTTGAACATTTCTACCGGATCTATCTCGAGAGGTCTTACCAGTCCTGCAGCATCGGTACTCTGATAGATATTGGTGAACCATCCTCCCCATATTGCGAAATTGAGAGGAGTCAATACAACAGCCCCTATGGTTGCAATGGCCGTAAGGCTGACAGAAAGAGCCGCATTGCCTTTCGAGAGAGATGACATGAAGTTTGAAATATTGCCGCCGGGACATGATGCAACCAGGATCATACCAAGACCAACAGTTGGAGTTATGTAATTCCTGAAAGCAACTGCTATTGTAAATGTCAGTGCCGGCAGAAGTAGAAACTGAGAGAGGAATCCCACTATTACAGATCTGGGATCCTTGAAAACATCGCCAAAGTGTCTGAACTTGATTCCCAGAGCAACGCCAAACATAATGAAGGCAATCGTAATATTAAGTATCAATAACCCATCCTGTGAAAACCTCAGGTCCACAGTATCAAGCATTTTCAGTTCTTCGAGCATCAGATTTGGGATTTATGATTAACGATTAACGATTAACGATTAACGATTAACGATTAACGATTAACGATTTACGATTTATGATTTATGATTTATGATTTATGATATACTGTTATAGTATGAGTATATAAACTTTTACAATCTGTTTTGGTATAACATGAACAGGGGTTGGAAGATAGAAAAAAAGCTTCTTGGTTATTCCTTTGTAAAATGTGTTTTATTCAGGCTGAATATAAAAATAAGTATTTATACCCATCATATATCACTATGGTTATCAAGCATGTTGTCAATGATTCTTCTCTCCTTTTTGGTAGGTCTTCCGGTTCCTTTTTCCCTGTAACCGAACGATGCCGGTTGCCTGGCCAGATTTAGTTTTTCCTTCTCCTCTTCAGGGGTCAGATCTTTAATATGATTACTGACCATCTTTGCCGGCAGCCTTTTTTCTACAGGTTCAAGTACCTGCCAGGTAAAAATGGCTGGCATCTTCTTCACTGATATAATGTCACCAGGGGAGATGATGCGGGATGGTTTTACGGGCACTCCTCCAATGAGTATCTTTCCTTTCCTGCAGGCCTCTGATGCTGACGATCTGGTTTTAAATAATCTTACTGCCCAGAGGAATTTATCAATCCGTATTGTGTTTTCTGTTGTCATCTTCCGCAGGCAGGTTTTTACCCTCCTTGTTATATCTGGTCATAGTAAGCTCTGTTCCTATAGTACCGAATGAAAGTATCATCTCACGGATAATTGATATACGGCCTTTAAGGAACTCCATTTCAGATTTGGTCAGTTTTCCCAGGACGTAGTGTGACTGCCGTCCTGCCAGAAAAGAATTGCCAATGCCAATACGAATCCTTGCGAATTTGTCTGTGCCTAAAATTGAAATTATATGAATCAATCCGTTATGTCCGCCCGGGCCGCCTGCTGCTCTCATCCTGAAACTTCCCAGCGGGAGGGCGATGTCGTCAAGGACCACCAGAAGGTTTTCGACGGGTATGTTTTTTTTATTTAACCAGTAATTGACAGCGTTACCACTGAGATTCATATAGGTAGATGGTTTCAGCAGCACCATTGTTCTTGACTTATGGCGTATTTCAGCCACCGAACCATAGCGCATATCTGAGAAGGTGGTATTGAATGCTTCGGCTAAGGCATCCAATACAATGAATCCCATATTGTGACGGGTGTCTTTATAATCCTCACCAATATTTCCCAGCCCGGCTATCAGGTATTTCACTCTGTTAAGATATTGGTTTCGCCTTTATGACGGCTTTCTTATTCAGAAGGTGCTTCAGCTTCGGTTTCAGCAGCCTGGCTTCCTTCTGCAGCTTCTTCCGCCTCTTCCTCTGCCTTTTGTGCTCCCCTTGCTGTAGCTACTGCCAGTACCAGTGATTTTGCTGAGTCAAGCAGTTCTATTTTATCAAATGAGAGATCACCAACCTTGACAGACTGACCGATGTTCAGGCGGGATATGTCAACAGGAAGAATTTCAGGGATGTCTGACATTAATCCCTTAACTTTAAGCTTGCGTAGTTTTATTCTAAGTTTGCCACCAGCCTTCACTCCGGGAGAATCTCCTGTTATTTTTAACGGAACCTCTACTACAACGGGCTTATTGTCAAAGACTTCAACAAAGTCAATGTGCATTATTTCATCAGTAACGGGGTGGAATTGGATATCTTTCATCACCGCCTTAAGATTTTTGCCTTCCAGATCGAGGTTAACAATATGAGCATCGGGAGTATAAACAAGGTTTTTAAAACTGTTCTTATGCGCATAAAAATGGATATTCTCTTTGCCTCCGTAGATAACGCAAGGCACATTTTCCGATTTCCTTAATTGCTTTGAGCTCGATTTTCCGGTTTCCTCTCTGAGGTTTCCGTTGATTGTTAGTGTTTTCATCAGATGTAAATTGTTGTGCTACTTAAAGTTACATGCCAAAGTAACTTCCCATCACACGTTTGACGTTGTCCTTAAAAAATGGCGTGCAAATATAGAATAAAAGGATTAAAATACAAAACTGTCACTGATCGACTGGTTTGTATAGACTGCCTGTATGGTACTTGCAAAGAGCCCGGCAACAGAAAGAACCTTTATTTTTGGTGATTCCTTTGTTAATGGGATTGAGTCGGAAATAACCAGCTCTTCGATAGGGGAGTTGTTAATTCTTTCGACAGCATTCCCTGACAGCACGGCGTGAGTAGCAAAAGCCCTTATACGTTCAGCTCCTCTCTCTTTCATCATATGGGCAGCAAATGTCATTGTTCCGGCGGTATCTACCATGTCGTCTATGATTACCACACTTTTCCCAACGACATCTCCGATGATTGACATCTCTTCCACCACGTTGGGTTTCTTTCTGAGCTTATAGCACAGTACCAGTTCAGCCTGCAGATGCCTCGCATAGGCATTGACTCTCTTTGACCCCCCCATATCAGGAGCCGAGACAGTAAGGTTCGGGAGATTTAATCCGGAAATATAGTTGGCAAACAATGATGAGCAGAACAAATGATCGACAGGGACATCGAAGAAGCCCTGTATCTGGTCTGCGTGAAGGTCCATTGTGATAACTCTGTCTACACCTGCGGCACTGAGCAGGTCGGCTGTCAGCTTGGCGCCTATTGACACCCTGGGCCTGTCTTTGCGGTCTTGTCTTGCGAAACCGTAATAAGGGATTACCGCTATTACCTTGTACGCCGAGGCTCTTTTGGCAGCATCGATCATAAGCAGCAGTTCAAGGAGATTATCGGCAGGGGGAAGGGTTGACTGAACAATAAATACCATGCAGCCTCTTACAGATTCATCATAACTTGGCTGAAATTCTCCGTCATGGAACTCTACAACTGAACTTTTACCAAGTTCCAGACCAAGTTCGGAGGCGATTTTTTCAGCAAGGCCTTTCGAGAATCTTCCTGCAAAAATCTTGATAGGTGCTTTTCCGTACATTCTAAAATGATTATATGATTCTAGGGTTAAGTTGTCATGCAAAAATATGAAATCCAACTTAAGGTTAAACCGATTGTTGGAATAATGTTGATGTTTCTTCGATGAAGCCCAGAATTTCTCCTCGTCCTGTTCCTGTCTTAGCTGATGTTAAAAATGTCTGAGGCAGGCTTTCCCATACTTTAAGCATTTCACGGTCATGCAATTCAATATTCCTGGAAACGGCATCGACAGATAGTTTATCACATTTGGTGAAAACCCTGGCAAAAGGAATACCGCTCCTGCCAAGCTTTTCCATGAATTCCATATCGACAACCATTGGTCCGTGCCTTGAATCGAGAAGAACGAACAGGCACATAAGATTATCCCTGCCTCTCAGGTACTCGCCAATAAATTTTGAAAATTTCTCCCTCTCTGTTTTTGAAACCTTTGCATATCCGTATCCTGGGAGGTCGGCCATGAACCAGGAATCATTAATAATAAAATGATTTATAGTGCGTGTCTTTCCGGGCTGCACTGATGTTCTGGCCAGCTTGTTCCTTCCTGTCAGCATGTTGATAAGTGAAGACTTCCCCACGTTTGATCTTCCTATAAAGGCAAATTCAGGCTTGTCGGGCTTAGGACATCTGTTTAAACCCGTGCTGCTGCCAACATATTCAGCTGATAAAATCTTGCCCAATTCTGGTCGCTAATTAATGTCTCTGTAAGGTACAGAGACTCTTTTTGTATAATAGTCCTTGTTCCCGAAAGTGGTTGTGTATTCAGCTATTATTGTCACATAACCAGGATTACCTCCGTTACGTCTTCTCAGTTCCAGGAAACCTGTTCCTCCTGATGTAGTTATCTTGTCAACTTTCATCGGGTCGAACAGATTATCTGTCATATCTCCTTTATAGAAGGTGACCTTGGTGGATTTGTTGTCGAGTTCAGCAAATATCTTGAACACACCATTCTGCTCGTACTCATCGCGTGTTCTTATCAACAGTTCCCTTCTCGTGGTAACCGGCTTGCCGTTTTCATAAAATTCCTGGAGATCGTTCTTACGGATACCCATCTCATAACCCATACTTGCCTTTACACGTCCGTTCCTGTAATATTGCACCTGTGTGCCGTGTATTGCATCTTTTACATAAGGTGTGTTCCTGAACAACTTTCCGTCTTCATAGAACCATCTTGCCGTGTCGCACTTCAGTCCGTCACAGTATGTTATCAACTGCTTAATGGTTCCTGAAGGGTAGTATGTCTTTGTCAAACCATGCCTGATGCCATTTCGGTATGATATTTCACTTACCAGTTTGCCCTCACTGTAATTAGGTTTAACCCCGGTGAATCTCTTTTTTACTTCCTGTGCCAGGGTATCTCCTTCGGCAGACGATTCGTCTTCCCTGGTGCCAATAATGTTGCAGGCCTGGGTAAGAAAGGCTGACAATAATAGTAGCAGCACTAATTTTCTTTTCATAATTATTGTGGTTTTATATAGATTTCCAGCACTGTGGCCTCTGGCTGAGGCTTGAGAATAATATCACGTACAATTGCTGGTATTAGTACCGTTTGTCCGGTTTCGACAGTTTCAACGCCCTGGTTCCATTCAAGCTCGTACCGGCCTTTCGTACACAAGTGTATTACGAACGAATCGAGCAGGTTATAGTCTTTTGTGATGGCCGAGTCAAATTTCAGGATGTTTGTAGTAAAATAGTTTCCGGAGACGAGCTGGGTTGTATTATTCATTCCTGCATCAGGTGTGGGTATCCTTCCCCCATCAGCGTCAAATTTAAGAGCCTCAGCGGCAAGTTCTGTATGCAGTTCTCTTTTTTCGCCTCCTGAAGCGTCCCGGTTCCAGTCAAAGATTCTGTACGTAACATCTGAGGCCTGTTGTATCTCGGCAAGTACAATCCCCGGGCCTATAGCATGGATCATGCCTGCCGGTATCAGGAATGTGTCACCGGCTGCGACCTTTTCTGCATTAAGTATCTCAGGCAGGGCTCCGTTGTCGACGGCCGTGAGATATGTCTCCTTATCAATACCCTTCTTGAATCCGCAAAATATTTCTGCGCCGGGGGCTGCTTCAAGTATATGCCACATTTCGGTTTTGCCATATGCATGATGTGCAGCTGCTGCCATTTTATCATCAGGATGCACCTGTACGGAAAGATATTCAGCCGAGTCAATAAGTTTAACAAGCAGCGGAAATTCTTCTCCGAACTTGTCAAATATCAGTTCACCCATCAGGTCTGACATATAGACCTCAACCAGTTCATTCAGTCTGTTGCCTTCCAGGAAGCCGTTAGTAACTACCGATTCATCACCTTCAAGACCTGATATCTCCCAGCTTTCGCCTACTGTTACACCATCGGCGACTAACTTACCGTAAGATGACTTAAGGGCAGTACCGCCCCAAACTCTTTTTTTAAGAATTGGTTCAAACCTGAGAGGATAGAGACCGGTCATAGGTAAGAAGGAATGGAATAAATAGTTACTTTTGGTAAATTATCGTTCACAAAAATAGCAAAAAAAAATGCTTATTGTCGGAATTGCCGGAGGAACCGGGTCGGGTAAAACCACTGTGGTGAAAAAAATAACAGAGGTCTTTCCCATGAATGATGTTGTGGTTCTTCCCCAGGACTCGTATTATAAGGATAACAGTCATATACCTCTTGAAGAAAGGCAGAAGATCAATTTTGACCATCCCGACTCCGTTGAGTTCGACCTGTTGGTAAGGCATCTTAATGAGCTAAGGTCAGGTCATCATGTCGACATGCCTGTTTACAGCTATCTGACGTGCATAAGATCAGATGAGACAGTTCACATTAAGCCTTCGCGGGTAGTCGTGGTTGAGGGAATATTGATACTTGCAGACCAGGCACTCAGGAACATGTTTGACATTAAGGTTTTCGTTGATGCTGATGCCGACGACAGGCTTGGAAGGGTCATACAGAGGGATATAATAGAACGGGGAAGAACGGTTCTGCAGGTGCTTGAGAGGTATCATCAGACTGTAAAACCTTCACATCTTCAGTTTATTGAACCTTCAAAAAGATATGCCGACATTATCATTCCCGGGGGTGCAGAGAATATTGTAGGCATAGATGTGCTTATTACAATAATTGAAAAACATCTTAATAAGGAAAGGGTAAGAATATGATATCCAATGTTTCACCTGAAGATATTCTTTTTATAGATGCTGAGACGGTTCCTTCCGTTCCGGAGTTCGATGGCATGAGCGACACTATGAAGCAGCTGTGGGAGAAAAAGACGATGGGAATAAGGGCGGAAGGCCAGAGCCCGGCTGAAATTTATGAGAGGGCAGGCACATATGCCGAGTTTGGTAAGATAATTTGTATATCTGCCGGATTTTTGTCGGGTAATCTATTCAGAATCAAATCGGTTTACGGAGACGATGAAAAGTCAATGCTTGGTGAGTTTGCAGGAATGGTAAACAAATGGGCGGGAAGGAGGGATCCGTATCTCTGTGCACACAATGGCAAGGACTTTGATTTTCCGTACATATGCAGAAGGATGATCATAAACAAAATCAGAATACCTGATCTGATAAACAGTGCTGGCAAGAAGCCCTGGGAAATAAAGCACCTTGATACAATGGAGCTCTGGAAGTTTGGTGAGTACAGGCATACTGTATCGCTGGCCCTTCTGGCAGAGATCTTTGATATTCCGACACCCAAGGATGATATCGATGGCAGCATGGTCGCCTCTGTTTACTGGAATGATAAGGATATTAAGAGGATAGTCAGTTACTGCGAGAAAGATGTGCTTTCCGTTGCCAGGGTTATGATGAGATTTCTCGGAAGAGATACAATCAGGGACGAAGACGTGGAATCACTTACCAGGCTTCAATAGCTCCCTTCAAGAAATGCCTGAACAGACTCTGTAAATTCATCAGGTTTTTCAGCGTGAAGCCAATGCCCGGCCCCTTCAATAATCTTGAATTCCGCAGCCGGAAAAAGGTTCGAAATATCTGGGAAATGGCTCCCAGGCAGGTATCCCGAATCGCTGCCCTTGATAAACAGCACCGGAAATCCTGTTACCTCACTGGTGACATCAGCCGGTATCGGTCCCATCAGTTCATTCAGATTGTCATAAAGTGACCGCGCGTTAAGTCTCCATCGGTAACTGCCGTTCTCAGCACGGTACAGGTTTTTCAGCAGAAATGCCGTGGTTCGGGCATCGCCGATTTTTTCAGTGATAATCTTTTCTATACTGGCTCTTTCCGAATAAGATGAGATATCTGTATTTAACAGTGTATCAAGTACTTTTTGGTGGAACCGGGGGATTGTATCACCCTGATCGCTGCGGCTGAAGGGTGTAATGTCGGCAATTATGAGAGCAGCAACTTTTTCAGGATTCAATACAGAAAAGGTCATTGCAGTCTTCCCTCCCATGCTGTGTCCCAGGAGACTTATTTTTTGCAGTGACCTCTTAGCGGAAAACTCATTGATATCGTTGCTCATTGAAATATAATCATGAGCAGTGCTGTGGGGAGATCTTCCATGGTTTCTCATATCAGGCACGTAGACAGTATATTTCTTTTCAAGATGCCGTGCAATGGTAATCCAGTTTGAAGAGTCACCGTATAGTCCGTGCAGGATTATCAGCGGGGGGCCCTGACCATATTTTCTGTAATAAAGATCCATTTATTAAGATCAGTGCATAAGGGCTTCCCTGTATAAACTTATTGTCTTCTCAAGACCCATGTAGAGGGCATCGGATATAAGGGCGTGACCTATTGAAACCTCATCGAGCCATGGTATTGACCGGCTGAAAAAGCTCAGGTTGTCGAGATTAAGGTCATGACCGGCATTAAGCCCCATGCCATTGGCTCTCACAGCCTCGGCAGCCTTTATGAAAGGATCGATTGCCTGGCCCGGGAACGACGGGTAATAGTGCGCATAGGGTTCGGTATACAACTCCACCCTGTCGGTTCCGGTAAGAGCCGCCGATTCAATATTCCTGAGGTTTGTGTCAACGAATATGGAGGTTCTTATCGAGTTCTCCCTGAACCTTTCAACCACCTCCTTTAGAAATGAGCGGTGCTTGACAGTATCCCAGCCTGCGTTTGATGTTATTGCATCATGGGCATCAGGCACCAGTGTCACCTGGTTCGGTCTTACCTCAATAACCATGTTTATGAACTCTTCTGACGGATAGCCCTCAATATTGAATTCGGTTGTTATAAGTGGTTTAATATCATATACATCACTTGTCCTGATATGCCTCTGGTCAGGGCGCGGATGAATAGTGATGCCGTCAGCTCCGAATCTCTGGCACAGCACAGCCGCCATTACAACATCAGGCATATTGCCTCCGCGGGCATTTCTGATGGTAGCAATTTTGTTAATATTTACACTTAGTTTTGTCATCAGCACCAAGGTGATTTTAGTTAAACAGACAAGGTGCAAAATTATATAAAATGTAAGAACTCTCTTTTTTTTATTACTTTAGACGTTGTAAAAAAAAATCGGAATGATCGCAAAAGACCTTATTTCTGATGTGATACCGTCATTGCGGACCTCTGACACAGGACAGATTGCCCTGAACTGGATGGAGATATTCAGGATATCTCACCTGCCGATAGTAAACAATCAGGACTTTCTGGGTCTGATATCAGATGCTGACATATATGATATCAATCAGCCTGACGAACCGATAGGCAATCACAGGCTTACGCTTTTCAAGCCCTACGTTGATCTCGATACTCATATTTTTGATGTCATAGGGATGGCTTCCAGAATGAGCCTGTCGGTTGTTCCCGTACTTGATGAGAAGAAGCATTATAAAGGCGTAATACTCGTAAGCGATATTGTGGGATACCTGGCAAAGATATCAGGACTGGACATGCCTGGAGGGGTAATTGTACTACAGGTTCTGGAAAGGGATTATTCCCTGGCTCAGATCTCACAGATAGTGGAGTCAAATAATGCCAGGGTACTGAGCTCCTACATTACATCACATTCCGAATCGACAGGGCTGGAGATAACCCTTAAAGTCAATACCTCAAATCTGGCTTCGATCGTAAGAACTTTCGAGAGGTATGGATATGAGGTAAAAACCTGGCTTACAGACGATGATTCTCTTGACAGGTTTTATTCTGACAGGTTTGACATGTTAATGAAATATCTTGACATATAGTGTTTTATGATAAAGAGGGTGGCAATATTCAGTCAGGACAGGAGCCGAAAGACAATAGAATGCGTTACTGATCTTGTCAGGGAGATGTGTTCCAGGGGTACTTTCCTGCATCTCTATGAGAAGGCAGGGGAGTATTCGTCATGCAGTGGCGGTATGGTAGAGACTTTCGGCAGCCTTGAAGAGTTGACAGAGTTACCTGATATTGCACTTAGCGTTGGAGGTGACGGCACCTATCTTGAGACCATGCTGATGGTAAGGAGTCTTGATATTCCGGTTGCAGGAGTAAATACAGGCAGGCTGGGGTTCCTTGCAAATATTCCCGGCGATGATGTAAAGCCTGCACTTGACCTGCTGTACAGGGGTGACTACAGTATCGTTGAGCGGTCACTGCTTGAGGTAACGGAGCCGGGGTCTCTTTTCAGGGAGGGGGGTGCTTATGCATTGAATGAAATAACCATACAGAAGGCAGATCTGAACATGATAACCATTCAGGTATATGTCAATGACTTGTACCTGAACACTTACTGGTCTGACGGACTAATCATAAGTACTGCAACAGGCTCAACTGCTTATAACCTGAGTTCAGGAGGTCCTATTCTGACACCTGAGGACAGCAGCATTATCATTTCGCCGATGTCTCCACACAATCTGACTATCCGGCCCATTGTGCTTTCCGGAAGGAGCGAACTCAGCCTGGTGGTTGAGGGCCGGGGCGCTGAGTATCTTGCAACCTGCGATTTCAGGTGGCAAAAGCTTCCGTTTACCACATCCCTTAAGATCAGACAATCGGGCGAGATGTTGAAGACTATCATGCTGCATGGCACAGACTTCTTCACAACCCTGAGAACCAAGCTGATGTGGGGTGCTGACAGGAGGAATTAAAAAACTACTATTTTTGTGCGTGATTTCAATAAAGTTAAATAGCAATATTCGGCGGTTGATAACGTTTATTAAACTCTGAATGCAATGTTTACCTGTGAAATACCGGAGAAGCTATGCAGACTGCCGCGGTATTAATGTTAATAATCCAGTAGCCGTACAATGATACGATTCATTATTTTGTCACTTCTGATTCTGGTTACAGCAGGCTCTTCAGCGCAACAAAGTTCTGATTGGGGAATTACGGCCGGATCAACAACCTATTACGGTGATATAAATCCGGGCAAAATATTCAGTTCACCGGGCGTGGGTGCCGGTGCCTTTTACAGGTATAATTTTCATCCCAGGCATTCATTCAGAGCTTCGTTAATAACAGCAACACTGAGCGGAAGTGACCTTAATTCAGACAATACATTCTATTATGAGAGGGGTGAATCATTTTCCGGTATAATTACAGAGATGGCCGGTATATTTGAATTCAATTTTTTCCCCTACTCCACAGCCGGCAAGAGGTGGGGTTCCTCGCCTTATCTGGCAGGCGGGCTGGCTATCTGTTTTATAAATACCGGAGTAAATACTTATAGTCCTGTTATTCCCATAGCCTTTGGTTATAAGGTAAACTTTTACAAAAATCTGGGATTGGAGTTTGAATATGGTTTTCGTAAAACATTTTATGATAACTTTGACGGCTTAATTGATCCGGTCGATGAAGGGCATCAGGCATGGACGCACAATAATGACTGGTATACATTTGCGGGCGTTTCGCTGACATGGAAAATGTTTAACAGGCTTATGGGTTGCCCGGCATACGACGAGACAAAAAGCTACCAGAAAAGACGCAGGAGATGAGTCTGAAGGAAAAGTTGGATATGCAGCATTTACCTCAACACATTGCCATAATAATGGATGGTAATGGACGTTGGGCCCGCCGGCATGGGAAAGAGAGGGTATTTGGTCACCAGAAAGGTGTTGAGTCGGTGCGTGCTGTGATTGAAGCATCAGCAGAACTTGGAGTCAAATATCTGACTCTCTATGCTTTCTCGACAGAAAACTGGAGTCGCCCCGACGATGAAATAAGCGCTCTTATGGGTCTGATGGTAGAGTCATTGAACAATGAGACCGGTACACTTATCAAGAATGATATCTCGCTCAGGACAATTGGTGATCTGAACAGGCTTGCTCCTGATGTGCTTGAGAGACTCAATGAGACTATAAGGCTGACTGCAACATGCAAAGGAATGGTTTTGGTTGTTGCCCTCAGTTACAGCGCAAGGTGGGAAATAGTAAAGGCTGTCAGGGATATCTGCGAAGACATAATCTCAGGGAACCTTGAAATGAAGGCAATTGATGAGGCTTCATTCGGGTCATATTTGTCAACACATGACATACCTGACCCGGAATTAATGATAAGGACCAGTGGCGAGTTAAGGATCAGTAATTTTCTCCTCTGGCAACTGGCATATACCGAGTTGTATTTTACTGAAATACTTTGGCCTGATTTTGGTAAGGAGGACCTTTATAAAGCCATAGAAGACTACCAGAAAAGAGAAAGAAGATTTGGAAAGACGAGTGAACAATTATCCGATTAATATTGACAGAATGCTGGCTTACAGACTATACAGAACATTACTGACGCTCACATTTGCTTTTACAGCAACTGCCCTTCTGGCACAAGACCCCGTTGAAATTGCTGATTACAGGGACCGTACAGATTACAACCTTGCAGGAATCACTGTATCAGGCATAAGGTATCTTGACCAGAATGCACTTATTGGGATCTCGGGGTTAAGGATAGGGCAGAGGATTGACATACCCGGTGATGAGATAACCAGTGCAGTAAAGAAATTATGGGCACAGGGCTTGTTCTCTGATGTTCGTATTACAGTAACCAGAACAGAAGGCGATAATGTTTATCTTGACATTTACCTGCAGGAGAGGCCGAGGCTTTCAACCATCAGGTTTACAGGAATAAAAAACAGTGAATCGCAGGATCTTCTGGAAAAAATCTCAATACCCAACGGTTCACAGGTAACCTCACATCTCCTTAACAATGCAAAAAACACAATAAGGAGTCATTTCGTTGAGAAAGGATTCCTTAATACTGAGGTTACTATTATCGAAAAGGATGATCCTGACACCAGGAATATGGTGATACTCAACATTAATGTTGATAAGAAGGAGAAGGTTAAGATAGAGGAGATAGTCTTTGTTGGAGCCGAAAACTTCAACGATAAGAGACTCCGCAGGGTTATGAAGGATACCAAGCAAAGAGATCTGAACTTCTTTAAGCCCAGCAAATTTATATCAGAAAAATTTGATGATGATAAGGCAAAACTCACAGAGTTCTATAATGAACACGGCTACCGCGATTTTGAAATAGTAAGTGATTCACTATATCCTTTGACAGAAGATCGGGTTGGTCTTGCAATTCGTGTTGACGAAGGATCACAATATTACCTCAGGAGCATAGACTGGGTGGGTAATAGTGTATATACCAAAGAGGATCTTACACGGGCCCTGAAGATTGAACCCGGAACCATATATAATCAAAGCCTTATTAATAAACGGCTCAGGGAAGATGAAGATGCCGTCAACTCCTTGTATCTCGATAACGGATATCTTTTTTCTCAGGTAACACCTGTCGAGTCAAAGATAGTTGGTGATTCGATAGATCTGCAGGTCAGGATATTTGAAGGAGACCAGGCTTATCTGAACAATGTAATCCTTGTGGGTAATACAAGGACCAATGAGCATGTAGCCCGTCGCGAACTATACACCCTTCCGGGAGACCTGTTCAGCAAGGAAAAGATAATCAGATCGGTTCGACAGGTTGCCGTACTGGGCCATTTCGATCCTGAAACCATTAACCCGCAGCCCCTTCCTGACATAGCAAACGGGACTGTCGATCTGCTTTATACGCTGGAGGAAAAGGCAAATGACCAGTTTGAGGTCTCAGGAGGCTGGGGAGCAGGAATGCTTGTCGGTACAGTTGGAGTCAGATTCAATAATTTTGCCATGCGTAATTTCTTCGATCCAAAGGCATGGCGGCCTTATCCTTCCGGTGACGGTCAATCACTGAGTATAAGGGCACAGTCAAACGGCAGGATTTATCAGAGTTATAACCTCTCCTTCGTAGAACCATGGCTGGGAGGCAGCAAACCAAATACCCTTTCAGTAAGTCTGTACCGTTCCATGATGACCAATGGCCAGAAGAGGGGGCAGGACAGCAGGCAGTCGATGCAGATTGACGGGGCAACACTGGGTCTGGGAAAAAGACTGGAATGGCCTGACGATTTCTTCTCCCTGTTTGCGGAAGTGAATTTTCAGAGGTATGATCTGAATAATTACGAGGTTTTCAGATTTCTGTTTAAAAATGGCGTCTCCAACCTGTTTAGTGTAACGACACGTCTGACAAGATATTCATCGGGGCCCAACCCTATCTATCCGATGCGCGGGTCAACATTTTCACTGTCGCTGCAGCTTACACCTCCGTATAGCCTGATAAGCGGCAAGGACTTCAGTAATGCATTAGATACAGAAAAGTATAAATGGATTGAGTTTCACAAGTGGGTTTTCAAGGGAGATTACTACTTCAACATCGTAGATAAACTCGTACTCAATCCAAAAGTAGCTTTCGGATACCTTGGTCATTATAACAGAGATATCGGGCCTTCACCATTTGAAAATTTTTATCTGGGTGGTGACGGCATGACAGGGTACAGCTTCTATGGCCGTGAGGTAATAGCGCTGAGAGGGTATGAAAATGGTTCACTAACGCCGCTGAATGCAGCAAATGTGCCTTCCGGAAATGTTTATACCAAGCTTACCCTTGAACTGCGATATCCAATAACCCTTAATCCGCAGGCGACTATATTCGGACTTGCGTTTCTTGAGGCAGGAAAGGCATGGTACGAGCTTAAGGAGTTTAATCCGTTTAAGCTCCACAGGTCAGCCGGTATAGGTCTCAGGGCAAACCTGCCAATGTTCGGGCTGCTTGGAATAGACTGGGGATATGGATTTGATGAGGTCCCAAATATGCCATCAGCACATAAGGGACAGTTTCACTTTGTAATAGGTCAGCAATTCTAATAATAATAACCAAAAAAGCAATATCATGAAAAGGTTAGTGATAATACCGGCTCTGATTATGATGGTTACAACCCTGAGTGCCCAGAAATTCGGATTTGTAGATTCGGAATACATAAAGAATAATATACCTGCATTTTCAGCGGCACAGGAGAAACTCGAACAGCTAACCAAGCAGTGGGAACAGGAGATATCCGCGCGCTATGAGGTTGTGGAGAAGATGTACAAGGACTATCAGAATGAGTCTGTTCTGCTTAGCCAGGAAATGAGGCTCAAGCGAGAGGAGGCTATTATTCAGGAAGAGAAAGAGGTTAAAGATCTGCAGAACAAATACTTTGGAATGGAAGGGGAGCTTTTCAAGAAGCGTCAGGAGCTTATCCAGCCGATACAGGATGAGATACTCAAAGCAATTAAGGCAGTGGCAGATGAAGGAGCTTATGCTGCAATCTTTGATACTGCATCAGGAGGTAACATTCTTTTTGCCAGTCCCAGGTATGATGTAAGCGACCTGGTTCTCGAAAAGATGGGTTATTGAATTTAATATTACATTTGCAAACAATAATTTAACTAATTCACAAATATGAAAAGGATTATTACATTTTTAGCTATAGTAGTTATTACAGTAGCTGCGGCTCAGAATTCAGCCGGTCAGAACACTCTTAAGTTTGGACATATCAATAATGATGAGCTGGTGAGGTCTATGCCTGAGTTCGATAGTGCCATGGTTACCCTTGAGAATCTGAGACAGCAGGTAGTAAATGATATTGAATTGCTGCAGGTAGAGTTTAATAATGCATATAACCGTTATCTTACCGAAAGCAGCAAATGGTCAGACATGGTCAGGCAAACCAAGGAGGAAGAACTTGGCTCGATGTCACAGAAGATAGAGGCATTTCAGGCACAGGCCCAGCAGCAGATGCAGGAGACTCAGGGCAAACTTCTTCAGCCTATACTGGAGAAAGCTGACAAGGCCATAAAAAGTGTCGGTCGTGAAAATGGCTTTATTTACATATTCGACACCTCACAGGGAGTTTTACTCTTCTTCGACGAGACAAAAAGTACTGATATAATGAGCCTGGTCAAGGAGAAGCTGGGCGTTAAGTAAGTTATGAAATAACATGATGGCCATCCCTGAAATGGGATGGTCGTTTTTTATCATATTGATGAAGCATCAGCCTATAGGTATCTTTGATTCAGGTGTTGGAGGTCTTACTGTTGCCCATGCCATAAAGCAAACTCTTCCCGGTGAGAGCATTCTTTATTTCGGTGATACGGCACACCTTCCGTATGGTGATAAATCGGCTGAGTCAATAATATCCTACTCAAGGAAGATAGCAGGCTTCCTGCTCGATCATGATGCAAAAGTGGTTCTTATAGCTTGTAATTCGGCCTCAGCATCGGCATATGAAATACTCAGGCAGGAGTTCGGTAGCAGGGCAATAATAATGGATGTTATTGACCCGGTTATAAATTACATCTGTTCCGGATCATACAGGAAAGCAGGGGTAATAGGAACAAAAAGGACAATCACTTCAGGCACCTATGCAGAGAAGGTGGCGATCAGGTGTCCCGGAACCTCGGTTGTTTCAATGGCTACACCTCTGCTTGTGCCTATGATTGAAGAGGGGTTCATTTTTGACGATATCAGCAATGCAATAATAAGGGCATACCTTTCTGATCCGCTTTTTGATGATATAGATGCCCTTGTGCTTGGTTGTACTCATTATCCGATTATCAGGAACCAGATAGGCAAGTTCTTCAATTTCAACGTTGAGGTGGTTGATTCTGCCAGGATAGTATCACAGGAGCTGCGCAGGGTGCTTGAGGAGAACGATCTTCTCAATATGGGCAAAGCCGGTGATGACATGTTTTATGTTTCCGATCATACTCCATGGTTCGGGAAGATAGCCAGAATGTTTTTTGAAGGAGACATAAACCTTTCAAAAGCAGATATCTGGTGTTAATCCTGCAGGATTCACCTGATAAAAAGGAAACATGACCAAAATCATAATGAAAAATGACCGGCATGTTCGGAATCTATCAGTTTAAATTCTATTTTTGTAGGGTGTAACGGCAATTTATTTGCGTATAGATACAAACAGAACAGTTATAATTTACAGATGCATATGAAAGAGTTTTCGTATGCATTTATTTTTAGGCATCATTTGAAGATCAAATATTTGTAAAATCATGAGCAAAAAATCACAGGTCATTGAAAGGGAGGAAGTTGTAATCCGATTCTCAGGTGACTCCGGCGACGGCATGCAGTTGACCGGGACACTTTTTTCGAATGCAGCTGCACTTTTCGGCAACGATATGTCAACGTTTCCTGATTATCCGGCTGAGATTAGGGCACCCCAGGGTACTGTCGGAGGTGTTTCCGGTTTTCAGGTACACATCGGTCGTTCTGAGATCTATACTCCGGGAGACTATGCAGATGTACTGGTTGCAATGAATCCTGCAGCAATAAAGGCAAATTCACGTTGGTTAAATGACGGGGCTACTATTATTTATGACTCTGATGCCTTTAATGAAAAGAATATACAGAAAGCAGGCTATAAGGAAGATCCATTGACAGAAGACAACCTGCGTGGTTTCAGAACTATTGGGGCTCCTATTACGACCCTTGTCAGGGAGGCACTGAAGGATTCAGAGCTTGATCCGAAGAGCATTTTAAGAACCAAGAACATGTTTGCACTTGGCATGGTGTTTTTCCTGTTTGACAGGCCTCTTGATCATACAATGAATTATTTTGATGAGAAATTCGGCAAGAAACCCCGCATAGCAGAAGCTAATAAGAAGGCTCTTAAAGCAGGTTATTACTATGCCGAGACCATCGAGGCTTTCAATTCCATTTATCAGATTAACCCTGCGAACATAAAAAAAGGCACATACAGAAACATATCCGGCAACAGTGCAACAGCATGGGGTTTTCTTGCTGCCTCAGAGAAATCGGGACTTAAACTGTTTATTGGCTCTTATCCTATAACACCAGCCACAGGCATTCTTGAAGAGCTGGCCATAGCCAAGTTTCTGGGCGTTAAAAGCTTCCAGGCTGAAGATGAGATTGCCGGCATTTGCACAGCGATAGGTGCCAGTTTCGCAGGTAACCTGGCAGTAACAACAACATCAGGGCCTGGCCTGGCACTTAAGTCAGAGGCAATAGGACTGGCGGTTATGGCCGAACTTCCTCTTGTAATCGTTGATGTTCAGAGAGGGGGGCCATCGACAGGCCTGCCTACAAAGACAGAGCAGTCAGACCTTATGCAGGCTCTGTATGGGCGCAACGGAGAATGTCCTGTAGTAATAATTGCAGCAAGCACTCCCTCAAACTGTTTTGACTATGCATATCAGGCAGCCAGGATAGCTCTTGAGCATATGACCCCGGTACTGTTGCTCACCGACGGATTTCTTGCCAATGGCTCTGAGCCCTGGAGAATACCTTCAATGAAAGATCTTCCGGAGATAAAGCCACCGATAGCCAAATTGGGTGATAAACCTTATATGCCTTATGAACGTGATAGTGAAAGATTGAGAAGAGAGTGGGCTATTCCCGGAACTCCCGGCCTCGAACACAGGGTTGGCGGTCTTGAGAAGACTATCAAAGGAACGGTGTCATATGTCCCCGAAAATCATGAAAACATGGTTAAGGCAAGGGCCGGGAAGGTTGCAGGAGTAATAGAAAAAGTGCCCGATCTGGAACTGTATGGCTCACAGTCAGGAGACCTCCTTATTGTAGGTTGGGGCGGTACCTACGGTCACCTTCTTTCAGCAACCAGGGACCTTGTTGCTGCAGGCAAGAAAGTCGGACTGGCTCATTTTAACTATTTAAATCCACTTCCTGCAAATACCAGAAGCCTGTTTGAGAGGTTCAGGAAGATAGTAGTATGTGAACTAAACATGGGCCAGTTCGCCAATTACCTCAGAATGAATTTTCACGGCCTGCGTTTTGAACAGTATAACAAGGTTCAGGGCCTGCCATTTACTATAAGGGAGATCAAACGTCACTGTAATCAATTACTTGAGGAGATTTAGTCATGGAAGATACAAACAAAGTTCAGTATACAGCGAGGGATTTCAAGAGTGATCAGGATGTCAGATGGTGCCCTGGTTGCGGAGACCATGCAATTCTGGCATCTATACAGAGGGCTCTTGCTGAATTGGGAATTCCAAGGGAGAAATTTGCTTTCATATCAGGAATCGGTTGCTCATCAAGATTGCCATACTATATGAATACCTATGGTTTTCACGGCATTCACGGAAGAGGTTCTGCTATCGCCTCAGGTGTCAAAGTTGCCAATCCTGAACTAAGCGTCTGGCAAATGACAGGCGATGGTGATGCCCTGGCTATCGGAGGTAACCATTTTATACATGTTATAAGGAGAAATATTGACATCAATATGATCCTTTTCAACAATGAGATATATGGCCTTACCAAGGGTCAGTATTCGCCTACCTCAAAACAGGGACTGAGTACAAAGACCTCCCCATACGGAACGGTGGAAGATCCTTTCCAGATAGGTGAACTGGTAATTGGTGCCAAGGGCAAGTTCTTCGCGCGCACCGCAGATTCCAATGTAAATCTGTCGACCGAAATATACGTTGAAGCGGCTAAACACAAAGGCACTTCTGTTGTAGAGGTACTTCAGAACTGCGTGATCTTCAATGACGGGATTCATGATGACATACTTGACAAGGAGGTGAGAGATGACAGGACTATCATTCTCCGCCACGGCGAGCCCATGATATTTGGCAAGGATAAGGATAAGGGACTGGTGCTTGAGGGACTGAGACTTAAAGTTGTCAAAATCGGTGAAGATGGTATCACAGCAGACAAGCTGCTTGTTCACGATGCCCACGAGTCTAATCCGGGTATACAATATATGCTGGCAAACATGAAATATCCCCTTTATCCGGTTGCACTGGGTGTTATAAGGGCTGTACCATCCTATACCTATGAAGAGGCTGTTGCCGAGCAGATTAACCGGATAAGTGAGAAGTCTCCGATTAAATGCATGGATGATCTGCTTATGAGCGGATCGACCTGGGAGGTATAGCTGATTGTATGAAACTTTTGTTACCTTTATTTGCCGGTAATGAAAGTTTCTGCCAATGACTCAGGATAACGACAACAGTCAGGACTATAAAAGATTACTTCAGGAGCAGAAAGAGCGACTGAAGGAGCTCGCCTGCATCAATCAGACAACATCGATTCTTAAGGAAGGGAAGAGGATCGAGGAGGCCTTACAGCAGATTGTAATGCTTCTTCCGCCGGCATTTCAATATCCTGAGTATACTGTTGCCCGCATTCGTCTGGGAGATACCAGGTTCGTTACTTCTGAATTTGAAGAAACTTCATGGCGCCTTTATCAGGATTTCAATCTGATTGACGGCACGTCAGGCCGGTTGGAGGTATTCTATACAATGGAATTCAGGAGGGAGGATGAGGGTCCTTTCCTTTCTGAAGAGAGAGATCTACTGCAGAATCTGTCAAGTCTGATAACCGGTTATATTAACAGTCAGAAGGCCGGTGAGATAATGAGGCTCACCCTTCAGAAGCAAAAGGAGGAGAGAGAAGAAGAATCGCTTGATATCTCAAGCAGGAAGCTTCTGCAGCGGTTTCTTGACAGACATAATGAGGAGAGGGATGTATTCCATGATCTTATGCCTTTCAAGGTAAAGGAGATTCTGCTTATTGCAAATCTCTATGATGCATACTCTATAGAAGGTGAGGGACGGTTCTCAGACATGATACTGGGTGAGTATTATCAGCTGAGTCTTTCTTCAATTCCAAGGGTGACCGGAGTATCCGGTGAGGAAGAGGCTTTTAACAGACTTAAAGCCCGCCATTATGACATGATAATAATAATGGTGGGTGTTGACAGGGAAAGTCCGGTCAAGCTGTGTGGCAAGATAAAGGACAGATATCCTTATATGACCACATATCTTCTGCTTAATAATCCGTGTGATGTGGAATATGTGAAGCAGCAAAAGGAGCTTGGCGTTCCTTTTGACAACTACTTTGTATGGACTGGTGAGTCGAAGGTTTTTTTTGCTATGGTTAAGCTTTTAGAAGACCGTGTGAATGTTGAGAATGACACGAAGAAGGGTCTGACAAGGGTAATACTGATTGTAGAAGATTCGGCAACCTACTACTCGAGTTACCTGCCGATGCTTTACAACCTGGTGCTTGAACAGACCAAGCACCTCATTGAAGACATCTCAACGGATGAGTTGTATAAAATACTTAAGCTCAGGACGCGTCCCAAGATACTGCTTGCCACTACTTATGAAGAGGCAATGAATATCTTTAATACTTACCGCGATTATCTTCTCTGTGTTATTTCAGATATGCGGTTTCCCAAGGGTGGCATTCTTGAGAATACTGCAGGGTATGAATTGATAAGAATGGTTAAGAATGAGTATCCTAACCTTCCTGCAGTGCTTCAGTCATCCGATCCTGAGAATGCACGGTATGCGCATGCCCTGCGTTCCAGCTTTATAAATAAGAATTCAGAAAGCCTGCTTCAGGATATTAAGTCGTTTATAACATATTACCTGGGATTTGGGAGTTTTGTGTACCGCGACACCCATGGTAAGCAGATCGCCGTTGCCAAGACAATAAAGGAGTTTGAGAGTTACCTTGAGACAATACCGGAAGATTCGCTTGTGTATCATGCCATGAAGAACCATTTCAGCCTCTGGCTGATGGCAAGGGGGGAAGTCAATATAGCTAAAGCGATCGGCCCTATGAAAGTATCAGATTTTGAGAGCCTAAGGGAGTTGAGGGAATTCCTGCTCAATATTATCAGGAAGCGCAGGCGGGAACTAAATATGGGTAAGGTTATTAATTTTGAAGAGTCGGCAATTATCGATGAGACCAATATTGTAAGTCTGGCAGGAGGCTCGCTCGGAGGGAAGGGCCGTGGTCTGGCCTTTGTCAATACCCTTATTTACAGCTTTGATCTTGGGAGGCTGCTGCCGCCGGGAGTTGTTGTGAAATCTCCGGTTACTGCAATAATAGGAACCGATGAGTTTGATATGTTCATGGACCGTAACCACCTGTGGGATAAAGTCAAAGAGATAAAAGACTATGAAGAACTGAAGAAGGTTTTTATTGAAGGAAGTCTCAGTTACAGCCTTGATAAGGTGTTGAAGGTGTTTGTCAGACATATTACCAAGCCTTTGGCTATCAGATCGTCAAGTCTTTTTGAAGATTCAATGAGCCAGCCTTTCTCGGGTATATTTGGTACCTACCTGCTGCCAAATAACCATTCAGACTTTGATGTGAGATACCGGCACGTGTCTGAAGCCATAAAGCTGGTATTTGCCTCAATATACAGCAAAATCGCCCGTACCTATTTTGAGGCAATAAATTATAAGGTTGAGCAGGAGAAGATGGCAGTGGTAATCCAGGAGGTCGTAGGCAACAGATTTGAAGATACTTTTTATCCTCACATAAGTGGTACGGCACAATCCTATAATTTTTATCCTGTGGCGCATATGACCCCCGATGACGGATTCGCTGTGATTGCTCTGGGTCTTGGTCAGTATGTTGTTGAAGGAGAGAAGGCATTCAGATTTTCACCGGCATACCCTACTCTTGATATTGTCTCTCAGCGCGATCTGTACAAGAATTCGCAGACCTATTTTTATGCTGTTGATATGGCCAAGAAGGAGATCAACCTTCTCGAGGGGGAGAATGCAGGGCTGGTCAGGATGGAGTTGTCAGATGCTGAGCGGCATGGGACACTTAAGCACTCCGCTTCGGTGTACAATCCTGACAATGATTCAATTAGCCCGGGACTCGACTCCTACGGGCCACGGGTGATAAATTTTGCCAATATCCTGCGATATGAGTATGTTCCTCTTGCAAAAACGGTAGCCACGGTGCTTGATGTTGTGAAGGAGGCGTTTGGTACACCTGTTGAAATAGAGTTTGCGGTAGACCTTAACCGCGATGAATCAGGCAATGCTGCTTTTTATCTTTTGCAGATAAAGCCAATGGTTGGAACCGGAGCAGGCTATACATTTGAAGAGGAATCATTGAAGAATGAGATGATGATTCTCAAAACCTTCAAGAGCATGGGTAACGGCTTTATCGACAATATCAGCGATATAGTATATATTGAACCCGATCTCTTTGATAACACCCTGACAGAGAAGATGGTGGAGGAAATAGAGGCTATAAATGACAAGATGCTGAATGAAGGAAGAAAGTATGTACTGATAGGACCCGGTCGGTGGGGAACACGAGACAGGTTCATCGGAGTGCCTGTGGTGTGGCCACA
Source organism: uncultured Rikenellaceae bacterium (assembly GCA_964568875.1). Lineage (GTDB taxonomy): Bacteria > Bacteroidota > Bacteroidia > Bacteroidales > VadinHA17 > SLNP01. The sequence goes on along the minus strand of CAZMSH010000008.1, from coordinate 8,670 downwards.
GATATCAAATGCAAAGATAATAGTGGAAGTGAGCCTTCCCGATTTCCCGCTGGATGCATCACTGGGGTCACATTTCTTTCATAATGTCACATCAATGAATGTGGGATACTTTTCCGTAAACCATACAAATCCTGAAGAGTTTCTTGACTGGGACATACTCAGGGCACAAAAGAGCATATATAAAGGAAGGTTTTTCCGTCACATCAGGTTCGACAAGTCTGTGTTTATACGAATGGACGGAAAGCAAAGAATTGCAGTAATCTCATATGACCCTGATCATCAGGTTTCTGATGACTCGCCTGATAAGGCTCAGGGCTCCTGTCTGGAAAAGGCAAGGGAGATTAAGGTCGCAGCACTAAAAAGAAACAGAAAATAGGAAGAATATGGCTTTGATAGAGGGCATAAGTGAACTACAGAAGTATGATTTCAGTGACACTTCCTTCAATCTTCTTATGCAAAAGCGAATACATCGTGTGTTGCTTATCTGCAGCAGCTATGACAATTATATGCTGGAGGAGGATGGCCGGATAGACGAACAGATATTCAACGAATATGTGAGTCTCAACCTGAGATACCCGCCAACTTTTGTGCAGACTGACAATGCTGATGATGCGTTCGAGATACTGGAGAATGATTCCATAGACCTGGTGATATCAATGCTAAGCCTTCGCGGAGGTGACCCTTTTGCACTGGCCAAGAGGATTAAAGCGAAGAAGTCTGACATACCTATAGTAGTACTTACATATTTTTCAAGGGAGGTGTCACTTCGGCTTGCCCGTGAAGATCTTAGTGCCATTGATTATGTCTTCTGCTGGCTCGGTGATGCATCATTGCTGCTGGCTATAATAAAGCTTATAGAAGACAGGATGAATGCTGAGCATGACATTGAACAGGTGGGTGTTCAGGCGATTATACTCGTTGAAGATTCAATAAGGTATATCTCTTCATATCTTCCTAATCTTTACAGGATAATACTGGTCCAATCACGGGATTTCCAGAGGGAGGCTCTTAATGAACATCAGCGGATGCTTAAACTGCGCGGAAGACCTAAGATTTTGCTCGCCACCAATTATGAAGATGCCCTTGACCTTTATGAGAAGTACAAGTATAATGTTCTGGGTGTTATCTCGGATATCAGCTACAAAAGGAATAACATTGTTGACGAGAATGCGGGCGTCGAGCTATGTAAAATGGTTTTTGCAGATGATGAGAAGGTCCCTTTCCTTCTTCAGTCATCAAATCAGAACTACAAGGAAGTGGCTGATGAACTGGGTGCCGGTTTCATTAACAAATATTCAAAGTCGCTCTCACTTGAGCTAAGGAATTTTATTATACAGAACCTTGCCTTCGGACCCTTCGTCTTTCGCAACCCTGATACGATGGAAGCTATTGCCATAGCAACAGATCTTCAAAGCCTTCAGCAGAAACTGCTTACGGTTCCCGATAAGACACTTGAATATCATGCCTTACGAAACCATTTTAGTAAATGGCTTAATGCCAGGGCACTGTTTCCTGTCGCTCAGATGTTCAAATATGTGCGGCGTGAAGATTTTCCTACAACCTCTGAAATGAGAAGGTTTCTTTATGTTGCCATTTCCAGTTTCAGGTTAGGTAAGGGCAGGGGGGTAATTGCCAAATTTGACAAGACAAGTTACGATGAGTACTCAACTTTCTCGAGGATAGGAGAGGGTTCTATAGGAGGCAAGGCAAGAGGCCTGGCGTTTATCAACAGTATAATAAAGAAGCAAAAGCTCTTCAACAAGTTTCCGGACGTTCTTATTACCATACCACGGACGGTTGTTCTCAGTACTGATGTGTTTGATGAGTTTATGGAGAAGAATAATCTCTATTCGGTAGCTCTGTCTGATGCCAGTGATGATGAGATTCTTCACCGCTTTATAGAGGCTGAATTGCCGGGCTGGGTTTACCAGGATTTCTACGCTTTTCTGACAGTATCACGACTGTTGCCAATTGCGATAAGGTCTTCAAGTAAGCTTGAGGACTCACATTATCAGCCCTTTGCAGGCATATACTCAACCTATATGATTCCCAGGGTTCCTGACAACAGGCAGATGGTTAATCTTCTTTCCGAAGCTATTAAGGAGGTATATGCCTCGGTATATTACAAAAGCAGTAAGGCATACATGACGGCAACTTCGAATGTGATTGATGAGGAGAAGATGGGAATAATTCTGCAGGAAGTATGCGGGAACAGGCATGGCGAGATCTACTATCCTACATTTTCAGGTGTAGCAAGATCTATTAATTTCTATCCGATCGGATCGGAAAAGGTAGAGGATGGCATTGCCAATGTTGCCTTTGGGCTGGGTAAACTGATTGTTGACGGCGGGTTGTCTCTGAGGTTTTCACCGAGACACCCGAAGAAAATTCTGCAATTATCATCACCAGAGACCGCTCTGAGGGATACGCAGAAGGAGTTTTATGCTCTTGACCTGAACATTGACAGTTTTGTTCCCTCAACCGATGATGGCGTCAATATTCTTAAACTGCCGTTGCAGAAACATGCACAGGAAAAATCCCTCAAATATGTCGCATCCACGTATGATTTTAACAACAATATTATTCGCGATGGTATCAACCAGCCCGGGAAGAGGATAATAACTTTTTCGAATATTCTGCAGCATAAACAGTTTCCACTTCCCGAGATTCTTGAAACCCTTCTTGAGATTGGGCAAAAGGAGATGAATAATCCGATTGAGATTGAATTTGCAGTGAACCTTGAGACACCGGCAGGCTCACCAAAAGTCTTTAATTTCCTTCAGATCAGGCCTATAGTTATGAGTGACCAGTCTCAGATTGTGAATATTGATGCCACGCGAATGATTGAAACAGTTGTTTACTCTGAGTCGGCACTGGGAAACGGGAAGTTTCCGGGCGTGAAAGACATTATTTATGTTAAGCCCGAGTCATTCAATGCTGCTTTTAATGAAAAGATAGCAACAGATATTGAGAAACTGAACGCTGAATTTGTGAAGAATGCCGGTACTTATGTACTTATCGGGCCGGGTCGCTGGGGGTCCTCCGATCCGTGGCTCGGAATACCGGTTAAGTGGGCACAGATATCAGCAGCGAGAATAATAATTGAATCGGGATTGAAAAACTACAGGATTGATCCCAGCCAGGGTACCCATTTTTTCCAGAACCTTACATCTTTCAGGGTAGGTTACTTCACCATCAACCCGTTCATGAATGACGGATTTTATGATGTTGATTATCTTGACGGCAAAGAGGTTGTGTATGAAGATCAGTTCCTGAGGCACATTCGTTTTGATGAGCCTCTCGAGATTCTGGTTGATGGAAGGAAGCATACAGGAGTAATATTCAAACCATTGGCTGACAGATGCAGGTGATGGATAAAGGGCATGGGGCATGGGGCATGGAGCATGGAGCATGGAAGGAGCACATAAAGATTAGAATAGATCATAACCAGAATATTAATTAGGAATATGGAGACAGTCAGAACGAACTACCTTGGTGACTTAAGAACTGAAGCGACTCATGTACGCTCCGGGAACAGCCTGATTACAGATGCACCTGTAGACAACAGGGGCAAAGGAGAGTATTTCTCTCCGACCGATCTTGTTGCTGCTGCTCTCGGTAGTTGTATGATGACAATTATGGGGATATCCTCGGTTGAGCATGGTTTCAGCATGGAAGGTGTAAACTGCAAGATAACCAAGGTAATGGCTGACAACCCGAGACGAGTTGGCGAGGTAGTCATTGAGATGGATTTCACCATGAATGACTATACTGAGAAGCAGAAGAAAATTATTGACTTCTGTGCCAGAACATGTCCGGTAGCACAGACTTTGCACCCCTCTGTGGTTCAGAATGTAAAACTGATATTCCGTGACTGACTCAGGCTGAAGCTCCTGATATCTCAATATCCTTATCAGCTTTTCTTATCAGGCCCTGTAGTACTGCGCCCGGTCCTACCTCTGTAAAAGAGCTTGCTCCGGCAGCAATCATATTATGTACTGTTTGTGTCCATCTTACCGGTGATATCAATTGTCTGGCCAGGTTTGCCTTGATAATTATGGGATCAACAGATGGCGAAGCGTCAACATTCTGGAACACAGGGCATACTGGTTTGCTGAATGGAGTCGACTCAATAGCCTGTTCCAATTCCTGCTTTGCCGGTTCCATGAGAGGTGAGTGGAATGCACCTCCAACAGCAAGTTTCAGTGCCCTTTTTGCGCCTTTTTCCTTCAGCATTTCTATGGCTGCGTCAATACCTTCAATTGAACCTGAGATGACAATTTGTCCCGGACTGTTATAATTTGCCGGAACCACGATCTCATCAACAGAAGAGCAGACTTCCTCAACAATATTGTCTTCCACACCTAATATAGCCGCCATTGTAGAGGGTCTTGCCTCACAGGCTTTTTGCATCGCCATTGCCCTTTTTGATACCAGTTGAAGTCCATCAGCAAACGATAGAGTTTTATTGGCTACCAGTGCAGAAAACTCTCCAAGGGAATGACCCGCTACCATGTCAGGTCTGAATGAATCTCCCATTACGGCTGCCAGTATAACCGAATGAAGAAAAATGGCAGGTTGTGTAACCTTTGTTTGCTTAAGGTCATCATCACTACCGTTAAACATCAGGCTGGTTATATCAAAACCGAGAATACTATTTGCTTCAGAGAACATTTCTCTTGCCATGCTGTATTTTTCGTACAGGTCTCTGCCCATTCCGCTGAATTGCGCCCCCTGTCCGGGGAATACATATGCTTTCATGATCTTTAATTAAGATTGATTTGAATGACTGAAATATTGATGGTATTTAGCTCAGCTATCAGTGCAGCTTTGAACTTATCAGATGTATGAACTCTTCCCTGGTGTTGAGGTTTGTGAGAAAACAACCTGTAAATGCAGATGTGGTGGTAATTGAATTCTGTTTCTGAACGCCCCTTATCTGCATGCACATATGTTGTGCCTCAATAACGACAGCAACTCCCATTGGTTTCAGGGTATCCTGAATGCAATCGCGTATCTGTGTTGTAAGTCTCTCCTGAACCTGCAGCCTTCTTGAATAGACCTCTACGACGCGGGCCAGTTTACTCAGTCCTGTAATATATCCGTCAGGAATGTACGCCACATGTGCCTTTCCAAAAAATGGGAGCATATGATGTTCACACATTGAGTAAAGGTCTATATCCTTTACAATAACCATCTGACGGTAATCTTCCCTGAACATGGCTCCCGTGAGAATCTCTACCGGATTATGGCGGTAACCCTGGGTCAGGAACAGTAATGCCTTTGCAACTCTTGACGGCGTGCTCAAAAGACCTTCACGGTCGGGATCCTCACCAAGGTGTTTCAGTATCCTGTAATACATACCGGCAATCTCATCAACGGTTTTATCATCCCACGTTTCTATTTTGTTATAACCGTCATAGAGCTCTCCGGAGCCATTGTTTATCGTTTCCATTTTTTATTCGCCGTAATATTCAACAAAATTATTCTCTGTCTCTTCTATCCTTACACTATGCAACTCTGCTCCCCTGTTTCTCACGTGAGGTTCCAGTTCATTCCATATTGCAATGGCAAGGTTCTCGGTGGTAGCTATCTTTCCAATCATGAAATCTACCTCGAGATTAATATTCTTATGGTCTAATTTATCAATGACAACCTCTTTCAGAAGTAGTTTAAGATCGCTGAGATTCATTACAAATCCAGTTTCAAGATTTGTATTGCCCTTAACTGTTACGTATAACACATAGTTGTGTCCGTGCCAGTTTGGATTTGAGCATTTACCGAAGACCCTGTAGTTCTCTTCATCACTCCACTCTTCACGGAACATTCTGTGTGCAGCGCTGAATCTCTCTCTTCTGGTAAGGTAAATCATCTGCTTTGTTCATTAGACCGAGTCAGCAAAGTTGCTTTATTTTACCGTTAAAAACAATACATTTGGACTCTAAATCATTTATAAGCTCTCAGCTTTGAAAAGGAAAGTACTGATTGTTACTGCTACCGAGATTGAGTCATTGGTTTTTAAGAGATTAGCATCTCCTTCAAAAGATCTGACCCTCGAAATACTGATAACAGGAGTAGGCACTATAGCAACCGCCCGTAGTCTGTCCCGATATTTTGCTCTTAATGAACACCCGGTGCTGGCGATTAATGCCGGAATTGCAGGTAGTTACAATCAGAACCTTGTTGTAGGATCGGCAGGGATTGTAAAGAGGGATTGTTTTGCAGATTTCGGGGTTGATGACCATGGGGAGTTCATACCGGCCATTAAGGCAGGTTTGGTCGATGATGAGAATCCGTTTGACAATGAAGGATGGATTGAATGTGACAATTCTTATACCCGCAAGCTAAACAGCAATTGTAGTTTTATTACAGGTATCACATCAGATACAGTCTCTGGCTCGGAGCAGCGTATAGAAATGATAAAAAACAGGTTCAATCCTGATATTGAGAGCATGGAGGGCGCATCTTTTTGCTATATTTGTGTTCTTGAAAGGGTCCCATATGTGTCGTTAAGGGCCATCTCCAACATGGTTGAAGAGAGAGACCGCAAGAAATGGCACATACCACTGGCGCTCGGGACTTTGAGAGAGAAGGCAGAAGATATTTTAATACAATTGTTTAGCACTGAATGAGACTGACTTTGGGGTTTTCACCTTGTCCGAATGATACTTTTGTGTTTGATGCAATGGTACACGGACGTATAGATACTGAAGGCCTGGAATTCGATTATATTATGGCTGATGTGGAGAAGCTGAACCGCAAAGCCATGAATTGCGATCTTGACATTGTAAAGGTTAGTTATCACGGATATGCTTATGTGGCAAGCGATTATCTGATACTTGATTCGGGAAGTGCGCTGGGCTACAGGAGTGGTCCGCTGCTGATATCAAGGAAGAAGCTCTCTCAAAGCGACATAAACTCATCTTTGATTGCTATTCCCGGAAAGTATACTACTGCCAATCTTCTATTCAGCATTGCATGGCCTGACGCCAGGAATAAAAAGGAGTACCTCTTTTCTGATATTGAAAGAGCTCTGCTTGATGGTGAAGCCGATGCCGGCCTTATCATCCATGAGACCAGGTTCACATATACAGAGAAAGGTCTTATCAGGATAGCCGATCTTGGAGACTTTTGGGGCAGACTGACCGGATTGCCGGTACCATTGGGAGCAATAGTTGTCAGGCGAAGCCTCGGCGAGGAGATTGCCTTAAGGGTGAACAGAGTTCTGAGGAGAAGTCTTGAGTACGCTTACAGTGATGCTCTTGCTTCCTATACATTTGTTGCCGGCAATGCCAAAGAGATGAATAGTGCCGTAATGAACAGCCATATAAAGTTGTATGTTAATGATTTTACCCTGAGCCTGGGGGAGGAAGGAAAAAATGCCATCTCCACTCTCTTTGACATTGCGACTCAAAAAGGGGTTATACCTTCTCTTCCCGATAAAATATTTCTTATCTGACCTCCTTGATATCTTACCTGTAAACATGGTTCCGGGCGGTACCCATCTGATATCTGTTTTTGCAAATTGCCGCCGGATTTAGTAATTTAGTAGTTTCTTGATATAATACTGTTACAGGCAGTTATTATAATTATTAACTAAAACAGGAGGAGATTATGTTTGAACTTCCAGTATTACCTTACAGTAAATCGGCACTGAAGCAGGTACTTAGTGAGGAGACTTTTGATTTTCATTATGCCAGGCATCACCAGGCTTATGTGACCAATCTGAACGGACTGCTGCCAGGCAGCGCTTTTGAGGGAGCGACTCTTGAAGAGATGATAAAGAAAGCAGATGGCGCAATATTTAATAACGCAGCCCAGGTATGGAACCATACCTTCTATTTTGAGACATTCTCGCCGGAAGGCAGCCGGATACCAGGTGGCCGGCTGGGTGAAGAGATTAAGAAAATATTTGGCTCTTTTGAAATTTTCAAAGAGCAGTTTTCAAAGGCGGCTGTAACACTTTTCGGATCAGGATGGGCCTGGCTGAGCAAAAAGCCTGATGGCTCACTGATTATTACTCAACAGTCAAACGCAGGCAATCCTATCCGCGACGGATTAAAACCCCTGCTAACATGCGATGTCTGGGAACATGCATATTACATTGATTACCGTAACAAGAGGCCTGATTATGTAAATGCTCTCTGGGATATCATTGACTGGACAAAGGTAGAAGAAAGGTATTAGGATTTCAGATTTCAGATTTCAGATTTTCGATTTTCGATTTTCGATTTGAGATTTGTGGTTTCAGTTTTACGGTTTTTGACTTATGGATTTTGAAGATATTGTTTTAAGAACTCGTAGTTACAGGCGTTTTGATGAATCTGACCGGATTGGTCGTGAGACGCTGATCAGGCTTGTAGACATGGCAAGGCTGTCAGCATCTGCAACCAACAGGCAATCGTTGAAGTATCTTATATATGATTCTGTTGAAGATTGCACGGCTATTTTCCCTGCTACGGCATGGGCAGGCTACCTGAAGGAGTGGCCCGGGCCTGAGCCTGGACAGAGGCCTTCAGGTTATATCATTCTGCTGCGGGATCTCGAAATTAATGATCCTTTCGGAATAGACCACGGTATTGCAGCTCAGACAATTATGTTTGGGGCGACAACAATGGGATACGGTGGTTGTATGATCGGTTCCATAAAGAAGGAGATGCTGAGGAAGAC
>CAZMSH010000007.1:83124-136588 GCA_964568875.1 uncultured Rikenellaceae bacterium | reverse complement strand
GGGGGCTCTGTGAATGCTATTAATATTTGACCCCGCTGGGGTCAATTCTAACCCATGCGGCGCACTGTGAAAGACGGGGACTTCTGCTGTGCTATTTATCATCCGACCCCGCTGGGGTCAATTCTAACCCACCCGGCGCACTGTGAAAGACGGGGACTTCTGCTGTGCTATTATTTAATGTGCTTCGAGCCAATTACTTCCTGTGCCGGTGTCAATTAGAAGCCTTACCTTAAGTTTTGCTGCCCCTTCCATCTCCTTAACCACCATTTTCCGTAGCTGCTCCAGGTTTTCAGGCTTCACCTCAAAAACAAGTTCGTCATGTACCTGCAGTATCATCCTGGCTTCGGGAATATATCTTTTTATCCCGGAACAGATCCGTATCATTGCTATTTTAATAATATCAGCTGCCGTTCCCTGTATCGGCGCATTAATGGCATTTCTCTCAGCGTTTCCCCTTACAACCTGGTTTCTCGAATTTATATCAGGCAGGTATCTCCTTCGGCCAAACATAGTTGTTACATATCCTTTCTCCCTGGCTCTCTTTATGCATTCATCCATATAGAGTCTGACTCCGGGGTAAGATGCAAAGTAACCGTCTATCAGTTCCTTTGCTTCCTTCCTTCCTATTGTAAGCCTCTCTGCCAGTCCGAATGATGAAATGCCATATATAATTCCGAAGTTTGCTGTCTTGGCCCTTGCCCTCATCTCACGTGTCACCTCCCCTATCGGCACTCCGAAGATCTTGGATGCAGTTGCAGCATGAATGTCATTACCCGACTCAAAGTCAGCGATCATGGCTTCATCACCGCTCAGATGGGCCATCAAACGCAGCTCTATCTGTGAGTAGTCGGCAGAGAAAAATGTATAGCCTTCAGCAGGTACAAACGCTTTTCTGATCTCCCTGCCCGACTCATCACGTACAGGGATATTCTGCATATTCGGATTGTTACTGCTTAGCCGGCCTGTTGATGCAACTGCCTGGTTGAAAGATGTATGTATCCTGCCTGTCTTGCTTCTTATTAGCTGGGGCAGTGATTCAACATACGTGGAAAGAAGTTTTGAAAGCCCTCGAAATTCCAGCACCTTGTTAACTATTGGGTGCTTATGTGACAATCGCTGAAGTATCTCTTCATTCGTACTGTATTGTCCGGTCCTGGTCTTTCGGGCATCAGAATCAAGCTTGAGCCGTGTAAACAGAATGTCGCCCAGCTGCTTTGGAGATGCAATATTAAACTCCTGACCGGCAAGTGAAAATATCTCCTTTTCGAGTGCAATAAGCTGCTCCCGAAGCTGAACTGCATATTCTTTCAGGTCACCAGTGTTGAGACATATTCCATTGCGTTCCATTTCTGCCAGCACACCTATCAGGGGCATCTCAATTTTCTCGGCCAATTCGAGCAGACCTTCCTTTTCAAGCCGGGGCAGGAAGTAGTTGTACAACTGCCAGGTAATGTCGGCATCTTCGACAGCATACTCAACTATATCTTTCACTGGTACAGTGCTCATACTTCTCTGACCTGAACCTTTACTTCCTATAAGCGACTCGATAGGTACCGGTTTATAACTCAGGTAAGCTTCTGCCAGGTAGTCCATCTTGTGACGCATATCAGGCTCGAGCAGGTAGTGGGCAATCATGGTGTCAAAGAGAGGTCCGCGCACCTCAATATTGTAATTTCCCAGTACCTGTAAGTCAAACTTCAGGTTATGACCAACCTTCAGAGATCTTTCTGAAGCAAACACAGGCTTCAGAATATCCAGTCTGGCTTGTATGTCAGACAAGGCACCGTCAAAGTGTACTAAAAAGCCTGTGCCTTTTTCCCAGGAGAATGCTATGGCCACCAGCTCTGAGTCCAGTGCACTGATTTCGGTAGTTTCGGTATCGAAGCAGAAAGCTTCAAGTGAGATGAGTTTTTCGGCCAGCTCCCTCAGTTCATCAATTGTTTCAGCCAGCCTGTAATCATGCGGCGTATTACTTATATTATTAAAAGACTGAGATATACTAGATTCACCTGCAGCAACAGTATCAAACAGAGAGGCTTGGGTAGTGGTTTCAGGGATGCGGGGTGCGGGTTTACTACCTGCGTTTGTGAGCTCTTCAGGCTGTCGCAGGTCCCTGTCAGGGGTGGGGGTCACGGATTGTGGTGTATGCTGCGAAGCTTGCTGAATGCCGGCGAGCAGCCTTGAGGAGGCTGTGCGGAACTCCAGTTCAGCAAAAAGCTGCTTCAGAGCTTCAATATCTGCACCTCCGTAGCTTATCTTCTCTTCTTCAAACTCAACAGGCACATTTTGTTCAATTGTAGCCAGTTTCTTGGAAAGGATTATCTGATCAGCATTACTCTCCACAATTTCCTTCACCTTTCCGGTCAGCTTGCTGCTACCCGCAATAAGCTCCTCTACGGAGCCGAATTCAGCAAGCAGTTTCTGAGCTGTCTTGGGACCTATGCCCGGTGCTCCCGGAATATTGTCTGAGCTATCGCCCATCAGTGCCAGCAGGTCTATAACCTGTGAAGGCTCCTTCACTGAAAATTCACGTCTGACATCATCGACACCCCATACCTTAGCAGCATCACCACTGCGGGAGGGCTTGTACATCATTACTGTTTCTGTAACCAGCTGGGCAAAATCCTTATCGGGGGTCATCATATACGTGACATACCCTCGTTCAGCAGCCTGCCTGGCAAGGGTCCCGATAACATCATCAGCTTCATATCCGGGAACCTCTATGACCGGAATGCCAAGGCCTTCAATCAGCCTCTTGACATAAGGCACCGACAATCTGATATCTTCAGGGGTTTCATCGCGGTTTGCCTTGTATTCGGGGTATATTTCATGCCTGAAGGTGGGAGATGGCGGATCAAAAACCACAGCTATATGTCCGGGCCTCTGATTCTGCAGTATATCTTCAAGTGCAAGCAGGAATCCGAAAACAGCCGATGTGTTTTGCCCTTTTGAGTTTACCCTCGGGTTTTTAATAAATGCATAATAGGCCCTGAAAATGAGGGCGTATGCATCGAGCAGGAATAATTTCTTTTCTTTTTCTTCGGTCATGGTCAGATTGTTTACCGGTTATCACCGGCGTGCCACTCGGCGTACGATGTGGCAGTTTCATAAAGTTTCAGGCTGTGAAGAATAACCTCAGGGGGCAGTCGTTTTCTGATCCTGACTGAAAAATCTGCAACCAGATTTTCACAAGTTGGCTGATAATCGACCACTACAGTATTGCCGAACAATACCCTGAAAGATTCTACTTTTTCTTCCGACTCATATTTACTGACTACAACGGAATGGTCAAATACATTCACTATCTCCTGCTGTACTATTCTTTTCAGGTCACCGAAGTCAATAACCATTCCAAGTTTCGGGTTAGCACGGTCTTCGACCGGCATACCCGCGACGGTAACGAAAAGCTTGTATGAATGCCCGTGTACATTGCGGCAAGGTCCGTCATAGTTGCTCAGCACATGTGCCATTTCGAAACCGAATTCTTTTGTAACCCTTATAAGTGCCATGGTATAAAAAATATTTACGCCATAAAGTTAACTATTCTACATCTCAATTGTTTAAAAAGTTAATAAGCTGTTAAAATGGCAGCATATTTGGCATTTTTTGATTCCGGCATCGAATTAATAAGTAATTTTGCCGGCGACCTTTTTAATAATCAGGAGGTTTAATATGGAGAAGACGATGACTATGACATTCCCTGCACTGCTGGCTGATACGGTTGACAAATACCCTTCCTCAGTGGCATTCGGATTTGTAGGGGAGCAGCCCATGACCTACGGAGAAGTTGCCGTTAAGGTTTCTGCTCTGATGGCAATGCTCGAGAATGCAGGCATAGACAAGGGAGACAAGGTTGCCATTTTCAGTAACAACATGCCCAACTGGGGTGTGGCATATTTTGCAATAACTTCAATGGGGGCCGTGGCAGTACCGATACTTCCCGACTTTTCCCCTGCCGAAGTTGCCAATATAATCGAACACTCGGAAGCAAAACTGATATTCTCCTCTGAATCGCTGTTGCACAAAACGTCGGAAATAAAGCCGGAGATCAGCAAGGTGAAGCTCGATGATTTTTCAGTTGTTACCGCGGAAAACGGATTCTCGTTCATAGAGCCCTCGGTTCCATCGAAAGAATATGAAGTTGAAGAAAATGACCTGGCGGCCATTATTTATACTTCGGGAACCACGGGGCGCTCAAAAGGGGTGATGCTCAGCCACCGCAACATATGCTTCACTGCATACGGCGGGTCGCTTATACAGCCGCTGGATGAGAATGACCGTTTTCTGTCGGTTCTGCCGCTGTCGCACACCTATGAAAATACGCTGGGATTGATTCTTCCGGTAATGCACGGATCGGCGGTATGGTATCTGCGCAAACCGCCCACAGCGCCTGTGCTGCTGCCTGCATTGCAGGAGATTAAACCAACGGTAATGCTTACGGTTCCGCTGATAATAGAGAAGATATACTTCAACAAGATAGTGCCCACTATGAATGAAAAAGCATTGACCAGGGTGCTTTTCAAATTCGGGCCAACACGGAAGCTGCTCAGCGCTGTAGCCGGTAAAAAGCTCAAGGCCACTTTTGGGGGCCACCTTAAGTTTTTCGGTATAGGAGGCGCAAAGGTTAACAAAGTTGTTGAGCGGTTTCTTATAGAGGGAAAATTCCCATATGCCATAGGATACGGACTGACAGAGACCTCGCCGCTAATAGCCGGGTTCGGACCTTTCCGCGGAACATGGGAATCTACCGGTCCGGCAATGAATGGTGTTACCTTAAGAATAGATAATCCTGATCCGGCAACAGGTGAGGGTGAGATATGGGCCAAAGGTGACAATGTCATGAAGGGTTACTACAAGGAGCCTGACATGACAAGAGAGGTTCTTACTGAAGATGGATGGTTCAAAACCGGCGATCTGGGCTTTCTCGACAATAAAGGTAACCTGTTCATCAAGGGCCGCCTGAAAAATATGATACTTAGTTCTACAGGTGAAAACATCTATCCTGAAGAGATAGAGTCTGTTATCAACAACTTCAGGCACGTGGTTGAATCTCTGGTAATAGAAAAAAAGGGAAAGCTTGTGGCAATGGTACACCTCAATATGGAAGAGCTTGAAGCCAAATATCTGTCTGTAAAGGAGGAGATAGCTCGCCGCAAGGAAGATTTCATAAATGATATACTTGCAGAACTTCAGGATTATGTCAATTCACAGGTTGGCAGGGGAAAGCGACTGGCGATGGTTGTACTTCAGCCTGAGCCGTTCCAGAAGACCCCAACAATGAAGATCAAGAGGTTTTTGTATTATTAGAATACCGGATCAGGTGTCAGGCTTACCACCAACAGGCTGTAAACCAACCTGAGATCTGCTGCAATTCAGTTGCCATTCTTAATCGTAACCAAACTCCGGTCATACTGGCGTGATATACGCTTTTCCGTTCCATTTGATATTACCGGTATCAGAACCCAAATCAGTTGCCTGGAAAAAAACATTTGCAAAACAAGGCAAAATTGATTATATTATCCGGATTATGCAGTGTTTTTGGTAAAAGAGCTGCATAATGATATTATTTACCTTAATTTTTTAAACATGAGCATAAAAGAAAAAGTCAAGCAACAAATTGATGAAATTGACGACCAGATTGATCTTTGGGAGTCCAGAATTGAAAGCGTAAAAGCAGATGCCAAAGTTGAATACAAAAAGAAACTCTCTGATCTGAAGACAAAAAGAAATGAAATCAGGAGAAAATATGATGAGTTGACAGATGCTGCAGAAGAGAGGTGGGATGAATCGAAGGAGGTATTCACTTCAGCATCTGACTCGTTCAGGGAAGGATTTAGTAAACTCAAGTCGTTGTTCGAATAAACTATTTGAACAACTGACTAATCAGTCTGTGTCTGTTTTGATTAATCAGAAGTGCTAAGAATCAAAACTGTTTGTCCGAATAAGAGTTAGCCGAAAAGCTTTAAGAGTAGGTAAAATAAAAAGAATTGGAAGTTATGAAAACAACTGTCAGATTAATTTTTGCCATCACCATGCTAATGATGATTGGATGCGGTCAATCAAAAAAAGAAAAGGAAACCACTGCAAAAGATGTTAAGGAAGAATTGCAGGATGTAGTAGACGTTTCGAAAGAGTATTCATCAGAATTGGTTGATGATTTAGACGCCGGGATTAATAGTATCCGCGAAAGCATTAACGAAAAAATGGATAAAGCCATCGCCGGATATGAAGCGCTTGGTGACGAGATGAAGGATAAGTATAATGACCGGATGAAGGATATTGAAAATCAAAAGAAGGAACTGGAAGATAAAATTGAAGAGTATAATCAGGCTGCCACAGAGAGAAAGGAAGTACTAAAAAAGGAAGTTGAGACATTAAAAACTGCATTGGAAAAGAGCATCGAAACGTTCGAAAAAGAGATGTCAAAATAAAAGGAGTTTTTCCTCCTCATTTTTGAATAAGCAATCTGTCTTTCATGCAAAGTTCAGGGCTGAGCTTTGAACTAGGGATAAAGGGATGGCAGTAACGGCTATATTGCCGGCTTGGGATTAAATCAATCCTGTCAGCACAGCTTGTGAATTGGTTTATTTATGATACTTTATTATTAATCCTCAAGAGATATGAAAACAATAGGAGTTTTAATCAATGAGATTTTCAAATCAGCTGATTTGATTCGTTTTGCTGCACTGCTGGGGAGAGATATCAAGGCAAAAATTAAGGTCTTGCATGTTCAATACCCGCAGGTGCAGGGTACCCCGGGTTACATGGGAGCAGCAGTAGTTGCACCAACCCCTGAACAGCTTCAACAGGTTTCAGATGAAGCTAAGGAGGCTGTTGATGAAGTAATTAAAGAACTGAAAGCCAAGGTGTCAGGACTCCCCTCTGTTGAGTTTTATTCTGAGATGGGTGTTGCATCTGCAATACTGAAGGAGAAAGTTGAAGACAAGTCTTATGACATGGTGATGCTTCAGGGCCATGCTGACAATAGCATATGGCTTCAGGATTCCTTTATCATGGATGTCGTTCATAATGTACTCTGTCCCGTCTGGATCATACCGCCAGGTTCAGTGTACCGGCCATTGAATAAGATCGTCTATGCAACAGATCATTATGAAGAAGACATAAAAACACTGAAAAGTCTGATAACGCTGGCAAAACCATTTGATCCTGACATTATTGCCCTGCACATCTCAGACAGTAACGAGTTTGAGGAAAGGCTTAAGAGTGAAGGTTTTGCGGCTATGCTAAGTGAAAAAGCCGGTTATAAAAAGGTTTCTGTCAGATTGATCGCTGACGAGGATGGGAAAGATTCGGTAGAAAGCCTGATTTACGATGCTGAAAAGGCAGGAGTGAACCTCATTGTGGTTTTAAAGGAGAACAGAAACTTTTTTGAAAGGATATTCAGGAGCAGTTTTACTGCTGAATTGATTAAAAAGGCGAAACTGCCGGTATTGGTATTCCATCCTGCCGGTTAGTTTTCCATCTGCTCTGCGGGTATTATTAAACAAATTGATTTTCGCACGATCAGGGTACTATGCGAATTATGTGCAGAGAGATGTACTCAGGTAAGTATACCTCTTTGTATGACTAAAAGATAAAATGTACGGCGAAGCCCGCTACTGCGTCAGTTTCAAAACTATCGGTAAAGAATGGTTCACCAGGGCCGTAATCACGTCTGAGTAAAACCTTATTGATACCAAACCGTGCAAAGGGTGAAACCATAAACCTTGATCCGATTTTCTGACGGTATTCAGTCGTCACTCCTGCTCCGAAAAAATAGAAGATTGAAGATGCAGCAAGCATTGATTCAGGTATCGGGTGGTTATAGCTATAATTGGAATCCTTCAGTTTTATGTAGGGACCTATATTAAATCCATATGGGTAATTTCTGCTGTTGCTCAGCATTGACAGACTTACCTCCCTGTTGTGGTAGGTATAATCCCCTTTCCCCCTGAAATCATTGCTCAGAGCCGTGCGAAGACTGAATCGTTCCGACAATGAATGTTCGAAACTAATCTCCAGCCCTCCGGGGTATAGTTTTGCCCTTGCCGAGAAAATGAGTCTCTGATCAGATTCTTTAATATCCTGTGCGGTCGCCTTTGAGATTGTACTGACAACTGCTGCTGATATTATAATTAGATATATGGTTATTCTTTTCATTACCTTTCAGGTTAAAATGAGTAACCTACTCCCACATAGAACAGTTCAATTCCACCCCCGGTACGCAGCATAAAACCTCCTTCGGGCTTCTGGAGGCGGTAACCTGCATTCAGCAAAGGATAGAAATCCCACTGAGCAAAAAAGCGCTCTGTTGGATTCAGCTCAGGATCGTTGTACCTGTCCTGTACGCCTAACACCCCCATGTTAAGCTCGATGTGATGCTTTCTGCGGCCAAACAGGTAAACCCAGTTAACACCCACGCTGTTTCCTCTTAAGTCCCACCCTGAGACTCTTCCCAGTCCGCCACGCAGGTTAATTGAGCCCATTGTAAAGTCAGCAATTTTACGTTCATAATTGACTGACAATCCGCCAATAAGACCCCCAAAGCTCAGACTACCATAGACCGTATTAGATATTGATTGTTTTTTGACTTGTTCCTCCTGCCCTTGTAGATTTATACTGACAAGCACTAACATAGAGAAAATCACAGCTATCTTCATGTCTGGCAAGGTATAAAAATTCCGAAAATAATCCTCAGCCATCAGGAAAAACTGTGACCGCTGTCAAAATCCTCTTTTTCGTTAATGATTCTCTTTAGAAATACCAGTTGTCGAAAAATAGTGCCGATAGCTGTATTATACTTTCTGTTGGCAAATGATTATACGACATTTGGCATACATCAGATAAGCATTCTTAGTGCCATTATTATGGCTGAATCTTATCATGTTCGATGGTTATTGGAGATAAGCATACTCCTTTTCCGGGAATGTGGTTAAGACGGTAATGTAATTTGAGACCAGAGACATGACTGATGAGAAAGAAAGAAATACATTATAAATATTTATCTTGTGTTGACTAACTTTGGAATAGGTTCCATATAATAGGAAGATCTTGATAAAACAAAACTCATATCCGTTAGCATACGGCAAATTGCCACTCTTTATCAAAGTATCGTTTTCAGTATTTATCGTATTACTCCTAACATATTCTATAGAGATAATATTATATATATTGTTGACACCGCAAGACGGTGACAGGGAAATGACTTTTGCCTTTGAAACAGTGGTAAAAGGAATGGGGTATTTCTTAGTTGCCAACTTATTGGTGTCCTTGATTCTGATAGCAATATTTGAGCTAACCAGGAAAGAAAGTAAAATAAAATGGTGGCATGTTATTCTTCTCATAATAATATGCCTACCCGGCTCCATAGCCTCTAAAATTGTTTATACTTTTTTACGAACAGGATTCCATGGAGGGGAATTCGTCGATTTTTCCTTTCTTTCTGGCCTGGCCAACTATCCATCTCTTCTGAGCGCAATGCTTGCATACGGTCTTACAATCTATTGGAATGTAGCCCGCATTGAGCATGATAACGCAATCAGGGCTGAGGCATTGCTTAAAGATGCACGTTGGCAAATGCTACGGTACCAGGTAAATCCGCATTTTCTCTTCAATTCTCTCAATTCTATTATGGCAATGATAAACCGGGATAAAGACCTTGCAAGGTCTATGGTTAATGAACTGGCCAGTTATTTCAGATACACTCTTTCCTGGAATGATATTTCAGTGATTTCACTTGAGGAGGAGATTAATGCTGTCTCGCATTTCCTTCAAATCCAGAAGATCCGGTTCGAAGATAAATTGCAGTACTCTATTAAAGTTGATGAAGCAGCAGCCAGCTTAAAGTTTCCTGTATTTGGTTTACAAACGTTGGTAGAGAATGCGGTAAAATATGGACTAAAGACTTACGATGGAGTTGTATTGATTAACGTTTCCGCATGGAAAGAGAATGAAATTTATATTGTCTCAGTATCTAATACGGGAACTTTATTTAATAACAATGTCGAAGACGATGAAGTGAGAAGCCCCGGCACAGGAACCGGATTGTCAAACCTGAAAGCAAGGCTTGAAATATTATATTCAGGCAAGGCCAGTCTTAATATAGGTGAAGATAATAATATTGTTGTTGCAACTATTAGAATTCCGGTTGAATGATATCCCTCTTTATCAAGATCTCTTTATGCAGCCGAAACAATCAAAAAAGAGGAGTACTTAACCTAACATAATATATCAGCCATGAAAACATGGAGGGCAATTATTGTAGATGATGAATTATTGGCCAGGGAGGAATTGGCATGGCAGTTGAAATCCTTTCATCAGATTGAAATAATTGGTGAAGCATCCAATATTGAGAGGGCCTATGAACTGATTTCAACGCTTGGGCCTGACCTCGTTTTTCTTGATATTGATCTTGGTATAAATAGCGGCTTTGATCTCCTGGAAAAGATTGATAATGGTTTTAGAGTAGTCTTTGTAACGGCTCATAATGATTATGCAATAAGGGCTTTTGAAGTTAACGCCCTTGATTACCTGCTGAAGCCTGTGTGGCCAGACAGGCTGGGGGCCTGCATCAAAAGACTCGGTGATCCTTACTCCGTAAAGCTCCCGGAAAATCTTGAATTTCATGACCAGATACTTGTTAAGGTAAGAACAGGGTCAAGGTTTGTAAAGGTCTCCGAAATAACATGTATAGAAGCATGTAGCGATTATAGCAGGATTTTTTCCATCCGTAAGTTTTACGGGTTGGTTCACCATACTATGAAGAGATGGGAACAGAGACTACCTGCCTCAAAATTTGTTAGGGTACATAAGTCCTATATCATCAATATTTCACACGTGGTTTCAATTGTTGATTCTGATGAAAGTGGCAAATCAGCATCTATGTTTTACCCAGAAATGCTGATTCCTGTAAGCAGAAGATACGGTTCAAAACTGAATTTGGCCTTCAGGCCATAAAACCAGGCCACTTATCCGTTTTCTTCCCCGAAAATCGAAAAACCTCTTAGAATAAGAGTGTTGATTAATACTTTAGTAGCCCTATTTATTACATCATTAGCTATGGCAGCAAAATTTATCATATCATTCTTCCTGCTTATGGTCGGGACTTCAATGATAATTATATGGATCATGGATCTTAGCAAAAACCCTGAGGTTGACCTTTCAGAAGGTTTCTTCAAATCACGTGAGAAGAATAGTCAGAATCTTTTTTGGTTTCACATTGTGGCCGAAATAGCAACAGGCACTCTTCTTATTGCTTCAGGAGTAATATTGCTTCAGGGAGATATTAACTTACACCCGGTTGTTTATTTCGCCCTCGGTACTCTGTTCTATTCTTCTCTGAACAGCCTTGGCTGGGCTTTTGCGGAAAAAAGTCGTCACAATTATGCCATTCCTATGTTATCAGGTCTTATTATTTCTGTTATCTCAACAATCATTCTTATTGCCTGACATTCATATTCTCTTATGAACAGATTATTAAACTCATAAATTAAGTGTGATTTCCCATCTGCAAATTAAAAACAGATTTCACTGCATCTGCATATTCCTCATGATCACAATTGCTGTATTCTTTTTCTCATCAATCCTGACTTTGATTACCGATCTGTCAACCCATTTTCAGTGGAACATATTGAGAAAATGATTAGTGAAATGCAATCCTATTATTTGCTATACCATTTAATCAGTTAATCACCAGGCTACAGCTGTCATTTATCCTGTCTTATCGAGTATGATTCCGCTGTGTTACTCCTTTTAACCTTTCGGTTCCTGAAGAATTCTGAGGGACTGGAGTTGATCGCGAAAACCCTATAGATATCTTTCCCTTCAAGATCATAAGCAGCGCCTGCACAGAGCCCGGCCGGTCTATTTAACTGACCGGGATCAATATTCATTCCTCCTTCAAGTATTTGGGCTGAACCGAAGGATTCATATTCGTTGTACACATCATTATTAAACCAGTAATAACGGTCATTGCCGGCAATCTCCAGAGCAAAACCCAGAGAGTGGATATCACCGACCCCAAATGACTTATTACCGAAACAGTACTCATCATCACCTGACCGCTCGAGAAAAAAAGCTCCTGACCAGTCGCGACCATATCCAATTGATTGTGTCAACTTTAAGGAATCAGCATCAGAATTATACTTATCATTTCCGGATTGATCAGCAAAAAGGGCGAGGGAAGAATGCACGGCAGCTCCCATACTGTGTGAAACAGAATTATACCTGTCTGCACCGTCAATATCAGCAAAGAGACCCAGACCATAGTAATATGACGCACCCAGAGAAAACCCTTCTGAAGAATATTCATCATCGCCTCTAAGATCCATAAGGATTCCAACTCCCCCTGCAATACTGAAACCATCAGTTGCATCAGCCCATCGTCCTTTTGATGCACCCATTGTGAAGAAGGAGGTGCGAGTCAAATATCTATCATTCCCATGATAATCCAGATGTAGTGCGACTCCCTTGGAACCTCCGAAACCCATGGAGTATGATCCTGAACGATATTCATCATTTCCGGTGTGATCAATAAGCAGAGAATGTCCGAAAAAGGCTGCAGCCAAACTGTATTCTCCACTGCATAAGTATTTATCATCCCCCGATCTGTCATCAAGTACTGAGCAGCCTGCAACTGAAAAAGCAAACCCCATTCCCCGTGAAAAATATTCATCATCCCCCTCCATATCAAGAATGTAACTAAGTCCCCATGAAGAACTGCAGATGGTGGCCACTTCTTCTCCAACACCATACCTGTCATTACCATTCAGATCAACTACGATGCTTACGGGTCGGATAACAGCTTCAGATACAGCAGCATTACAGCTATAATAATCATCGCCTCCCGGATCCAGGGAGATCAGAAACGGCTGACGTAATGTATCATTGCTGCAAGTAAGAAGCTGAACCCGTCCAAATCGCGTCTCCAAAACCAACGGGCTCTCTATGTTGAATTCCTCTTTTTCAACCAATGCCTTATAACGCTCTGCGATTAAGTTCATCTCTTCAATCATTATCCTTGACCCGAATGCAATTATAAGGGGGTCAACCGAATCATAGAATCTCCTGTGCAGGTTTGAATAGATCTCAGACTCGCGAAAGGGCAATATCAGAAGTTCTGGCGTTTCAAGTCTCCTGAACCCGGGGTCAGAACTTCTGAGTTTATTAAATGCGTCAATGTCTGCGAAGTAAGGGGTTACTCTTATCAGCAATGAAACCAGATCGAGCAGATCTGAAACTAACTGAACTGATTCTTCGCCCAAAGATATAAGCTCCTTCTCTGCTTTTTCAGTAATGACAAGACCGATCCCTCCCTCCTCCGGTTCAGCAGCAAACCTCTGAAAGTCTTCAGGAATTCGTATTGATGAACCCCGGACCCTCTTCCACCTTCCCGCTCCGGAGACAGGAGGACCATAGCCACCGGCAGAGACAGAGCTTAACCTGTGTAACAGATGCAGAACCACGACAGTAGACCTGGTATTTGAAATCTCATCCAAAATTGAGGATGAAAATGCCGGCAATCTGGCCGGATTTGCCTGAAGGTCTGATACTATGAAATTCCTGAAGAGAGGCATACGGGAATGTTTGTCTGCAAAAGAGAGATCATTCCTGCCAATATCAGAGATAAGCTCATTATAAACAGAGATGTAGTCAGTCAGCTCATTCTGCTTGCTCTCCCTTTCACATCCCGAAACGAGCAGAAAGAGAGACAAAACAATATGAATTAATAAAAAAGAGAAGCTTCCCGGAAGTACCTTTTTCATTTTACTTTTCTTTTCAGAACATCCAGGGCCAGCAATATTTCTGAATTCGGATCAAACCTGTACTTAACGAGATCACTGTATGTTAACCTGTAGTCAGGTTCAAGCATCCCTCTGTCACGGGGATTCCCGGGAAATGCTGAATATGCATCGTGCGAGATGGAAACTTTAATACCACTGTTCTTCAGGGTGACCTCAATTATATTCCCAAATCCATTGCCTGATTGCGCAGATACACTTCCTGCAATCGCTGCTCCCGATCGATTAAGGTATCTGAGAACAGTAAATGCAGAGCTGTATGTGCCTGCACTGCTTGTAACAATAACATTCCCGGGTGTATAATAGCTTTCATACTTACCTGATTCAATCTCCTGCAGGAAGGAAGGCACTGACTTATATTTCAGCCTTAATCCCGACAGAGTATCCAGCCGGCCAGATTCAAACAGCTCCACAAAACCTTCAGTACTGAAATCATAATCATTCTCCATCAGTGAATATGACTGTATTCGTGCATACTCCCGGTTCAATCCGTCAAGGCTCTTACCCTGTTTGATTTCAAAGTAGTAAGGAGAATATTTTTTAACCGGTGGAGACTCTGATATTATTTTGGCAAGAGCTTTTTTGCCATATAAGCAGTATGTCAGAATATCTCCAAGCAGTGAATTACCGCCTCCGTTTTTGCTCAGGTCGATAATAAGGTTGGTGGTTTGGGCCAACTTCATTGCTTCAGCCATCTCACTGAAAAGGTCCATCGCTGATGGGATCCCCTGCATTATATCATCAAAACCGGATGGTGCTGCTTTACAATTTAACCTTTGATACAGAACCTTAAGTTCTTCTGTTACACTACGCGATTCGGAAATTGATTCATACATCTCCCGATAGGCCGTCAGATTGTCTATTTTGAGTATTGCGGTCTCCCTGTCTGCTGACGTGAAGTACCAGCCAAAATCCCGGTTATCCAATGAAGGAATATCTAACAGACTCTCGTTCCGTAAAAACCCGGAACTTATCTCCACAGGTAACCGGAAGGTAATTTCACGATTACTTCCGTTGATTTCAAACTCTGCCCTTATTGCAGAGTGATCTTTCCACTCGGGTAGTAAAGTTGAAAGATATGGTTCCACACGCAGGTACGATCTCAGTCGTACCATCCCATGACAGTAATTTTCAATTCCTTCAATTTTCCTCAGCCTCTCAAGCATAATTCCAGTGGAGACCCCCTCTACTGCTAATAATTTTGCCCCAATTATTGACAGATTATCATTTGTGGCAACCCCATCAACATAGATTATATTCTCAACTATTCCGAATGATAATGGTATTCCACCCGGCTTCAGTCTGTTGAACTGAAGATTGGTTTCAATCCTTGTGTGGCCGTCTGAAATGGAGGCAACAAGTGGACTGATAATTCTTATGTAGCTATCTCTGTCCATCCCTCCGGCGGGAATAGACTGCAGGATATGCTGAAACAGGCGGTTAAAGGCAATCTTGCCTCCGCTGTAGAGATAAGGATCGGGGTGAATGCTTTCAATATAGGTCATCAGCTCCCGGGTGTCATCAATCAGTTCCTGCCTAGACATTACCAATGTATCCTGGCCCAATACCGACCAATGGGAAATTGTCATGATTAGCAGTACATTCCAGATTACTTTTTTCATATCAGGTATTTTAAAGAATATTTACCGTAACCAGGCCTGTAAACATACTATGCCCTTTTTCAGAACTTCAACTTCGCGATAAGACGAACTCAGCATGGCAATAATTACCTGGGTCACAGTTAGACTATGCAAAGTAGAGACTATATGATTTTCCGGAGATAAAAAAACGATAAACGGCTTATTTAGTCCATATTCGGGAAACAGGTACTGTTAATGTCCTTAACAAACCGCTTATCGTAAAAACTGCATGGTAGTACTGATCATCGTTATATTTGCAGATAAAGTTGAAAGGAAACAGAGATGAGACCGCTTGAAAAAACCCTGCGGATTAGCCGTAATATTCTTCCTGTCATATTGCTGATAATGGTGGCATATGACTCCTCTGCCTGCACCGCATTTGTTCTTAAAGGAGGTGGAAGACAATATCTTGCAAAGAATCTGGACTGGCATTGTGGCGAAGGTTATCTTATCTACAACCCTCAATCTATCGTGAAATATTCGCTCCATAATCATGCAAATAGGTTCTCATGGGTATCACAATACAGCAGTATCACTTTTAACCAGTTTGGAGTTGGATTTCCCTTGGGAGGGATGAATTCAGCAGGACTGATAATAGAGGAACTTAATGCACCAGGCCGTGGGGGAGTCCCCAAACACCCGCTAATATTAAATGAGTTCCAGTGGGTGCAGTACCAACTTGATAACCATTCGGATGTATCCGGGGTTATTAGCAGTACGCAGACTGTAGGCGTGAAACCTATTGTTCAGAATTTGCATTACATTATTATGGACATTCAGGGTAATGTAGCGATTGTAGAAATAGTAAATGGTGAATTCAAAACATACACAGGAGATGATGTAAAGTATAGTGTATTAAGCAACAACCTGTATGGCAACTCTCTCAAACACCTTAAAAATTTCACTGGGTTTGGCGGAGAATTGCCAATGGCTGACAGCAGGGATTCCCAGACACGATTTGTGACCATTGCCAACCAGCTTAAACAGAATTCTGATAAGGTTCCTGATAAGGAACTTGCATTTCTTATGCTATCAGGAGTTAGCCAGTATGACACACAATGGAGCATAGTATATGATAACAAAGAATCAAAAATCTTCTTTAAGGATGCCAAATCAGGGAATGAGGTTCAATTTTCATTTGAGTCAGTAAATATCAACGACAACTGCTGTTATAAGTATTCCGATCTTTCAGACTGCAAAAGAGGAAAAAATCTCATGACAGATCTGACCAGAGAAGCTAATATGCTGCTTTTCAACAAGATCGAAGAGGATTACATAAGAGCAGGTATCAGTCAATTAGAAATAAATACCTTACAAGGCCTGTTCAAATCCGGAAATGAAAATTTAGGTCACTATTGATTGTTCAGAGCAATTGCTTTTTTGACCGCCCCGTAGATATTAACTGCTCCCCCCGATTCAGTTATACCCATAAGCGATTCCAGAGGAGTTGCTGTTCCTATAAGTATCTCACGGATCTCAGAAGGTGAAAGGTCAGGGTTTACAGAGAGCATCAGTGCGGCACATCCGGCAACAATCGGTCCGGCACAGGATGTGCCGGCACCCAATGCGTAATAGGACCTGGATTGATAATCCCTTGTGGTGTAATTTTCACCTATTGCCCCAATAGTAACACTTTTCTCACCAAAGCTGGAGCCAAGTGTATCGCCAGAGGCTGTAGTATAAGTATACAACTCACCCTGGAAATTAAGCTCTGTTACCTTTACCACGTTTGACATATTGATTGAGGCAGGCACTTCAAAATTCCCTGAAAGATCAAGGTTTTTTGCTCCGGATCCCACAGCCACGACTATCAGCACATTATTCTCTCCGGCATATTTAAACGCCTCACAAATTGCATTTAAGGCATATTTTGAATTATCGTTCAATGTTCCTGACCAGTTAATGATCCTGGCTCCGTTATCAACAGCATATCTTATTGCCTCAGCATAACGGTATGCTTTAGTTGTATCATCAGAGGAGGCAAACTGAACAGATGAGGGTGCTTTCAACAGCATCAGAGATACATTCCAGGCGATTCCTGAGATTCCCTTTCCATTATCTCCCCTTGCTCCAATTATACCCGCAACTGAAGTCCCATGCCAGTACGGTTGAAGTCTGTAAATATCCTTCCCGTCATAATTGATATTATCAGGATCCGGGTCGCTGAAGGCAAAATCATATCCATGCAGATCATCAACATATCCGTTTAAGTCATCATCCACTCCATTAATTGATCTCTCGATGCCATTTTCATCAATACCGGTCTCACCCCCGTTAATCCAGATATTATCCGCCAGATCTTCATGAGTATACAGAAACCCGCCCGGTTCCAATACAGCAACAACCACCTCCTTTGACCCAGTTGCCAGGTTCCATACTCTGGGCATATCAAGAAGTAATTCAGGATTTACGCTAAAAGTCCTGGACCTAACACTTCGTGAGCTGACAGGTATTGTCACCTCTCCTGAGAGATCGCTGTTTAGCGCAACTTGCATACCGAATAACGGGTCATCCGGCAACCTGAAGTTGCTCTTTTCCGGATTACAACCTGAAATTATTACAGATAGTACTACAAATAATACCTGAAAAGTAATCCGGTTTCCATTAATCAGTGATATACCTATTCTCATTTGCAACATTTTATTGAGACTTTTGATTGTTTCATTATCATTCCAGTATCCTCCATCCTGCTTCGTTGAGGTTGATTGATGAATTTGAAAGAAGAACAGCTGACTTTCCTGTTTCCATATTGAATCCCATAAAGGCACTGAACCCTCCGGTTGACCCGGCAACCCAGTAGATCCTTTTACCGCTTATCACTTTTACAAACCACCCGGTGGCAACTGCAATACCCTCTTCTACATCATCTATAAGTATCCTTTCCATTGATCTTCGTATTGGCCTAAAGGCTGGGGAAGAAAGGTAGAGGTTTAGAAATGTGGCTATTCCTTCGGCTGAGCCCCGCAATCCTGAAGAAGAGGCAAAGGCCCCGGTAATGTCCATGTGGGGAACAGCATCGCCAGCGTTGCTACCATCAGCTAATAGCAACTTATCCCTATCAGGAAGTGTTAGATACAAGCCATCGGCCTTCATCGGTCCAATGATAAATTCATCAACCAGGCACTCATAGCTCTTCCCTGTAACCCTTTCCAGTATCAGCCCGATTAAAGCTGTCCCCGTGTTCGAGTATTTAAAAAAGTTGTCAAAAGATCCAGGTTTGAATTTTTTAATATATGAAATAAGATCATCATGACTGTAATCCTCCACGGGATTACCGGTTGATGATGGATGAAGATTATCAGGTAAAGATGGTAATGTAGAGGTATGATCAATCAGCTTCGTGATTCTTGTTGACTCTGCCCAAACGGAGTTTATGTCCGTAAGATAGTGAGATATTTTCTTTCTTCTATTTATAACACCCTCTTTCTCAAGCCTTGTAAAAATAAACAGGGTAAAAAGTTTACTTAAAGATCCGAGCTCAAATATGGTTTTCTGATCAGGAGATTCTGTCCCTGAGGAGAATATTCTGCCATAGTTATAAAAAAAAGTATTGCCTTTGTCATTCACAGCAACCGATAATCCGCGACAAACACCTGAACTTATTGCGTTTGAAATTTTAGACTCGAAATCTGAATCTATAAGTGTTTCCTGTTTGTATAGGAATTTAAGGCCCTCATTAACAAAATGGCTTTCATTTTCTGGATAGGCATGGCCCATTCCGGGCACAATTGTATACTTTGTCATGATACCCAAAGAATCGAGAATTGCGGTAAGAACTTTCTGCCGTGGCCTGAAATGATCAGCCTCGCCGGCACAGATATAACCTCTGATCTGCCTCCCCCTATGATTAACTGGCATGGTGCCTCTGAGGGATGAAGGAGAATCTGGACAATAAACAAGAAATCCTGTTGCCGGTATTACATTCCTAACGGCAAGATCAACCGCTGCTGAGGCACCTGCACTGATACCGGCCGTAAGAACAGAGCTCCTGTCTACTCTGTATGTGGCCAGAATCTCATCTGTTATTGCTCTGACTTCGGCATCAAGCCTATCATCACCCGAACCCCATCCATAGGTATTATAATCGAAGTGCCTGTAACTCTGCAGGTACACCTTAATGTAGTTTCTGTTCAACTCTGGTACCTGCCAGTGCTTTTTCACAGACTCCATTGACCTGCCTCCCCCGTGAAGGATAAAAATCAATGGATATTGTACAGCTGGATCGTAATTATCAGGCAATTGAATATTAAACAGAGTATGTGACAAGAGGTTCGCCTCTTCTCGTATTTTCAGATCTTCTGACGATATTGAATCAAATCCGGACAATGAAAGATAGGGTTCATACTCAGGCATGCGGGGATGTATGAAATAGAAAAATCCCTTTCTGTGTCCCTCTTTGAACAATTGAATATTTTCTGAAAAATAGCCTGCCTCACTATTCAGCCTGATCAGATATTTTGATAGGTCGAACCAATTACTGTCACATTCATTCAGAAGTTTGATTACTTCCTGCCGTGCCGAGTCAATTTCTCCCCGAGATTCGTAATAATATGCCCTCCCTGACAATAAGCCTGCTGGCTGTGCTTCCACTCGCACTCCGGAAGAGAGTAATGCCATCATAATTGAAACGAAAAAGGCTGATCTGATAACTATGTTTCCTCCCATTTGGCAGCATATTATTGAAACTGATCACAGGCTACTTGATGAAAAGCTGAAGTATTCTGGTGCGAATCTCCATTAAGGGAGTTGAATCGCCTATATTGGTAAGGATAATTATGGTAATATCCTTTTCGAGAATTCTCTCATATAGAGTCCGGAACCCGAACATTCCACCTGTATGTCCCACTGAGGTCATGCCTCCGGATACAAAAACACCCCAGCCAAGTCCGTAATTATTCACTCCGCCGTCACTGCTTTCAACCCTGTCAAGAACCAGAGACATCTTAGCCTGACCCAGTACATCGCCTGAAAAGAATGCTTTGTCCCATTTATACAGATCGAGAGTAGAACAATATACTCCTCCGGAGCCATATGTATAGAGGGGCCAGTCAGCCTGCTGCCCATTAACATAAGATTTTACTACTTCATGAGGTACAACACTGTTTTTATCAGGCCTGACAAAACTCGTCTTCATATTACAACGTTCAAAAATTCTACTCTCCACATATTCTCTGAACGAAGTCCCTGACAATGAGTCTATCAGTATTGCAAGAAGATTAAATCCAGTATTCGAATAGCTGTATTTTGAACCGGGCTGGAATTGCAGAGACTCCTGATTTTTTACGAAATTATATACATCTGGATTGCTCATCCCAATCTGTGATTTCCAATCCTGATTCATCTCTCTGATCCCTGAAGTATGACTAAGAAGGTGCCTTATGGATATCCTGGAAAACATTTCTGGGAGACTTTTAAGATGTTTGTTTATTGGATCATCAATACTAATTGTTCCATCCTCTGCGAGAAGCATAATAGCCGTACCGGTAAATATCTTACTAACTGAAGCGATGCAGTATACAGATGTGTCAGAAATTTCAGTTCTCTTCTCCATATCTGTATAACCGTATGCTTTATTATACAATATTTCACCTCCTTTTGCCACCAAAACTGAACCATTAAACCTATCCCCCTTGAAATACTCCAGTAAGATGTTATCTACTTTTTCATCAAGGTGATTAGGGCTCTGGGCAAATAAGGTTGCTACCCTGGCCCCAATAAGTATTAAGAACAATGTCGTTTTCATAATAATCCCTTCTTTCGGTTTATACATACAAAAAAACCATCCCATTATGGCTTTTCAGGCTCTAACGTAAGGTAATAGCACACTAGAAGTAACTTTTTTTCGACAACCGTAATTCATAATCGACATCCGGTAATACATCCCTGGAGGTGGTAATCTTTAATGGCAGCTATGGTCTCCAGGATCAACAGATTATTGTTCCTGGCTTCACAAAATACAGAATAGCAGCACAAAAACCAGCAATTGTAGGTTGGTGATAAAAGAGTTGGATGTGATAGTAGAACATATTCAAATCGAATATGAACATATGGAAGCCGCAAGACTTGCCGAAAGAAATAAAAGGACAGACCAGACTATGATGCTACGAACTAAAAACCTGCGCATGGATAGATTGTATGATTGTGGCAGGTATCACTTCAGAGCAAATATTACAACTTATAACCGTTCTACAGCTTTTACAAGCTTCTCCCTGACCTCATTCGCCAATCCGGATACTGAAGGATTATCGATTGCAACCATTGCTGCAACAGGGTTGATAGCTGCAACCTCTGTCATGGCTTCATCAATCTCCTGCACAATAACACTGCACGGCAGCATTGTACCTATCTTGTCTTCCTCCTGGAGGGCCTTATGGGCGAAAACCGGATTACATGCACCGAGGATTTTATACCTTCTGAAGTCAACACCTAGTTTTAATTTCAGCACTTTATCGACTTCTATCTCAGTGAGAATTCCGAACCCCTCCTTCGCAAGTGACTCAGTTATCATAATGACTGCCTTGTCAAAATCTGCCCTGACTCTTTTGCTGATATAGTATGTCATTTCCAGTAAGATTTAATATTCTCAGTAAAACTAATACTTTTTCAAGCAATCAGCAACTGCAGCTTTTACCCCTTGCCTTTTCAAATGCTTCTCTGCCTTCATTAAATGAGAACCATGCCAGACCGGCAGCCCCAATTATATCAGCCCAGGCAAAACCTGTCAGCTCATATATCAGACTTGAAGCAAGCAACACAACGGACATGTAGAGACAAACCCGTGTGCAATTGGCATCGGCAATGATCGGTTCGGAGGCAAGTCTCTGACCTGTTCTTTTCTTGGCTGTCATCAGCCATAGCATAACCACTATGGAAATAGAGGAGATTACAACACCCCAGAAAGTTGTTTCAGGCTTATGACCACTTATAAGGGCCAGCAGAATACCAGCGAGCAACCCTGCAACAAGTATATAAAACGCAGTACCTGTGATCTTTAAGGCCATAACCTCATAAGAAGACCTGGAACTTTCCGGGTTTTTCCTTATTCGGATTATCATTACCGCAATGCCTATACCTGACATAACTTCAATAAAGCTGTCAACCCCGAATCCGAAAAGCGAAAGTGTTTCGTCCTGATACCCCAGCAACATCGACACAACACCTTCAACCAGGTTATAACCTATAGTAAAAAGGCTAAGTATAAAAGCCCGCCTGAAAAGCTTATCATCGCTATTTCCCAATGCAATAGAGATAATTTGTTCCGCGTAATAGAAGCCTGTCTCTCAGCAGCACCGGTGTAGCCACAAAACTGTCATCGAACTTTGTCTGGTGAAGGACTGTAATTCCTTCCGGTGATACCTCGCAGACGTATACTGATCCACGGTCATTGCAGATGTAAAGTTTATTACCGGCAAGGGTAGGTGAACTGTAAAACACACCTCCGTCACCTGGCAGTGTTGTTTCCCAGAGTTGATTTCCAGTCTTTATATCGAGGCACCAGACTACGCTGTTGAAACCAAGAATATAGATAACTCCGTCACTGGCAACCGGGGTTGCAACATCAGTACCGACATCAGATTTCTGCCATAAGAAATCCTTTTCTGACATTACTCCACTGACGCCTGCCTTCATCGCCGCAGAAAATTTGCCCCTGCCATAAGGCACTACAAAGATCCCTTCAAAATATGCCGGAGAAGCAATGGTACGCCAGGCCGATCTCTTTTCAGGATTGAATCCGCCGTATGACCATATCAGCTCGCCGGTGGCAGCATCATGGGATGTCAGGTGATCGGCACCCCAGACTACAATATGCGTGCGGTTTCCCTCGCTGATGACCAGAGGTGTGGTATAGCTCTGTGGCGTCTCCCTGCCACTGACGTAGTTTCTGTCAGTCTTCCATACAACATCTCCGGTAGCCTGGTCAAGAGCCAGAAGATATGAATGACCTTCATGCATAACTGCAATTACGACATTATTATCGACCAGCACGGGACTGGAACCGAAATCCCAGAAATATTCATACTGAACATATTCCTCCTGGAGATTCTTCCTCCACAATATCTTGCCGTCAAAATCAAGCGCTGCAATCGTGCCGCTTTTAAACTTCACAAATATCCGCTTACCATCAGTAATGGCTGACGGATTGCTGCCGGTTCCCCGCGCATGTCTGCCCGGATTCTGTGTGCCGAGCTTTACCTGCCATAGCAGTTTGCCATTCCAGTCGTAGCAGAGCACCCCGTCTTCACCTTCGCGGCCTTCACCTATTCCTGAAGTAATTATTATTCTGTCTCCCCATACAATAGGGGTTGACCCTCCCTTGCCGGGCAATTCTGCCTTCCATATAACACCCTCTGTTTCTGAGAATTTAACAGGATAGTCTCCCGGGGCAGCAATTCCGTTTGCTTCCGGCCCACGCCATTGTTGCCAGTTCTGTGCCTGAGCCGATGAAACCACAAGCATTAAAGTGATAATTGTTCTTAAAGTGTTTCTGAGCATGATATTTATAACTTTAGTATTTCGAACCTCAATATTTAACTCTTCAACCCGGCCATTAATCGTCTATTACACCAATCGGCAAACTGATTTAATCCCTGTTCGCCGGACAAAATAATCAAATAAAACCATCAAAGTATAAAAAGAAATATTTAGCATCCATACAAGTGGTTACATCAGAACGACACTACACTTGACCCGCTCTTGAGATAATTGGTGAGATGCGTTCCCATACCCTTTACGTCGTAACCAAGTTCGCGAAGCTTTCCGTCAACACCATACTGACGCGCACATGCCACACATGCCTCAATCTTCACCCCATCGGCATGCATAGCCTTCACCTTCTCCTGGAGTTTTTCGTTATCAGCTATAAGCTTTGCCGAGGGTCCCCATATTACTATGGTAACTTCTCTGAACCACCCACTCTTTTTTGCATTATGAGCATACATAAATGCCATTTTTTCAGCAGCATCTGTATCATCGCTGATCCACAGCATAACAAGCTTGTCAGAATCCGCGGAGGATGAATTCTCCTGAGCCATAGAAACACCCGCGGTTGCCATACCAATTAGTACAACAGAAATTGATAAAAGGATTGTCTTCATTGCAATTGCTTTTTTTTCAATGTTATAGATATTTTCCGGTAATTAAAAGCAATCATGATATTCACGACTCTGTAACTGAAACTCGAAAACTGCTTCAGATCGTTATTCCCGTGTATCTTGTACAACCTGCAGGGCTGCATCTCCTAATGCTTTGCACAATTTTTTGATTAATATTGCATTATGAAGAGACATTTGCAGCATGAGCCTCCTGCTCCACCGCGTAACGTCGATGAACATGACGTGATATTTGCCAGGATGAGGCTGAAACCCGGTACACCGGAATGGGATGAGTACTACTCAACACATCCTGAGCAGGCTGCCAGTGATGCGAAGGCAAGGGCGCTTCCCGGACTGCTTTCAGAGGGGGGTTCAAATTTCCATCCGCTCAACTTTCCGGCTGCTGGTGCGAACTTTGAACTGATAGATTACCTGCAGAAGGCTGTTAACCATCCTGCATCGGAACAGAAAAGCGGACTGACGGCTTCGGCACTGACAAATTATATTAAGGGTTGGACCCGTTACCTGGGGGCTCACTCAACAGGAATTACTGAGTTGCGGGATTACCATCTCTATACTCGTCGGGGACGAGGACCGGACAAGGGCAAGCCTGTGATCAGAAGGCACAAATATGCCATAGCCTTCACTGTGGAGATGAACTATGAAAATGTTCAGTCGGCTCCCGGTTCTGCAGCAGTTTTCGAATCTTCGCAGCAATATCTTCGCAGCGCCAATATCGCCTTGCAGGTGGCTACCCTTCTCAAGAGGCTCGGGTACGACAGCAGGGCACATATTGACGGTGACTACGAGGTTATCTGTCCGCTGGTGGCCCGCGATGCCGGCCTTGGAGAAATAGGTCGCATGGGCCTGCTGATGACACCACACCTCGGGCCGCGGGTGAGGATAGCCGTCATTACTACCAGTGCTCCCCTGGTTCCCGACAAATACCGGCATGACCCGAATATGATTGAATTCTGCCGTGTATGTAAGAAATGTGCCGATTGCTGTCCGGGTAACTCTATTCCCACCGACGAGATGCAGGATATCGGCGGGGTAATGCGATGGAAAATTGATTCAGACAGCTGCTATCATTACTGGTGCACAAGCGGTACCGACTGTGGCCGCTGCATGGCTGTATGCCCCTTCAGCCACAGAGATAATGCCTTTCATAACATGGTACGCTTCTTTATACGGCGTTCACGGCTTTTTGCCCGACTCGCCTATCATGCCGATGACCTGTTCTATGGCCGGAAACCAAAGCCACAACCTTCACCCGGATGGATGAAGGTATAACCATTGTCCCCGCCAATTGTCTTTATTAAAACAATACCGTAACTTAGACATATCTTTGTGCAATAGCGGGTGTGGCCATTTTGGTGAATCTGTAGTGTAAATTAAAATTATGAACAGATGAAAAAACATTTGAAGCTTATAATCAGTATCATCTTTACAGTTCTCTTTATATTGCTGAAACCGATCCTGGCGCCTTTTGCCGGGCAGTACGGCGGAGTACTGCAAGTAATTCATAGTTACAGCCATATACTTGTTTACATAAGTATAACCTGGCTGCTGATTGAGATTACCAGAAAACTGAAAGAGCTATTTCTGAGAAGATTTGATATCTCTCAGGAGGATAATCTTTCTTCCAGAAAAGTGCATACACAGGTCAATCTTCTGGAAAAGGCAATCATTTTTATAATTGTTCTGGTTGCAACAGGGTTTATCTTACTATCATTTGAGAGCATCAGGCAGATAGGCATGGGTCTTTTTGCTACTGCCGGTGTGGCCGGGATCATTATTGGTCTATCGGCACAAAAAGTAGTCGGAGCATTATTAGCCGGCATTCAAATAGCCATTACCCAGCCCTTCAGGATTGATGACGCAGTGGTTGTTGAAAATGAATGGGGCTGGATTGAGGAGATAAATCTTACCTATGTTGTTGTGAGGATCTGGGACAAACGACGATTGGTACTGCCAACATCTTACTTTCTGGAAAAGCCGTTTCAGAACTGGACACGCACATCGGCTGAAATCATTGGTTCTGTTTATATCTACGCTGACTATACAATCCCATTCCAGGCTCTGAGGGATGAACTCTCAAGATTGCTTGATGGAACTGATTTGTGGGACAGAAACGTAAATGTGCTTCAGGTAACAGACTGCAAAGAATCTACTTTGGAAATCAGAATACTCGTAAGTGCAAAGAATTCACCCACAACTTGGGATTTAAGAGTATATATACGAGAGAAGATGATCGAATTCATTCAGAAGAATTATTCTGAATGCCTTCCAAGAACCAGGGTTGCTCTTGAAAAGGAGCATAAGGTATCTGATGAGTAAAATGCTTCACCTGCTTGACATATTCTTTGTGGTCTTCCACTCCTCACTCATTATCTTCAACCTGTTAGGGTGGATATGGAGTAAAACCCGTACCGCCCACCTTATTACTCTTCTGCTTACCGGTGGTTCATGGGTGATTCTGGGGTGGATAACCGGAGTACCGGGATATTGTCCGCTTACCGACTGGCATTTCAGGATACTGGAAAAGCTGGGGCACACCAGCCTTCCCAACTCCTACATCAAATACCTGGCTGACAGGCTTACCGGTCTCACATTCGACACCTCCTTTGTAGATTCACTGACCCTTTACGGTTTCCTCGCAGCCCTTGCTGTCTCTTTAATAATAAATATTACCTTACGGCTTCGAAAAAGACAGAACCCGACTGGTAATGCTTAAGAGAGAGATACGACGCTGGGACCTTGTGCTGTTGATGATAAACAGTATAATAGGAGCGGGTATTTTCGGGCTGCCTGCAACCATTGCCGGACAGTCGGGTATCTACAGCATTCCTGCAATTTTTGCCTGCGGCCTTGTTGTATTCATTATTGCTCTTTGCTTTTCTGAGGTGGCAAGTCGCTTTACACGAACAGGCGGGCCTTACCTCTACACCCTCAATGCCTTCGGTAAAATTCCGGCTGTCACCATAGGCTGGATACTGCTGATAACAAGACTAGCCACATATGCCGCACAGATAAACCTATTGGTATCTTACCTGGGTTTCTTTCATCCGGTTCTTGCACTGCCGGTTGCGAAACAAACAGCTATCACGGTTATTACCATTGCACTTTCATATATCACCTACAGGGGAGTAAAGACCTCAACATTCACAAATAACCTCCTCGCTATTGCAAAGCTTCTTCCACTCTTTC
The DNA here is from genome assembly GCA_964568875.1 of uncultured Rikenellaceae bacterium. Classification (GTDB taxonomy): domain Bacteria; phylum Bacteroidota; class Bacteroidia; order Bacteroidales; family VadinHA17; genus SLNP01. Next base: position 108,847 of record CAZMSH010000007.1, on the reverse strand, counting down.
TGTTCGTAATAATCGGTGCATTCTTCATAGACCCTTCACTCTTTGATACGGGACAGCCACTTCCGCCGCTGCCTGAATTTTCAGGGTCGGTTTTCGTGTTGATTTTTGCTTTTACCGGGTTTGAGGCTATACTTGTCAATACAGGAGAGATGCAGAATCCGGAAAAAAATATCCCCTTTGCCCTTATGACAGCCCTCCTTTTTGTTGCCTTCTTCTATGGCATGATACAGATAGTATGCATGGGAACACTGCCCGATCTGGCCGGTTCGGAATATCCACTCTCGGCAGCAGCAACTCTTTTTATGGGACCTGCCGGTGCTCTCCTGATAAGTATAGGGGCTGTCCTGTCGGTTGGAGGAGCACTTAATACAGTAATGCTGGTTGGTTCGAGAGTCCCGTTTGCCTTCAGTGAAGAAAACCAACTGCCTAAGGTCTTTTCCATTCTGCATCCAAAGTTTAAAACGCCTGTCTGGTCACTTCTGACATTCACCGCCATTGCATTGTTTGTGTCGCTTACCGGTACATTTATCTATGCGGTTACAATAAGTGTGATCAGTAAAATTCTCATCTTCCTGACAGTCTCGGCTGCACTTATTCGGTTTCGCATGACAGACAAGGGTTCGGTAAACTTTTTCAGGGTTAGGTATGGAATATTGCTTGCAATAATCAGCATAATAGCTTGTATATGGCTGATTTCAGGGACAAAATTACAGGAGCTTGTCGCTGTGGCAATTACTATCGGAACTGGCTTGTTTTTGTACTTTCTTTTCAGATTACTATCCGGTGAGCGTAGTACTAAGCATGATGATTAGAAACAATACTGTAGAATAAAACTGCCAATGACTTATACCATAAGCAGCAATACGGATCAGGTACCGGCTATATCGAAAAATCCCGGGAACAGTTTTGTCTGGTACATGCTTGTCAGCCGGCTTATCCTGTTTCTCCTGTTTCAGGGATTAATTGCACTTCTTGCCGGTTCATGGGAGATATCTGAGCGTTACTGGCTTCTTTCAGCCACGCTTACAAATTTCGCAGGCATTATCCTTCTTGGGAAGCTCTTCAAAAAAGAAGGTATCAGATTCATCAATATCTTCCGTTTTGAACGATCATCTGTTAAGAAGGATTTATTGATTTTCCTGGGTTTGACTCTGATAGCAGGACCTGTTGTGTTTCTGCCCGGCAAACTCCTTGCAGAATTCATCTGGAACGACCCGGGTGTTCCAACTGCAATGATGTTCGGGAGTATTAAACCTGTGATAGCTTATATCCTCCTATTGGTGTTCCCGGTGACTATTGCACTTGCCGAATTGGCGACATATTTCGTTTATATAATGCCCAGGCTGAAGGTGCTGGTGAAACCCATATGGCTGGCCCTTGCCCTGCCTGTTATCTTCCTTTCGCTACAGCACTGTACCCTGCCGTTTATTCCCGACATCAACTTTCTGGTGTACAGAGCCCTGGTCTTCTTTCCTTTCGCAACCCTCATCGGAGTCTCTCTCTGGTTCCGCCCGACTCTTTTTCCCTATTTTGCTATATTGCATGGGATAATGGATTTTGCAACAGCCTTGATGTTCCTGATTGATTTCAGTTAGAAACGGACAACTCTGCTCCTTCTTTAAGATTCCTGGCTAACTCCATTGAAGCCATTCACCCCCCGATAGACGTCATTCATTAAGCTACTTTCCTATCTTACCTGCATTTTTTTTCCCAAGGAAACTGACCTTCATATTTTTGCTGATGATGGAAACTGAAGTAATAGGCGATATTGATAACATTAAAACAATAGATCTCTTAAATGCTGATAATATTAGGTATAGTAATTACATTAAAGACAGCAGGATGGGCAAGACGGCTTGCTGGCCTTCTTCGGTATAACTCATAAATAAACCTGTATTCATAAGATGGACCATATAGTATACACCGATGCAAAAGCAGGAGAAATAGTACTGCTGCTAAGCCATCAGAAAAGAATGATAATCAGAGGTGCCGCAGGAAGGAAAATGCCCTACGGAAGAGTTAATCCCGGAGACATTCTCTATTTCATTAACAATAATGCAGAATCGCTGGTAAAGGCAAAGGGCAGGGTTGTTAATGTACTGAATTCAGATAAACTGACCCCGGAGGAGTCAGCAGAACTTATTAATAATCATCAGGATAAGCTTCTGCTCACAAAGGAACAGGTCAAGAGATGGTCAGGTAAAAGATATTTGGTGCTGATTGAATTGTCAGATATCGCAGAAACAGAGCCATTCCGTATTGATAGAAGTGACTACGGCAACATGGATGACTGGTTGCCGGTAGGAGATATTAAAAAGGTTATACAAAAATAAAATATAGAGCCATGAAAACTTCATATAAACTAAGTCTCTATCTGATACTTACATTCGGTATCAGCTGGTCTCTGGCCATAATCTACTGGCTTGCCGGGGGAAATACAAACACTATGTCAGCATCGTACATGATCATGGCCCTGGCTTTTATGTTCACACCGATGCTAAGTGTTATCATCACCGAGAAGCTGTTTCTTCGAAACAATCTAAGGCAAAACTACGCCATTTCGTTTCGGTGGAACCGGTGGTGGTGGGTTGCCTGGCTCGCCCCGGTAGTGATTGCCGTCTCTACTTTCGCGACAGGCCTGCTGGTTCCGGGTGTAAGCTTCTCGCCTGAGATGGAGGGAATGTTTGATAAGTTCGCCGCATTGCTGACTGACGAACAACTTGAGCAGATGAGAAACACTCAACTGCCGGTGCACCCTTTCTTTCTAACGATTCTGCAGGGCCTTGTAGCCGGATTAACCATCAACGCAGTGGCAGGGTTCGGTGAAGAGCTTGGATGGCGCGGACTGATGCTGAAGGAACTGAAGAGTCTGGGCTTCTGGAAAATGTCATGGATTATTGGCCTGGTATGGGGTATATGGCATGCTCCCATAATACTGATGGGACATAACTACCCTGATCATCCGGCAGCCGGTGTGGGAATGATGATTGCGTTTTGCATACTCTTCTCCCCCTTCTTTTCTCTGGTAGCTATAAAAAGCAGGTCGGTAGTCACGGCTGCCATCCTGCACGGAACATTCAACGCTGTAGGAGCTACCTCTGTCATGTTGCTAAGTGGCGGCAACGACCTACTAATCGGCACAACAGGAGCCGCCGGCTTTGTAGTGCTCATAGTACTGAACATTATAATATGGAGGCTTTTTCCAGTTTCTTCCCTCTTAAAAGACCATGATAATTAAGAAGTTATCATATTTCCAAATCTGCTTAAACATCATACATTATGAACTATTTTAAAATTCTTGGAATCGTATTCGGTATCGTGGCATTCCTGAAGCCATTTTATATGCACATCCTTCCGTGGGATGAGAACAGGTTTATCGCTAAAGCATATACCGACAAGAGACCGTGGTGGATAATTCCCGTTGCACTGACGGGTCTGGCTCTGGTTGCCTTTACCTGGTACAAGGAGCTTACTACCGACGTAAGATATTCACTGGTAATCACCATTATGTTTTCTCTCACCGCCATTAAAGCAATCATGTTTATCTTCGACTATTCCAGATTCCAGAAGTGGGTGGCAGGAATGCTTAGCAAAGAAGGTGGCAGGGGCATTGTAATAACAGACCTGTTTGCAAGTCTCTTCGGACTGTTACTTATTGTTCTTTCACTACTACTCCTCTGAATCCGTGAAGGGTTATGTTAATCACTATCAACAACAACAACAGGCCATGCACTGGCTTCACTTTTAGGAACAGTATGAATTATTTCAAACCTTTCGGATTCAGTATATGGATTAGGGACTTTCCAAATTATCAATTTAGGTGATACTATTTCCGCTGTAACAGTTAAGGTGTCTCCTGCTTCAGAAGGATCAGTGCACAAAAACTCAAAACCACCATCGAAGTCTCTTTTCCCGACGATATGGAAATAGAATCCTTCCTGACCAAAGCTTACATTAAGCGAAGCAGGTTGATTTTCAATATATATTTTCATTACAGGTACCTCCTCAGATCGTTCAATTACGTAGGAGTCGCCTCTTTTTGTAAGAAAATACCATAAAGAATCGGAGGCCGGCTGCTGTACTTCTTTATGAATTTGCTTATCAATTGAGCTACTATCTTCAGATGGTGAGAATACTTCATCATTCGCAACAACTTCAAATTGATCGCTTTTTTCAGTGTAGTTGTGACCTCTGCCTGTACAGCAGGAAAGAATCAGTGTCAATAAAGATAAAAGTGCTATCGTGTTCATATCATAAAGGGTTTAATGAATCTGTAAATACTTAAGAAAACCAAAAACGCTGCATTGTCCGGGGATTAAATGCAGGATTTTGCCTTTTCAACGTTTTAAATCTGTCATTCCCTGAGATTTTTTAAAAGAACATCATCCCAACTATTACATTTGCATTTATGTATAAGAAAGGAGAGTCAGAATACAAAAATTAAAACCGATGAAGAACTGGCAGGAAAAACTAATGCGTGGAGAGCTCTCTGATGAACAGTTAAAGGGAGCCAGAATGTCGGTCTGGTTCCGCTGGGCTTTTATCTTTCTGGTGACAACACTCCTTCTTGCACAACTCTTTCTGGGTTACAGGCAGGAGTCGATGCACGCATTCATACTGGTAGCCATCTATTTTATCTCAAATACTGCCCTATGGTATGCGATGGTTAAAAGGTACAATCCCTGGTGGCTTGGCTACCTGAGTGCAGTTCTCGATATCAGTGTAATATGTTCGCATCTGTTTTTAATGACCTCTGGTACTGACCCTTTGGGTATTACATCTGCAGCGACACTTTTCCTGATTCCGATAATATTTCTGCTCTATACATTCAGACTTGACCGAATACTGATGTTCTTTCTGATAATAGTAGCCCTAACCGGTTTCAATATGGTTTACTTCCTGAATTTTGCCGGAAATCAGGATTTCTACCTGCAGAGTCTTTCAACCTCTCCCACTTCACAGATTTTCAAGTCAGCATATCTCTTCTTCACAGGGTTGTTATGCATACATATGCAGGGTTTTACCTTCGAGTTTATCAACAGGCAGGTAGGCATGGAGAAAGAACTTACAGAAGCACAAACAAGAGTTGTTGAGTTGAAGAAAGAAAACCTGCAATCTCAATTCGAAGTTCTGAAACAACAGGTTAATCCGCACTTTCTTTTCAACAGCCTGAATGTACTGACATCTCTTATTAAGGTCGACCCTGATCTTGCAGAATCATTTACTGAAAGACTCTCAAAAGTTTACAGGTACGTACTGGAGAATAAGGAAAAAGACATGGTGCCGCTAAGTACGGAGCTTGATTTTCTCAATTCCTATGTTTTCCTTCTCGATATAAGGTTCGCCGGCAAGTTGATAGTTGAAAAAGAGATTGAGAATAAATACACCGGAATGCTGATTGTGCCGATGGCTTTGCAGTTACTTATTGAAAATGCCATCAAGCATAACACTCTCTCAAAGTCCAGTCCCCTCAACATATCGATATCTGTTGATGATGGTAACTACCTTATTGTAAAAAACAATATTAATCTCAGGGAAACAAGAATGCAATCAACAGGTGTGGGTCATGAAAATATAAGAAGCAGGTATAAGCTTGTATCAGACCTGGAACCGGAATTCCTGTTAACCGACTCGTACTATATAGCCAGAATACCTCTGATACCTGCTACGTAAGCAATCCGTAATATCCCGATTGCATTAATACAGACAGTTAAACAAAAAGTAAAATGAAAGTAATAATAATTGAAGATGAATCATTTGCAGCTCTGAGGCTGAGAAAGATGATAAACGAATATGACCCTGAAATAGAAGTTGTTGCCGAACTTGAATCAGTAGCAGAATCGGTTGCCTGGTTCCGCTCAAATAAAGAGCCCGATCTGATATTCCTGGATATTCACCTTGAAGATGACCTGAGCTTTGCGATTTTCGAACAAGTACAGATATCTTGTCCTGTTATATTTACTACAGCTTTCGATGAATATGCCATAAAGGCCTTTAAATTAAAGAGTATAGACTATCTGCTTAAACCGATTGTACAGGAAGAACTTGCAGCTGCTTTAAAGAAATACCGTGAAATGACCTCAACGGTAAAACAGGGCAGTGATCTTGAATCGCTGTACCAGCTGCTGGTGAAAAAAGAACCGGCATACCGTGAAAGGTTTTCCGTTAGCTTCGGTGCAAAGATAAAGACCATCAGCATAGACCAGATAGCCTACTTTGCAAGTGAGGAGGGTATCACCTTTGCATATCTTACTGATAAAGGTTCTTATCCTGTAGACATCAGCCTCGACAAACTTATGGAAGAGGTCGACCCGGGCAAATACTTCCGTATCAACCGTAAGATACTCCTGGGCATCATCGGAATTGCAGACATACACGTCTATCCAAAAAGCCGGCTTAAGCTTGATCTTAAACCTAAATTTCATGAAGAGGTCTTTGTCAGTCTCGACAAGGTGACCAGTTTCAAAAAGTGGCTCGACAGGTAAGAAATGCCGACTGAAGTCAGTTATATCCTACCATGCATACAACCGTAATAAGCAAGATGTCTGTTGCCTTCATCTCTACATAAGCAGCATTCAGACGCCCTGGTCCGTCATTCATCCTGAAATCTTTTTACAGTGATAAAGGCATTGATACTTTTGTCCTGTAAGGATTCGAATAATTAATTACAGTTATGAGATCATATATTTCAAATATTGCAATAATGGTATCGATAATAGCAGCCTTGCTGCTTCTGAATCATGCAGAAGCCACAGGTCAGCAACCGGTACAGAACGTCAGAGGCAGAGTGGTTGATGCTTATACAGAACTTCCGTTGCCAGGTGTGACACTTGTGATAATCGGTTCCGACCCTCTCATTGGAACAGGTACCGATACCGATGGTTACTTCCTCTTCAGAAACCTGCCGGTTGGAAGGCTCGATTTGAGAGCGAGCTTTATTGGCTACAAAACAATGGAGGTTAATAATCTTCTACTTACTTCAGGCAAGGAGCTTGTTCTGGAAATTAAGCTGGAAGAGCAGGCTATAAACCTTGATGACGTGGTTGTAAGGCCTGAGTTAAGGAAAGATCAGCCTTCAAATGAGATGGCCAAGGTAAGTGCGCGCTCATTTACAATTGATGAAACAGAACGCTACGCCGGAAGTCTGGGCGACCCGTCACGCATGGCTACCAATTTTGCCGGAGTCTCTTCCGTTTCAGATCAGCGAAATGATATAGTTATCAGAGGAAACTCGCCACTTGGCCTACTATGGAGACTTGAAGGTGTCGATATCCCCAACCCCAACCATTTCGGATCCCTTGGTTCCACCGGAGGACCGATAAGCATGCTGAACAATAACCAGCTGACCAATTCTGATTTTTACACCTCTGCTTTCCCCGCGGAATTTGGCAATGCTCTTGCAGGAGCCTTTGACCTTTCAATGCGAAACGGAAATAATCAGCGACATGAGTTTATGGGACAGATGGGATTCAACGGTTTTGAGCTGGGGGCCGAAGGTCCATTTTCAGGGGCTCACAAAGCATCTTATATGGTCAACCTCAGGTACAGTACCCTCGATCTGCTTCACTCTCTCGGCATGAGTTTCGGAACAGGAAATGCAATACCGAGATATAAAGACATCTCGTTCAAGCTTAACTTTCCTCTTGAAAATGGAAGGATATCTCTCTTCGGTCTGGGAGGGATCAACAGCATAGCAATGCTTGACAGTGAGAATGACGACGCGCAATATGGTTTTTCAGGTACCGACACTTACTATGATAACAGAATGGGGGTAACCGGGATAACCTGGGTAAGATACCTTTCTGATGATGCACGTATTACTGCTACAGTTGCCGCCACCGGAATTGAAGGTAAAGCAAACATATACGATCTCTCTGATGACCAGCGTAATCAGACCATTGACGAAAAAATGTATGAAATAAAATATACCGCATCAGGCAAATTCTTCAACAGGATTAACTCAAGAAACTATCTGAATGCCGGTGTTGTCGTAGACTATTTTGATATTATGTACTACGGCCGGCAATATGTGAAATCGCTGGAAGACTACTTCAACTATCTTGACTCGAAAGGCACAACCTCAATGACCCGGCTGTTTGCAGAATGGCAACACCGGATTTCAGACAGGCTGTCATTGAGCAGCGGAATACACTCGGGTGTATTGTCACTTAACAAAACATGGTCGCTCGAGCCACGCCTGGGCATGAAATGGGAGTTTTCACCCGGAAGATCTATAAGCCTGGGTGCCGGCATGCACAGCCAGACCCAGATGAAAGGTGTTTACTTCTCACAGAGACTGGTAGACACCCTCAATCTCCGGTATGAACAAACCAACCGTAGCCTTGACATGTCAAGAGCTCTTCACTTTGTCGCAGGCTATGATCATCTGATCGGTAAGGGCCACAGACTCAAATCAGAAATATATTATCAGAGACTCTACGATATTCCTGTTGCCTGGCGCAGGCCAGAATTCTCGATTATCAGCCAGGGAGGAGGCTTCAATTACTGGGTGTTCGACAATATGGAAAACAAGGGAACCGGCGAAAATTATGGTATCGAAATTACACTGGAGAAATTTCTCAGCGAGGGATTCTACTATCTTGTGACGGCCTCACTGTTTGACGCGGGTTACAGGGGTTACGACGGGGTATGGCGCAACTCGGCCTTTAATAATAATTTCGTCTTTAACGCACTGGCCGGATATGAATGGAAACTGGGTGCTGCATCACTGCTATCATTAGACCTGAAAACTGTCTGGGCAGGCGGTAACAGATATCTTGAAGTTGACGAGGAGTTGTCAGCGGCTGCCAATGCCACACGATACAAATGGGACGAAGCATATAGCAACAGATACCCCGACTATTTCAGACTTAACGGCAGAATTACCTTCAGGCTTAACAAAGAAAGAGCAGGTCATGAATGGGCTCTTGACCTGCAAAATATGACCGGTCATAAAAACATCTTCACCCAAAACTGGAACAGTGAAAGACAAGAGCTCTCAACGTCATACCAGATGGGCTTCATGCCAATGGTAACCTACCGTATCTATTTCTAGCATAATAACAGTGATCAGAATTACCGATCTTTGTACTATAAATCCAATTCAACACCCCTATATATGAAATACTTCCTGATAATACTGCTCCTTGCTCACGGTGCAATACACCTGATTGGATTTGTAAAATACATTAATCCTGAATCAGTTACTCAGATAACCCACTCGATATCCAAAGGAGCTGCTGTTGTTTGGCTTGCTACCGCAGCGCTTTTCCTGCTGACGGCAATAGGTTACTACCTGAATGCTCAATGGTGGTCTGTGGCTGCCTTAACAGCAGTTGCAATTTCTACCATTCTGATAGTCTCGGTATGGAGTGACGCCAGATTTGGCACAATAGCCAATGTCATTATACTGGTTGCTGCCATAGTAGGCTTCGGTACTTCAAAATTTAGAAACCGCTATGTATCTGACGTTGAATCAGCATTCACTACTGTCAAGGAAACCCCTGCTGCAGTTCTATCGGAAGAAACCGTTTCAGCTCTTCCCGAACCGGTACAGAAGTATATCAGATATACAGGAGCCTTTGGAAAGCCATCTGTTGAAAACTTCAAAATCAATATGGCAGGGAAAATAAGATCTGCTGAAGATACTCCATGGATGGAGTTCACAACCGAACAATACAATTTCATGGAAAGAGCATGGAGGCTTTTCTTCATGAAAGCAAAGATGAAAGGCCTGCCGGTGGCTGGATACCATGCCTTTAAAAACGGAACTGCATTTATGGACATCCGGCTTTTATCCCTTATTAAGGTGGAATACCAGGATGGTGAAAAAATGGATGTGGCCGAGACAGTAACCTTCTTCAATGATATGTGCTGCATGGCACCGGGCAGTCTGACCGACAACCGGATTGAGTGGCTGGAAACAGAAGACAATGTTGTAAGGGCCGCATTTACTAACAATGGAATACGTATTACTGCATGGCTTCATTTCAATAATGAAGGCCAGCTGGTGAACTTCGTATCGGAAGACCGCTGGGCTCTTGAAAAAAACGGAGAGATGTCCCGTGTCAGATGGGAAACACCTCTTTATGACTACAGGGAGATTAACGGCCTGCGGCTTGCCTCAAGAGCCGACCTGATCTACAACTATCCCGACGGTGACTTTTGTTATGGTAAATTTGAAATAGCCAATATCGAATATAATGTCAAATTACCTGACTAATTAAGCTTTTTAGTAATGAAAGAAAACAGAACTATTATTTCGTTAATTGTAGCCATAGTAGTTTTTTCATCTGTAGCTACCACCACAGGCATATTCACCAACGAGGGGCCGGGAAGATTCAATTATGAGACCATAAGAGGTAATACAGTAGAAATATACGGTAAAGGCCTCTATAAACATATGACGGCAGATGTTGCAATACAGGGAATTGCACAGGATTATATTACACTTTTTGCCGGCATTCCTGCCCTTGTCATATCCCTGATACTTGCTCTCAAGGGCTCATATAAGGCGAGAATTGTCCTGACAGGCGTAACAGGCTATTTCTTTGTAACTTACCTCTTCTATACTACGATGGGCATGTATAATGAAATGTTTATTCCGTACCTGATACTGCTCTGCCTTACATTCTTTACATTAGCACAACTGCTGCTTTCTTTTGATATCAAAGCTCTCCCTGATATGTATAGTAATAAAGCACCGCTAAGATTTACTGCAGGCTTTCTTATTTTCAACGCTATTGCAATAGCATTTCTATGGTTGGGGGTAATCGTCCCGCCAATTGTTGACGGAACGCTTTATCCAAACGAGCTAAATCATTACACAACTCTTATTGTCCAGGGCCTCGATCTGGGGTTACTGCTTCCAATAGCTGTAGTTTCAGGCGTTATGCTGCTAAAAAAGCGACCTCTGGGGTATTTGCTTGTACCGGTCTACACCGTATTTCTTTCATTCCTGATGGCTGCACTGATGGCAAAAATAATAGCAATGGGCATTAACGGAGTTAACATTATACCGTCAGTCTTCATAATACCTGTATTCAATCTTACAGCCATTATTACTTCTGTCTTGACAATTAAAAACTTACGTCAACAGCATTAATGGCATGTAACAAATTGCAACAGGCAATTTATCGTTACAGATTTACTAACTTTACTGTCAATATCTTGTTATATGGTGAGGTTACTTGCAATTGCACTATTTCTTCTGGTGGCCGTTGGCTGTAAAAAGACCGGCGATCTGAACCCGGAGGGTCAGCTCTACTTCCCTCCCACTGACAGCCAGGAATGGGAGACTGTCTCCCCTGAAGAGCTCGGGTGGAACGAAACAATGCTTTCAGAGCTCAAGGCCTTCCTCTCACAAAACGGTACAAGGGCATTTATTATACTGAAGGATGGCCGTATTGCAGCAGAGCAATACTGGGGTAATAATCTTCTGAACAACGCTCCATTTGACGTGTCAACGGCATGGTATTGGGCCTCTGCCGGAAAAACCATAACAACATTTCTTACAGGCATCGCACAACAGGAAGGACTGCTAAGCATAAATGACAAGTCCTCTGAATACCTTGGTGCTGGCTGGACAAACATGGCCGCTGATAAGGAAACCCTGATAACCATCAGGCATCAGTTGACAATGACAACAGGACTGGACTACAACGTTCCTGACCTTGACTGCACTGAACCGCAATGCCTTGTATACAAAGCTGATGCCGGAACACAATGGTACTACCACAACGCACCATACACACTCCTTGAGGATGTTATATCAGCCGCCGCCGGAACCACATATAACAACTTTACAGACAGCCGCCTCGAAGCTGTAACAGGAATGAGCGGCACATGGATACGGACGGGAGACTACAATAATGTCTACTACAGTACTGCACGCGATGCGGCGCGTTTCGGACTGCTTATCCTTAACAAAGGCAAATGGGACGACCAGGAAGTAATGACTGACAGCGACTATTTCGACGCAATGGTAACAACTTCTCAGTCCCTGAATCTCTCCTACGGTTATCTCTGGTGGCTCAACGGTAAAAGCTCAATTATCTATCCGGGACTTGCAACTCCATTTGATATTTCGATGGCTCCCGCAGCTCCTTCCGATATGTTTGCAGCAATGGGAAAGAACGGTCAGTTCGTCAATGTAGTACCCTCTCTTAACCTGGTTGTTGTACGAATGGGAGAAGCCCCCGGTTCCAGCCTGGTACCGGTAACATTCCATAATGAAATGTGGCAGAAGATAATGGCTATACTACCCTGATAGTTAATATTTTAATGTCTGCCAATTAAAGTGCATCCGAGACTGACAAACACCTCATGTAGCTTATTAATCAGAATATCAGCGGATTAGTTACATCTACCCTGTAGGTAAATTCATATCTCAGCATTACTTCATGGGACCCGTTGCTGTATCTGCCCAGGTTTCCGATATCATAATCATATGAGTATGCGACCTTCAACTGATTGCTTAGCTGAACCTGCAACAGACTAACCACTGAACGGCTGTTCCGGTAGGAAAAGCCAACCCAGACCCTGTCTGCATAGTTCAGGTGGGCATTGATATCGAAAAGTATCTTCTCTCCTGCTGAAAGGGTTACCAGCGTGGAAGGGAGTAATTTCCATTTCTCGCCCATCTTCACAAGGTATCCGACATTGAAATTGTATATGTAATCAGCAGGCTTGAACTTCAGGGTGTATTTGTTTTTATCCTTGTCGAACTGGTGACCCAGCAGCCTTGGTATTGAAAACCCTGCGAAAAAGCTCTCCTGGCTGTAGTATACCCCGAAATTGAAGTCGGGAACAACCAACACCTTCGAGTCAACAAGATACATTTCATCTCCCGGATCAAGAACAATAAGGTCAGACCATGTCGTATTAGTGGTTACTATTCCGGCACCGAGGCCAAGAGAGAGGTCTCCCGCACCCATATTTATCTTGTATGAATAGTAGGAATTAAAATGCGTCTGTTTCGTGACACCTATCTTGTCGTTGGCAATTATAAGGCCGAGGCCTACTTTAGAGTCTGCAAAGGGAGCATCAATTGCCAGTGTCATGGTTTCGGGGGAACCGGGAACTCCTACCCACTGATTGCGGTAAAAAATCGCAGCATTAAGAGCCCCCCGGTTTCCTGCATAAGCTGCATTAATCGAAAGAGGATTAAGAACATACTGACTTGTGACAGGTGTAATTTGTGCTGATATGGCAACTGGCATCAGCAGCCAGAACATAGTTTTTGCAATCCTTTTCATATTAACGCCTAATTACGATATAACCATTTATTGTTTTCCCGTTGGCACTTCTGATAACAAAGAAGTAAGTGTCATCAGGCAGGGGTTTGCCGTTCTTATCCACACCATCCCAGCTGTTGTCATAATCGCTGTTCATATAGACCTGGGCTCCCCTTCTGTCAAAAATGATAAGCTCTGTCTTGCCAAGTGTCTCAAGGCCTCTAAGAACGAAGTAGTCATTTCTGCCATCAATATTGGGTGTGATAAGAGTAGGTACAACCAGATCGTTGACTATTATCGTAACAACATCGCTGATGGGCGGACAGACCCCGAAGGTGATTGTCCATGTAAACTCGTTGGTTCCGAGGGATAAATCTGTTACGGTGGTTCCCGGATCAGTTTCATTGCCAAAGATACCTGTACCTGTCTCAATTGTCCATACCCCTGCAGCGCCGGCCACAGGAACAGCATTAAGCGTCGCCTGGAAAACATACTCCAGTACCTGGTCGGGACCGGCATCTGCCACAGGCCTCTGGTCTACCGTAACCACCACAGGCTTGATTGTTGAATAACCGGCTGTAGTCGTTCCCATGATATACCAGGTTCCCTCAGTAGCTGTCTCAGGTGTTGAATATGGAATTGTAGCATCCGCATCGGACCAGTAGGTGAATGTAAGGCCCTCGTCAGAACCCTCAGTTATTGCTGTTGATGTCAGATCAACTGTTTCCGGCGAGCAAACGGTTGCAGGGTTATTGATAACGAGTACCGGAGCGCCTGGTATTGCATTTATGACCACATTAGCTGATGGCAGTGAAGTACATCCGAACGAATTCATTACCGTAAAGGTGTAGGTACCCGGGTTGATCCCTGTTATCGTTCGTGTTGTACCTGTACCTGACAGCAGAACATTATCAGGCTGTCTTGTGAGTGTCCATGTACCGCTTGACGGCAGACCACTCAACACAACACTTCCTGTTAACACTGTAAGTGTCGGATGGGTAATTGTTCCCACTACAGGTGCTGTTGGTGTCGGAGGTTGCGGGTTGATGACCGCATTGGATGATGCCACCGAGGTACAGCCCTGATCATTTGTCACCGCGAAATTATATGTGCCTGCAGTCAGTGAAGTCACAGTCGTAGTTGTTCCTGTTCCGTTATATAATGCTCCTCCGGGATAGAGAATAAGTGTCCATTCTCCGGTTGCAGGCAATCCGTTCACTATAAGGCTGCCCGTAGCATCCGAACATGTCGGGTGTGTGATTGGCCCGATAAGCGGAGCAGTGGGTGTCACAGGCTGGGCATTGATCACCGCCTGTGCCGAAGAAGCTGACGTACAACCTGATGAATTAGTCACCGTAAAAGTGTAGGTTCCCGGCAGCAGTCCTGTTATGGTTCTCGTGGTTCCGGTTCCGGTGGTGATTGCTCCTCCCGGGGACCTTGTAATTGTCCATGTCCCTGTCGACGGCAAACCGCTCAGCGCAACACTGCCAGTTGCAACGGCACAGGTCGGATGGGTAATTGTCCCTACCACCGGTGGTGTTGGTGTCGGTGGCTGAGGATTAATAACCACATTTGCCGAGGAAGCTGAAGTACAACCGAAAGCATTGGTTACGGTGAAAGTATATGTTCCTGAGGCCAGACCCGTAACTGTGGTACTGGTGCCGGTTCCTGTATATGTATTGCCTCCGGGAGAACGCGTAAGTGTCCATTCACCTGTGGAAGGCAGGCCGCTGAGAACCACGCTTCCTGTAGCAACCGTACAGGTTGGATGAGTCCGGTCTGTTACTGTTGGAGCAGCAGGTACTGAGTTAACCGTCAGTGAGTATGTTGCGGTAGCCTCACTACACGGGAAACCGGCAGGATTATTGGTGGTAACCGTAATTGTTATAACCTTTCCTGCATCAGCAGCCACAGGTGTGTAGGTGAAGCTGAATGGTGAAGCTGTGCTGGAGGCAGGGGTAACAGTTCCTCCTCCGTTTTCTGTTATTGATACACTGGTGGCGCTGCCCCCGAATGTGTTGCCGCTTACAGTAACCGGTGAAGTGCCGCATGTGCTGCCGCTTGTTGCACTTAGGGTCACCGCAGGCGGATTGACACATCCGCAGTTGACCGAGAATGTTGATCCGGTGGTAGTACACCCTGAAGAGTTGCGGACAGTAACGGTATGATTTCCATTGGCAACAGAGGTGAAAATATTGCTGGTCTGGAAACTGCCGCCATCAAGCCTGTACGTATAGCCTGTGCCTGTCGGACTGGTTACCGTCACAACAGCATTACCATACCCTTGTGAACAATCTACTGACACCAGAGGTGCAGGCGGAGTAGGAGGCTGGGCATTAATTCTTACCGTAGCCGATGCTGCTGATTCACAGCCAAACTGGTTGGTAACAGTATAGTTGTATTCTCCGGGAGCAAGACCTGATATTGTCGTACTGCTGCCAGAACCGGTAGTGGTTACCCGTCCGGGGAAACGGGTCAGAGTCCATGTGCCCGAAGGAAGACCACTGAGTACAACACTTCCGGTACCGACTGTACAGGTGGGCTGGGTAATTGTTCCCACAACAGGAGCTGCAGGTGTTGGTGGCTGTGCATTAATGGTAACGCTCGCCGATGACGCCGAGGTGCAACCGTCAGCATTCCTTACTGTAAATGTGTAGGTGTTGGCCGTCAACCCTGAAATTATTACGGATGATCCAAACCCGGAAGTGGTTACTGAACCCGGACTGCGGGTAAGGGTCCATTCTCCTGATGCAGGTAATCCTGTTAGTTCAATACTTCCGGTTGACACATTGCATGTTGGCTGAGTCACGTCACCTATAACAGGAGCTGAAGGAGTGACAGGCTGCGGGTTAATGGTAACTGAAGTGCTCATCGAAGAGGTGCATCCGTCAGCATTCCTTACAGAAAAAGTGTAGGTGCCCGGCGGTATTCCGGAAACTGTTCTGGTTGTGCCTGTACCGGTTGTGGTCTGACCGTCAGGATGACGGGTCAGAATCCACGTACCGGTAGAAGGCAACCCGCTAAACCCGACGCTCCCGGTTGAAACGGAGCAGGTAGGCTGAGTGACCGTGCCCACTACGGGAGGCGTCGGGGTTGCAGGTTGTGTATTGATGACAACATCAGACGTTGCACCCGAGGTACATCCGTCGCTGTTGGTAACAGTAAATGTATAAGTGCCGGCTGGAATACCTGTGAGAGTAGCTGTTGTACCCGAGCCATTTCTTGTGACGCCGTCAGGGGACCTCGTAAGAGTCCAGTTTCCTGAAGGCAGGTTGCTCAGTACCACACTTCCCGTAGGTACATCACAGGCAGGCTGGGTAATGGATACCACCGACGGAACCTCAGGTACTACAAGAGCCCTTGTTATGACAACGTTTGATGACAATCCTGATGTGCATCCCTGATCGTTGGTGACAGTATAGTTGTATGTACCCGGAGGCAGGCCGGCAATAGTAGTGCTGGAGCCACTACCGTTAAGTTCATCAGCCCCGGGATAGCGGATAAGAACCCAGTTTCCAGACGGCAGACCCGAAAGAACGACACTTCCGGTAGGCACACCGCATGATGGTGGGGTGATTGTCCCGACAAGCGGTGCTGAAGGTGTTACAGGCTGTGTATTAATAGTAACACTGGCAGAAGGTGGCGATACGCAGCCAAACTCGTTGGTAACGGTAAAAGTATACGAACCGGCAGGAATAGCCGTAATAGTGGTTGATGTTCCTGACCCTGGGGTAGTTGTTCCTCCGGGTGACCTTGTAACAGTCCATGTACCCGACGATGGCAATCCGGTAAGAGTCACACTGCCGGTTGAAACAGCACATGTCGGTTGGGTGGTTGTACCAATTTCCGGCGCCGACGGCGTTGGTGGCTGTGGATTGATTGTGACATTCGCCGAAGACGGTGATACACAGCCTGCAGCTGATGTTACAGTAAAGGTGTAGGTATTTGCAGCCAACCCGCTGATAGTCGCACTTGTACCTGATCCGGTGGTGGTGTTTCCTCCCGGACTCCTGGTAATAGTCCACGAGCCCGCTGGTAAACCACTAAGTACCACACTACCAGTAGATACTGAACATGTCGGATGGGTAATGGTGCTCACTACCGGAGCTGTTGGAATAGTATTTACTGTAAGCGTATATGTCGCTGTTGCCGGGGAACAGGGCGAACCCAGTGGGTTATCAGTAGTAATAGTTATTGTAACGGTTCTGCCTGCATCAGCAGCAGCCGGCGTGTAGGTAAACGAGAACGGCGATGTAGTCGAACTGGTTGGGTTAACCGTACCGGCTCCATCCTGTGTGATATTTACACGTGTTGCATTAGTGAAGGTGTTACCGCTTATTGTTATCGGCGAGGTACCACAGGTACTTCCGCTGGTACTGCTGAGCGTCACTGACGGAATAGCAGCACAGCCGCATGAAACTGAGAAAGAACTGCCTGTGCTGGTACAACCTGAGGAGTTCCTCACAGTTATGGTGTATGTACCATTGGCCACCCCGGTATAGATGTTACTCGTCTGGAACGCTCCTCCATTAAGGCTGTATTCGATTCCTCCTCCGGTCGGACTGGTCACAGTAATAACAGCATTGCCTGCCCCAAGAGAACAATCAACTGTCTGGGTCGGAACCGAGGGTGTCGGTGGCTGGGCATTTACAGTAAAGCTGGCCGAGGACACAGATATGCAACCCTGCTGGTTTTCAACAGTAAAAGACCATGTGCCTGCCGGAATTTCCGTTGCGGTATAGGTGGAACCGGAGCCGGTCGTGGTTGAACCGCCCGGATTACGCGTAAGAGTCCATGTGCCCGATGAAGGCAATCCGCTGAGCGCCACGGTTCCGGTAGCCTCTGTGCATGTAGGATGGGTAATGGTGCCGATGACCGGAGCTGCTGGTATTGGTGGCGGAACGTTAATCACAACATTAGATGACGATGGTGAAGTACATCCAAATGAGTTGGTTACGGTAAAGGTATAGGATTCTGAAGCAAGACCTGTTACCGTATAGGAGGTTGTTGATCCGGTATAGGTATTACCTCCTGGCGACCTCGTGATTGTCCACGAACCTGATGGCAGGTTGTTCAGTACAACACTGCCAGTTGATTCTGTACAGGTTGGATGGGTAATGGTACCCACGGTTGGAGCCGTTGGTGTCGGAGGCTGAGCATTTACCGTGGCGTTGTCTGAAACGACAGAGGTACATCCGAATGAATTGGTAACCGAGTAGTTATAAATACCCGGAGGGATGCCTGAAAGAGTGATGCTTGTACCACTTCCGCTTGTTGTGGCACCCCCCGGATATTGTATAAGTGTCCATGTCCCTGAAGAGGGAAGACCCGTAATTGTAATGCTACCCGTGGCTTCGGTACATGTAGGTTGAATTATTGAACCTATTACAGGTGCCGAAGGAGTAGGTGGCTGTGCATTAATAACTACATTATTTGATGACGGAGAAGTACAGCCGTCCTCATTCCTCACAGTAAATGTATATGTTGTTGCTGAAGTCAGGCCTGTTATTGTTGTGCTTGTTCCGGAGCCTGTTGTTGTGGTTCCGCCCGGAGAACGTGTAAGTGTCCAGGTGCCCGTTGCCGGCAGTCCTGTTAATATCACGCTTCCGGTTGAAACATTGCATGAAGGTTGGGTGATGGATTCAACAACGGGGGCAGTTGGTGTGGCGGGTTGGGGATTAATTGTAACCGTCTCAGAGGGTGGAGATACGCAACCGATTGAGTTGGTTACCGTAAAGTTATATGACCCTGAGGTCAGTCCGGTTATTGTTCGGCTTGTTGTCGACCCTGTTATGCTGCCCGGATTGATTGTCCAGGTACCCGAAGGCAGGCCGCTGAGCACAACGCTGCCCGTTGCCACATCGCAGGTGGGCTGGGTTATTGCACCTACTGTGGGAGCTGCCACCGATACTGAGGTTATGGTTCCTCCGGCAGAAGCCTGGGTGCATGTTCCGGTGGTAGTAAAGGTAAACGGGAAGGTGCCTGCCACCGTCGGGGTTCCGCTGATTGTGAATTGTCCTCCGCTGTATGATCCGGTGACACCGGCCGGCAGGCCTGTAACCCCGGCCCCGGTTCCCCCGCCACCGATGGTATAGACAATATTGGTGATTGCGCTGCCCATGCATACTGTCTGTGTGCTGCTGCCCGAAGTGAGGGTTATTGTGGCGTTAGGATTGACGGTGATGGTACCGTTTGCTGATGTCTGGGTGCAGGTACCGGTTGTCGTGACCGTATAGTTGAACGTACCTGTCACTGAGGGTGTTCCGCTGATGGTAAATAGTCCGCCGCTGTATACACCTGTCACGCCTGCTGGCAGGCCGGTAATCCCGGCCCCGGTTCCTCCACCACCAATTGAATAGACAATATTGGTTATTGAATTACCCTGACAGAGTGTTTGTGTACTGCTGCCTGAAGTAAGAGTGATGGTTGCATTGGGATTCACGACCAGAGTTTTGCTGTCGGTATCTGCGCCGCAGGAACCGCCGCTGGTTGTAAGAGTCAGGGTTGCTGTGCCAGAGTACGCTGCAGGTGGCTGCCATGTGGCATTCAATGTTGTAGCGTTGGGGATAAATGTTCCACCAGCCGATGATGACCATGTTCCGCCTGTAGCCGAACCTCCCACACTGCCTCCCAGTGGAGCTGATGTCCCTCCCTGGCAGATTGCGGCCAAAGCAGCTCCGGCATTTGCTGTAGGAAGCTGGTTGACTGTGATGGCCAGTGTTCTGGCTGCGCTGGTACCGCAGCTGTTGCTGGCTGTTACCGACAATGTGCCTGAGGTTGCTGTGTTGGAATAATTTATAGTTACTGAGTTGGTGCTGCCGGTGATTGTAGCCCCGCTTCCGCTGTAGGTCCAGTTATAGGTTACTGACGGATCGTTGGGAACGGTATAGACAACACCCGTAGCCCCCTGGCATACTGTTGCCGTTGATGTGGTAAATGCGCCCGGCTGGGTGGGCAAAGGATTAACTGTTATGGCATAGTTGGCACTTACCGTGCCGTTACCGCAGCCGTTTGAACCACGTACCGTCAGGTTTCCTGATGTGGCATTGGCGGCGAAGTTTATTGTGATATTATTAGTGGTGCCGCTGATTGTAGCCCCGGTTCCGCTGTAGGACCAGATGTAGCTGCTGGCATTGGCAATTGCAGGTACGCTGTAGGCAACACCTGTAACACCCTGACAGACTGTTGATGTACCGGTAATCGTACCGGCTGCTGCAGGCAGGGGGTTGACGGTTATTGCATAGTTGGCGCTGGTTGTTCCGTTGCCGCAGCCATTGACTCCGCGTACGGTAAGATTGCCGGAGGTCGCAGTGGTTCCGAAGTCTATCGTGATTGAGTTGGTGTTTCCGTTTATTGTAGCTCCTGTGCCTGTGTAGACCCATTCATAGCTGCTGGCATTGGCAATTGCAGGTACGCTGTATGAAACACCTGCCGTCCCCTGGCAGACTGTTGCAGTTCCGGTGATGGTTCCGGCTGCTGCCGGCAGTGGATTGACCGTGATGGCCAGTGTTCTTGCGGCGCTGGTACCGCAGCTGTTGCTGGCTGTTACCGACAATGTGCCTGAGGTTGCTGTGTTGGAATAATTTATAGTTACTGAGTTGGTGCTGCCGGTGATTGTAGCCCCGCTTCCGCTGTAGGTCCAGTTATAGGTTACTGACGGATCGTTGGGAACGGTATAGACAACACCCGTAGCCCCCTGGCATACTGTTGCCGTTGATGTGGTAAATGCGCCCGGCTGGGTGGGCAAAGGATTAACTGCTATGGCCAGTGTTCTGGGATCACTGGTACCGCAGCTGTTGGTTGCAGTAACTGAAAGTGTGCCTGAGGTGGCGCTGGTTGAGTAATTGATTGTTATTGAGTTGCCAGTACCATTGATTGTTGCACCGGTACCGCCGTAACTCCAGTTATATGTTACTGTCGGATCATTCGGAACAGTATAGACGACACTTGTAGCCCCCTGGCAGACTGTAGCGGTTGAAGTTGTAAAATCTCCCGGCTGTGCAGGTAATGGATTTACAGTGACAGCCAGGGTTCTTGCCGCACTTGAGCCACAGCTGTTACTGGCAATAACCGAAATATCTCCGTTTTGCCCTGCGCTACCGGTCGTAACAGAAATCGTTCTCGTCCCTTGACCAGAGTTGATTGTCCAGCCTGTGGGTACCGACCACAGATAAGAGGTTGCGTTGGTGACCTCAGCGACGCTGTATATTTGGCCTGACTGAGCAGGACACTGTTCTGTTTCGCCTGTAATCAAGCCTGGCTGGCCGGGGGCAGGGGGAGACGTAGCATATGTTATAGTACTGGAGTTCAAAGAGACGCCGCAACTATTAACAGCCCGCACCCTGTAATAATATGTCGTACCGGCTGTTAATCCTGTTACATCAAATGAGGTTACGTTTCCAACATTTCTGTCCTGATACCCTGTAACAAACGAGGAAAAAGTATTTGAAACAGATACGTCAAGTCTGTATGAAGTTGCATGATCAGCAGCCTGCCAGTTTGCAGTGAACTGATCACAGTCTGCATTTGATCCTGAAACTGCAGTAGGAGTTGCCGGCAGGGGATTGACCGTTGCGGTTACTTCAGTCCTTGTTGCGGTAGGACAACCATTATTTGTTGCACCCACATAATAATTGGTTGTAGAACTTATTGAAGGCGTAGTGAATGTTGTCCCTGTACCGAGCAGATTACCCTCTGTTGATGAGTCATACCAGTTAACAGTACCGATACTTGCTGTAGCTCCCAGGGTTACTGTGCCGGTACCACATCTTGATGAAGGAGTAGTGCTGGTAATAGTGGGAATAGCATTTACAGATAATGTATAGGTAGCTGTTGCAGCAGCGCAGGGTGAACCCAAAGGATTATCCGTTGTCAATGTTATTGTTACGGTGTTACCAATATCTGCAACAGCTGGCGTATAAGTAAAGCTGAAGGGGCTTGAGCCAGTTGTAACAGGAGTAACAGACCCTGTACCATTTGTAGTAATTGATACATTCTCAGCACTTCCTCCAAATTGATTTCCGGTGACTGTAACAGATGTGGTTTCACATGTTGACCCACTCGTGCTGCCAAGAGTCAGCGTAGGTGGATTAGAACATTCATTTATTCCTGATAGTTCAACAACAGCTGTTCCTCTTGTAGAGAATAATCCATTACCCGTGGTAAAATTCGCAGTGACATTGGTAATAATCTGAGTGCCCCCATTTATACATTGTCTGAAGCTAATTGGGTTACCAATTGTAAATCCGTCTTTAATTGGAGTTTCCGGATCATCCCATGAGGCACGTATTTGCAAATATATGGCTCCTCCCGTCAACTCTTCAATCAATACTCCTACTCCAACACAATCATTACCGTCGAAGACGCCGATTTCATCCCCTGGTATCATATTCACCCCATTAACAGTTGCCTTGGTAACATAAATATTCATGTGTTCAAGACCATTTCCTGTCCAGTTTGTGGTAAAGCAAGTTTGAGACTGTAGTTCAATTATCGAGAAGACTACGAATATTAAAAAAATAAGGACCTTTTTCATCAGTTTGGTTTGTTACTTTCTACCGTATTAATAACCTATAAGCTATTTTAGGTTCAATATTGTATAATTAGGGTTTTATTTATTGTGTAGGTGTCGGTAATTAGCCTGTAATGGTAAATCCCGGGTAACACTTTGTTTCCGGCAGAAGTGTTGTTATACCATTCAACTGAATGGGTTCCTGAAGTCAATTCATCATTAACAAGCACATCAACAACTGTTCCTGTCGAATTAATGATTTCCAGTCTAACTTTTGCAGTACTACCCAATGTAAAAGTGAATGTAGTCTTATAAGCAGACGGATTTGGGAATGCATCAGAAAGATATATTTCAGGTTTAATCATAAAATCAACATTCATTACCGATGTTCCGCTTTTTACAAATCTATCAGGGTATCCTTTCAGAATAGTGATTTCCCGGCTTATCATCTCTTTCTGCCTGAGACTACTCCATGCGCGTAGTTCAAATCTATTTCCCTCAATAAATCCATCCCTGATTTCAGTAGTCGGATCATCAACAGAAACATTTGCAACAATAAAACCAGCCAAGAGATCATCTATCACTCCTGCTCCGACGCAAATCCCACCATCAAATACACCAATCTCATCGCCTGGTTTAAGTGCTAATCCGTTAATTGTCGGATTCATTATATAAAGATTCATATGATCTAGGCCGTTACCTGTATAGTCAGGTTTAAAATGTGTCGGCTGGAGTGTTGAGACAGCACTCTTTTTACCGGCACCCACTACCTTGCTCAATGTTAAAGTAGTATTTACACTGGTTCTAATCTTATAACCTTTACCCGGTTCAAGATCATGAATATTGTCAACCCAACCAATGGGGAATGGCAGCTGCTCTATGGCATTACCCTTTTCGTCCTGTACTTTCAATAATGAACCTTCAGCGATTAGCTGTTCAAAAGCATCCATCGCAGGTTGTGAAGACATAAAAGGATATCCCATAATATTCCAGCCGGCGGTCAGAGGGATCTCAAGGGATGAGACTACTGGTCGACCGGATAAATTCAGAGTAGTATTTCCCCTTACTCTTATGTTATAACCCTCTGTTGCCATCATAAGTCCGATATTATTTATCCATCCTATCGGGAATGGCAGTTCTTCGATTGCATTACCTGATTCATCCTGAATCTTTATTAATGTACCTTCCTCAATTAATGGATTAACTATTGCTAGCATGGACATATTATCAGGTTCTGCGGCAAAAGAAAGGATGTTCCAGCCCTCCTGAAGACTTATGGATTGTACTACTTCATTAAAGCCTGACAAATTAACAACTGCCGTTTCTCCCTGAGAAAAGACATCTGTTCCTGAAGTATAAGAAACATCTACATATTTGGGTTGATTATCTTCACTTGCATCCCAAACCCTGAAAGATATAGAATTGCCTGGAGTATAGCCATCAATGATGGGAGTGTCTGGATCATCCAGCGAGACATTAATTCCAAGATAGTTAGAGCCTGTAAGAACCTCTGTCAAAACTCCGGCGCCTACACAGATAGTGCCGTCAAATACCCCTACAGCATCACCTGGCTGTAAATCAGAGCCATCAAGCGTTGCCGTTACGACATATATATTCATGTGCTCAATTCCATTACCGGGCCACCAAACCGGTATAAATGATTCCGGTAACGGAAGAACAGTCACAACAACACTGTTACTGTTTGCACAACCAGTCTCAATAACAGTCTCAGTCAATGTATATGTTGTTGTTATAGAGGGCATAACAATCGGATTAGCCTCGTCAGACACAAATCCTTCCGGGTCTGAGGACCAGGAATAACTGTTACCAGCTACAGCAGAAGCACCAATTAAGGTATTCTGACCCAGCATTATTGCACGATCATCACCGGCAATTGCAGATGGCAAAGGATTAACATTAGCAACTACCGGAGACCTTTCGTTGGTGGTACAGCCGTTTTCTTCAGCATCTACATAATAGGTTGTAGTAGAACTGATAACCGGAGTTGTAAAACTAGTGCCTGATGCTAATGGTTCTCCGCCTGTTAAGTCTGTATACCAGTTTATGGTTCCTCCACTCGCTACAGCCTCCAATGTCACAGTGCCGGGGCCACATCTTGATGCGTCAGTTGTACCTGTAATAACTGGTGTTGCATTGACTGTAAGGGCATAAGTAGCCGTAGCAGCAACACATGGTTCGCCAAGCGGATTATTGGTTGTAACAGTAATTATTACTGTAGCACCTATATCTTCGGTTCCTGGTATATAGGTAAATGAGAACGGGTTGTTGGTAGTTGAGATCGGATCTACTATACCCGCACCATCAGTGGTTATAGTAACATTAGTAGCAGTACCTCCGAATACGTTATCACTTACCGTGATCGGAGTAGTACCACAGGTTGCTCCAGTCGTGCTGCTCAGGGTTACTGTCGGACCATTGATACAATCACACGACACGTCAAAGCTCTCTCCCGTAGTCTCACATCCATCAGTATTTCGTACAGTAACTGTATAGCTGCCATTGACAACATTTGCAAATAGAGTTGAACTCTGATATTCCCCGTCATTAAGCTTGTAAACATATTGACCTCCCAAAGGACTCAAAACTGAGACTATCGCATTACTGGATCCAAGAGAGCAGTTAACGGCAATAACAGGTATCGGGGGTGAAGATGGCTGAGCTTCGATAACTACATCCTCACTGGCAAGAGAGGTACATCCTTCGGCATTGGTAACGATGAAGTTATAAGTACCCGCAGAGAGTCCGCTAACAGTGTACTCGGTAGTATTTCCAGATATGTTACTGGGATTAAGGGTCCAGGTGCCAATGGGTAAGCCACTCAACTCAACACTGCCCGTGCTTTCACTACACGTAGGTTGGGTAATTGTTCCTACTATTGGGGTAGAAGGGAGTGGATTTACGGTAACTAATACCTGGCTGGTAACTGTATTAAAACCATCATCTACCGTAACCTCAT
>CAZMSH010000007.1:82365-83024 GCA_964568875.1 uncultured Rikenellaceae bacterium | reverse complement strand
TCCCATGGGGGATACTAACATCTTCTCCTGCATCTACTACTGGCAAACTATTGACCGTAACTAATACCTGGCTGGTAACTGTATTAAAACCATCATCTACCGTAACCTCATAGGTAGTAGTTTCTGTTGGTGACACTAAAACAGTAGATTCTGTCGAGCTAAAGCCCGCAGGTGTCGAACTCCAACTATAGCTGTAGATCCCTGAGCCACCACTGGCCAAAGCTTCAAGGCTACTGCTGCCACCTAAACATAGTACATCTGGTGTAGCACTCGTACTTACACTCAACGCACTGCCCGTAACGGTGATTGTGACAACATCACTTGAGATACAGCCATCCTGAGAGGTAGCCGTAAGGGTAAATACTGTCGTCTCTGTTAAATTAACAGTAGTGGGATCTTCAACACTCGCATCAACAAGTAACAACGAGGGCGACCAGCTATAGGTAAAAGGCCCTTCTCCTGTAACGGTAGCATTTATTAAAGTGCTTGTCCCATGGGGGATACTAACATCTTCTCCTGCATCTACTACTGGCAAACTATTGACGATGATGGTGCCGCCGGTGCTAACAGCGCCGCAGCCACCTGTTAAAGAGACAGTGTAGGGGAAGATACCCGACTCCGTCGGTGTCCCGCTTATGGTAACTACATCTCCAGCCCAC
>CAZMSH010000007.1:76149-82265 GCA_964568875.1 uncultured Rikenellaceae bacterium | reverse complement strand
TCAAAGCTGTATTGATACAGACGGTCTGGTCATCACTGCCTTCTCCAGAAGTCAGATCTATGGTATTATCTGGCGTTACAGTGATGGTGCCGTTAGAGGTTACAACACCGCAACCTCCAGTCAGAGTAATGGTATAATTGAAGATACCCGACTCCGTCGGTGTCCCGCTTATGGTAACTACATCTCCAGCCCACGTACCAGTAACGCCCCCAGGAAGACCCGTAATGGTCGCTCCCGTTGCGCCGGTGGTACCATAGGTAATGGCAGTCAAAGCTGTATTGATACAGACGGTCTGGTCATCACTGCCTTCTCCAGAAGTCAGGGTGATAGTATTATCTGCTGTGACGGTGATAAAATCTGTCTTCGTTTCAGTACTACTTCCATTGTCATCGGTTACAGTAAGTGAAACCGTTTTTAATCCGGATGAAGAATATGTTACTGTATGTGGTCCAATCCCTGTTGCCGAAGAAGGCGAGGCATTTTCTCCAAAATTCCAAGAATATGCAGGAGTACCAACTATTCCGGTAGTCGCATCAGTTAATGTAACTTCAGTTCCTTTACAAACTGTAGTAATATCAGCACTGAAATTTACTGTCAAAGTCTGCCCCCACCCTTTCAGCGACACAAGCAAAAAGAGACTGGCTAGAAAAACAACCCTGGGAAGAACTGACCCGCCGGCCAGCATTCTGATTCCCGAACGAAGTACATGTTTCATATACTCTGGTATTTCGCGTATCCGGCAGATTCCCCGAAAAAGCGCTTCATACTTTTCCCGGGAAGATGCATTCTACGAGTGAAAAAATTAGGATAATGTTCCGTCAGCCAGTAAGTGCATTCAACATGGATTGAAGGAAAAACAGCTGTCTCAAGCCAGATGAAAAACAGGTACAAGCAATCCAAAATACAGGTTTTTCAGATGCTACAATATTTTATTTGACTAACTGTAAAAAATCATCCACCAAGAGAAGTTTTTCTTAGATATAGCTTTTTTGGCAATATCAACGAGCCGGATGGTAGTGAGAATACAATCTGCAAAATCAGTTGTAACCAGTAGCATACGCTTGCATGAAAGGAATATATGTGGAGGATGAAATTTCAGTCCACAATGACCAGAACTCTCTCTTTTTTAAGAAGAGTTGCATATTTCGTGTATTATTATCGAAACTTTCGTAATTTTATTTTCTGTTTATAACCTAATTCAACGCGAGATCACCCAATTTTCACAATCATTAAGGTTATCATAAATCTGAAATCAATGCTATGAGACCTACCAAAACACCATACTCCAGTAACCCCGCGATTTGCCTCGCTTTTCTGATTGCCTTACTTCTATCATCAGGAATCTCAACCGGACAGCAGGCACCATTCTACCCTGTCTCCTACCGAATCTTCAATCCTTTCATCTTTAATCCTGCCGTGGCAGGAAGCAAGGATTTCACAACAGCTGATCTGAATGCAGGAAAGCATGGAGACCTCAACTCTCAGATCGTGAGCTTCAATGGCAGATTATCAAAGCCCGGAGTAAGCTATTTCTCATCTGAAGGTATCCCCGAATTCACGAACATAGGAGTCGGTGGAATAGTCTTCAACGAAATGAACGACATATCTCGAATCGTTGGCATCGCCGCCACCGGAGCATATCATCTTAAACTCGACAGAAATGCACTCTCCTATATTTCAATAGGAGCCTCCCTTAAGGCTCTCTTCAATAACTATCAGGGTGACGAAGACCTCAACAGACCGGCGAAGAGCACGTTCTTCCCTAATGTTGACCTTGGCCTTTATTATTATAGTCCAATTATTTACGCCGGCATCTCTGCAACAAACATCCTGGGCAAACCTGCAGAACCCGACACCCTCGGATACAGTACAATTCCAGTGTCACGCCAGTATTATCTTAATGTGGGAACCAAGATCGTTATTCACAAATCATATAATTTAGTCGTCGAACCATCTTTGTATGTAATTGCTGACGACTCTTTGTCACAGGAACCTCTGGAGATGATCAAGCCGGCTATTAGACTTTATGCCGGGAAGTTCTGTATAGGTACATACCTGAACAACTTAGATAATGTCTCTTTCTTGTTTCAGTTCAAATACCCCAAATTTCACATTGGAGCTTATTTTGAAATGCAGAGAAAATCTCCTTTCTACAGGACTCCTCCTATTGCAGAGATAGCATTTGGAATGAATCTGGCTGCAATAAAATCAGGAGTATCACGACTTAACCATTGGTAATACAGGAAACTTTCAAGCAATGAAAAAACCAGTAATATTAATTTCTCTGATTCTTCTGGGCCTGGTAATCATGTCATTGACGAACAAAAAGCAGACTGAAGCAGCCCCTGTCCTTTACTGTAATGCCTCAGAACCCGATACAATTATTAATCAACCTCTCAGAGTCAGTGCTTTCGATCTTCCTATAATCCCGCCCTCTTCAGGCATTCAGTTCTATAAAGACGGGATTCTCTTTATGGCATCCTCAAAGTCAAGAGTGAATATGTTACCCGATCATCTTTCTTTCGGAAACATAAGTGCATATTACGCCAGCCTGGATGGCCCAAACCTTGGTAATTCGTTTCCATTCACTAACTCAGCTTCTTTTACCTATCCTCCCGAAGCAACTACCTTCAATAAGGACCATACCATAATGTATTTCACTAGAAATGCAGGTGACGGATCGCAAAAGATATTCAAAGCTGAATACTCTGATGGCGACTGGATTATCGACTCACAACCCCTCGATTTCTGCAGCGATAACTCAATATATACACATCCGGCTCTCTCTCTCGATGAAAAAATAATGGTTTTCTCCTCCAACCGATCAGACTCCTACGGAGGGATGGATCTCTACGTAACACTATACACCGACGGAAAATGGTCTGAGCCGGTTAATATGGGAAATGCGGTTAACTCAACTTTCAATGAGGTATTTCCATTTCTCGATGCCGATAACAATCTGTTCTTCTCATCCAATAATATTCAGGGGTTTGGCGGTTATGATATCTATGTCTGTAAATTTGATGATAATACATGGGAAAGGCCCATAAACCTCGCAACCCCAATCAATACAATCTACGATGATGTCGCGTTCACAATTGACAGAAATAATGGCAGAACCGCATTCTATACAGTTAAAGAGAATTTCGGAAGAAGTTATATTCAGTTGTATAAGGTGGATCTCGTTGAAACCAACATTACCGAAGGTCTGAATATGTCGCAATACCTTACCAGACCAGATATCCCGCAAATGGTTATTCTGGCCCTGGAACCAGCCGTACAGGCAACTGACAGACCCGCTGAAACAAGAAGAACAACAACACGCCGGGACGATGACAAGATTGTTTACAGAGTTCAGTTCCTCACCAGCTTCAATCCCAAAACCAGGCCTCAGCTTACAATAGGGGAAAGGGTTTATCCGGTATTTGAATATCTCTATGCAGGAGCATACCGCCTCTATGTTGGCGAATATGAAGGTCTGCCTCAGGCTATTGAGATGCAACGCTTTCTTATTCAGAATGATTATCCCAATGCCACAGTAGCAGCCTTTAGAAACGATGTAATCTCTTTTGATCCTGACCTGCTTTTAGCGGATACAACTGATAACCCGGCTGTAATTCAGCAGAAAGAACCTGAAACAAAAGCAATAACAACTCCGGTGATAAAACCCGAGGAGAAAAAGGCAGACTCCGTTAAAACCGTAACACCAAAAACCGAAGAGAAAAAAATCGAACCTGAAAAAACGGTAATAGCTAAAACCGAGGAGAAAAAGGCAGTACCCCCTGTCAAGGAGGTAACAAAGACTGTAGAACAGAAAAAAGATGTTGTTGTCTACAGGGTTCAGCTAGCATCAAACCCAAAAGCAAGAGGATCTTATGAGATAAAAGTCAATAATGTATCCTACAAGACATATGAATATTTCTATGTTGGAAGCTATCGTACATGTATAGGTGAATTCAGCACCCTTGCTCCGGCCAGAAATCTGCAGAATGCAGCCCGTAAAGCAGGATTTGACCAGGCATTTGTTGTTGTATTTGTGAACGATGTAAGATCAACCGACCCTGCTTACTTTAAGTAGCGCTTAATTAGCTTATTAACAAGCTTTATCTGCAGTGTATAACTAGTAGAGTGCAGAGTTATCAGTAACTGTATGCCTTGTCACAAACTGCCAGCGAGTAACCTGAGGTACTTATCAATATAGTCATCCTTATCCTTTGACTTATACTGCATTATAAACCTCGGGTGCTCAAGGGCGACCAGCTGCCCGAAAAACCGAAATTCATCATTAAGCCGGCTCAGATAATCATAGTTTTTTCCGGAACCAAGACAAAAGGCAATGTCGGCACGGCATCCCGCAGCAATATGTGCCCTTAGCGATTCTATCATGAAGGGCCGTACCGCAATGGCAAGTTCGCGGCTATCGTAGTAGTTGAAATTAACCTCCTTACCGCGCTCATTGATTGAAACATATCCCAGCGGAGACGGTGAGTTGATGTAGAATTCGGAATAAAACTTTGCTGCTCCACCCCAGGCATCAATAACCTCATAAACGAAAACTGAAGAGGGCTCGTGAGTCGCGAATCCTGTAATCTCGAGTCCGCACTTATCCCTCATGCGCTTTGTATCAGTAAACGGCACACCTGTGACTCCAGCCCCGAAGCGGCCCGGATTGATACCCAGTATCAGCGTCCGCTCCCTGTTGTCACTATAATATTTACGGTAGAACTCAGACGACACCTCCAGCGCTAAAGGATTCTCAGCAAAGGGATTCATGGCCCTGATCCCTGCCGGCAGAACTGCCTCAAGTTTCAAATTCCTGTTAAACTCTATAACCCTCTCTGCAAAAGTACTCATAATCGTTACCAGCCCTTAAGCTATTAGTTCATAATCCCTGAACCCATAAACCAGCACCCTGTACGCTATACCCTGAACACGGCACTTCCGTTTCACGGAACTTCGTCGCTTGCGCTCCTCGCCTGTACCCTGTAACCTGTGACCTATTCTCTGATACACCTTATGGAATAACCCGAAGGACCATAATCAGAATCACGGGCAATAGTAGTGTTATTGTAATAAACCCAGTACATATAGGTTTCATCATTATCCTCTCCATACACCCTGGTTGTAGTCCAGAATGAAGCATAATTGCCCATCCAGACTCCGGTACTTCCGCCATACCCACCAGGTAATGCCTTAAATCCATACTCATCAGTGGCTCCGGTATTTGGATCAAGCCAGTTATCAAGCCCGACTTCTTTCAGCTTGCCCCCGGCAACATCTGCACCTCCCAGAAAATCAATCAGCTGTTCCCATTCATCCTTTGTGGCGACGCGCCAGCCTACCGGACAGACACCCCTGGGATCGCGCCCGGCGTAAGAATTATACAGCCTGCCATATGTATCGGTAATACCAGGTTCATTGCTGTAATTAATGTAGGCACCCTGCTTATTTGCCGTTGTCAGTCCCTGATGTATGGGGTCGCCGTTGCGGTATCGGGTAACGTTAAGGTTGCTGCCCAGCCACTCCTGATCTCCTATCTTGACAATGTTGTAAACATTACCATCAATGTCGGTCACGGTGACAGGCTCATCGTCCTTCTTTTTGCATCCGCTGATAATAAAAATACCGGCCATGAATAATACTGCCGGCAACAGGAAAAATAGTCTTCTGTTCATAAATGAAAATAGGTATAGGTTAATGTCATTTCGCAAGGCTAAAAATAGAAAAAAATCAGCTTGGTGATAATTAATCAAAACCCAATTAATGCCATCTTTAGCGACCCTTTCCTAATTTTGCCGCAAGACAAGGGAGGGGGTGCCATTATGCTATTGATATTCAACCCCTCCGGGGTTACTTTGTTTCCCTTGGCAATCTGCAAAGAGTCATCGTTAGCGACCCTTTCCGAATTTTGCCGCATGACAAGGAAGGGGGTGCCATTATGCTATTGATATTCAACCCCTCCGGGGTAATTTGCATCCTGGTACCCGAACCGGGACCGGCGACAACCGGGCTAGCCTGCGACCGAATGGGAGCACACACGAAGCCAGATACCTGATACCTGACACCTGGTACCTGACACCTGACACCTGACACCTGACACCTGACACCTGGTACCT
>CAZMSH010000007.1:39098-76049 GCA_964568875.1 uncultured Rikenellaceae bacterium | reverse complement strand
ACCTGACACCTGACACCTGGTACCTAACACCTAAAATCTACAGATTTTCCTATATTTAAGCCACAAACCTTGTCTCCATGAAAGTCAACATTCCCAAACTGCTTGAATTTTACGATGTGTACAGGCCTGAACGCGCCCCCCACGTCTCTGGAATCACTACATTTCTTGGCGCTGATCTTATACTCGGTATCGTAAGACACTATTTTGAAGGAGTAGGTTTCAGCTGCCGCATTACGACAGCAGAGCCATCTGCAATCGAAAGCCGGCAGCGGCTCGACAGGTGGCTTGTAGTCTCCGGCAACGGCAAAGAGGTCTTCTACCAGACAGAAGTTAAAAACTGGTCAGTATACACGTCAGGGGTACCAAGGACTCTATCACCTGTTATGAACGCCCGGCAACTAAACGACTATGCCCGGGAGATGTACCAAAAGCAATGGAACGAACGAACGGGTTCATTCACTGATACTGTTAATCTGGGAAAGGTACTTCTGCCTATGTCCGAACCTGAAGGATTTGTTGAGGGAGTCTCTTCTGTCAGGCCTCTGGTTTGCTACTGGTATCCCATCACCAACACAACAAGGCTCCGGCTGGCAAGTCATTTCTTCACCCTGACCACAAAAAGGGCTGCCTTCCCTGAAGTCGATATATTCTCGGCTTCGCTCTACCTTCGTCATCTGGCAAGCCGGGGTAACTCAACAATCGACGCAGGTTCGGCAAAACTGAGCGCAACCCTCGGTCTTTTAAAGGGTTTTATTCAGGTATGAAGCGAGAGTTTGCCTATTTTAGCAAGAACATGTGGGGGGATGGCCTCTATCCTATTAATATTTAACCCCATACGGGGTTGTTCCTGTCCCATTCACCATGCCCCATTCACCATGCCCCATGCTTTGTCAGCCGGAGCCTCGGCGAAGGCTGGCCCCATGCCCTGAGCCCCATGCACGGCAATCGATTATTGGTACCGAATTAAAACTGAAAAAGTTTTTCCTCCTCTTCAGGTATTCATAAGAATTTAATTATTTTTAGGACTTCTGAACTATTGCCTCAATATGGCACCATTTGACCTGATGACACTATTTCCAACCTATTAAAATCACTGATTATGAAGCGAATTACACTGCTAGTAATTACTATTGCCGTTGCAACCATGCTGCAGGCGCAGAAAGTTGCCCTTCATACCTCAACAGGGGTACAACTCTTTTCCGGAACCGAGGCCTTTAAAGATGCCTATAATGCATCGTCCGCAGGAGATACCATCTATCTTCCCGGTGGAGGTTTTACAACCCCAAACTACATAGACAAACAACTACGCATCTACGGAGCAGGCCATTACCCCGATTCTACAATGGCTACAGGACAGACATTTCTTCTGGGAGTCATTTACCTTCAGGAAAATGCTGACGGAACATATATTGACGGAGTCGAAATTACATCCAATGTATATTTTTATAGTAACCACTCAATAAACAATGTCACATTAATCAGATGCAAAATCAATGGCGGCATTGATATAATAGGAAACATGACCAACCCCAGCACAAACCTGAATCTCTTAAACAATGTCATCCAGGGTAATATATCTTTCAGCAATGGTCAAAACATTGGATTATTCAACAACATCATTCAGGGAAGGATTCTGAACAGCTTTGGAAATGTAATCAAAAACAACATATTCCTGCATTCCTATTCCGGCACAGCATCAATCTACGTGATGCAGGGAGACAATAATGATATTCACAACAATATTTTCTGGGGCATTGACGGAAGGTACTTAACAGGGTATTCCAACAAGATAAACAACAATATTTTTGTTAACAGCAATCCGGCTTTCGGTACAACCCCACAAGCTTCCGGCAACTATTATCCGGTAACCCAGGCTGATATCTTAGTAAACCATTCAGGCAATGCCTTCGGCTATGAATACGATTACCATCTTCAGAATCCGGCTTCATATCCCGGCAACGATAATGAAGAGGTTGGCATCTACGGAGGTT
This sequence comes from uncultured Rikenellaceae bacterium, assembly GCA_964568875.1. GTDB lineage: Bacteria > Bacteroidota > Bacteroidia > Bacteroidales > VadinHA17 > SLNP01. The sequence continues at coordinate 74,058 of CAZMSH010000007.1, read as the reverse complement.
ACTATCCCTATAAGGAGGGTGCCGTACCATCCAATCCGCATATCATACTAAAGACCATTGCAAGGGAAACTGATGAAAGCGGTCTGCTTTCCATCGAAGTAAAGGCAGGCGCCCAAAAGAAATAAGGTATGCGGTTATCACTAAGAATTACCATTGTCATCTCGTATCTGATAATGCAGGTATCAACACCTGCCACGGCACAAAACCGGATTGCAGGCTACGAGTACTGGTTCAACAACGACCTCTCCGGAAAAGTTGAAGTAACTGTCAGTCCGGGCGAACAATACCGGCTCACTGACAACCTTGACGTAACGGCCCTTCCCTATGGCGTCAATGTGCTGAACATAAGATTCAAAGATGAAGAGGGATTATGGAGCAGCATCCTCGAAACGATGTTCTTCAAGATGCCGATTATCGATGAAACCGAAAGCAATCTTGCAGAATATGAGTACTGGTTCAATAACGACTTTGCAGAACGGATAGTGTCGCCGACAGGCAATAACAATCAATATGTCATTGCAGATAATATCGATGTTTCTTCTTTGCCCGACGGCGTAAACGTACTTAACATAAGGTTCCGTGATAACAGCGGTCTGTATAGCAGCACTATCAGCGAGACCTTCTACAAGAAGCCTCTTTCAGAGATAACAGAGGCAGATATTTCTGAATATGAATACTGGTTCAATAACGACTATGCATCAAAAGTTGTGGCACAGACGGGAAATACCGGTCAATATCTTCTGGCCGGAAATATTGATGTTTCCTCCCTGCCAGACGGAGTAAACGTACTTAATATAAGGTTTCGCGACACCAACGGACTCGTCAGCAGCACTCTGAGTGAGATGTTTTACAAAGCACCACAGGGTATCATCTCCGACAACAAAATTACAGCCTACAGTTACTGGTTCGATGATAACAGCGATGATGCAATTACAGTTGTACTGACAACCCCGGTTCCCCAATATACACTGGCCCCTGCCATCGATATAAAACCTATTGCCGAGGGAGACCACCTTATACACTTTCGCTTCAGAGATGCTGCTGGCTTATGGAGTATAGTTACCACCGACACAATTACCAAAACGCCCATGCCGGTAGATGTCTCGGTTACGCAGGGAGAGGGATCGCTTACCGCCAATGCCGCCGGTGCGACATTCCAGTGGCTCGACTGCGATAACAATCATGCTGCCATCGAAGGAGAGACTGACCGCACTTTTACCCCTGCCACCAACGGCAACTACTCTGTACAGGTCACTCAGAACGGCAGCAGGGATACTTCATCCTGCTACTATGTTACAACCGTCAGCATAATAGACAACGACTTCGGCAACGATATCGTTGTCTATCCGAATCCGACCACCGGACTGGTCACCGTTGATCCGGGTGAAATCCCCGGCGGTTTCACTCTGTCATTAAGAGACATGTCAGGCAGGCTGATTATGAAATCCGATTATAAGGAGGCCTCCCCGCTAGTGCTCTACATTAATGAAAGGCCCGGCGTCTATCTGCTGACAATAACTGCACCTGACCAGAGAAGTAAAACTATCAGGATAGTAAAAAAGTAGCAAGAGCTTCATATTCAATCCAGAACCAGAGGCTGCCCTTTGAGACAGCCTCTGTTTTTTTTGCTGGAACCGTGAAGATTATGCCCAATTATTAAAACTTGTTGTGAAAAAGCAGTTCTTTTAACGATCTTTGGCTTAATGATCAGCATTTATGAAACGTATTTCCTTCATCGGTCCAAATACAGAGAACTGCAGTCCCGAACTCTATGACTTCGGCGTTGAGCTGGGTCGCGCGGTAGCCACACCTGACAGGGTTATCATCTGCGGCGGGCGCGGCGGATTTATGGAGGCTGTCTGCAGGGGTGCCAAAGAGTCGGAAGGCACCTTTCCCGGCCAGACAATAGGCATCCTGCCGGAATATTCAGCCGCAAATGCCAACCGGTGGGTTGACATCCCCATCCCCACAGGTATTGGTCTGGCACGAAATTCCATTATCATCAACTCTGCCGACATAATCATTGCTGCCGGTGGAGGCTCCGGAACACTCTCTGAGATAGCCTTTGCCTGGCAGCACAATAAACGGGTGCTGTGCGTCACCACCTTCGGCGGATGGGCAGCAACGCTGGCAGCCACAGACCTCGACGCCCGTTACTCCGGGCTGCTCATCCCTGTAACATCAATAGAAGAGATAATGAACTATCTTTAGTCAAATAACCGAGGGTGTGCTCATAATAATGAGGTGAAGTTTAAGCTGTTCATTGAGCTTCCGGCAGGTTCGCGAAACCAGTCGCAACACAGAAATATCTGTTTATCGTAAGCTAAAATAATACTGCCGGAATCATTGTCTTCTCTGCAGTAATGATTATTTTTATAGGTTCGCAACGATCCCGGGTAGTATAATTGACATACTTTCTCACATTATCTGCCGGGAAAGGGATTCATTAAGTTACCAACCAAATTCTTCAAATATGGATCACAAAAGGAAAATCAACAAGTTATTGCCCCTGATCCTTCTTATGCTGCCGGCATTCATCAATGCTGCCGCAATAGACATCAGAGACACGAGGATGATGGCACAGCCCGCCATCAGCAACAGCCACATCGCCTTCGTCTATGCAGAAGACCTGTGGGTGGCAAACATAGACGGAACCCAGCCGCGTCGCATTACCGTAGATGCCGGTGTGGAGTCGAATCCGGTCTTTTCACCTGACGGCAGCCTGATAGCCTTCAATGCCCAGTACGACGGCAACACCGACGTATTCGTGGTTCCCGTGGAGGGAGGAGTGCCAAAGCGTCTCACCTGGCACCCCGGAACCGATATTGCCAGAAGCTTCACGCCCGATGGTAAGGCCGTGCTCTTCGCTTCGCAGCGTAACGTTCACACCACCCGGTACTATCAGCTCTTCACCGTGCCTGTTGAAGGAGGCTACCCTACGCAACTGGTCATTCCCAACGCCTGGTACGCATCTTATTCACCCGACGGCAAACAGATGGCATATACCCCTATCCCCGAGCGTTCGCAACAGTGGAAGAACTACCGCGGAGGCACAGTCTCGGAGATATGGCTCTTCAGCTTCACCGACCATTCGGTGGTGAAGATACCGCAGCCCGAAGGCCGCTCCAACGACATGCAGCCGATGTGGATAGGCGACAAGGTCTACTTCATCAGCGACCGCAACGGCGAGTTTAACCTCTTCTCCTACCACACAGGTACCAAAGCAATAACACAGCTTACCAGCTTCACTGACTTCCCGATTCTTAATGTTTCTGCAGGAACCGGGAAGATTGCCTTCGAGCAGGGCGGCTATCTGCATCTCTATGATCTCAACACCGCCAAAGCCGCAAAACTGACCATCGGCATTGCCGCCGACCTGCTCGAGCTAAGACCAAGATACGTCAGCGGTGCCGGTAACATACGCAGTGCTGACATATCACCTGCCGGCGCCAGGGCTGTCTTCGGCTACCGTGGTGAGATAATCACGGCTCCCGCCGAAAAGGGAGATCCGCGTAACATAACCCTCACCACCGGGGCGCATGAAAAATTTCCCTCCTGGTCACCCGACGGTAAAAGCATAGCATACATCTCTGATGAGTCTGGTGAGTACCAGCTGAATATCAGGACACAGGACGGAAAAGAACCTGCCCGCAGTTACAAACTTACCGGAACAGGCTTCTATGCCAATCCGAAATGGTCTCCTAACGGACAGAAAATCACCTATGTCGACAATGCCCGTAATTTATACATCCTCGATGTGGCTTCCGGCAATATTAAAAAGATAGATGCTGACGAGCTTTACATCCCCGGCGCATTCAGGAACCAGCACGGCGACTGGTCGTACGACTCGCGATGGATAGTCTACACAAAGGTATTGCCGACTCACTTCCGGAAGATAATGATCTATTCCGTTGATGAAGGTAAGTCATACGAACTCACTGACGGACTGAGCGATGCTACAGAGCCGATATTCGACAAAAGCGGTAAATACCTCTACTTCTTTGCCTCCACCGATGCCGGTCCGGTTATCAACTGGTTCGACCAGACACGTCACGATATGCGTTCCACCAATGCCATTTACCTTGTCACATTGCAGAAAAACACTGTTTCGCCTCTTGCGCGTGAGAGTGACGAGGAGGCCCCGGTTCCCGACAAAAAAGAGACAACAGCAGGCGCGCAAAAGCCTGCAGCACTGCAGATTGACTTTGAAGGTATTACAGACCGCATTATTAACGTGCCTGTCAGCGCGGGGAACTACAGCCAGCTTGGCAGTGCTAAGGAGGGCGAGATTCTGTATGTGGTTGGTTCTTACGATAATCCGCGGCAGAGTACCATGCGGAAGTATGACCTCAACAGGCGGCGCGACAGTGAAGTGATGCAACTGAGTAATTACATTCTTTCGGCCGACGGGAAGAAGATGCTTTACCGCAGCGGCAATACGTGGGGCATATGCAATGCCGGCGAGAAGGCCGAACCGGGCCGGGGTGTTATCAATACCGGTGCGCTTGAGGTGCGCATCGACCCGGTGACTGAATGGGCGCAGATATTTGATGAGGCGTGGCGCGTTAACCGCGACTATTTCTACGACCCGGGTATGCATGGCGCCAACTGGCCGGCGATGAAGAAAAAGTACGAACCCTTTTTGCCGCACCTGACTACACGCAGTGATCTGAACAGATTAATTCAGTGGATGTGCAGTGAGATCGGCGTCGGGCACCACAGGGTTGGTGGAGGTGATCGCCTTACCTCATCGGAGAGTGTTCCGGGCGGCCTCCTCGGTGCTGACTTTGAGATCGTCAGCAACCGCTACCAGCTGAAGAAGATATATGGCGGTCTCAACTGGAATCCTTCGCTGAGGTCGCCACTCACCGAGCCCGGCATCAACGCCTCTGTGGGTGAGTACATCCTGGGCGTCAACGGAAGGGAGCTTACCGCTGCTGACAATATATACAGCTTCTTTGAAAATACCTCGGGCAAGATAGTCGAACTGACTATCGGACCCAATCCGAACCGCACCGGCTCACGCACGGTACAGGTGGTTCCTGTGGGCAGTGAGTCGGCTCTCAGAAACCGTGACTGGGTTGAGGGTAATCTGAAGTTCGTGCATGAAGCCACGAACGGACAGGTGGCGTATGTCTACGTTCCAAACACCACGACGGCGGGCCATGAGTACTTTAAGCGCTACTTCTATCCGCAGATAGACAAGAAGGCCATCATCATTGACGAGCGCTTCAACGGAGGCGGTCTTATAGCCGATTACTACATCGACCTGTTGTCAAGGCAGTACCAGGCACACTGGAACTTCCGCCACGGTGTCGATATGAAGACTCCCAACGCCTCGATTCAGGGACCACGTGTGATGATAATCGACGAGACGGCAGGCTCAGGCGGCGATATGCTGCCCTGGATGTTCAGGAAGTTTGAGATGGGGCCGCTGGTGGGCAAGCGCACCTGGGGCGGACTGGTAGGAACCATGGGATACCCGGAGCTGATGGACGGCGGGTCGATCACAGCACCCAACCTGGCTATCTGGACGGAAGAAGAAGGATTCATTGTTGAAAATGTCGGAGTACCACCCGATGTTGAGGTCGAGATGTGGCCGAAAGAAGTTATTGCCGGCAAAGACCCGCAGCTGCTGAAAGCCATTGAGATCATTATGCAGGAGCTTAAGAAGAATCCGCCGAAAGATCCGGTGCGGCCGCCTTACCCCATAAGGAGATAACCTTTTCTTTTCATTTATCAGTTTTTTGTATTAGTCCGGCGCAGCTCTGTTGTTGCGCCGGATTTTTTTCATACAAATTTAACGGGCAGGGATTTTCCTATATTTGTTAGCTCAAAACGACAAGAATTGACCGGCAAATGATTCAGGAATATATCTCCAGGATAAACAAAGCCTTCGACTATATTGAGGCTAACTATGGAAATCCCCTGACCCTTGATGAACTGGCAGCAGCAGCAAACTTTTCAAAGTTCCATTTTAACCGCATATTTCAGGGAGCGGTCGGCGAGACCCCATTCCAGTTCATTCAGAGAATACGACTTGAAAAAGCTGCCACTCTGCTTATCTATAATCCTGGTGAAAGCATAAGTAGTATTGCCCAGAAATGTGGATTCTCAGACATCTCAATTTTCTCGAGAAACTTCAAGAATCAGTTCGGAATGTCTGCCTCCCGGTATAGGCGTGCAAAAAAAGAAAATAGCAATATAAGTCAACTGAATGGCAAAAAGGATCAAGCCGGAGAAAGAGCCTCCATGTACTTTTGCCAGAGTACTAATTCAATAAAATGGAGGTCAAATATGGAATTATTAAAGAGCGTGGAAGTTAAAAATCTTCCTAAAATGAATCTCGCCTATGTAAGGCATATCGGTCCGTATAAAGGAAATGAAAAACTTTTTGAGGGATTGTGGAACAAATTGTTTTCGTGGGCGGGGCCGCGTGGACTTATCGGCGGTCCTGATTTCAGGTCACTGGTGATTTACCACGACGATCCGAATATCACTGGTGAGGACAAACTCAGAATGAGCGTTTGCATTACAGTCCCTCCCGGCACCAAGACTGATGGGGAAGTTGGCAAAATGGATCTTGAAGCAGCTAAATATGTCATTGCCCGATTTAATGTAGATGCAACTCAATTTCAGCAGGCTTGGGAATGGCTCTATGGCCAGTGGTTCCCTGAAAGCGGCTATCAGCCTGACGACAAGCCCTGCTTTGAGATGTATCCCGAAGAGCCGAAAGATGGCCGTTTTACAGTCGACATCTGTGTTCCTGTAAAACCTTTGTAGGAAAGGAACCAGGAGCTTTGCAGAAAATGTAAAAACCGGCGCGGAAATGGATCCGTGCCAGTTTTTCTTTTATTTACCTTACAGACATGATTCTTAAGTGTCAGGCTGAAATACCTGGAGCAGGCTTCACACCTTGCTACCTCAGGTCTGTTGTAAACTCTGAAACATCTCTTCTGACACTGACCGGAGATGGATAGCTGTCGACATAGCCAATGCGGGCAACAAACTGTATCCTGCCGCCGAGATTAAGAAACATGTTCGCATCTTCTTCAAAATTCTCCACCTCAATCATCTGGTTCATAGGGTGCAGCCCTATCATAAGGTCCCTGCACTCAAGATGCGTACGCTGATAAAGCCTGCCTGTGGCTATCCAGTTTACTGGAGTATCATCTGTCTGTGTGATTACAAGCCAGCCCCCGCACTTCTCAGTCTGAAGCCTGGCCTTTTCAACTCCGGTATCGACAAAAGATTGCTTCTTTGAGTCTTCAGGCTTGTAGACCCTGCTGACGATGAAACCGGCAAAACCGTTTATGCCCATGCCCGATGTGGTAAGCCCGTCACGCCTCTTCCGCACATCGCTGTTCGAGAATCTTATCCACCCGGTAAGCTCATTCTTGGCAGCCTCATCGTTAGACTGTTGCCTGTATGCTTCTGAAGTGACGCTTGAAATATATTTACCTTCAGCAGAGGCTGCCGGAATAAAATGATAACCATTGGTTATACCTCCCGTAATCTTCTCAATGTGGGCGATGCTGATCTCATCCTCATTGAAAGGGATGCGCAGTGTACTCCTCTCCTCAAGTTTTCTCAGCATATCCTTTTCAATGCCTGGTGTAACGGACCTCTCTTCTGTAACGGATTCATTACCTGAAGAGAATATTGGTGTAAGAATGACTTCGGCAACCAGGTTGTCCCTGCTCTCACCTATGGTAAGGTGCACCTGCGGATCAAAACCGAAAGAAAGTGCAGCCTGGCACATGTTCTCGATAAAGGCGCCAAGCGAGATGTAGAGTCCTCTGGCTGTAGGATCGACTACCTGCAGCTTTCTTGTGTAATCGGCTCTGATATGAATAAGGGTATCGCTCACCACGTCAACCAGCCAGGGCTGTGTGTTGTGTGAACTTCCAGCCAGTGAGGCGTAGCGAATGATTTCCATTGTGGTATCGTCAGTATAGGTTACATGACTGATACTCTGTCTTGATGCAATGCAACTGTTTAACATGGTAGTAGTGATTAAAATGATTAATGGATTTAATATGGTTTTCATAGCTTTTTGGTGATTAATTACACCGGCAAAGCTATCGACCATATAAGGAGAGACTTTTGACAAATGTCAAAAAATCACCCCCCGATCGATTTTCTCATTCTGCTTAGGGTCTCCTGGGTGATACCGAGATATGATGCAATGTACTGCAACGGTATTTTGCCGACATAGTGGGGATACTTATCGAGCAGCAACCTGTAACGCGTTTCAGCTGTCTGGTTCAGAATCATCATCAAATGCCTCTCAGATGTGATGAAGACATGTTCGGCCATAAGACGACCAAGCCTTTCAATCAACGGATACTCTGAATAGAGGCTATAAAGGCTGGTTTTGCCTATCTCCATGACCTCCATCGGCTCAAGTGCCTGTACATTTGTGCGTGACGGACTGCCGGTAAGGAAACTGGTATATGAGGTTATGAATCCGGGTGAAAAGTGGAAGTCACTTGTAATCTCATTCCCGTTAATATCAATGTGGTAGAACCTGAAATAACCCTCCGTGAAGAAACCGATTCTCGAACATATCTCTCCTTCATTGATCAGGTTCTCCTTCTTTTTCAGAACCCTTAGTCTGAGGCATCTGGCAAAAGCATCAAACTCTTCATCTCCCAGAGGCACTAACTTCTCTACAAAGTTTCTCAGATCGGCTATCTTAATTCCTTGCTGCAAGGGTAAGGTCGGGGTATTTAATTGTGTGCACTAAGTTAAAGTTTTAAAATTCATTGATAAAACTGATGTCGCTGAAAAAATCTCATGTACTTTTATAGAAACAATCTTATTATGGCAATACCTACCTCGAGAACAAAGGACCCCGGCAAGGTAACCATCGACCTTGAAAAGTGCGATGGTTGCGGACTATGTGTTACGGTTTGCGGTGACAACACCCTGATAATGTCAGATGGTAAACCAGCCGTGAGCGACAGTCCCCTTTTCGGATGCATCGGCTGCGGCCACTGCATGGCAATCTGTCCTCACGACGCTATAACAGTCACAGGCCGAACCCTCTCGCCCGACGATCTGATGACACTGCCAACAGCTAAAGAGGCAGCTGACTACAACCAGTTTTTCAACCTGCTTAAGCGGCGCCGGTCGGTACGTGAATTTCAAAACAAACCTGTTGAACCGGAGGTTATCGATAAGATTCTGGCTGCGGCCAGGACTTCTCCAATGGGTCTCCCTCCGTCAGATGTAAATGTGCTCATTTTCGACGATGTTGAAAAATCACGCGAATTCGTAGCCGACTTCTGCAAGATGCTTGAGAAGATGAAGTGGTTCGTATCGCCCTGGTTTCTTGCTGTGATGCGTCCCTTCTGGGGCAAGGCCAACGATGAGCTCTTCAAAAACTTCATAAGACCCCTCTTCAGCATCTATCCCGGAAACCTGAAAAGAGGAAAAAACGCTGTTACCTACGATGCCCCGCTTGTCATGTACTTTTATGGTTCCCCATGGGCCGACCCTGCCGACCCCCTGATAGCTGCCACAACTGCAATGTACGCCGGCGAATCACTTGGCCTGGGCACCTGCATGCTTGGTGCCGTACACCCCTTTATTCAGAACCGCGGAGCCCGCCGGCTGAGGGAGAAATATGGCATTAAATATACCAGCCGCGAGGGCCTGCTGGTCATTTTCGGCTACCCCGCTTTCAGATACAGTAAAGGCATCGGCCGAACCTTCGCATCGGTAACGACATATAATTAAGTGCAGAAATTATTCACGCAACTTAAACCCTGAAAAAACCATCTTTGTAATATATTTGTATTATAAATACCTGGCCATGAAGAAATTTACCTTCCTGATCGCACTGACCTGCATGCTGACAGCCTGCGAGAAATGGAACGGTCCTGTTAAAACGGGTAACCCCAGTACGAACTTCAGCACCCATATTCTTGAAGGATACTTCGTAACCGCCATCGGATTCGACTCAAAAGGCAATGCCTGGATAGGAACCTTCAAACAGGGACTGATAAAATATTCCAACGGCAGCACAACCGTTTACAATCCTTCCAACTCAGAAATGCCTGCCGAATTCATTGCATGGGATCTTAAGATTGACAGCCATGACAACATCTGGCTGGGAGGAGAAGGACTGCTAAAATATGACGGACAGGAATTTACACTTTACAATGCAAGCAACAGTCCTATGCCCGAGGATTATGTCAGCTCCATCTCAATAGATTCAAAAGACAACATCTGGTTCACCTCCTGCAGGTTCCGCCAGGGAGGAATAGTCAGGTACGACGGATCACAGTTTACGGTCTACACCCCCGAAAATTCAGCTCTGCCGGTAAATTTTGTACAGAGCATCGAGGTCGACCATGACGACAATATCTGGCTTGCCCTGGGAGAGACGGTAACAGAGGCGTCAGTCATAAGAATCTCGGGAAGTAAATGGAAAAACTATTCTGCTGACGACCTTGGCTTCACTCCATATTATTTCGGGAACCTCAAGGTTAACAGCAGAAATGAGATTTGCGGCGCAATAGATTATTCATTGTCAAGTTTGTGGGTTAACTCCGGACCTCAGGTATTTGTCTTCGACGGAAAAAACACCAGGCAACTCAGTTTTGACGACCATACCTGCATCAAATCCCTCACAATCGATCATGAAGACAACATCTGGTGTTTGGCTTACGATGGCTTCGCCGTTTACAACGGTAAAGACTGGATTGTCGACAATACTACATTCACACAATCCGGCGTTTTCACCATCGAACAGGCTCCTGATAACGGAATATGGATCGGAACCGGCGACGGGGTTTACATTAACAAATGAAATAAAGCCGCCTAAACCCTGTTGCAGATTACTACCCTGCCCATTACTTCTCAACTGGAAAATTCATCAGCCATTCAGCTGGCCATCCATTCAAACAATCTGCTGATCTACTATTCAACTAATCTTCTGATCTGCTCATTAAAACATCTTCCAATCTGTTGATTCTCTGACTGTCCTGGTTGCTAATTTTCTCATTATCATGATTTTTTGTATATTTAGCCTCTGCCTGACTTATGGCTAAGTAACAAAAAACAACTTGCAGATATGGAGACAAACATGAATATTGATTCAATAGAGAACATTGAAATCGTTTTTCTTAAACCGGAAGATTATGATGATATAAAGAAAGTGATGATTGAATCATATTCCAATATGGAAGGAGCATACTGGAAAGAAAATCATATAAAGAACCTTATTGCTAAATTTCCTGAAGGTCAGGTGGGTATTAAGTTAAACGATGAACTTGCAGGTTGTGCTCTTTCAATCATTATCGATTCATCAAAATTTGACGACAAACACACCTATAAAGAGATAACTGGCAATTATACATTTAATACACACGCTCCAAAAGGCGACAAGCTGTATGGAATAGATGTTTTTATCAGTCCGGATTTTCGCGGACTGCGGCTTGGAAGGCGTCTGTATGATTACAGAAAAGAGCTCTGCGAAAAATTAAACCTTAAAGGGATAGTTTTTGGCGGCCGTATTCCAAACTACCACCTCTACTCAGACAAGCTCTCTCCCCGCGAGTACATTGACAAAGTGAGAAGAAAAGAGATCCAGGATCCGGTGCTTGACTTTCAGATGTCGAATGACTTTCATCCTGTAAGAATAATTCGCGGCTATCTTGAAGGGGATAAAGAGTCAGAGGAATTTGCAGTGCTTCTTGAATGGGACAACGTTTACTATGAGAAAAGCTCAGATACAACTGCCATTAAAAGGGTTACAATCAGGTTAGGATTGATACAATGGCAGATGAGATTATACAAAGACCTTGATGAGCTAATGCAACAGGCTGAATTTTTTGTAGATGCAGTATCAGGATACAGATCTGATTTTGCGTTGTTCCCCGAGTTTTTTCATGCGCCGTTGATGGCAGACTACAACCATCTTACCGAGCCGGAAGCAATCAGAAAACTTGCCGGATACACGGAAGAGATTGTCAAAAGATTTGCCGAACTGGCAATATCATATAACATTAATATCATCACCGGCAGTATGCCCCAAATGGAGGATAACAATCTTCTGAATGTTGGATATCTGTGTAAACGGGACGGCGGAATTGAGAGATTTGAAAAAATACACGTTACACCAGATGAAGCAAAGGTATGGGGAATGCAGGGTGGTAATAATATACGAACTTTTGACACAGACTGCGGTAAGATAGGTATACTGATCTGTTATGACGTTGAATTTCCGGAACTAAGCAGAATAATGGCTGATGAAGGAATGAATATCCTTTTCGTACCCTATCTGACTGATACCCAGAACGGCTTCTCAAGGGTAAGAAACTGTGCTCAGGCAAGGGCAATTGAGAATGAATGCTATGTAGCAATAGCCGGAAGCGTTGGAAACCTTCCGAAGGTTCACAACATGGATATTCAGTACGCCCAATCAATGGTATTTACGCCCTGTGATTTTGCTTTTCCTTTAAATGGCGTCAAAGCAGAGGCAACACCGAACACGGAAATGATACTTATTGCGGATGTCGATTTAGATCTGCTGAGAGAATTGAACCAACATGGAAGTGTAAGAAACCTTAATGACAGAAGATCAGATCTCTATTCACTTACAAAAACAAAATGATGGAGCCAAAAGAAACGCATCTGAGAGTGCTGATGATTGATGCATCAAACGGATATTACCGTATCAACAAATTTCCTGTCGGCTCATTTTTTGGTCCCGTTGACCTTGGCATTCACCTGGCACACAAACATAACAGCCTGAATATCGGAGGCGGCCTGTTGGCAGGAAGTATCTTCCCCGGATCAAACAGGCTGATATTCAGCGGCATCTCACCATCATGGCATGGCTTTTTCATCTCCTCAATGGGAGGTGCTGCCCTGGTATTTGACAATCTGGGTATTAACCTTTTTTCCATAATCGGCAAGGCTGAAGCACCTTCTATCCTGTACCTGAATCGTAATCATGGCGAAGAGGTTGAAGTGGAGCTCTACCCCACTGATCCGTATTCCCTGTGGCAATCAGGAAGAGGAGGAATATACGGGGTTATGCAGCATGCCCTCGATCAGTACTCTCTGCGGTACGAAAAAGACCCACGGGTATTGGCTGTCGGCCCGGCTGCCCTTTATACAGACATTGGTGCCATTGCATCGGCGCCTGTAAAAAAAGGAGAGCTTACGCCCGTTGATTGCTGGGCTGGTCGTGGTGGGTTTGGAACCAAGCTTTTACAGCAACATGGCATTATCGGGATAATTTACGGTGGCACCTGGGTTGATGAGGATTTCCGTGACCGGAGAGTGGCCGATGAATGGTTTCATGACCGCTATGAGAAGAAAATGGCAGCAAAAGACCTGGAAGCGACAACGAAATACCGTTACGACCCTGATTTTAACACCGGTGGCACCTTTGGAGTAAACTTCGCAACGGTAAACGAAAGGATCATAGCATTCAATTACAGGACAATATTCATGACAAAGGAGGAACGCCTTGATCTGCATCAGAGGTTTATCGTTGATCACTACCTCAAACAGTTCAATGAGGAGACGATTGAAACAAAACAGCAAAAGAATTGCGGAGAACCATGTGTGGCCGTGTGCAAAAAGATGCAAGGGGAATACAAAAAGGACTATGAGCCCTATCAATCTCTGGGTCCGTTATGCGGTGTGTTTGACCAGCGCGCCGCTGAACTGCTAAACGGCAAGGCTGACACCTATGGCTTTGATGCCATATCTGTAGGAGGAGTACTGGCCTGGCTGATGGAATGTATGGCCGACGGCCTGATCAGTCCCAAAGAACTGGGAGCAGATGCTGTTCCAAAGTTTTCACCCGATGGCTTTGATGTTGTTAACGACTCGATGCACAACGCATATATTGGTTCGGCGATGCTTGACGAGATTGTTAAACAAGGGGGATTAATCAATTTGAAGCAGGGGGCAAGGAAGCTCGCCCGACACCTCTCACGTGCCAAAGGTATAGGCGTAATGGATCGTTTCGTGCACATCGGATTTGCACGTCAGGGATGGATGGTTCCAAATCAGTACTGGACACCCGGAGTATTGTCTCCTATGGCCATCATGGGCAAGTATTACATGGTGTATGGCAAGGATTTCATACCCCCGCGTGAGTTGGGACGCCAGAGCGCCCGACGCATGGTTATGGAACTGATGATGGACAACCTCGGGTTCTGCCGTTTTCACCGTGCTTGGGCCGAAGAGATAATGCCCGATGTTATTGAAGAACTCTATGGCATGAAAGAAAAATTCATACAAAATCTGAAGCTTACAGCTACCCGTATTAACAGCCGTAATGCATCTATATTCTGGGAGTCTGAACGCAATGTAGACTTCCTGTTCATGTTTTTGCGCAAGAAAGCTGATGAAGATAACTTACGCGACCAGGAACTGGATTACTGGATAAAGGCCTTTGAGGAGGATAAGTTTGAAGCTGCACTGCAGTTCTGGTTTGAAATACACAAAGGCATACATGAAAGCCTGAGAGAGTTTCATTAATGGACCGGTTGCTACTCATCATTTGTGGGAAGCCACGGTTGATGTGCCCGCTCTTAAGCCGGTGGAAGTACCGTCAACCCAGGCAGGCAGCAAAGACTGAATTAAAACAAGGCAGTAAAGACGGCATATCCGTTGAATTTCCTATATTGAGCTATAATTGGAAAGAATAAAAGATTTACTCCGGTTCGTAATCACAAATAACTACCTACAAAATGAAGAAAATCAAGTCTTTTGCCTTGTTACTCGCTGTAGTAATGCTTTTGACAACCACCCTGCCTTCATGCCTGATGACCAAGACAAGCGTTGGTGCATATACTGAGTCATGGGGTAGCGATTACACCTATGCCAAGGGAAAGCAACTCTGGCTTTTCTGGGGAATAGTTCCCATCGGCCGAACTAACGTAAACACACCCGGAGACGGTAATTGTCAGATTATCACCAAGTTTAACTTCAGCGATGTGCTTATCAGCGCGCTGACTCTTGGAATTGTAACTTCATATAGCATAAGGGTAAAGGCAAAGAGGGTATAGGTTAATGGGTAAATAAGCAAATGAGCAAACCAGCAGTTTAGCCGATTCCTTAATTTAGTGCAAATTTTCATTCATAACGAGAGTTCCAACCTGGCACGCGATAACCGCAAAGAGCTGATGGAGACGCTTACTGTTACCTTCAGGGGATTCCAGGAGACGTTCGACAAGAATGTTCAGGCATTCAATGACCTGCAGCGCGAAAAATTCTCCCTGCTCAATGAGAAGCAGAACAACCTGGTAAAGACCACTGAGGAAAAGCTTGAGAACATCAGGGTGATGGTAGATGAGAAGCTACAGAAAGCGCAGGGCAACATCCGTAAGGGCCTTGGATAGCTGGAAGATGTAGTTGGTGTTCGCAGCAGAGCCATTCAGAAGAGACTGCGCAGTGTTGATGCCCTTGGTTCCGCCGAAACAAAACTGATACTTCCTGAAATCACCGACGCCGAAACCAGCGACAAAGACATCGAATAGATTGCCAACTGTCTTCACCATTTCGCAGGCTACTGACAAAAGAGTATGGATCGGAACCGGCGACGGGGTTTACATTAGTAAATAATCCCTCTCCTATTTAACTTTCATTTAATATTGGTTTCCTATCTTGGTGCCATGATTAAAACGTAAACCATGAAAAACAATTCTATCCTTCTGATTGCTGTTGTGATGATATTGACAGCAACCGCATGCCGTAACACCGCTGAGCCTGTTGCGGCGCCCGGAGAGGTTACCGGCATAGTTTATCTTGATGCCAATGAGAATGGTGCATGGGACGCACGCAAGGACAAACCGATAAAAGGAGTAGCTGTTTCCAATGGCAGGGATGTGACCGTAACTGACCGAAACGGAATTTACAAGCTTCCTCTGCGTGATGACTGCGCAATATTTGTTATCAAGCCCCGTGGCTACCGGTTCCCGGCTGACAGCAGGAATATTCCGCAATTCTACAGGCTAAACATGCCGGCAGGCGCAACGGGAACCAGGTATCAGGGACTCGAACCAACGGAACCCATTACCGGAGCGGTTAATTTCCCTCTCTACCGCAATACCGAACCCGCCAACCTGAAAGTCCTGGTATTCGGAGACACCCAACCACGCAACGACCGTGAAATTGAATATATAGAAAAGGATATCATTGCTGAACTTGCAGGAACCCAGGCTTCCTTTGGCCTTACACTGGGCGATATCGTATTCGACAATCTGAACATCTACAACCACCTGACAGGTTCTATTGCTTCTCTCGGTATTCCATGGATATATATACCGGGGAACCATGACCTTGACTTTACAGGAGATACCCAGAGAGATGCGATGGGTTCATGGTACCGCACTTTCGGGCCTGATTACTATTCATTTACCTGGGGACCATCCCACTTTGTGGTTCTGAATACGGTCAGGTGGCTTGTTGATGAAACAGGCAGGCGATACCGCACCGGACTGGGTGCCGATCAGCTGGAGTTTTTCCGTAACGAGGTACAGCGGATTGATCCCGGTCAATTGCTGGTAATACTGACTCATATCCCTTTTGCCGGATCAACAGCATGGTACGACGATGCTGAAAAAACTGCTTTCTTCGAAATACTGGCCGGTCACCCCAACAGTGTATCCCTTGCTGCTCATACACACCGGCATTACCATCACATGGTCGATGCTGCTGACGGCTACCACGGTGATACCCCTCATCATATGATCAGCGTCGGAACCACATGCGGCAGCTGGTGGACAGGCGCTCCCGATGAATATGGTATACCCCATTCAATGCAGTCTGACGGAACACCCACCGGCTATTGCTGGCTGCATATCACCGGCAACGACTGGAAGCTGCAATGGCAGGGAGCACGGCGCCCGGCTGACTTTCAGATGCATATTGATGCCCCCGCAGCCATTACCGAAGGAGAACTGCCGTCGGTCACAGTAACAGCCAATATTTTCAATGCATTGCCAACGGCTAATGTAAGGATGAAAATCAGCGGACAGGAGGAGTGGATAAATATGAACAATGTAATCCGTACCGACTCGGTTCTTCACAGAGTCGTTGAGAGAGAAGCCGAACTCGGAGCCGTTCCGTGGCGCCGGCTTTCAAGACCGGTAGCAACGCCTCACCTCTGGGAAGCCACAGTTAATGTAGGCACTCTTAAACCGGGAGTGTACCAGTTATCTGTAGAATCAACCGACGAATGGTTTTCCTATAAAGGCCATCATTACCTTCAGATAAGAGAGAGACCGGCAGTAATAGAGCAGTAATAAAATAGACCGCGTTCAAAGAGTCTGTAAAAAGATTACAGATCCGGTAAATTTTATAACTTGAGCCATAATTATTAATAACAACAAAACAACCCGGGTTCAGATGACCAAATAACTACCTGCAAAATGAAGAAAATCAAGTCTCTTGCTCTGTTACTGGCTGTGGTAATGCTACTGACAACCACACTGCCTTCTTGTCTTATGACGAAGACAAGCGTTGGTGCTTACACTGAGGCATGGGGTAACGATTATACTTATGCCAAGGGTAAGCAATTATGGCTTTTCTGGGGTATAGTACCAATTGGCAGAACGAATGTGAACACACCTGGCGATGGTAATTGTCAGATTGTCACTAAGTTTACATTCAGTGATGTACTCATCAGCGTGCTGACTGTCGGAATAGTTACCTCATATAGCATTCGGGTCAAGGCAAAGAGGGTCTGATCTTTATCCATTATTACCTCAAGTGCGATAAGTAACCTGATATCCAAAGCAGCCAGCAAACAACTCTGAATCCTATATTTAACCGGCTGGTATAACTGATTCCAGCGACTCTGACTATTGTTTTGTTTGTTAGTTTATGATAGTTATCAGCTGGCATTAAGGGTAAGAAGTGCTGTCAGCGAAGAAAAAACTACCAGAAGGAACAACACCGCCACGGTATTGTAGATGTTATGACTTTCGTTTTTCCCGGTGATATAGAGGTAAACGGGAAGGAACACCACAAACGGGAAGGGTATTGCAATAATAAGCAGGATGCCTGCTCCGGGCCAGTGCATGATCTTGAACAGCATTGACGCAAATGTTACGAGGCAGGTAATATATGTAACTATATAGAGAGACAGGCTCTCCTTTCTGCCTTCTCCCTTGTAACCCGATATCAGCGCCGGGGGAAGGAAGATGAACAGGAGGAAGATTATTCCGGTTGTGAGCAGTTTGCCCGCCCCGGGCCAGTGCATAACTTTGAAAGTCGCTCCTAAAAAAACCAGTGTCGTGGTTATCAATCCGGTTATATATGTCTTTGTCTTCATTGCCTTATTTATTTGGTAATTACTTCCTTTTCGCCCTCCTTGCTGTCAATCTTTTCCTCTGATACAGCCTCAAAGGCTCCAGAGAGTTGCAGAGTCGTTTCGGGGTTGCGTTGAACGCTGAGGTCTTCTGTCATTTCGTTCATTATCTTTTTGTCGTACTCCTGCAGATTAAGATTCATGAGAGATAAAGGCAGAAGCACTGCCAGTGATCCGACGACCATAAAGATAAACTCAGGCCTGACATGGGTGTCATTCTTCATGGTGGTGATGACATACCAGGGGAAGGCGATGAGAAAGAGGACCAGCAAGCCTGTGACTATCAGCATTCCGGCCAGCGGCCAGTGCATCAGCTTGAAGAAAAATCCGGTGAAGGATAAGACTATGGCTATTGCGCCGATGATATATACTACAGGTGCCGCCCTGCGTTCCTGACTGACAAGAGCGCTGTGAAGGATGGCAGGCATCAGCAGAAAAATGGTGACCACACCTGATAAGGTTATGATTACGCCGGCGCCGGGCCAGTGCTGTACCTTGAAGAGGATGCCGCCTATGGTAAGGAGAGCTGCAAGAAAGGTTGATATAAAGAGGAATAGCCTCTTCTTGCTGCGGGTCTCCTTCCAGAGGACCATGAGAGCTGAAGGCATGAAAGCAAGTGTCAGAGTCATGGCTCCGAGTACCATCATTACTCCGGCCAGAGGCCAGTGCATGATCTTGAACAATGAGGCAAGGCCGAAGAGGATTGTTCCGGCGATGCCCGAGATTTTCATCGTTGTTTTCATCTTTCTGTATTTAGTGTCTACTGCGAAGAGTGTCTCTTCCTGAATTTCCCGCAGGCGGCGGTATGATCCCATTTTTCGCCTGACCGCGGCAAAGGCATCGGTGAAGGTGGAGCCCTCATGCATGAGGCTTTCGACGTCACAGCACAGATGGTCAATAAGGTCGTCGGGAAGATGGGAATAGATAATACCCTGCGCCCTGACGGCATTGCTTATGATATCGACCTCGCGCGGTGTAAGCTCAGGCATGGCTGATTCCGGGTTTAAGATCTATTATCTGATGCAGGGAATCGATAAACTCCCTTAATTCCTTAATCTTCTCAGCAACCAGCGAGTGACCCTCGGGTGTGAGGCTGTAGCTTATGCGAATGCGGTTGTTGTAGTTCTCCGATGTAGTTACCAGCACCTTTTCGCTTTCGAGCTTGTGCAGCAGGGGATAGAGCGCTCCGTAGGTGAGCTTTATTTTCCCTTCGGTGAGTTCCTCCACCCTGCGGGTTATGGCGTAGCCGTGCATCGGTCCCTCCTCTTTCAGAAGCTTCAGTACTATTGTTCTGAGCGACCCCTTCAATAATTCACTTGATATCATACTTTTTATATATATTACTTTCTTATATATTGCAAATATAAAATATTATTTTCTTGTAATGCAAGTTTTCTTTGGTTTTTTTTTCGACGATTAACCGCAAGCCAGGTTATAAACCTGAAAATGCATAACTATAAGCCGGCACGATTGAGGAACAATACCGCGGACTTCAGGAAATGGTAAAATTAGACACAGAAACCTCAATTTCAGGGGGTTTACTTCCTCACCGCCTCAAATCTTCCGTTAGGTTGAATAAATATCACAGATACGATATCTCCATTTTTGTCTACGGTAAATTCAAGTCTGAATCCTTCAAGGCTCTTAATTGCAAACAGGTTTGTTCCAATCGGTTGAAGCTCATACTCCGGTTGTCCTGGGACAAAAAGGTACAGGGTGGTATCGTTTTTGACATATACTTTTGCTACCATTCCGGCGAGTTCATATTCCCCTTCATAGGCTGAGAGTTCTTCAGGGTCAACATCTATTTCCTCTAGTTTCCTTCTAAACTCGTGAGGCTTCAGTGCCGGCTCCACTGCAAACATCAGGCTTTCTATATTTCCATCGTCACCTGTGCGAAAGTTAAACCGGGCTGGTGGCGGTGCAGTTGTGTCAATTCCCTCCTGAGTTACCTCGAATGGCTCAAAAATGTCATAATGCAAATGCCTGAGCCATATCCTGCGAGCCGGGGTTACAGCATATAGGGAATCTCCTGAGAGCAGAATCTGAAAATCTCCGTATCCCGGGTGGCTATATACTGCGGCATATTCATCAAGTGAGTGGGTTGGTGAAGTACCGGGTTTTTTATCGGAACTGGCTTTCTTCAAAGCCTCCTGCTGTGCCTTCACAGATTTCTCCCTCTGCTGAAGGAGCTGCTTATTCCAGTCTTTGGCCGTCAGTTTCAGCATACGGTCTGCAATTATATTGCGAACCAGGCCAGGTACGGCAGAAGAGTTCTGGTTTACCAGCACAACGATGCCCAGACTGTCTGTTGGGAAGAAAGATGTCAATGCTGAAAATCCATCTATATTGCCACCATGCTGCACCAGGTAATGTCCCCTGTAGGACGACATCATCCAGGCGTAGCCATAAGTTGTCATAAACAGATCCGGGTTCTCGGAAGAAGGCAGTCCGGGAGAAGCCACCATCTGGGAACTGATGGCAGACCTTACAAATGATTCCGGAATCACCTGTTCTTCACCATACTTGCCTCCGTTTATCCATGTTATAAGCCAGTTTGCCATCTCATCAGCGCTGCTGTTGATTGCTCCGGCAGCGCCAAGACCCTGAATCTGATAGTAGTCCTGCAACGCAATCGAGCTGTCTTTTCGCACCCGGTATCCAAGAGAAGCATTATCACTTGCCTTCATGGCATCAATTGTGAAGTTGGAATGATTCATGCCCAGAGGCTTGAAAAACCTCTCTCTGATGTTCTCCTCCCAGCTCTTCTCTGTTACATTTTCGGCTATCACTCCCTGCAGGAAGAACATGAAATTGTTATACTGCCATACCTGCCGCACCCCAGCGGATGGCTCCTGATGCCTTATTCTCTCAATGAGTTCATCTCTTGACGGAGAAGGGAAAAGATACCACGAGTAATCATGTCTGGGCAGTCCTGTACGATGGCACATCAGGTCGGTTATCGTCACCTGGTTGTCCATTTCATCGTTGAAAAACCTTAGCTGGGGAATATAGAGTATCGGACTCTCATTAAGCTTCACCTTTCCCTCTTCAGCCAGTACTCCCAGCAACGAGGAGGTAAATGCCTTTGTGCACGAACCAATTGCAAAGAGAGTACCAGGCGTCACCGGCAGCTTTTTTTCATAGTTGCGATAACCGAATCCCTTTGAATAAACAACCCTGTCTTTTTCAACCACTGCCACAGAAAAACCGGCTACATTCCAATCCTTAAGCAGAGACTCAAGCTGAGCATCCAGCCCTTTAAGACGTGTATCAGCCTTTTCTGCTGACCTTTGGGCAGTCAGAGGTGCCAGAACTAATAAAAGAGCAGATAATAAGATTAACTTTTTCATGACATACTAATATTAATGATCTAATTTATGTAATCTCCAATCAATGATTGCACTATATCCTGTTAAGTTACAAAAAAAAATCGCAATACCTCCACACGGTAAATCTGCAGTGTGCAAGGTCCTATTTTCCTCTCCTGAACCAGCACGATACTAATTTTACCTTTTTTATTATATATTTATTGTTTTTCATTATATTTTTATCGTTATTTGCATCTACAAATCAATTATAAAAGAACTCATGAAATCACAAACACGGTTTGTTTTCAATGCTGTGCACATTCTGGTCTGGATAGTGTTTATTGGTCTTTGCATAAGAACAGGGACTTTGATTTTCGCCCTGATACTGAATCTCCTTTTCGACATAGGAGAGATACAGGAATTTCTTGAAGATGTTACTGCGGAAAGCGGGAAATTGTATGAATATCGCAGGGCACACCATTACGCGATGTTTTCGCTCATTATTCTATATTCGGCTGTTCATGCATATATCGCCTATCTGGCTGTTAGAATATTCAGGAAACTAAGGCTTGAGCAGCCTTTCAGTGAAGGTGTAACGGTCCTGATTTCACAAATAAGTTATGTTGCTTTAGGGACAGGTATTCTGGCTCTGGCTGCTGAGGGATACACCGAATGGATCAGCCGTCAGGGGGTGGAGATATCAAAGAACTGGAACGGAGGAAGTTTTCTGCTTCTTGCAGGTATAATATTCATACTGGCTGAGGTCTTCAGAAGAGGAACCGAATTACAGAACGAAAACGAACTAACAGTTTAGCTCATGGCAATAATTGTAAATCTCGATGTAATGATGGCCAGGAGAAAAATGTCTCTCAACGAGTTGTCTGAAAGGGTGGGCCTCTCACTTCCCAACCTCTCAATACTTAAAACCGGTAAGGCAAAAGCCATCAGGTTCAGCACCCTTGAAGCCATATGCCATGCCCTGGACTGTCAGCCCGGCGACATCCTGGAATATAGAAATCTCTTGAAAGATGGCAGTTAAACTCTATGACCTGATTGCTGACTCTGATATAGTTTTCCTATCCCTCGTACCCCTTTAAGCCCGTTATGCCTTCTATGCCTTTTACGTATTTTACGCCCTTTACGCCCTTTTCTTATCTTTACATCAAACCCTGCTTCTATGAAACCAGCATTAATTTCTTTAGGCCTGATCATTCTGACCATCTCCTGCAGCACTCCAGAGAAGAACCCCTTCTGGAACAACGGCATTGAGATTTTCGACGTCACCCGTATATACGAAAACGAACGTTTTCCGAACGTGGTAGTCGCCACTGACGGAACGATCATTACTACATGGGGCAGCACAAAATACGTTGCCAGGCGCAGCACCGACGGCGGCAAATCGTGGGGGCCGGTAATAAATATTTCGGAACCGGGATTCCATGGCGGAGGAACCATCGTCAACGAGAATAGCGGCGATATCCTGGCATTTGTCGAGGAGGGTCACCCCTGGTCTCCACTTACAATCTATCGCAGCAAAGACCACGGACTTACCTGGAACGCCTACGAGCATATTATCCACCCCGACGAACGAGGCAACATTCCATCGATGCATATGAACGAGAGGGGAATCACCCTCATGCACGGCAAGAATGCCGGCCGCCTCATCAGGGCTTCTCGTGTCTACGCCGAGGGAAACGATGTACAATACTGGGATAACCACTACACCAACGCTATCTACAGCGACGATGGAGGTACAACCTGGCACACCAGCGCTCCATTCCCTGCTTATGGAACCGGTGAGGCAGCCATTGAGGAACTCTCTGACGGAACCCTTTACTACAACTCGCGCCGCCACAGGTCGACCGACGGCCTCAGTCCGCTCTGGCGACACATAGCATGGAGCCACGACGGTGGAGAGTCATGGGTCGACATGTCGGTAAGTGATGTGCTTCCCGACGGCAACCAGAATACCGAATATGGACTTATGGCCGGATTGGTAAGGCTGCCGGTAGAAGGTTATGACATTCTCCTCTACAGCAATATTGATGTGCCAAAGGATGATGGCAGTGAGCTGTGGTCATATGGACAGCGCGTATCCGGCAGGGTCAGGGGCACTATCTGGGCAAGCTTCGATGGAGGCAAAACCTGGCCCGTAAAGAGGCTTGTCGATGAAGGTAGTTTCGCCTACTCATCACTGGCAGCAGGAAGGGCCGGAACGCCCGGCGAAGGTATCATCTACCTGCTCTACGAAAGCAACGGCGGTGGCAACATCGCCCGCTTAAACCTGGCATGGCTCACCTCCGGCCGCGACTGGAAGGAATTCGTTGAAACCGGAAAGCGGTAAACGGTAAACGGGACGACTCGCCGTTCTCCTTAATTATGCCCAATACAATACCAGACACCAAAACGCCCGGTACCTGAACCGAGACCGGCCTGACGGTCGAGTTCGCGACCGAATGGGAGCATACCTGATACCTTTTTTTCTTACCTTTGCTCTTACGGTTTTCCGGTCAACCATTGTAAGATATAAACAAACCAGATATGAAAAAAACTCTTATCATCCCAATAATTGCCCTCGCGGCAACCTTCACCACCAGCTTGCAGACAGAAGCACAGGACTGGCCTCAGTTTCTCGGTCCCGATCGCAATAGCATCTCATCACAGAAAAACATACTTCATACATGGCCACAGGATGGTCCTGAAGTTTTGTGGGGTGTTAGTATAGGCAGAGGTTTCGGCGGACCTGTTGTCAAAGACGGAAAGGTCTATCTTCTCGACCGCGACGATGCTGTCGGGGACAAGATGAGGTGCTTCGACCTCTCAACCGGTACCGAACTATGGAGCTATGGCTTTGGTTCACCCGGAGAATCGCCCTTCCCCGGATCGCGCAGCGTACCGGCAATCGACGGCAATTACATATACTCATGCGGCTTCGCGGGCGATCTTTACTGCATCGACATAAACACCCAGGAGCCCGTATGGAATGTTAACGTGTGGAGTGATTTTGGCGGCGGACGCCTGCCTACATGGGCCATTTCACAATGTCCGCTCATCTACGGAGACCTTCTGGTAATAGCCTCGCAGGCCCCGGAGGCAGGTGTTGTGGCTTATGATAAACTCACCGGCAGGGTGGTTTGGAAAACCCCGTCCCTTGGTGCTGTCGGATATGTTAGTCCTGCTGTTGTACAAGTCGGCAACGAAAACCATATTGTAATGATCACGGCTGCAACAGGCAGGGGCTCCAATGCCAGCGGAGGAAGGATTGTTGGCATCGACCCCGATACGGGCGAAATATTATGGGACTATAAGGGATGGAACTGCGTGATACCCATTCCTTCAGCTGTTGATGCCGGTGATGGCAAAATTCTGGTTACAGGCGGTTATCATGCCGGTTCTGTAATGATAAAACCTGAGAAGCAAGCCAATGGCAGCTACAATGTCACCGAACTTTTCAGGAATGCCGAATTTGGTGTACATACACAGCCCCCTGTGCTCTACAACGGATACTTCTACGGACAGTGCTCTACCAACGAATCGAAAAACGGACTCATGTGCATGAGCATTGACGGGGTCACCATGTGGCAGACCGACAGAAAACCCAATTTTGAAAGAGGAAGCATTATCCTTGCCGAGGGATTACTGATAACCACTGACGGGGTAACCGGACTATGGCTGGTAGAAGCCGATCCAACAGGCTTCAAGCCTATTGTGTCGGCACAGAAGCTAAAGGAACCGAATCCTGAACCCGGAGCACTTGAAAATCAGAACTGGGCCCCCATTGCTCTTAGTGAAGGAAAACTCCTTATCAGAAATCAGAACCGCCTGATTTGTGTAGTAATTGCAGCTAACTAACCAATAAATACACAACCAAATGGAAAACTTAACCACCCCCCCAACCACTGAAAGCCTGCTCGTTATTGACGAATCCAACAAGGCCTTCCTTATCGAATCCTCAAAATGGGGAAAATTCCTCGCTATTGTCGGATATGTCTTCATGGGATTGCTGGCCCTGATGGGACTTTTCTTCATGATCGGCATGTCTGTAATGAAGAGCCTCACAGATATCCCCTTTAACCCGGGATTTTTTGGTATCATTTATATTATTATGGCAATAATTTACTACTTCCCGGTTACCTATCTGTATAATTTTTCAAATAAGATAAAGCAGGGCATCATGAACCTGAACCAGCAGGCAATGACTGACGGATTCGGCAACCTGAAATCAATGTTTAAGTTCATGGGAATACTGACAATAGTGATGCTTTCAATCTATGCACTTGTTCTGGTAATTGCCGTTCCCATAGCCATAATCGCTGCCGCTGCTGCCTGACATGATTTTAGGCCGGCACATCTGATTATTGATTACATCTATAGTAAATCCGCTGATTATGAAAAAGATATTCGTTTTATTAATCTTTACCGGAATATTTATACAGTCACATGGCCAGATAAGCCTCGACATATCGGGAGGTTTGGTTGCTCAGAGCTATAACGAGGTTAGAATACCAAACGAAGCGGGTACCACTTTTGATCTGTATAAGGATTTCCGGATACAGGGACCTGTATTATATTATAGCTTAAAGCTTGGCTATTGTTTCAGCGGGAAAAACCACTTCTTCCTGTTATATGCTCCCCTGAGTGCAAACTATGAGGGCCCGGCGCCTTTTGATATCAGGTACCAGAGCACCACTTTCCTTCAGGGTCAGAATATAGTCGCGTTATATAAATTTAACAGCTACAGACTAACATACAGGAGAGATGTCTACAAATCTGAAAAATGGCTGCTGGGTGTCGGTTTTACCGCAAAAATCAGGGATGCCGAAATTCGTCTGACAGCAGGTGAAATCAGTGACACCAAGGTTGATCTTGGCTTTGTACCGTTACTGAATTTATATGCCGAATATAACTTTAATAACTGGGCTCTCTTCTTTGAAGGCGACGGTCTGGCAGGGGGGCCCGGAAGAGCTTTTGACCTCTATCTGGGAGGCAAAATACCAATTGGTGATCATCTGAAGATAAAGGCAGCATACAGAATGGTGGAGGGCGGTGCAGATGTAAGTGAGGTTTACAACTTTAACATGCTGCACTTCGCAAATCTGGGTCTGATCATTACCCTGTAATAACAGGAATACGATTGGTGTGGGTTTCGGCAACACAACAATCGTTTACATAAACCACCCACCCAAAGTCGGTGAAACATCTGGCCATGGAGAAAAACTCCGGCCATAACTATCAGGCACATGAAGCCTGCTTTAACCAAAGACTGAAAAAATGATATCATACACCGCCTCATATACCGATCTGTACCAGTTAAGCATGGCCCAGGTCTATTTTGAAACCGGCAGAAAAAATGAAACGGCGGTGTTTGACTACTTCTTCCGCAAGCTCCCGTTCGGTGGCGGCTATGCAGTCTTCTGCGGCCTTGAGACATTGCTCGATATTGCAGGAACCCTGCGTTTTGATGATGACGATATCGGCTTTTTGCGCAAAAACGGCTTTTCCAAAGCCTTCCTGAAATATCTGCAAAAGTTTCGTTTTTCCGGACATATAGATTCTTCTTCCGAAGGAGATCTTGTCTTTCCCACCCGACCCGTACTGCAGGTAGAAGCGCCGCTGACAGAGGCTCAGATCATCGAAACAATACTGCTGAATGTACTGAATCACCAAACCCTTATCGCCACCAAGGCCAGTCGCATGAGCCAGGTCTCCGGTTCCGCCATGCTTGTCGATTTTGGTTTGCGAAGGGCACAGGGGCCGGCGGGCTATCATGGGGCGCGTGCTGCCGTTATCGGCGGCTTTTCAGCCACGAGCAACGTGCGTGCCGCACTCGACTTCGGTCTGAAAGCATCAGGGACCATGGCTCACTCCTTTATCCAGACATACGAGAGAGAGATTGATGCCTTCCGCGATTTTGCCCGCTACCGTCCCGACGACTGTGTGCTGCTGGCAGACACCTACAACACCCTGAAAAGCGGCGTGCCCAATGCCATTACCGTAGCCCTCGAAATGGAAAAACGCGGCGAGCGGTTAACGGCAATACGGCTCGATAGCGGTGACCTGGCCTACCTGGCCAGGGAAGCCCGAAAGATGCTTGACGATGCGGGCCTCGGCTATGTAAAAATCGCAGCCTCAAATCAGCTCGATGAAAAGGTGATCAAAAGCCTTCGTGAACAACAGGCTCCCATCGACATCTATGGCGTCGGCACCTCTGTGATAACCGGCAGTCCCGATGCCGCTCTCGACGGAGTGTATAAACTGGCGGAACACAAAGGTCTGCCGTGCATAAAACTATCTGAATCTATCAATAAGATTACCATTCCCGGGAAGAAGCAGGTATACCGCCTCGAAGACGACCAGGGAAAATGGATGGGCGCTGATGTTATAGCCCTGCGCGATGAGGCCGGCATTGATAAGATGTACTCGCCTTTTGATCCCCTGAAAACACTGAAGATCACTGATTGCCACCAGCAACCCCTGCTGACCAGGGTGATGGAAAACGGAGAACGAACCGGTTCCCCCAAAACTGTTGAAGAGATTGCCCGGTTCTCGCGCAGCCGGATTCAGAGGCTTCCTGATGAGTACAGGCGTTTCGATAATCCGCATATATACAAGATCGGGCTTTCTGAAGCCCTGCATACCTTAAGAAACAACCTGATTCAGGAACACAAAAAGGATTAGTTATGAGAGCATTGATAATGGTGGATGTGCAGAATGACTTTTTACCCAGGGGAGCCCTGGCGGTACCTGAAGGGGATAAGGTAATACCTGTTCTTAACAGTCTTCAGGCCCAGTTTGACCTGGTGGTGGCCACACAGGACTGGCACCCTGAGGGGCACAGCAGTTTTGCCTCGCAGCACGACGGAAAGAAGCCATTCGATGAGATTGAATGGAGAGGCGGGAAGCAGATCCTGTGGCCCGATCATTGCGTGCAGGGCAGTGCCGGGGCTGAAATCAGCGACAAACTCGACACAAAAAGGGTTGAGGCTGTCTTTCGCAAGGGCACCGATAAACTGATAGACAGCTACAGCGGCTTTTACGACAACAACCGCGAAAAATCAACCGCCCTGGCCGATTACCTTCGTGGAAAGGGCATAAAGCAGGTATTCGTTGGCGGACTGGCAACCGATGTGTGTGTATACTACACGGCGCTGGACAGCCTGAAAGAGGGTTTTGACACTTCACTGATAATAGATGCCTGCCGTGGCCTCAGCGAAGATGCCGTTGCAGAAGCCCTGCAGAAAATCCGCAGCGAAGGCGGCCATATTATCTGACCGGCCGGTAACTTTACCGGCAAGGAGCACCGCACTGCAATCAGAGCTTCCGGAGAAGAGTCCTGGCAGTGGGATGCTGGTTAGCCAGTGAGGGTCTCAAAAGAGACCCTTCAAAATAGCATATTCGTTAAGTAAAAATGATTTGGGTGTTTTCGCCGCCACACATAGCGTAGAAATCGCCTACAGTAAGAACTCCGCTGCATCCATCCCAGAGATCTTTGGCCTCCAGTTTGAACATGTCCATGGCCAGTTTGCAGGCATACACTTCGCCCCCACCGGCGGTAATCATCTCAAGAAATTCTCCAACGGGCGGAATATCAAGAGCTGCCATCTGGCTTTTCATCATTGCCGAAACACCAGCTTCCACGCCGGGCAACATCCCCAGTACAGAAGGGAATGGTAAACCACCCGGCATGCGCATGGCGGGGTTACCCACCGTTCCGGTATGTATCTTATTCATCTGCTTTTTGGTGATGGCGTCCAAACCGAAGAAGGTAAAAAACAGCTTTGCCTCGATTCCTTCCATCACTGCACCATTGGCAAGAACCAGTGTGGCATATACATCTTCTATCGTGCCTTTGGCACAGATAATGCACACTTTCTTCAAAGGTCTTTCTTTTATTTCTGTGTTCATGATTTCTATAGCTAACAGGTTAAACGCAACTGACAGGTTTTGGAATTCCTGCAATCTTGGAAGAATACTTTAGTGGGCCGCCGGGAAATAGGGTGTAGAGCCCTTTAATGTCAACTATACCTGAGTTTCCTACTTTCCTGATGGAAAGCTGGGTGCCGGCTGCATGCTCGGTGCGCAGAAATTCCAGCACCTCAAAATGCTTGTCAGTGAGCTCAATACCGATCTCGCGGGCGATCTCCACCGCAATCTCTTTTGTCCATTGTCCAGGGTTTTCAAGGTATCCCTCATTGGTTACATCAACAGTGATACCGGCAATAGTTTTCTGTGCCATGTTCTTTAAGATTAAATAGATTAAGAATTGTTTTGTTTAGATAGATTCTTCATAAAGGCAACCAGAAAGCCCAGTGCAGATTTCATTTCGGGGCTTCTCATTTCCCTCATCATTTGCCACATAGAGTATGGCCTGATATCATCTGTCTGGATGCTCCCGTATACCTTTACAGCATTATTTACAGCAACCAGCATCTCTGGCTGTGTAATGTTTTTGACTGTCTGTAGAATGAGTACAACGTTGTCGGCCAATTGCCTGACATCCTCCTGCGAAAAGTTGGTTACGATGTTGTCCATCAGTCTTCCGATCTCTCTGGCAAAATCGAAATACCCCTTCTCCTCTATGGTGTGCATTTTCTTTGTGAACTCAATTATAATCTCATTAAGAATAGGACCAATATCTTGTTTCAGGTCCATAATACTCTCAAGAAGGCCGATAATCTCGTTAATATTCTTTACATTCTTCACCAGGTTGATGGTGAGTTGCTTCAGCTCATCAGGGTCAAACTGCACGTCCTGCTTCTCAAGTTCTATCACCGAAGAGTTATACAGGTCTTTCCCGATAATCACCACATCAGACACCAGATCCTCCACCACCTCAGACCTGAGGCGTTGCTGATTCACATATTCAAGCACCAGGTCGAGCTTCTGCTCCAGGGTATCAATCCTGTCTAAAATATTGGGTTCGTTCATGTTCTGCTCCTTTATTGTATTAAATAACCTCAGACAGAAATCTTCCGCTTTCCTGCCATTGTCATCTCTGATTCAACAGGCAACTCTTTACCTTTTAACAATATATGCCAGTATATCCACCTGAAGATTATCTTTCCATAATGGTTAATGCGCGTGTTGCGCAGCAGCCCGAAAGGCCCTATTCCGGGAAGGGGATAGGTGCCGGGCAGGGGTTCAGTATCGTAGTTGAAATCAATCAGGGCTCCTTTGCCATAACCGGTTTCGATGTAACAATTAGCATGGCCATCAAACTTGGCTGTAAGGGGTCTTCCCTCAATTGCAAGCACCAGGTTTTCCATAAGGACATCGCTGGCAAAATGTGCAACAGAGCCGGCCTTCGAGGTGGGCAGGTTCGCAGCATCGCCGATTACGAAAATATTATCATGCTTTAAAGACTGCAGTGTCTCCTTGTTGGTCGCGACATAGTTCATGTCATCTCCCAGCCCGCTTCTGGCAATCACTTCGTCACCCATATTCATTGGCACTATCGTCAGCAGATCGAATGGAATCTCCATTCCGTCATAAGATACAAGACGTCTGTTTTCATTATCCACCTTCTCAATGTAAAAGTCGGTCACCACTTCAATGTTCTTTTCCTCCAGCAATTCATTAAGCATTTTTGTAGCAACAGGTTTGGTAAATGCCCCAGACATTGGTGTCACATAGGTGATCTTAACCTTATCACGCATGCCCCTTTCTGAAAAATAGGCCTCAGCGAGAAATACAAACTCAAGCGGCGCTACCGGGCACTTAAAGGGCACTTCGGTTATGGCGACCACAAGATTTCCTCCCTCCCACGTTTTCAGATGCTGTCTCAGGGCCATGGCTCCTTCAAGGGTATAAAAATCAAAAATCTGCTTGTACCACAGGGAACCGGATAATCCGGGCGTCTGATCGGGACGGATATGTGTTCCGGTAGCCACTATCAGGTAATCGTATTGCAAAACCCTGCCACCCTCCAGAATCACCCTGTTCTCTTCTGGTTGAATCAATTCTATCTCTGAAAAAATTACCTTGACCCGGGGAGGGAAAAAATTTGCTTTTGGTTTCTCAACATCCTCTCTTGTATAGATGCCAAAGGGAATAAAGAGTAATCCGGGCTGGTAAAAATGGGTTTTGTGTTTATCCACGAGGGTGATGTCCCATTCTTCCCTGTCAAGTACTTTATGCAGTTTGTTTGCCATCATGGTTCCGGCGGTTCCTCCTCCGAGGATGAGTAGTTTTTTCATAATCGCGAATTTCTTGTACTTTTAACTTTGATTTGGTTACTGATAAAACCCTGGCAAATGTAATTCCGGTTCAACTCCGGGGACCGTCGATTCATTATGACAATTATCAGTTTATGAGAAATATCATAGAGCTAAAAAAGTAAAACTATGAACCCTAAATGCGATTGTGCTAAATGTGAGTTGAGATCAGCCTTCTTCGAAAGCTTCAGGGAGGATGAGCTGGAAAGCTTCTGCAATAACAAGTATGAGACCTTTCACAGTCGTGGCGATGTAGTTTTTCTTGAAGGAGATGAGATCAGGAACTTCTCCTATCTGAAGAGCGGTTTGCTGAAGCTCTATAAAACCACTCCTAACGGCAAGGATCAGATCATTACCATAGCAGGGCCCTTCGATTTCGTAAGTTTGCTGGGAGTGTTCACCATATCCCGGCAAACCTATTCAGTATCAGCCCTGGAAGATTCGGTGATATGTCATATTGATATTAATGAGATTAAAAACATAGTAAGGAACAACGGGCTTCTCAGTCTTAACCTCATGGAGCGGCTGGGGACCATATCAAACAAGATCATTCAGGAGTCAATGGAGATCAGAAGGAGGAACACGCATGGAAAAGTAGCATATATCCTTCTGAAAATGAGCCGTGAGTTGTATATGAACCCGACGTTTGACCTTCCGGTTTCTAGACGCGAAATTGCCGAATATATAGGTATGACTACTGAAAATGTCATCAGAGCAATGTCAGAGTTCAGAAAGGAAAAAATTATCAGGATCAACGGGCGCGAGATTGAAATCATGGATATGGAGGCCCTTGATCGGATTTCCAGTTTCGGTTAATGTAGGATGTGAAAGAAAAATGTGGATATTATAAACCAAAAACGATATGTCACTTACTGAAAAAATCTCCGTCGACCTCATCACTGCCATGAAAGCAAAGGATAAGGTTGCTCTTGAGGCGATAAGGGCTGTAAAAACAGCATTTATTATGGCCCGCAGCGAGAAAGGAGCAGACTCTGTGCTGAGCCCGGACGAGGAGCTGAAGATTGTGCAGAAGCTCGTGAAACAGCGCAGGGAGTCGGCTGCTATCTATAAGGAGCAGAACAGACCCGACCTCTATGAGAAAGAGGTCGCTGAAGCCGATATACTCGAGAAATATCTGCCGGCAAAACTTGGCGATGAAGAGCTGGCTACGATTCTTAAGGGTATTATTGAGCGCGTTGGTGCAAAAACACCAGCCGACATGGGCAAGGTAATGGGTGTGGCAACCAAAGAGCTGGCAGGCAAAGCCGATGGCAGCCAGATATCTGCAAAGGTGAAGCAATTGCTCACTCCCTGATAAATAAATGGCTATATGTTTCCCTGCCTTGCGTGGCTGTAACTGCTGGTGCATGCTGATACCTAAGGGGTTTGCTTCAGAATCAGCTTTTTTCCTGACTTATTGAAACAATGACTATATTGCATTAAATGTAATATATACAATTAAAGGGATCTGTCATGAAAGTAACCACCACTGCCGGCCTGGTGATAGCCTCAACAGCTTCAGCATTAATGCTTATGCGATGCGGGGAGAAACCCAAAACACCGCCAAACATCCTGCTGATACTTGCAGATGATCTTGGTTATTCTGATATCGGTTGCTATGGCAGCGAAATTGAAACCCCCAACCTCGACGGACTGGCAGTAAATGGCGTTCAGTTCACCAGCTTCTATTCCACGGCAAGAAGCTGTCCCAGCAGGGCGAGCCTGCTTACCGGACTGCATCCCCATCAGGCCGGACTGGGTTCGATGGTTGACAATACTACCAGGGCCCCGGGTTATCTGGGTGAACTGAATAATCAATGTGTGACAATTGCTGAAGTCCTTCGCGGGTCAGGGTACGGTACATATATGACCGGCAAATGGCATGTTGCTCATTCTCAGGATGGCAGCGACAAGCACAACTGGCCGGTGCAAAGGGGATTCGATCACTATTATGGTATCATCAGTGGTGCCACCAGCTTCTTTGATCCGGAGATGCTGGTGTACGGGAATGATACTTTGCTCTCCTCCCCTCCCGGTTATTACATGACTGATGCAATTTCAGACACCACGGTAAGCTTCATCGACCGGCACTTTAGGAAAACTCCTGAAAAGCCCTTTTTCATGTATGTGGCTTATAATGCTCCCCACTGGCCAATACAGGCCAAGCCTGAGGATATTGAGAAATACAGGGGGATGTTTGATGCCGGGTGGGATAAGCTCAGGGAGGATAAGCTGAAGAGAATGACCGAAATGGGATTGATAAAACCTGAATGGGACATAACAGATGCCTATCAGGGTCAGGCATGGGACGATGTTGTACTCAGGGAGTGGGAACTTGCCAGGATGGAGGTTTACGCCGCAATGGTCGACTGCATGGATCAGGGCATTGGGCGGATAATAAAGAAACTGGAAGAGGAAGGACAGATGGACAACACCATCATCATTTTTCTTTCCGATAAC
The DNA here is from genome assembly GCA_964568875.1 of uncultured Rikenellaceae bacterium. Lineage (GTDB taxonomy): Bacteria > Bacteroidota > Bacteroidia > Bacteroidales > VadinHA17 > SLNP01. The sequence continues at coordinate 39,727 of CAZMSH010000007.1, read as the reverse complement.
GGGGCTTGCGCTGAAACGTGGAGCCCGCAGAATCCATGGGCCAGCAATTTCGGTCCGGCGTTTACCCGCGACAGCCTTATTGTCGATTATTCCAACGACGGTTCAAAACTGCCCGGGCCCCCTGATACATACCATAGCTATGGACGGGGATGGGCTCACTACAGCAACACTCCTTTCAGGGGATTCAAAAGCGGTACTTTTGAAGGAGGTATTGCCTCCCCTTTTATCGTCTACTGGAAGGGTGAGACGGTAAAAGACAGAGACCTCCGTGAACAGGTGGCCGGTCTGATCGATATAATGCCGACACTGGTTGAGGCTTCGGGTGCAGAATACCCTTCATTATACAATGGCAATGCGATTATAGGCATGGAAGGCAAAAGTCTTGTAGGCGCCATACTCAGGAACGAGGCAATCGAGAGAGATTCCTACTACGTCGAGCATATTGGCAACAGAAGTATGATTCATGAGAGCCGCTGGAAAGTGGTTAAGCCGGGCAGGCAGCCATGGCAGCTGTACGATCTTCAGCAAGACCGTACGGAAACCAGAGATATGTCACGCGAGATGCCTGAGATGACCAGAGAGCTATCCGACAAATGGGAAAGATGGGCATGGAGAGCGAAGGTGCTCCC